>CAZTYF010000036.1:0-1930 GCA_964617455.1 uncultured Oscillospiraceae bacterium | reverse complement strand
TACAAGCTGCAATAACGAACTATACATTCCCGCCTATGATCTCAGTGTGAAGCTGAAGCCGGGAGATAATGTGATCGAATTTATCCCTGATAAACCGGGAACAATTCCGTATACCTGCTGGATGGGTATGATCCGCAGTACAATCTTTGTGAAAGAAGAACTGTAATTTCATCTAGTCTGTTATGCCGAACAGTCTAAGTCCCTTTGATAATCAAAAGCACCTCTTTCGAAAAAGTGATGCTTTCAAACAGGTTTTTTTATTAAACTCAGAATTTTTGATTAGCTAATCTACGATACGTACAGTAACCGGATTTACCGTAATATTCCCACTGTTTTTCACTGTATACCATTTTCCTTTTTTTAAAATTTGATTTTCTCTGACATGCCGTGAGCAAAAAAATATGGTCATTCTCGCGTGTTTAAGGAACTGCGTACAGGTTTTCGGATAAGGTTTGATAAAGCTCAAAATGGGAAGCAAGGATTCGCGGGAATAAGTCACTATCATATTGATAATCCAGATGCGAAGGATAAAAAAATTGGAAGATATCTTAACAAAAATGGAAATCCAGTTAATAAAAACTCTAAAGAATCGCACATTATTCCGGGAGGGTCATCCTATGACAGTATCTGAATTGGAACAAAAATACTACTTTCATGACAGCTTGTTAGATAAAATTTCAATTGACAGGCAGACATCAACCGTATTCGTTTTTATTGATTTTTGCTATTGGGCTCAGAAAGATTATAACAACCATTCATCGGAAACCGGAGAAATTTGTTTAACTTTTTCCGGGGTTAAAGAATATCCGAATTTGGAAGGCGAGTTAAGCGCATTCAGTATTCTGGATACTCAATGTGAGGATAACAACACATGGAAAGTTGCAGCACTGGATGATGATACCGACACATATTATGAATTTCAAATTGAGGCAACGGATGTGCAATTCAAATCTCTATAAGGCTGGTAACATAGCCGCATACAGCAAAAAAACATCAAATCGCTTTCCAAGTCGGGCTACATTGTTTGTTTGGGTAGGGGGATTCCAAAACTTTGAGAGAAATTGTCATATGATTAGAAAAATATGATTGATGCTTGAATAAAATACATAATGATTTCTTCCGGTTTCCTGTAAAAACACAGGACTCCGGCTCGTTTTATCTCTCCGTTGACCATAAGGTTTAAGGCAACACCGCCCAAAGACCGGTTACCGTCTTTGTCGCCCAACGGCTGGGCGTCTTTTCCGTCATATATTACAAAAATCCCCGCGAATACACAAGGTATTCCCTGTGGTTTTTGTTTCATTTGACGAAAAATCCGCTCCTACATCTGCACGGCAATCTTTACGCGGTATTGCCTTAATTTTTCCAAGAGTTCGCTGTTCGTAATGTTAAGACCATCTTTTGCCATTCGTCCGCTTCTTTGCGATTCCCTCCGGAAAATATCAAAACTCTCCTGAGACCTCTGCGACGGCATCAAAGCCAATTACAGAAATTGGATGCCATTTTGGAAAAGATATAAAATGGAGGCAGCGGGGCGGGAAAAGAGCGAAGGATATGACAGCATGGAGGAATCAAAAGCGGTTCTTAGCGATTGATGTATCATTTGCTCGGAATTTCTCTCAAAGTTCTTGATTTTTCACCGTGAGTAAATTATAATCCAAAGTAACAGGACTCCCCGCACCTCTCTATGATGTGACCCAGGGGAGACATTTTTTTATCTTTTTAAGGAAACAAGATTATGAATGAGAATGAAGTAAAACCGCATCCGGTGAAAAGTGGAACACCGAAATTTTGCCTTTACTGGAAGCTCTTTTGGGAAAATATAAATCTGATATCGACTTATATCACTTGGCATTTCTGTGTGAATAACAGCTGCCCCAGACGCAAGCCCGTACATCTCCCGCATCGCCACTATCTCATTTTTCCCGTT
>CAZTYF010000035.1:0-3185 GCA_964617455.1 uncultured Oscillospiraceae bacterium | reverse complement strand
GATGCAACTCTATGGATTTCTTATCCAATGCTCAACTTCATTTTACAATCAACCTGGATTTAATTTATTGAAATATATTATAAAACTCGGATGATGGAGCAAGGGCACTTGGGCAGGGAAAATTCCATCAACTATATACTGAAAATACGGGCATAATGCAATTGCCTGAGATAACCTAAAGTTTATGAGAGGATATTTGCCAAATGCAGATCGGGATTGTTTCTTGCTATTACAATCATAATTATGGAAGTATGTTGCAAGCATACGCAAACCAGCAAGCCCTACAGAAATTAGGATATCATGGAACAACAATTTGCTGCCCATCTCCCAAACAATTTATGCCTTTCTCTAAAACAAAATATTATTTTCATCGACTGTTACAATCTTTATTTCAGAAAGATGTATTAATACGTAAAATTCGGGAAATGATGGCTAAAGCGACTTTGGCGATTCATCCTAAAATTAAAAAGAAGATTGTTTTTCGTGATAAATTGTTTGATCAATTTTGGGAGAAACGGATCTATTTAAGTGCTCCAAGTTCTAGTCGAATCGAATTGACGCAGCTGGCAGGGAAATTTGATGCAGTAATTGTTGGTAGCGATCAGCTTTGGAACCCTGCAAATATTGAACAGGATTTTTATACGCTAACATTTGTGCCTGAAAGCGTGAGGAAAATTTCCTACGCGACCAGTTTTGGCGTAGTATCGCTACCTGATAGGCAGCAATATGCAGCTATAGAATTTCTGAAACGGTTTTATGCCATATCTGTAAGGGAAACATCTGGGGCTGAATTGATTCACAGCTTGGGCTTAAATAAAGATGTAGAGGTCGTGCTTGACCCTACATTGCTTTTTGACGCCGCAGACTGGGATGATCTACTGAAGCAGAGCATTCCAAAAGTAAATGGGAAATATATATTGTGCTATTTCCTTGGAAGGAATCCTGATCATCGTGAAATGGCCTGCCAGATTCAAAACATACTTGGATACAAAATTGTAGCTCTACAGCACCTGGATGGGTTTGTAAAAGGGGATGAATCATTTGGAGATGAAAAACCTTATGATGTGGGACCTGAGGAATTTGTTAATCTGATAAAAAATGCCGCGTTTGTATGTACGGATTCGTTCCACGGAACCTGTTTTTCCATTATTTATCATAAAGATTTCCTTACAATGGATCGATTTTTCAAACAAAATAGTGAATCTACAAACTCACGGATTGATTCTCTACTGAACATGACAGGACTTTCCTCAAGACATTTAACGGGGAGAAAAGATGATGACGAATTGCGATCGTTGTGTATGCAGGAAATTGATTTTTCGAAGGTTGATAAAGTGTTAAAAGCAGAACGTTCACGTTCCTATTTATTTTTGAAAGATGCGCTGGAAGGATGATTGACGCAGGAAATGGTCAGTATAGTTGTACCGATTTATCATACGGAAAATTATTTAAATGAATGTTTAGAATCAATACGGAATCAGACCTATGAGGATATTGAGGTAATCCTAGTAAATGACGGTTCATTGGATCATTCGAAGGAAGTATGTGAGTGGTATTGTTCGGTTGATGCTCGTTTCCATCTGATTAACAAGGAAAATGAAGGCTTGGGATTTGCCAGAAACACGGGTATACAGTGCGCACATGGAGATTATATGGTATTTGTCGACTCGGATGATTACATAAAGGAAACAGCGGTAGAGAGATTGCTGAAAACAGCCGTGGAACAGTCTGCGGATACGGTGATAGGCAGTTTCGTTCGTGTTAACGATAAGAAAGAAGACTTCCCCTATTACGGCTATTTTCAGAAAGAAACCTGTTATGAGGGAGAAGCAGTGCAACGTGAAATGCTTCCCAAAATGTTTGGCAGCCTTCCTGAAGGAGGAGATACCCTCCGTATGAGTGTGTGTGGGGTATTGTACTCAATGAGCCTGATCCGGAAGCATGGACTCCAGTTTTGTTCGGAACGGGAATTTACTTCAGAGGATCTGTTTTTCAATCTGGATTATTACCAGTATGCTCAAAAGGTTTGTATCCTGCCAGATAATCTTTATTATTACCGTTTCAATCACGACTCTTTATCTACCCGCTATCGCCCTAATTGGTATGAAATGAAAAAAAAAATATACAGGGAAGGAGTCAGGCGGCTCAAAAACGCCGGGATATACGAAGAGGCAAAGCTGCGTTTTATGAAATATTATATGCTTGGTATCCGAAGGAGTATAAGTCAAGAGACACCGGAAAGGTCAGGAAAAAACAAATTTGAGTGTAAAAAACGGATCAGAGAAATTTGCCGTGATGATATTCTGAAAGAAATTTGTCGCGAATATCCGTTAAATCGGTTGGGCTATAAACAGCGTCTTTTCTTAGAATTGATTCATTTACAATGTGCTTTTTTGTTGCTCATGCTTGCCCAGCTGGGATTTATAGATTAGGGGAGTTGAAATTGCCGTGATTTCTCTCGAAAAAAGCAATTGCTGTGGTTGTGGCAGCTGCGCTGATATTTGTCCTGTTGGAGCTATTGCCTTAAAAGAAGATGAGGAGGGTTTTCTGTATCCTTCTATACAGGAAGAAAAATGCATAAATTGTGACAAATGCATAAAAATATGTCCTATACAGGGCTTTCAAAAGAGCGCTCTTTCTGCTCGGGCGGGATATATTGTACAGCATCGTAATGAGGAGATCAGAAGACAAAGCACATCGGGAGGAGCGTTTACTGCGATTGCAAATGCGATTCTGCGGGAGGGCGGTGTTGTATTTGGCGCTGCTTTTGATAAAAATTTTGTGGTTCGCCATATGCCAGTGGATAATGAAAGCGCATTGTCTGTATTGAGGAACAGTAAATATGTACAAAGCGATATATCACAGGTATACGCACAAATTAGAGAGTTTTTAGCTGACGGAAGAGTTGTATGTTTTTCAGGGACACCATGCCAGGTAGGAGCTGTAAGGAAACAGTTTCCGAATAAGGAAAATCTATATTTCGTAGATGTAATCTGCAGGGAAGTGACATCGCAAAAGCTATTGAAAAAATATATCGGATATCAGGAATCCCGCAAGGGGAAACAGGTCCGGGCGCTTCGTTTCAGAGATAAATACTACGGTTACCATTATCCGGTTATGGACATAGAATTTTCGGATGGAAGCCATTATCGGCGTCCGCTACACTATGATCCTTATCTGAGGGC
>CAZTYF010000034.1:0-4256 GCA_964617455.1 uncultured Oscillospiraceae bacterium | reverse complement strand
TTGCCTACTATTGCTCCGAAATTCATACGTTCACCTTCTTTGTTCCAGGTTATTGGGTTTGTGATTTTTCTTGCCAGGCGCTCTTGGTTATCCATTCTGTCCAGGAGCCTTGTCAGGTATACGGCATTCACCGGGGTGTCCGTATATCCCGCCAGGGTGCGCTTTGTGACGGACACGGCCATTTTGGTTTGGCAAAGGACGAACAGCCGGTTTTCAAGGGCCCGTCCCCACCAAGCCCGGGCCTCCTCAAGGCTCATTTCATCCTCACTCTTCGGGATAATCATTCGGTATATGCTGTATGCCACATAGAGGGGATAGAGGCCGGATTTGGAGTTCATCTCAAGGATGCGGACATCTTCTTTTCGGAACAAATCCCTTGTCACATTCCCGTTGTCGATGAAGCGGGGCTCCTCAAGGATGCCCTCCTCCGGATAGCCTTCCTCATAGAAGTTATAGCCGCCGATCGTGTCGCCCATATGCATATTCACCACCCGCCAGGGGGTCAGAACCGTCTCTTTGGTGGGGTTTCGGAAATAGGAGAACAGCTCCGCGATTTTCATAACCCGCCTTGTGGGCATAAGCTCGTCCGCCGCCTTGGCCATGTGGCGTATGCGGGAGCCTGCCGCCGCGATAACATCCTCGTCATAGAAGGTGAGCAGTTTTTTGAACAGGTCCTTGCTCAGTCCCTCCGGCATAAACACCTTCCAGGATTCGTCGTCCACTATGTCCACAAAATCCTCAAGGCGCACGGCCTCGTCGAAATCCTCCGCCGTTCCGAATATAAGCAGGGGCAGGCGGATGGACACGCCTCTCAGCAAATCGAAGAGGGCTCTTTGCTTTTTCCGAAGCTCCTTTTCCTTTTCCAAGGCTTCCTTTTCCTCGGGGGTTCTCTCCCTTTTGGGGGTTCGTTTGGCATTTTGGGCTTTTTCGTATTCCTCCGCGGACATGCCTTGGCGGTTTACTATGATTTTCCGAACACGCTTTTGATGTTTTTGAGGGGTCAGCCTTTTGACCATGATGTCCATAATCCTCAGCTTTTCCCGATCCACCACTATGCCCGCATCGGCTTTGTAGATACTGTCGTCGTCAAAGCCGCTTTTGATGGCCGCCTCAATGGAGATTCTCTTGATTTGCTTCATCATTTGGGGCACATCATATCGGCTCATGCCCGAATCCGTCTCCGCCAGGACGGGGCAGAAGTTCAAAAATTTGCCCAGGGCGATTCTGCCGTTGTCGTCGGTGCCCACGGCGGATTTTTTCAGCTTGTGGACCTCGGACAAAACCCGAAGAGCCCTGTCGGGGGCAAAGTCGAAAGCATAGCAGACGCTTTTCTGCTTGCCGTCGATGCTGCCTGCGGACTGAACCCGAAATACGGTCTGCATATATTCCATGGCGCCGGTGTTGGCGGAGCCTGCAAGGAGCATAACTCCCGTCCACTCTCCCACGGTGACTCCCGTGGTGAGTTTGCCGCAGGATAGGGTGATGGTGCGGTCGTGTTTGTTTATGGCGGAGCGCACCTCTTTCAGGGCGTCGTCATAGGGCTTTTCCACATCTCCCTCTCCCGCCACATTGACAATTTCATAGGAGCCGAAAACCGGATGCCTGCGGAGCAAATTGCTCAGGGCGCGGGCCTC
Organism: uncultured Oscillospiraceae bacterium; assembly: GCA_964617455.1. Taxonomy (GTDB): domain Bacteria; phylum Bacillota; class Clostridia; order Monoglobales; family Monoglobaceae; genus Monoglobus. The sequence goes on along the minus strand of CAZTYF010000034.1, from coordinate 2,622 downwards.
TTTCACTCCGGGCACAATCCAGAAGGTGTGGCGGAACAAATCCCGATACTCGGGCTTGGAGAAGGGGTAGTTGCTGCTCGCGCTGTCGCTTGATATAATATCCAAAAAGGCTCTCACATCCTCGGCGTGGACAAAGTCGCCTATATGGGCTCCCTCGGGCATCGGGGCAAAATCCTGCTTTTTGTCCCCGGTCCAAACCCTGAAGAATTCCCGAAAATTGAAAGCCACCGTCTCGGTTTCGTAGCGATAGGAATGGGACAGGTTGTTCCGCAAATCGAAGGTGTAAATCTTAAGCCGGGGCAAATCCCCATAGGGGTTCGGCTCCCCGGGGTGGTTTTCCTCCCACTTTTCCTTGGCTTCCTGCTCGTCCACATAGTCCCATTTGTAGGTATTGCTTTCGTCGTATTGGTTCATGATGTTATAGGGAGTGCCCGAAAGCTTCAAAATCTTTTTGGGGGCTTTTCCCTCTTTGGGCTCTTCCAAAAGCTCCTGAACGGCTTTTCCCAAAGGAGTCTGTGTTCCCTCGTGGGCCTCGTCGTATATAACAAGGTCCCAATCCATATCAAACACGGCATTGTTCTTATCGGGCCTTTTCTCCTTTTTTTCGCCCGCTTTTTCTGCCGCCCGTTTCGAGCCCCGCAAATCCTGCATGGAGGCAAAATAGACAAAGGGTTTGCGGCTTTCTGACAGGTTTTCCAATTGGGCCGTGACTTCCCCGTCGTTTCCCACATATTCGGAATCGGAGGCGCTCTTTTTCAGGTCTTTTTTGGACACAAACACCCGGCCGTCCTTGAATATCTTATAAAAATCCGTTTTCCAGCCGTCCACCACAACGGGGCGGTGGGTGACGATGATGACTTTTTCATAGCCCGCTTCTTTGATTAGGGCATAGGCGGTGATGGTTTTGCCGAAGCGCATTTTGCAATCCCAAAGCATTTGGTCGCCTCGGTCCAAAACCCTCTTGGTCTTGTTGACGCAGGCTTTTTGCTCGTCCCGCAAAGTAATCGGGGGTATATCTCTCGGGGTGGGAAGAGCCTCTCGGGAGTCGGACAGGAGCTCCCGCACTTCCTCTGCGGAAAGAACGGCGCGGCCCTCTTTCACCGCTTTGATCGCGGCGATGGCGGTTTTCGGGTTTATCTTATACCACTCGCTGGGTTTTCCCGATTCGTGGAATTTGCGAAGGTCAAAGCCCGTTCTGTCAAGGACATTGTGAACATCGTAGTCTCGAAAGGTCTTGCTCTCGATTGTGCCGTCATCCAGGCGAACCGACCTCCGAGCCAGCTCCGTATGCAGAAGCCTGTAGTCCACCAGGGCGGTTCTCGTGTAATCCCCGATGCGTATTTTGGCCTGTCTGTTGAGCTCGTCGCAATCATCCGGCAGCTCCCTGTAGCTTTTGGAGCTCTCGAAACGGTGGTCCCCGATTTTCAGGTACCCCTTGTGGGCCTCGTCGGGAATCTCGAAAACATATATGAGATTGTATTCCATAGTTCCGTCGTAAATATGCTCGCTCATAATCTCGCTCACAGTGTCTCACCTCTTTTCAACATTGACAAAAACTCTTCGGTTTTTTCATCCGCTTCCCAATCTTTGACAATACAGTACTTGCCATTGTGTGAGTATATATCTTCTTTGGCACAACCTTCACATCGTATGATTTCTGTTTCTGTTTTTACCGTAACCTCATCGTTATAACCAATATAACCTGAATAATTAACGATTTTCTCATCTTTGCAGCTGCCCGGAACCACATATTTCAGCCCGTCCATTTGCCAAAGATTCCAAGAGATGATTTTCGCAATTTCTTTCAGACGCTCCTTATTGGGTTTTTTCCCGAGGCGGTCTCTGTGGTAATCGATATAGGACAGCAGAAGGTTTTCCCGAGCCAGCAACAGATTGTCCCCCTGATATTCATAGCCGTAGACGCTTTGAAAGGCTCTCTTTGACCATTCAAGCCACTCCTTTTTCGATTCGGTATTCTCCTCCACAACCCTCATTTTGCGGTCCAAAAGACCGATTCTTTTGGGGAGGGGAATCATCTCCCCGCTTGAGGCGTCATAGCGGCTCACCAGATAGGGGGCCTCTCCGCAGGTTATCTCAAGGCGTTTTTCCGTCACATAGGCCTTCCAATCCCCTTGAGCGCCCTCAAAGGAAATCCTTTCCGAGGCGGGCTCCCAGTCAATGCCCTTTTCCCTGTTGAAAACATCTCCTCTGCGGAACCATTCCCCGTCCACCAGGTTGTTCTGCTTGTTGCAAACCCAGGCGGGCGTGAAAACCTCCGCTCTCTCCCGGGTCCTGTCGTCGCAGGTGCTTCGGATTTTCTTGATTCGGGGCTGTATCAAAGCCCCGTTTTCTCCGGTGATAAGCTCCTTCTTTATCGGGCAAAACTCCCCGTAATCCTTCCCGTGTGAAAAATAATCCGTCGTCCCCCAAAGGATGGGCCCGCCGGTTGTGCGGTCCGTGAGCAATTCTTCCAAGAGCTTGCCGTCAAACGCCTCTATGGCATCTTCCCGAACATCAATGTCCCGCTCAATCAAATCCATAAAATTGTCCATAACCGCACCCCCTTTTGATGTATTGCCTGTATTATATCACACCGATGGGAGTTAGTCAATCTCTGCGTCG
>CAZTYF010000033.1:0-5216 GCA_964617455.1 uncultured Oscillospiraceae bacterium | reverse complement strand
ACATTTAAGGGCTCCCAAAATGCGCCAATGAAATGCACATTTTGGGAAAGAGGAGCAGTCGCCGGAAAGGCGAAGCTTTTGCCCTTTAGGGCAAAACGAGCAAAGAGGCGGACTGCGACGACGGTTCGGTGGCTATAGCGAGAAGGACACACCTGTTCCCATCCCGAACACAGTAGTTAAGCTTCTCAGCGCCGAAAATACTTGGCGGGTAACCGCCCGGAAACATAGGACGCTGCCGAAACAAATTTATCCCCAACCGATTGATTTTCGGTTGGGGATTCTTGCATTTCGGGTTTTGGAGTGCTTTCTTAAGCCCGATTCGGCTGCTCGATTACTATCTTGGTTGAGTTCAATTTTTGCATTGTGCGTTTGGCGAGGCGTGTACGCGGGTTTTGCACTATCCAGATATTTGTCGCTTCCCATACCGCAAAGGAACCGACTATGGAGATGAGCTCCACCGGGACGGCATCCAGGATACCCTCAAGCAAAATGGCGGCTGCCACGAAAATAAAACCGACGGAGAACAGCCACAGCTGCTTTATTCTGTTCAGCCGTTTTTGATTGGCTGTGCGAATACGCTGCTCCCGAATAAGTTCCTGAAAGGCGTCGCGCACCCGCTCAAATTCAACGGGCCCGTCGCATTTGATTTTTAGGATAATTTCGTCGTCCCCTATATCTTTTTTGTTATATTGCCCCGCCAAATAATCCGCCACATCGTCATTCAAAGTCAGGCAATTTTCGTCATAGGGGCTGTATAAATCCTTTTCATCATGAATTTTCAAATTGATTTCATACACGGTTAATACTCTCCTTTCTTTTCCCGATTTGCACGGGTTTGTGATGCCGAATTTCGGCATTATCTTGTCTTTCCTTTTTTCCATTATAGCATTGAATCGAGGCTTTTTCAACAGAAAAAAATCGGCGAAATATATGGGGAGAAAATTGACAAAACGGGTTTTATGATGTATAGTAAGGACATAGGATTTTCGAAGATATGGCTTAGTTCAAGCTTCGGTATCGAGATTTGATTCGGAAAGGATGGTATTTATGACGGAGAAAATCAAACTCACGCGGGAATGGGACAAAACCTTCCCGAAAAGCGAAAAAGTAAATCACAGCAAGGTGACATTCCGAAACCGATACGGCATAACCCTTGCGGCGGATATGTATGTTCCGAAAGGCGGTTCGGGAAAAATGGCGGCTATAGCGGTGTGCGGACCCTTTGGCGCGGTGAAAGAGCAGGCGGCGGGTCTCTATGCCCAAACAATGGCAGAGCGGGGATTTTTGACCGTTGCATTTGACCCTTCATTTACGGGTGAGAGCGGCGGAGAGCCGAGATATATGGCATCGCCGGACATCAACACCGAGGATTTTCAGGCGGCGGTTGATTTTTTGTCCGTGCAGGACAAGGTTGACTCGGATAAAATCGGTATTATCGGCATCTGCGGCTGGGGCGGCATGGCCCTCAATGCGGCGGCCCTTGACACGAGAATCAAGGCAACGGTGGCATCCACCATGTATGATATGACACGGGTTAACGCCAACGGATATTTCGACGCAGACAACAGTGAAGAGAAACGGTATGAGGCCAAAAAGGCGCTCAACGCACAGAGGACAATCGATTACAAAAACGGTTCCTATGCCCTTGGGGGAGGTGTGGTTGACCCGCTGCCGGAGGATGCTCCATTCTTTGTGAAGGATTATCACGACTATTACAAAACCGAGCGGGGCTATCACAAGCGCTCCCTCAATTCCAACGGAGGATGGAATGTTATCGGCTGTATGTCCTTCATGAATCAGCCGATTTTGAAATACAGCTGCGAAATCAGAAGTGCGGTTTTGGTAATCCACGGCGAGAAAGCCCATTCGCTGTATTTCGGCCGGGACGCCTATTATGATATGGTAAACGGAAACAAATACACCGACAACAAAGAGCTTATGATTATACCCGATGCGGTTCATACCGACCTCTATGACGGAGGCGGAAAGAACGCCATCCCCTTTGACAAAATGCAAAGATTTTTCAAGGATAATTTAGGCTAAAATCGCCGAAAAATCGAATAATATTATAAAAAGGCAATTGTATAATGAAAAAGAAGTGTATACATTTTTTTGTACTGTGTCTTGCGGCAGCGATTGCAATCGGGGGTTTTAATATGGGGCAAAAAACATATGCCGCCGACGGCGGCGGTTATCCCCTGCATGAGCCCTTGGGAGAGGGCATAGGCGTCAAGCCCGGCAGGGTGGTATGGTCTCACAATCCGAAAAGCGTCGAGTGGGACGGAAAAGGCTATTGGTGGCAGCCCGAGCATTTTGACGAAAGGGTAATAAGGCAAATGGTGGACGAGTCGGTGGCGAAGCTCGCCGACAAGACAAATGCCGCCGAGGCATGGCCGGCGCTGTTTGAAAACTTAAACACGAGACTCGGAAAATCGGGCGGATACAAGGACGGCGAAAAAATAGCAATCAAGGTCAATATAAACGGTTCGGCCGTCAATGACGATGATACCTCGGGTGAGACCAAAATGAGTTATACCAATCCCGTTTTACTCAAGGCTTTGCTGACTTCCTTGGTTGAGGAGGCGGGAATAAAGGCCGAAAATATAACGGTTTATGATGTGTCACGGCTGTTTCCGGACTATATGGTCAAGATGTGCACCGCAGAGAATCTGAAAGGTGTCAATTTTGTGGCTCGCGATAACGCAACGCCCGATGAAAATGCGCCGATCAAGTGGTCATATGAGTTTGGAGGAAATGTGAATTATCTTCCCAAATGCGTCACCGAGGCAAGCTATATTATCAATCTTGCCAACCTAAAGGGCCACAGCTATGGCATAACATTGTGCGCCAAAAATCACTTCGGCTCCTTTATCAACGGAAACAGTATGCGTCCGCCCGAAGGAGCGAACCTTCATCAGTGGCTGACAAAAAGCGAGATGGGAATATACAGTCCCCTTGCGGATTTAACGGCAAATGCGGATTTGGGCGGAAAAACCCTGCTGTATATGTTAGATGCCATTATCTGTGCCGTTTCGGAGGGCTCATATATCACGGAGGATAACTCGAAATGGCGGCAACCGCCTTTTGACGGGGATTATACATCGAGCATATTCGTGTCCCAAGACCCGGTGGCCATTGACAGCGTGGGTGCGGATTTTTTGATGGCCGAGCCGACCGTCAGGGAAAACAACTACTCGGCGCGGGATATCACAAACGAAAACTATCTCCACGAGGCGGGCCTCGTAAAAAACGCCCCATCCGGCACCGTTTATACGAACGGCAAAGGGGAAGTCGTTACGAATCTGGGTGTTCACGAGCATTGGAACAATTCGAAAGACAAGCAATACGGCCGCAATCTCGGAAAGAGCGAAGGGATAGAACTCATAGAGCTTGATGATGCGGCGCCGAAAACAGAGTTTGAAAACGGCAAAATAAAGGTAAAAAACGCCTCGGAGAACGGGACATTGATAGTGGCATATTACCGAGACAATATTTTGGCGGGTGTTAAAATCGGCCAAGCCGGCGAAGCGGAGCTTTTGCCTGCGCCCGAGGGAGCGAACAGCGCAAAAGCCTTCTATTGGGATTTGAAAAAAATAACGCCCCTCGGAGCGGCCCTTGACCTGCCCCTTGAGGGAAAGTGATTTGGGGAGGTACATGCAATGGAATTTATAAAGAAATCGATTTCCGTTTTGCTTGCGGCCATATTGTCGGCGGGCCTTATGCTCACCGGTTGTGCGGCCGAGACCGAAAATTCGGCTGCGGATGCCCCTTTTGAGTTAAAGCTTCAAATCGGGAATCCCAATATGACCGTCGGCGGCGAAACCAAGGCCATCGACGAACAGGGAACGGCCCCCGTATTGGTCGACGACAGAACACTGCTGCCCGTTCGGGCGGTTGTGGAGGAAATGGGCGGAGCGGTTGCCTGGGACGAGGAGACGCAAACGGTGGTGTTGGCATATAAAAGCGATATTATCCTCCTTGAGATTGGCAATAACAGCGCCTATTTGAATGAGAGCAAGCAAATCCTCGACGTGGCTCCCGCCCTCATCGGCGACAGGACCATGATGCCCATTCGGTTCATTGCGGAGAGTTTCGGCTTCGACGTGAACTGGGATGAGGCAACCCGGACCGTGACCGTGTCAAAATCAGCAGGCTGAAATCAGAATTCCAACCGGAAAAAAGCGAAAGGATAATCACATATGAATTCAAAAATCAAAAAAATCACGGTGCTTATGATAGCCGCAGTGATATGCCTGGTCGGTTTTTCCTCCGATGCGGCGGAATATAAAACCGACGGAAAAACGGTGACGATAACCGATGTGCCCGATGACGGCAGGCTTATAGCCGCATATTATGACAACAACGACACTCTTGTGGGATGCAAGATGTATGCTCCCGAAAACAATGTGATAAGCGAGGATATAGATACCTTGACGCAAATTGCCGAAAATACGAAGCTTTTTCTTTGGGATATGACGAATATTTCGCCCATAGAATACACCGAATCCAAGGAGGGCCCTATGAAAATGAAGGTCGCCTGTGACGGCACGGAAGTGATATTCGAACTCAACGAAACATCCGCGGCAAAATCACTGTATAATCAACTGCCCCTGAGCATAGCCGTGGAAAATTACAGCAACAACGAAAAGATATTCTATCCCGAAGAATTGGATTGCTCCGATGTCATCGAAGGGCCGTGCCCTGCGGGAACTTTGGCTTATTTCTCCCCCTGGGGCGATGTGGTAATGTACTACGGGGATGCCCCCGAGTATCCCGGCCTGTATATATTGGGCCGGGCCACGGAAGGCGCCGAAAACATAGCATCCCTCTCGGGAAATATAGAAATCACAAAAGCAGAATAAGCCAAGAGGCGAACTACGACGACAAGGCGAGTTCAAAGCGCACGGAGTGCGCAGGGCTCCCGCAAAGCTTAGGCGGAGTGCACTTTGCGGGAAAAAGGAGCAGTCGCCGGAAAAGCGAATGTTTTCTCGCTTGCGAGAAAACGAGCCAAGAGGCGGACTGCGACGACGAGTTAGGCACGTGACATTTTGGCGGCATTTTGTATCGCTTCCTCGCTGATACCCGCCTTGCGTAAATTTGCAATCATAGCATCTATGCCTTCCGTGCGGCCTTCCGTACGGCCTCTTGCTTCGCCTACTTTTATGCCTCTTGCTTCGCCCACTTTTATGCCTTCTTCACGGACTTCTTTTTCTCTT
>CAZTYF010000032.1:0-5502 GCA_964617455.1 uncultured Oscillospiraceae bacterium | reverse complement strand
AAAATATGTGTCAGGAAATTGCATAATCATTGTGTCTCCATTCATGTTTATAATATATAATTGTTATATCGGTTATCCAGGGTAAAAGTATAATGGTAATTTCCGTTTGGGCATATCATTTGGAATTTGTTTGATTAACAAGTGATAAAAATATGCCGATATAAACGATATAAAAATAGACTGAGTTTTAAGGCGGATTGTTTATAGTACGGAGGACAATTTATGCAAGCAATCATTTTAGCAGCTGGTATGGGTAAGCGCTTAAAAGAGCTGACGCGGAATAACACGAAATGCATGATAAAAGTGAACGGCGTTACACTGATCGAACGTATGCTCCATCAGATAGAACGCTGCGGTGTTGACCGGATTATCATAGTCATTGGCTATGAGCGGAAGAAACTGGTTGATTATATCAATACGCTTAACATAAAAATTCCGATAGAATATGTGGAAAATCCAATTTATGATAAAACAAACAATATTTATTCTCTGGCGCTGGCGCAAGAATATCTAAAGCAGGATGACACGCTTCTGTTTGAGTCGGATCTTATTTTTGAAGATGGGGTTTTGGATACCTTATTGAAAGATCCTAGTGATACTGTGGTTCTTGTTGATAAGTATGAAAGCTGGATGGATGGAACCTGCGTCAAGCTCTCGTCCGATGATACGATAGAGGCTTTTGTACCTAGGAAAAATTTTAATTTTAATGAAATAAAAGATTATTTTAAGACGGTAAATATCTATAAATTCAGTAAGCGTTTTTCAGAAACTTACTATGTTCCTTTTTTAAATGCGTATGAGAAAGCGCTTGGAGAGAATGAATATTATGAGCAGGTGCTAAGAGTGATTGCGATGCTTGATGCGCCTGTGATGAAAGCTACGAAACTTGCAGGAGAAAAGTGGTATGAGATAGATGACATACAAGATTTAGATATTGCGGAATCTATCTTTACTCCTGACGAAAAACAGCGCATTACCCTGCTTCAGGGACGTTTCGGCGGCTATTGGCGTTATCCCGGTCTGTTAGATTTCTGCTACCTGGTAAATCCGTTTTTTCCTCCGGAGAAATTGATGGATGAACTGCAAGTGAATTTCCGCACGCTGTTGGTGCAGTACCCTTCGGGTATGCGTGTTAATTCATTGCTTGCGGCTAAAAGTTTTAATGTTTTTCCGGAAAATATTGTGGTAGGAAATGGAGCCGCCGAGCTGATCAAAGCGATGATGTCGCATGTGAGAGGAAAAACCGGAATTATCCGACCTACGTTTGAGGAGTATGCTCAGAGGTATTGTGAGAAAAACACGGTATGTTTTTGGCCCGGTAACAACGACTATACATATACAGTTGCGGATATCATTGCATTTTTTAATAAAAATCCCATCAGCAACCTTGTATTGATCAATCCTGACAACCCATCCGGGAATTATATTCCCCGGTCGGGGCTGCTAAAGCTCATTTTCTGGGCGAAAGAACGTAATATTCGCTTGATCATTGATGAATCTTTTTCAGATTTTGCGGATGAAGCGGATAATACACTGTTAGATAACAATCTTCTTTTGGAGAATCCTCATTTGTATGTCATAAAAAGTATTTCTAAATCCTATGGGGTTCCAGGACTTCGTCTTGGTATTTTAGCATCTGGGGATAAGCAGATGATTTCTGATCTAAAGAGGGATGTCGCTATCTGGAACATTAACTCTTTTGCTGAATTTTATCTGCAGATTATGGAAAAATATAAAGACGATTATTTTCAGGCATTGGAGATGTTCCGAAAAGAACGTGAGAGATATGTGAGGAAGATGCGTAAGATACCATGGTTAAGGATAATCCCTTCGCAAGCCAATTTTATCATGGCTGAAATTGTCAATGGTTTGACATCTGCCGAACTTGCGAGGATGCTGATCGAGAAACATAATATCCTTATAAAAAATCTTTCTGATAAAATGAACAGGGACAATTGCCAGTATATCCGTCTTGCGGTTAAGTCGCCGGATGAAAATGATAAACTTATTGCAGCGCTAAATGAAATAACGGAGGATTATAAATGAAAATCTGTATAATAGGCGGGGGAAATATTGGAACTACATTAGCTGCTTACATAAAACATAACAATCCGAAGCTTACTGTAGCATTGCTTACCAGGAATCCGCAGAAGTTTTCTAACCCTATCTTATGCCATGATGTAGAGGGCGGATTTTCTTATTTTTCTTACATTGATATTATTAGCGGGAATCCGGCAGAAGCCTGCAGCATGGCAGATGTTTTATTTATCGCATTACCGCATTTTGCTGTGGAAAAAGCGTTTCAGGATGCTGCGCCTTATGTATCTCAGGATATTTTTGTCGGGGTGCTTCCCGGGGGGGGTGGCTGTGAATTTTTCTTTGATAAATATTTTCCGGACAAGGCAACGCTGTTTGGTTTCCAAAGAGTGCCTTTTATAGCTGACTTGGTTGCATATGGCAGGGAAACGGACTTAAAAAGCTGGAAACCATATAGTGTAGCTGCAACATTAAAAAGCGATCGGATTGACCAGGTATGTGAGCTTATGGCGATATGCGGACTGCGGATCCGCCAGGCTCCTAACTATCTTTCCATAGCACTGACGCCTAGTAATCCGCTTTTGCACACAGCAAGAATTTATGAGATGTTTAGAGGGTTTGAAAAAGACCATAGGTTTTCTGAGATTTGGAAATTTTATGTAGGATGGACAGACGAAACATCAAAAATCCTGTTTCAGATGGATGCGGAATTGCATGAACTTTTAGATAACATAACGGAGTTGGATACGTCCGCGATACGTCCGTTGTCAGAGCATTATGAATCTCCCACAGCCGCAGATCTTACAGCCAAAATCAACAGTATTCCCTCTTTCCAATCCGTTGATGCGCCGTTGTCCAAATGCGAGGACGGCGGATATGTTGCAAATGTGCAATCGCGAAAGTTTCGTGAGGATTTTCCTTATGGACTGGCGATTTTTCGGGATTATTGTGAATATTTCCATGTTGCTGCCCCAATGATGGACAGAGTCTTAAAATGGTATGCAAAATATATGGGACTGAAATGGTACATTGGAGAGGAATTTAAAGGAGAAGACTTGATGGTCACGGGGATTCCCCACCGATATGGCATCACGGATCGAAAAGAATTGATCAGCCGGTATTTATGAGGAGGATAAGGAAATGACGGAAAAAGAATGCGCGCAACAGGCTGTTTTGGACTGGGGGGCACATTGGGAAGATTCAGGATGGAAAAGCTTAACCCAAAGACAGTTAATATTGTAAGAATCGTAACGTTCCATACGGGGAAACGGCATTGCTCCCTATTTGGGACAGCGCCGTTTTGGAGTGGAAACGATATTATCATGCAGATGAGGAGTGATGTTTGTATAAAAACCATATGGGATAGGGAGTAATTTTAAAATTAAGATATTAGAACATTTTACCGATAGGCATATTATAAAAAGCTTAAACAGAGGAATGTGCGATCTGTCACGGATGATAGGAATGCCTGATTGGATTAGAAGCAGGAAACAGAAACTGCATAAGGGAGGAGAAATGTATCAAGAATTAATCGAGCATCTGAAACCAAAACCAAAGTTTAATCTAAAGTGGTATCGAGAGGACGACTTGTATTCGGAGGGAGACATTGAAGATACCATCATACAGATGATTGCGGAGAATGAACCGGAGGATTACACACAGGCAATCTATGAGAGGAACACTTGGTCTACTTACTACCATCTGACTCATGTGAGAAGAAATCTTTTAAATTGGTATCCTTTTCAAGAAGATTCAAGCCTCCTTGAAATAGGCTGCGGATTAGGCGCACTTACAGGACTGCTCTGTGATTCCTGTAAAAAGGTGACAGCAGTGGAATTGTCCAAAAAGAGGGCTGCAGCTGCCCTGCTCCGCTGTAGGGAAAAAGAAAACTTAGAAATCATTGTGGGAAATTTAAACGATATTGAATTTGAAGAAAAATTTGATTATATCACCTTGATAGGGGTTCTTGAGTATCAGGGGCGCTATACGGAAACAGAAAACCCATATATGGATTTTCTGAAGAAGGTAAAAAGCTTACTGAAACCAGAGGGCAGATTGCTGATTGCCATAGAGAATCAGTATGGTTTGAAGTATTGGTGCGGGGCAAGAGAGGATCATACGGGCATACCGTTTGATGGGATGAATCAATATCTTCTAAGTCAAAAAAAGATGAGAACCTTTTCCAAAATGGAGCTTCAGGAAATGATTCAGGCAAGCGGTTTCAGAAGCACCTATTTTTATTACCCCATGCCCGATTATAAATTGCCCACAGTGATTTATTCAGAAAAGCAGCTGCCGAAAAATGAAAATATGTTAAACATGAAGTACTACTATACAGATTGCCAAACATTGATCGCTCAAGAGGATTTTCTGTATAAAGACATTATAAAAAACCATGTTTTTGAATTTTTTGCCAATTCTTTTTTGGTAGAATGTTCCGAGGAGGGAAAGACAGGAGAAGTTACATTTGCCAGTCTGAGCAGTGCAAGACTTCCGCAATATTGCGTGGGAACAAGATTTACAGAAAGCGGAACGGTGGAAAAATTTCCTCTTTGGGGGGGGGGGGGAGACAGGATCTGCCCATATCAGACAAACTTATTTCAACGAGATGGAGTTGGGACAGAGAGATATAAAAACTTGCAAAAGCTGCCTTGTCGGAGAGAAGATGGTTTCTGGCTACATAGAAGCTGGCTTGGCGGAGCAGGCACTGCTAAATGCCTGTCTGGCGGGGAAGGAAAAAGAAGTCTTTGGGATGTGGGATATGCTTTATAATGAGATTTCTCGTTCCTCAGAAACTGTTTCCTGGGAAAAGAATATATTATATGGGTTTGACCCGGGAATTGAACCGGACGAAGAAAAGTATGGTCCCATATTAAAAAAAGGATATCTTGATATGATTCTGAGAAATGCGTTTTTGATAGAAGGCAAATGGCACTGGTTTGATCAGGAATGGGTATTAGAAAATGTTCCTGCAAAGTATATTTTATACCGTGCGATCAAAGAATTTTATTATTCCTATCCAGAGACAAAAGAGAAATTTCCGATGGAAGACATCATGTCATATTATAATATATCAGTGATGCAAAAAGACTTTTTTCTGATAGAAAAATTATTTTTACAGACAATCCTGAATCATCAACATGTGGTAGAAAGCACAAAATTTTATGGAAGCAGCATTGCTTTTTGCGTCGATAATATCAAAAAGATCATCAGTACGGAGTGAGCGTGAAACTTTTATTTTTTAGTGGCATTCCTTTCCGAATAAGAGGATTGAGAGAGCATCCTGTTCTGTTCGGAACAGCGCTGTATTGGAGTGGAAACGATATTATCATGCGGATGAGGAGTGGTGTTTGTATAAAAATCATACGGGATAGGGAGTAATTTTAAAATTAAGGTATTAGAACATTTTGCCGATAACTATATTATAATATGCGAAAGGGACAGCACATGAGGGCTGGGTGAGAG
>CAZTYF010000031.1:0-7452 GCA_964617455.1 uncultured Oscillospiraceae bacterium | reverse complement strand
ACATAGAAGAAGGCGAAATCACCTTGACCGACGAGTTTTTCGGAGGCCAAGAGGCGGCCATTGAGGTGAGAGTCAAAGTAATAACCACAAGCGCAAAGGGCGATATAATCAATCAGTATATAGCATTCACCCACGTATTGGACGAGCAGGTTGAAAAATACGGCAGGACCGAAAAGGCCGTAAAAGAAACCATTGGAATTTGTAAGGAAAGGGATATCCTGAAGGAATACTTAACAAACCGCGAAAGAGAGGTGCAGAGAATTATGTCGATACTGTATGATGAAGAATACATCCAAAACGCAAGAGAAAGAGAAATCCATATGGAAGACATAGACGCTGTAGTTGCGAATATGCGTAAAATGGGTGTTGACGAAGATGTGATACAAAATGTTGCCAAGATGACTCGTAACCAACTGAAACTGTCGTAGTGAACGAATGACATCATTGAGATTATTAACTTAACAAATAATGAGCACTTTAAAAGAGAGGTGCAGAGAATTATGTCGATACTGTATGATGAGGAATACATTCAAAACGCAAGAGAAAAAGAAGTTCGCATGGAAGGCCGTACGGAAGGCCGCACGGAAGGCATAGATGCTATGATTGCGAATATGCGCAAGGCGGGAATCAGTGAAGATATGATACAGAATGTCGCCAAAATGTCACGTGCCTAACTCGTCGTCGCAGTGCGCCTCTTGGCTCGTTTTCTCGCTTGCGAGAAAACATTCGCTTTTCCGGCGACTGCTCCTCTTTCCCACAAAGCGCATTTCATTGGCGCTTTGCGGGAGCTCTGCGCACTCCGTGCGCTTTGAGTACGCCTTTTAGCTCGTTTTGCCGCAAGTGGCAAAAGCTTCGCCTTTCAGGCGGTTCCTCCTCTTTCCCGCAAAGTGCATTTCATTGGCGCTTTGTGGGAGCCCTGTTTTGGATCCCTACGCTTGTTCGCTTCCGCACGAAGTGCGAAAGTCTCACCCGCTCTGGGTCGTCTCCTCTTTCCCACAAAGGCAAGCCTTTGCGGGAGCCCTATATGTGTGCGCCTCTTTCTCAAAAAGGCAAGCCTTTTTGGGAGCCCTTTGTGCGACTGCTGTAAGAAAGCGAAAGGCGCCCCTGAAAGGGGGGAGCCGGCATTGCGTTAGCTGCCTCATTCTGTAACCAAAATTTAACTTGCCGTTATATTGACATTGAAAGTATACCAAAAAATAACAACCGCCTCAAAAGTTTCGCTGGCTTTGGCGGTTGTTATATAATAACCTCGCGAAGCAGCAAACCGTTCTACGTTCCGCCAATCCCCTTTTATACTTTGATTATACTATCTGTCCCTCTTTTTGTCAAGGGGGATTTTTTGTGTTTTGCGGGATTGCCGCCGCTTTTATGTGTTGATTAACACCGTTTGGGTGTCGTTGTCCCAGGTGACGGTGCAGCCGAAAGCTTCGCTTATTGCCCGGGCGGGGACCAATGTTCGGTCGCCTACCAATCGGGCGGGCACGTCCAGCATTTCAAGATTTCCGTTTATCATCATATAGTGCATATCTATGGGCACTTCAATGTATATTCCGTACCGATAGGCAGAGGCTGTGCGTCTTGTGTCGTCCCAGAATACCTCCGCTCCCAGAGCCTCGAAAATGGCCCGCATGGGAACGAGAACCCGGTCGTCCTCCATAATCGGCTCGCTGTCGAAGCTTATTTTCGAGCCGTTCAGTTTGACCTCGATTTCGGATTGGGCCGGCACATAGTCGGGTTCCGCACCGAATCTCACGGCGCCGCCTCTTTTGTATAGGGTATACTCCGCCTCTCTGCCTCCGGCTGCGATTTTCAGGGTATGGGCTCCGTCGGCCAGATTGCGTATATCCATATTGAATTTATAGGGTATTTGATTTGCGGAATGGGTCCAATTGCCGTCTATGTAATAGTTCACCGTAACATCCGGCGCACCGGGGAAATGGGCCAGGGTATAGAGTTTGACAATCCCGTCTTTTGCGGAAAGGGTTCCCGCATTGTTCGCTGGCTGAAAAACATAGGGTCCGTTGCCCTCGGCCCGGCGGATATAGGGGCCCTCCTCCGCCGCCTCTTTGTATATATTCTTGGCGTAGGGGTAGTTGTCTATATCATATCTGCTGGCCTCTTCGCCTCTGTGGGTGTTGAAATAGTTTATCATTTTGATTTGGGGATATTTCATCACCAGGTTCCACATAAAATCCCGAAGCCGAGGCGCCGCCCATCCCTCCGAAACGGGGCCGCTGTTTAGGTTCGTGGCCACGCCGCCTTCGCTTATCATCACGGGCTTGTTTATGTTGTTTCGGCTCATAAAATCAAAGAGGGGTTTCACCTTGTTTGTGGCCCAGGCATAGTCCCCGGTCATAAAATACACGCTTTCTTTGCGGGAGGTGTTGGGGTTGCCCAAAAAGTACACCATGGAATAGGAGCTGATGCCCACCCAGTCCACATAGGAGTCCCCCGGATAGAAATACTCAAAAGGTCTGTCCAAAGCCCCTATGTCCGCAGGAGACCATACCACGGCCAGATTCGGGTATTCGTGAACCATATCGGCCACCCGGCGGAAAACATCCACATACTTGGTCGGGTCGGCGCCTATGGCGGACTCGTTCATCTCGTTGGCGAATCTTATGAACATGGGCTTTCCGTAGCTGTTCAGTGTCTCAAGCACACTCCGTACCCGTCCGTAATCCACCGAATCAAGGTCGTTTATGGTCCAGCCCACCATCACCACGGAATTTCCGTTTTCAATCATTTGCTTGGCGGGGCTGTATAAATCCCCCTGATTCATATTGTCTATATAGGTCAAATATGAGCCCAAAGGCGCATACTCCTCGGACGCCTCCGTAATCATTCCGATATATGTGCCGCCCCTAGGCTCGAATTTGGCCCCGTAGTAGGGGGCGCTTTGCACGTCACCTTCGGCATAGAGGGCGAAATCCGTTTGGCTCACCATATTTTCCCGCTCCCTCAGGAGGGCGCCCCAGTCGGGCTCGGGGAACTCAAAGGCATAGGCGGGGACGGCAAATACCAGCAGCATTGCCAAAACCAAAACCGCCGCCGTCACTCTCCCTTTGGACTTTGTCTTTTTCATATTTGTCACTTTGGTCACCTCGCATGGTCATTTTGCCTCGGGAACACTTCCCGAATTTTTCGTTACCGTCGGTCCGCCTTTTTTCTCATTTCTTTCAATCGGCAAACCGACTCGGCTCTCTCATTATAAACCATCCCGTTTGAAATTTCAAGCGCAAATTTCCCAAATTTCAAAAGCCCGAAAATTCCCTTTCGGGTATCGGCCCCGAAGGATTTTGCTCCGATGGGAAAGAATCGGAAAATAGTGCTTGTAATATGGCCGGGGATATGATAGAATAGGAAAAGAGATAAATTTGCAAATCGGAGGATGACGATGAATAACGTAATGATGTATGTGTTGCTTTTGGTGGGGTTTGTGCTCCTGATTAAGGGAGCGGACCTTTTTGTGGACGGAACCTCGTCTATCGCTCGGCTTCTCAAAGTCCCGAGCATTGTGGTGGGACTCACCATTGTGGCCATGGGAACCAGCGCTCCGGAGATGGCGGTTTCCGTTTCGGCGGCCATCAAGGGAAGCAACGATATAGTAATCAGCAATGTGTTGGGTTCAAATCTGTTCAATCTTTTGGTTGTTGCGGGAGGATGCGCCGTAATCAGGAACTTGCCCATTTCCAAGGATTTGAAAAATCGGGACTTTCCCATTTCGATAATCGTGGGATTGGTGCTGCTCCTGTTCATTGTTGACAGTATGTTTTGGGGCGGCGGAGATTTCAAAATCGGCAGAATCGAAGGAATCATCATGTTCCTGCTTCTCATAGGCTATCTTATTTGGCTGGTTATAGCGGCTCTGAAAAACAGAACCGAAGCAAGCGAGGAAATCAAGGTGCTGTCCCCCTTCAAAAGTATACTTTTCACCATAATCGGAATCGCGGGCATAGCTTTGGGCGGCGATATGGTCGTTGATTCGGCCACGGATATTGCCAAAGCCTTCGGCCTCAGCGATGTTATCATCGGTTTGACCATTTTGGCGGTGGGAACCTCCCTTCCCGAACTGGTCACCTCCCTTGTGGCGACCCGCAAAGGGGAAAACGACTTGGCCATGGGAAACGTTATCGGCTCCAACATATTCAACATCTTGGGGGTTGCGGGCCTTTCGGGAGCAATCAGCCCCTATAAAGTGGGCGGATTTTCCCTGGTGGATTTGTGCCTGCTTTTGGGATTCAGCGTCCTTGTCTACATAGTGGTGAGAGCCCGAAACAAAATCGAACGGCTTCCGGGTATATGTATGGTGCTGATGTATGCCGGATACATGGCGTATGCGGTTATGAGAGAGATTATGTGAGGGAGGCCGGTTGAAAAATGAAAAGAAGGACGTTTTATATAATAGCCGCGGTGTGGTTTATCTTGCTGATAATCGTGATAGCCTGCAGCTTTTTGCCGGTGGTGGAACCGGTGACCCAAGAGAAAATTCGAAAATATTTGGTCTTTGTGGTTTTAATCGGAGCTCTTTGCCTGCTCCTGATACGCAGAAAAGTGAAGTAAGTCAAACCCTCGGCGGGGCCTGACGGCCGAGCCGAGGGTTATGTTGTCTCTCGATTTTTTTATTGCCGAAGGAGCGCTTCCGCAAGGGCATTCAGCTGCTCAATGGTATCCTCTTTGACCGAGGATTTCACGGTGACGATGGGCTCCAGGACCTCTATGTCCTTGAGGCTCTCCATGGCCGCCTTGATTTTTTGGCCCGCCGACGGCGCCCAGGTTCCGTTTTCGATGATGCCCACCTTGCGGTTTCTGTATGTTTTGGCTTTCAAATGGTTGATAAACTCCTCCGCGGGAGTGAAAATTCCTCCGTCATAGGTGGGGGAGGCTATGACCAAACGGTCATAGCGGAAAGCGTCCTCAACGCATTCCGCCCAATCATCCCGAGCCAAGTCCGCAATCGAAACCTTCTCGACGCCTTTTTCCGTGAGAATTTCCCCGAGTTTCTCGGCTGCCTTTTTGGTGTTGCCGTAGATGGATGCATAGGCTATGAACACACCCTTATCTTCGGGTTCATATTTGCTCCAGGTGTCATAGAGACCTATGTAGTGGCCCAAATCCTCTTTGAGAATCGGTCCGTGGAGGGGACAAATTGTCTGAATATCCAAAGCCGACGCCTTTTTCAGGAGAGCCTGAACCTGCGCTCCGTATTTGCCCACAATGTTGAAATAGTACCGTCTCGCTTCGCAATCCCAGTCCTCGTCCGTGTCAAGGGCGCCGAACTTTCCGAAACCGTCCGCCGCAAAGAGGATTTTCTCGGAGCTTTCATAGCTCACCATAACCTCCGGCCAATGGACCATGGGCGCCAAAACAAAGTTCAGTTTGCGGTGTCCCAAATCCAGGGTGTCCCCCTCTTTTACCGTAAGGGTGCGGCCCTCCAAATCCATATCGAAAAATCTGTCAATCATATCAAAGGTTCTCTTGTTGCCCACGATTTTCATTTGGGGATATTTCTCCGCCGCCGCCTTGATTGACGCAGAGTGATCGGGCTCCATATGCTGAACCACCAAATAGTCCGGGGTTCTGCCCGACAAAACTTCGGAAAGATTTCCCAGCCACTCGTCCCGAGCCCGAATATCAACCGTGTCCATAACGGCAATCTTATCGTCCAAGATAACATAGGAGTTATAGGCAACTCCGTTGGGAATGATATACTGGCCCTCAAAAAGGTCCAAATCGTAGTCTTGAACTCCCACATATTTGACCGAATCGGTCACAACAACATCACTGTATTTCATGTTCTGCACCTCCAAAATTTCGCTTTCTATTATACCACTTTTTTCCCAAAGGTCAATATCTTACGGGGAATAAATTTACAAATAAGTCCGTGAAGGGGACGAGGCCTCGGTCCGCTATTGACTTTTGGCCGAAAAAGCTGTATAATCAAGATCGGATGAGTTATGGGGAGGTGAGATTTTTGCCGAAAGAAAAAAACGGACCGAAAATAATCGCCCAAAACAAAAAGGCCTATCATGACTACTTCGTCGATGACGAATACGAGGCGGGCATTGAACTTCGGGGCACGGAAGTGAAATCCGTGCGCTTGGGGCGGATAAATCTGAAGGACAGCTATGTGTCCTTAAAGAGCGGAGAGGCCCTGTTGATCGGCGCTCACATCAGCCCCTATGATAGGGGAAATATGTGGAACTGCGACCCGGAACGGCCCAGGAGACTGTTGCTCCACAAGCGGGAAATAAGCCGTCTGATTGGGCTCACCGCCCGGCAGGGCTACACCCTGATACCTCTCAAAGTGTATTTCAGCAGGCAGTATGTCAAGGTGCTGCTCGGTCTGTGCAGAGGCAAAAAAATCTACGACAAGCGGGAAGATATGGCCAAGCAGGATGCTCTGAGGCATATGGAAAGAGCCGTGAAGAATTACGGAAGATAACCGCAGTCGGGAAAGGTGAAAGATATGCTGGCAAAAGAATTCGATATAATCCCCGACTATTCGGCGGCAGATGCGGAGCCCCCCAAGGATCCGGCCACCCTCTCTTCATACCTGTTGTCCCCAAATCTTCTCCGAAAGACTCGGCGCAAAGCCCGGCCTGCGGTCATAGTTTGCCCAGGCGGAGGGTATAACCACCGCTCGGAGCGGGAGGCAGAACCGGTTGCCCTGAAATTCTGCGGGGCGGGGTTTCATGCCTTTGTGCTGAACTATTCCTTGGAGCCGGCGGAATGGCCCGTTCCCCAATGCCAATTGGCAACGGCGGTGGCTGCCGTCAGAAATATGCCCTCGGAGTTCGGCATTGACAAAGACCGGGTGTATGTGTGCGGCTTTTCCGCAGGGGGACACTTGGCGGCGTCTTTGGGAGTCCACTGGAACAATCCTCGAATTGCGGCGGCATCCGGAGGCGAAAACCGGCCGGACGGCCTGATTCTGGGATATCCTGTGATACTCGACGAGCCGGACAGCACCCACATCGGCACAATGGAGCGGTTCATAGGCAGGAATTCGGAAAATGCCAAATTCTTCGGCCTTGACAAATACGTGACCGAGAACACCCCTCCCGCCTTCATATGGCACACCTTTGAGGACGAGACGGTTTCGGTCCGAAACTCCATGGCCTTTGCCCAAGCCCTCCTTGATAGGGGAGTGGAGTATGAGCTCCACATCTTCCCCAAAGGCAAACACGGCCTGGCCCTGGCCAACAATTTGACCGCAACCGAAGAAAAACAATCGGAGCCCACCGCAGAATCTTGGATGGATTTGGCCATAGCCTGGCTCCGCTCCCGGAGCGGTATGTAACGGCCGTGATATATTTTCTTAAAATATATCAAAAACCCGGGGATGTAACGGTTTTGTGAGCCGTGATATATTTTTTCAAAATATATCACAAACCCGGGGATGTAACGGTTTTGCGGTCCGTGATATATTTTCTCAAAATATATCAAAAA
>CAZTYF010000030.1:0-8942 GCA_964617455.1 uncultured Oscillospiraceae bacterium | reverse complement strand
TTTGCCGCTTGCGGCAAAACAAGCTAAGAGGCGAGTTCCGACGCCGCGCCAACGCGGCACTCCATAGGGCTCCCGCAAAGGCGTGCCTTTGTGGGAAAGAGGAGGAAACCCGGAACGGGCGCAGCTTTTGTCCGACAGGGCAAAACAAGCTAAGAGGCGAGTTCCGACGCCGCGCCAACGAAGTGCGTTTTGTGGGAAAGAGGAGCACGCTTCAGGGCTCCCGCAAAGGCGTGCCTTTGTGGGAAAGAGGAGCAGTCGCCGGAAGGGCGAAGGTTTTCTCGCTTGCGAGGAAACGAGCTAAAAGGCGCACTGCGACGAGGCGTAGGGATTTCCGACGACGAGGCTGCACTGCGTCGACGAATATTCATTTTGTAAAATTCTCCCAAGTTTTTGGAGGGTTATTTGGTTAAATTAAATAAATTGCCTCCCAAAAATTTGAATTTTTGAGTATTTTCTTGACTTTTATGGGGAAAGGATGTATAATCTATGTGGTGAAATATCTTAAAAATGAATGTTTTTTCGGTCTCGCCTTTTGTGGTGAGGGGCGGGCCGAGGTTATTATGTTTATCATGTTGGAGGGTGAATAAATTGAATACCGGTATCCGGAAGAAGGAAGGAAGAAAGACGAGGAGAAGGGTGGTTTTTGAACGTCTCCTGTCTGTTTTGTTATGCGCCGTTTTGATTGCGGGCACAATGCCTGCCGGGAGTTTTTCCGCCTATGCCGCATCTCAGGGCGCGGATTTGTCAGGCGATGTGGATGAGAGCGGAACCCAAACCGGCCACACCGACAATCCCATCTACAGAATCAGCGACCCCAACACCATGGAGACCTATCAAGAGCAGCTTCTGAGCGATCCCGACGGTTCCCGTTATGCGGGCCGCATCTGGACCGACAAGACCGTCTTTTCCTATGCCGACCCCTCCGAGTCCGCAGACCCTTCGTCGGACCCGAAAAAGACCCACAGAAGCACAATTAATCTCAATTTGAATGACGACGGCTATGACGGCAAAGTCACCTACAACGCGGACTTTGCCCATGTGTATTCTGCATTGGCCAGCTCCCAGGTTGTCCATGAGTATCCTCCCACGCCCATAGACCTTGTTATCACCTTCGATATGTCCGCCTCCATGGGCCAGGACACCCGATACGATATAGATGGAGGAGTAGCCCAGTACAAGGCTCATCAAGACAAACTTGGTGGCAATTACACAGATGGTTGGCCAATAGACGGCGTTCCCATGGAGGAGCGTATTCAATATTCCCGTATTCAAAAGACTTTGGATGCCATAAACGAGACCATCGACACCCTTATGGAGAGCAACCCTCAAAACCGGGTTGCCGTTATAGGCTACGGCGCCAATGCCACCGTTATAATGCCTCTTGCCCACTATAAAAGGGCGGGCGCTTTTCTTGAGCCGGAAGCCGGCGGCTCTCCGGATGTGAGCACCTCTCCCGAGGCGATTGCCGCGCCGGAATTAAGCGAATCCCCCGAGGCGAGTGCATCCGCCGAACCGAGCGGCTCTCCGGAGCCCGCCGGAGTTCCCTACCTCACCGTGGGCGGAATGGAGACCCTTTACTATCCCGGAGATTTGAAAGTTGTCGACGGTGCCGACGGTAAAAAGGAATGGCACTGGATAAACAACCGGGACACCTGCTATACCGTCAGAGCAAATGCTTTGATGAATGAAAATACGGATTCGAATTTCAAAGAAGATCTCAAAGACAGTACCAAATGGAAACCGCATTCCTTTACCGTCAGCAACAATGTGGCAAACGAAAATGTCAAAGCATTCCCCGGGGTTGCCGAGCAGAATGATATAAGTAATGCACAGAGTGCCGAAGAATTTGCAGATATAAACTTCGAGATATTGGACGCACCGGAAAATTATCGTTCGTATTCACCAAATTTGACAAAAGCTATGAAAGATACACACGAGCTTAATGCCGACGAATATGTGGGCTATTTTACCAATACCCAGGGCGGTATGTATTTGGGATACAAACAATTGGCGGATTCGGCTGCAACTTCCTATTCCGAGGTATTGAGCAACGGCAAAATGTCAACAGTGGCCAGAATTCCGGCAGCCATAGTGATGTCCGACGGCGGCGCCAATTTTGCTTTTAATCCTATGGGCAGTCCCCAGCCTACCGTCGAACCCGGCAGCACAAGCACTCCCGACCCGTATTATAAATCTCAAACCTATGAGGAGTGGAAGAATCGTTTCGGACAAATTAAGGAAGCGACGGAATCTGCTAAACCTGAGTATTGGAACGATCAGGACTATAACAATGGAGACTTGGGAGACTTGGATAGACAGCATAGATTACAAACAAAAGATGGAAAGTATGGGAATGTAGGCGACGAATGGTATAATGTATGGTTGCCCGGCAAGGATACTCTCAGAGAATCCGAGAATTTTAACGGTTTGTCCTCTTTGTATAATCCCGGTGCGGATTATTATAAAACGGGAACCTTAGCGGGTCAGCCTCATTGGTATAGTAGGGGTGTGTTGTACAGCAGTGACAATGATGTTTTCGGTACCGCCGGTACGGTGCTGGAGGTGCTGCTTACCGGTTCGTTTATGAGCAATGTGGTTAAGAAGCATTACGAGAACGGCTGGAACAACGCAGGAGTCGAAGAGGAGAGCAAGGCGCAGTTCAGCACCTATACCATGAATGTGGACTCGCAGCACATTCCCCAGTGGGGCCTTCTGCGGCTTTATCCCTCTCTTGATCCAAAGGAATATCCTCTTGATGCACTTTCCGATCCAAACACGGCATGGTATAAGGATGATGCAAGATTTGGTTCCGATGCCAGTATTGGATCCAATATGACGAAAAAAAACATATATGACGGCCTTTATACCACATGGAATGAATGGAAAGAAGGAAATGGCAAAGTTTTTGAGGGACATCCGGGCAAAGTGCTGTCTCAAGGAAATATGGATGCGCAAAAAGTTAAAATCCTTATTGACAGATTGGGAGACACCGAAGATGAAAAAAGAAGTCAGGACGGCAGCACAACCGTCATTTGCGGAAAACCAGCCAATGATTCCGACACTTCCGGGACGCCGACAGCCACTCCCGATACCGTCACGGTCTCAAATCGGGATGTTATCAATAACATCGCATATAACGAAAAATTCTACGATGTGGAATCCGGGGAGTTGAGCGACACCTTTGCGGAAATCCTTGGCATTATTATGGGCAATGTGTTTGTGCCCGTGTCGGGTGACAATGACGCCGGTATGCGTGACTCCATCACATACCAAGACCCCATCGGGGACTATATGGAAGTCAAAGACAGAGATGTCACATATACCGAAAACGGTCAGTCAAAAACAAACGATATGTCCCTGCTGCTGTTCGGCCAAATGCATGGCATAGTGCGCACCGCCGTCTATGACTATCATTGGAATAACAGATATATGCAGAAAAAATACCCTAAAGATGAAGGGAAATTAGAGACTTTTGACAGGGGCTGGTATAGGGGCGATGATCCGGAAAATATCACCGCTGAGAATGTATTCATACCAACCGAGAGGAAAAATTTGCCCGATGGAGTCACAGATGCAGCCGATGCTTGGGCCAAAGGTTGGACTTTTCGTATCGGATTTGAGGATTTGCTCAACTACATTCCTCCCGCAATGACGGGTGTGACCGACCCGAATGAAAAATTGACTGCCGAAACGCTGCCCGAACAGGTGAAGAACACGGTCTATACCGCCTATCGTTTCGAGGAGTATCAGCCGGGGGAGACGAATGAGACGCTGCTCAGAAACCCCATTTACGGCGAAGATATCCCCGCCGATTTGGAGAAAACCTGGACGGAAGCCTCTCCCGAGGAAAAGACCGACAACAGCCTCTATGCGGATTATGACGGAGTGTACCGCCTATCCGACATTCGTGTTTGGACCGAGGAATACGGCGACTATACCGACACGGTGGGGGCCATAACCCCCAACTCCTCCGCCTATGACAGCGCCGTGTATTTGGATATACCCACGGCGGCTCTCCCCGCCCAGTTGGCGGAGATAACCTTGGGCCCGGACGGAGTGCTCTCCTATAAGACCAATTTGGACAAAAAAGAACAATCCACCCCGGTGCGTCTGTTCTATACCGTGGGCCTCAAGGACAGTCTCATCGAAAGAGACAGCGGAGGCAATCAGACCGGAGTGGATATAAGCGAAATATCCGAGGAATATCAGAAAACTCACACAGCGGCCGATAACAGCATATGGTTCCTGTCGAATTTCTATAGCGACACCCGATACACGGGCTATGCGGACGACGGCCACAATTCCGTGACCCGCGGAGACCCAACCGT
Organism: uncultured Oscillospiraceae bacterium; assembly: GCA_964617455.1. Lineage (GTDB taxonomy): Bacteria > Bacillota > Clostridia > Monoglobales > Monoglobaceae > Monoglobus. Next base: position 4,614 of record CAZTYF010000030.1, on the reverse strand, counting down.
GTCATTCTCCTCGGCGCAAGATAACCGATACTATGTTTTCCAAAAGCCCATACCTCTCTATGCCCATGCCTATCGTTTGGACGAAAACGGCGACCCCAAGGCGGTTGACCGAGAGACCGGAGGTGTTTGGACGGCCGATGAAAATAAAACAGGCGGCAACGGCAAAAGTGACACTGATGAAGCGGGAACCGTCAGATATAAATGGGAAACCTATGGCACGGAAACAACGCCTCAAGACCCCGCAACCTGGATCGGCGGCGAGTTTATAGGTGTATATAAGGACGCAAACGCCTTTGAAGAGGCAAAGGGAAAAGCCGGAAACGGCAAAATCACCGATATGAACGGGGACAGCTATCCCTTCACCGAAAACGGTACGGGCAGCATAGTCTTCTTCGATGATGATTTGCTGGATAAGCCCATATATCTCCCCTCGGACACCGGGGGAGCCGGTCCCGAAAACGCAGACGGCGAAGTGGCATTCAGCCCCGATGACTACTTCTTTATGCTTATAAATTACTATAAGCCCAATGAGAAACCCGGTCTTGATATGGCGGGCGAGGTGGTTAGTGACGCCACCGGCGGAGATTTAATCAGATACGCCGTGTCCCGAAAGGGCAGCGCCTTTGAGCCGGGCAAAGCCTCCGATAATATAACCGCCGAGGATATGCTCTGCTGGGCAGACGCAGGAGGCAAAACCTCCGAATATACGGAGTATCACTCTACCGGGGATCCCACCAGAGGAAAGCCGACCTTTGAGAAGCTGACATTGACAGGTACTGAGTTGACAACTTATCTCGAAGGTCTCGGATTTGATAGTAAAGACATCGTTGGCGATACCAAAAAGACCGCTGCCCAAATTGAGGCGGATTACTGGACCGAAATGCAGAAGAAGCTGGCCGATGAGCTGAAAGCCGCAGCGGACAGTAATGAGGACGGAACCGTGGCTGATCTGACAAAGGAAGAATTCGACAGCTACTTCAAATGGGCCCTGGCCGCCAAACCGGGCGGACCCCGTGTAGGCAGGATGTATCAAAACCGCAAAGTGAAAGAGGAGAACACCACGGCCACCTCATACAGCTATTTCCTACCCTCCCTTTCACCTTCATCTCACGCATCGAACGGTATTGTTATCACCAACAACTTGGGCAACAACGGAAAATTGGCCGTGGCCAACCAGACCCTGTTTGTGACAAAACGCATTGAAAACAGCGACGGCACGCCTCCGTCCGATGCGCAAAAGCAGGAGGAGTTTGAATATCAGGTATATATCGACGGAGTTGAGGGCGCCGTGGAGGCCACCAATGTGGACTACAACGAGTTTTCCGCAAGCTGGCAGCGGCGAATCAAATCCATAGATTTGCTGACCGACAACAGCGGTTTGGTTTTGGACAACCAGAGCAACAGGGCTCTGTTTATAGAAGACGGAATCGCTCCCACCGGACCGGAGGATGTAAAATATAAGCAGATTGTGTCGGTAATAGACAATACTACGGGTGAAACTCACTACTACTATGCCGATGAAAACGGCAATGCGACCGGCGATGCTATAAAGGATACCGAAGACAATAAAATTGAGGAAAGACTGTACTATATGTATGTTCCCTCCAACGGTGGAGAAGAGACAGAGTATTCCCGCAGGGTTTACGGGGATTTGGACACGACCGAGCAGTCTCCTTCCGAGTCTGCGGAACCTTCGGCGGAGCCCTCTGCAGGTCCCGCAACGCCCAACCCCCACAATATGGTCACCACCTATGTGGGCAAAGGACAAACCAAACCCGAAGACACGGCCAATCAAAAATATGCGGATGCGATAGAGACCAGCCGCCCCGCCGGCAGCCACAGCTATTGGGTGGACGATGCCGAGCTGATACCGAGAAGTGAAGTTATAGCTGCGGAAAACCCGTCTCCGACCCCGACACCGAACAATCCGGAACAGGCGGACGATTCGGGAACTTCCGGCGAACCTCCCAAATGGACCCATCCGAGCAAACAGGATAATCCCGATCCGGAGAAAAAATATGAACAGGTTCCTTTGGAAGTATTGGCCCGCCGTCCCGTGATCGAGACCACCGAGGACGATTTGGTGGCCCGCTTCAAGACCAGAACCGAATATTCCACAATCCCCTTGAGCTTCGGATTGGGAGAAGGAAAAGAGCTCTATGACGGCATTATTCCCACTTCGGACAGAAGTGCATTTGCGAAGGCATTGGCCGATCCGAGCTTAAAAGATGAGCCCGAGGCGCAGCTTAAGCAGATGCTTGATAAAATCAAGAAGAACACTGCGGAGTTTAAGCTGAAACACAACGAGGGCCTGCTGTTCACCGGTCTTGCGGATAACAAGAACTACCGATTCACCGAAAAACTCACGGAGAAGCAGAAGAAGTTCTATGAGCTTCGGGATGTGACCCACGCCCAGCAGTACGGGTCTCAGAATACCTATGAGTTGGGATATAATCACTTCACGGATATAGGCACGCCCCGCACGGGAACGGAATTCAAACCTGCCTTTGACGGCTCGGTCGGCGAGGTGTTCTATCACAGCAACGCCCGCCTTGCGGAGTCCTATGCCACATTCAAGGGCACGAGCAAAAATGAAAATCTGAAGCCAAACGGAAACCATCACGAGGAAGAAGGAAACTTAAGCAATCCTCAAATTTCGCCCAATCCTGCCTGCACGGAGGGAACGGGAAAAGCCGATGAGGATCAGGCTGATGGAACCGTCCGCCACTATTTCGTCAGAGACGGCGAACTTGTTGACAAGCACTATGCGGGAGAGGAAGAGGCCTTTGACAATAACCGCTATGTGGTGGCAGCCACGGCTCACTTCGGAGTGGAGGGCGAAACCCAGCCCGATGCGGACACGCCTCTCAATGAGGTCAAACCCGGCACGAAATACACGGGAGTATATTCCGTATTCGGCAACACGGGCACCTTTGAAGAGTCCGCCCACTATACCAATACGGACCTTAAGTCCGAGCCGGATAAGAACGAAACTCAAATAGACCGCGCCGATGAGAGCAAAGGCCAAGTCACTCCGCAGCCCTTGGGAGACGGCAATATCACCGACCCGGTGGAGCCTTCCTCGGAACCCGCCGTAAGCACGGAGCCGGGACCCACCGCAACCCCCGTGCCCAACAGCGAAAAGTTGGAGGTCGGCCCGGTCGTATTCCCGGGTGACAAGATTACCTATGAAATAGAATGGGAGAATTACGGAGCAGACCCTGCAATCGTGACAATTGAGGACCCGCTGGATGTAAATGTGAAATTCATCAGCGCAAGCTTCACGCCGCCCGAGGGATTTGACCCCTATAAAGGCGCTCCCGATGCCGAGTTGACTCCGTCCCAGGCTCCGGATGCCAAACCCGCTTCTCAAGATTCGGCCGCGACGGTTGATATAGACTATGACGGCGAAACGGGAGACACACCGCCCACAACGGTGCCGGTTATACGGTATGACAGCGATTATACATCCACGGAGAAGCACTATGATTCCGAAGGTCAAGTCACCTGGAATTTGGGCCTCCAGCCTGTGGGAGCCACCGGCAAGGTTACCTTGGTGGTAGAGGTGCTGCCAAGCGCAGAAGCCGCGGGAGTGGTTGACAACACGTCATATGTTCAAGTGGGAAACGATAAGCAGCAGACCAAGACGGTTGAAAATCCCATACCGAATCCGAAAAAGGAAGAGGTCGGAGACCATCAAGCGGGTGATTTGCTTAAAATAGGCGATTTGGTTGAGTACACAATCGCTTGGAAAAATTATAAGAAAGAAGCCGCGAGAGTCATCGTTCGGGATGCTTTGGACCCCGGAGTTGATTTCAACAGCGCATCATTCTTCGGAGATAACAAAGATGTAGACAGTTTGACCATAGATACATCGGGCATCGGAAAACCGCCTTATAAATTCTACGGCATCAAAACCGTGAAAATCAACAGTCAAGATGTGGATGTGGAAATTGCGTACGACTCAAGCGCTCATAACATCACATGGACTTTCGGAAAGATTGACGAGACAACGGGCAAGTTGGTGAACGGAGTGCCTGCAGAGCAAGACGGAGTTGTGAATTTCTCCGTCACAGTAAACGACAGAGCCTTTGAAAATCATACCTATGATGAAAACGGCGTATTCGCCTCTGCGGACCCGAACAGCGTACCGGATGATCAAATTCTGAATCAAGGCGGTGTTCAAGTGGGCAACGATGATGAGGTTTTGACCGAGATTATAGATAATCCGGTGGAGACCCCGACCCCCGAGCCCAGCGGAACACCGGAACCCAGCGATACGCCGGAGCCCAGCAATACTCCGGAACCCAGTGATACACCGGAACCCAGCGGCACTCCGGAGCCCAGTGATACACCGGAACCCAGCGGCACTCCGGAGCCCAGTGATACACCGGCACCCAGCAATACTCCGGAACCCAGTGACACACCGGAACCCAGCGATACACCGGAACCCAGCGGCACACCGGAACCCAGCGGCACCCCGGAACCCAGTGATACGCCGGAACCCAGCGATACACCCGCACCGACGCCTACGGTAACACCCACGCCGACGCCTTCGGATACACCGACGCCGACGCCTTCGGATACCCCGACGCCGACGCCTTCGGATACACC
>CAZTYF010000029.1:0-11048 GCA_964617455.1 uncultured Oscillospiraceae bacterium | reverse complement strand
GTTCCCGAGGGGTATACACCGAAAGTTCCGGAGGGGTATGGAAGAAATGTTCCCGGGGGGTATACACCAAAAGTTCCACCGGAGTAGATAATAAGAGTAAATAAAGAGAGTATACTACCGTTACGGAGTATATCGGCGGTGTAGGTTTGATTTGTGAGATGGTGCTTGGTTGTAGATCCAAAGCCGTAGGTATACAAATCGGCAGCCCCCTTGCGCAGCTACCATAAAGGGCTCCTGCAAAGTGCCAACGCAGTGCACTTTGCGGGAAAGAGGAGGAACCGCCGGTAAGACGAAGCTTTCCTCGTTTGCGAGGAAACGAGTTAAGAGGCGAGTTCCGACGAGAGCCGCCTTGTGCAGCATAAGAGAAGGGAAGGGAAGAGAAATATGAGAAATAAGAGAAGAGAGGAGAAGAAAAGAAAAGGGAGAGTTCGGTGATTCACTCACTTTTGATTATATAAAGAAACATATGAGGGATAAAAGGGCGGTTCACTCATAAAAGCAAAAAATTTGCAAATTTTGAAAAATAGGCACTCCGCGGCACGATTTGTTTGCTATAATAGGGATAGGAATCGGGGATGTGGTTCAAGGGGGCAGGCGTTGCGGCATGAGTGTAATTTATGAGGAATCCGTTTAAAAAACAGTGGACTTTTTGTCATTGACGTGGTACAATTAGGCCATGTCACGGCTTCTTTATATTTGAATGGAGCTTGCTATAACGGATAAAAAGCGAATAGACAAAAAAAGACGGGTGTTGAAAAGCACAAAAAGCTGCGCAAATGCGTGGATTCGGAGGTTTTTTGTATTATGACAAGGATATGTTTCGTTTGCCATGGCAACATATGCAGGTCGCCTATGGCGGAATTTCTCTTTAAGGATATGGTAAAAAAATCAGGCTGCTCTCGGGATTTTCTTATTGAGTCTGCGGCCACGAGCTATGAGGAAATCGGGAACCCGGTGCATCCGGAAGCGAAGCGCAAATTGGCGGAGCACGGAATCTCCGCAAAGGGAAAGCGGGCAAGAAAACTCACCGGATCCGACTATGACAAGTACGATTTGTTCATCGGTATGGATGAGGAAAACATATACAATATGAACAGAATTTTTAAAGGGGACCCCGATTGCAAGGTTAAAAAAATGCTCGAATTCGTCGGGAGTTATGATGATGTGGCGGACCCTTGGTATACCGGGAATTTCGACGTCACATATGATGATTTGATGAGGGGGCTCAGAGGGCTTTTTAAGACTTTGACCGGCAAGGAATATGCATAGCGTTTGAGGTGTTCGACACATGAAGAAGATCGTTTTCGGAATATTGGCTCATGTGGATTCGGGAAAGACAACTTTGTCCGAGGCAATGCTTTATTTAAGCGGCGAAATACGCAAAAGGGGAAGGGTTGACCACGGCGACACATTCTTGGACACTGATGTTATAGAGCGGGATAGGGGAATCACTATCTTCTCAAAGCAGGCGATATTCAGCCGCGGGGACACGGAATTCACCTTGGTGGACACGCCGGGGCATGTGGATTTTTCCACGGAAACGGAGCGAACTTTGAGTGTGTTGGATTGCGCCGTTTTGGTTATCAGCGGCTCCGACGGCGTTCAAAGCCATACCGAGACACTTTGGCGTCTGCTTGACAGATACAACATTCCCACCTTTATTTTCGTTAATAAAATGGATTTGAACGGGACCGATAGGCAAAAGTCGGAAAGGGACATAAAAACCAACTTAAGCGACGGATGCCTTGATTTTTCCCGATTGGGGACATCGGAATTTAGCGAAAGTGCCGCCATGTGCGATGAGGAGATTCTGAACGCTTATTTAAGCACAGGCGAAATTTCCGGGGACTTATTGAGCAAAGCCATATGGAAACGGGAGATTTTTCCCGTGTTTTTCGGGTCTGCGCTGAAATGCGAAGGGATCGATGAACTGTTGGACGCCCTCGGAGAGTATTCCGTGATGCCGAATTATACGGATGAATTTGGGGCGGTGGTATATAAAATTTCCGAAGATGAGCGGGGAACCCGTCTGACTCATATGAAGATAACCGGAGGCACCCTCAAAGTGAAGGATGTAATAAGCGGTGAGGACCGAAACGGCACGGAGTGGAGCGAAAAAATCGACGGGATAAGATTGTATTCCGGCGAGAAATTTAACGCCGTACCCTTTGCGGAGGCCGGGACGGTTTGCGCCGTATGCGGATTGAGCCGCACCTATTCCGGAGAAGGATTGGGGAAAGAGCAAAACTCAAGAGGTGCCGTTTTGTCCCCTGTGTTGTCCTACACGGCGCAATTGCCCGAGGGCGTTGATATTCATGCGGCCCTTCGGAATTTCCGTACCCTTGAGGAAGAAGAACCCGAGCTGGGGATAATCTGGAACGAACAGCTCAAGGAAATCCAAATAAGGCTTATGGGAGAAATCCAGACCGAGGTTCTCAAGAGAATCATGAGCGAGCGTTTCAATATGGATGTGGAGTTTGTCAAGGGAAACATAGCATACAAAGAGACGATTAAGAACATAGTGGAAGGTGTGGGGCACTATGAACCATTGAGGCACTATGCCGAAGTTCATCTGATATTGGAGCCCGGAAAGCCGGGCAGCGGTTTGAAATTCGCCGCGAAATGCAGTGAGGACAAACTTGACAGGAATTGGCAGAGGCTGATATTGACACATCTCAAAGAAAAGACCCATTTGGGGGTTTTGACGGGCTCCCCCATAACGGATATGAAGATAACATTGGTCTCCGGCCGTGCCCATAAAAAGCACACGGAGGGCGGAGATTTTCGGCAGGCCACCTATCGGGCGGTGCGGCAGGGACTCAGGCAGGCGGAATGCGTTCTGCTTGAGCCGTGGTATGACATAAAAATCAGCGTTCCCAACGACTGTGTGGGCAGAGCCATGAGTGATGTTATCGCTGCGGGAGGGAAGGTGAATCCTCCGGAGACCGACGGCAATACAACGGTTATAACGGGCTCCGCTCCCGTGGAGGGTATGATTGACTATGGCAGGGAGCTGTCCGCATATACCGGCGGCAGAGGGAAAATTACCTGTATCGCCTCGGGATATTTTCCCTGCGCCGATGCCGAAAAGGTTATTGAAAAAATAGGCTATGACTGCGACGCCGACACGGAAAATACGGCAGATTCCATCTTTTGCTCCCACGGCGCAGGATATTCCGTGCGCTGGGATGAGGTGCCCCAACATATGCACCTTGAAAGCGAATTAAAGCGCGGGGGAGAACTCGAAATCGAAGGACAAAGCCGAGAGAGGGCCAAGGCGTTTGTTGACGGTATCGCCGCCGACAAGGAACTTATGCGGATATTCGAACGCACATACGGACCCAATCGCCGGGATTTGTTAAAAAACGACCCTGTCCTCGGCTCAAGCGCGGCAATGCCCCCTCGAGGTCAATCCGTCGAAAAGTTTTCATCGCCCCACCGACCAAAGCCAAAGCAGGGGGGCACCGAGTATCTTTTGGTGGACGGATATAACATCATCTTCGCCTGGGACGAACTGAAAAAATATGCGGATGACAGTATGGAGACCGCACGTATGAAGCTGGCCGATATTTTGTGTAATTATCGGGGATTCAGAAAATGTGAGATTATTTTGGTGTATGACGCATACAAAGTCAAGAACAACCCCGGAGAAGTTGAGCGGTACCATAATATCAACATCGTGTACACCAAGGAGCGGGAGACCGCAGATATGTATATCGAAAAGACTTCCCACAAACTGAGCAAGAACAACCGAGTGCGAGTGGCCACATCCGACGGATTGGAACAGCTGATTATCTTGGGAGGCGGCGCACTGCGTATCTCCGCCTCTGATTTGAGAGATGAGATAAGAGAGGCGGAAAGAGAGATTGAGGAATATATGAAATCTCTCAACCTACACGGAAACTCGGAGCAGAGAATCGAATTTGCCGAGCCGGAGGAGGCAAAAAAATAAGCGGAGGAATTGACTCCGCTTATTTGGGGACTATGTTTTGTCAATCAATTATAAGCTCCACCGGGCAGTGATCCGATCCGAATATCTCTTGATGAATCGATGCGGATTTGAGGCGGCTCTTTAGCTTGTTTGATACGATAAAATAGTCAATGCGCCAGCCGGCATTCTTTTCTCTGGCCCGAAAACGGTAAGACCACCAGGAATATTCACCTTCCGCATCCGGATAAAAGTATCTGTATGTATCGATGTATCCCTCATTCAGCAGATTGGTCATTTCCGCCCTCTCTTCGTCGGTGAAACCCGCATTCCTGCGGTTTGTTTTTGGGTTTTTCAGGTCTATTTCCCTGTGGGCAACATTGAGGTCGCCGCAAATTATCACGGGTTTTTCCTTTTCCAAATCTTTTAAATAATCTCTGAATGCCTTTTCCCATTCGAGACGATAGTCCAGGCGCTTAAGTTCACTTTGGGAATTGGGAGTGTAACAGGTAACCAAGTAATAGTCATCAAATTCGGCGGTTATCAACCTACCTTCCTCGTCATGCTTTGGAATTCCCATACCGTAGGTTACCGATACGGGTTTTTCCTTTGTGAACATGGCGACCCCCGAATAGCCTTTTCTGTTTGCGTAATTCCAGAATTCGTAATATCCGTCAAGGACCTCCGAGAGCTCGATTTGTCCCTCTTGGAGCTTGGTCTCTTGGATGCAAAAAACATCCGCACTCACATCGGTAAAATATTCGCAAAATCCCTTTTGGACACAGGCCCTGAGGCCGTTCACATTCCATGATATAAACTTCTTCATACTCAATTCCCTTTCCCGTTTTTTCGGTTGGTTTGTTTTTGCGGTTTTCTTCGGGAAGATTTTCAGATTGAAAAAAATCTCCTTCCGTTTTCATAGGTTATCCTGCTCATTTCATCTGCGGTTATCTCTTTAATTTCCGCCATTTTCTCTGCAACATACCGAACATAGCTGCTGTCGTTTCGTTTCCCTCTGTGGGGTTCGGGAGCCATATAGGGGCTATCGGTTTCAATCATAAGCCTGTCAAGGGGAATGACTTTGACCGCCTCAAGGGCCCTTCTGGCATTTTTGAAGGTTATAACTCCGGTGAAAGAAATCATAAACCCCATTTTGACGAAAATTTGTGCCATTTCGGGGCTGCCGGAAAAACAGTGCATCACGCCGTTTGAGATTTTTTTCTCACGCAAGATTTGGAGTACATCACCCTTTGAATCTCTGTCATGAATAATCACGGGCAAATTCAATTCCGTCGCCAAATCCAGCTGCCTGCCGAAACAGGCCCGTTGTTTTTCCCTCGATGCGCAGTCGTCATAGTGATAGTCTATTCCGATTTCGCCGATTGCCTTTACCTTCGGCTCCGTCCGCGCCAATCTTTCTATTTCGGCATAATCCTCGTCGGAGACATTATCGGCCGACTCGGGATGAATGCCCACGGCGCAGTATATAAAGTCATGACTGTTTGCAATTGAAACTGCTTTTTTGGAGCTTTCCACATCGGAGCCCACTTCCATTACGTTGGAAATGCCACTGGTTTTGATTTTTTTGATAACCTCTTCTCGGTCGACGTCGAATTGCTCATCGTCAAGGTGAGCATGGGTGTCAAACAGCTTCATGGCATTTTCTCCCCTTTCGGTAATTTAATCTTGATTATATCACAATTCTATGCTATAATCAAGAAAATATGAAAATTTTCAAGGAGTGTAAGAAAATGCGTGAATTAAACGAAAAAGGGAAAATGGCAAAGGCGGCATCCAGGAAATTGGCCGTCCTATCCGCATCCGTCAAGGATAAGGCTCTTCTTGACATGGCAGATGCCATTCTCAAGGGGGCGGATTATATCATAGAGGAAAACGAAAAAGATATCGCCGGGGCTCGAGAGAGAGGCATGAGAGAAGGATTGATTGACAGACTTAAGCTCGACAATGAGCGCATATCGGGCATTGCCGAAGGATTGAAACAGATTGCTGCCCTTCCCGACCCGATAGGCGAGGCGGTGTCTCGGGTTAAACGTCCCAACGGGTTGAAGATAACCAAAGTTCGGGTACCCATAGGTGTTATCGGAATAATATACGAGGCACGGCCCAATGTGACCGCCGATGCTGCAGGCTTGTGCATAAAATCCGGAAATGCCGTCATACTCAGGGGCGGCAAGGAAGCCATCAACTCCAATATGGCCATTGTCAAAATAATGCAAGAAGCGGGATACAAGGCGGGTCTTCCGGAGGGGACGATTAATTTGGTGGAGGATACCACCAGAGAAAGTTCCACGGCACTGATGCAACTCAATGAATACTTGGATGTAATCATTCCGAGAGGCGGAGCGGGGCTCATAAAAGCCGTTGTGGAAAACGCCACCGTGCCCGCAATTGAAACGGGAACGGGAAACTGCCATGTTTTTGTGGATGAAAGCGCTGACCTTGATATGGCCGAAAACATAGTGATAAATGCCAAAACCCAGCGGCCGACGGTATGCAACGCCGAGGAAAAACTTTTGGTTCACGAGAAAATTGCTGCGGAGTTCCTTCCGAAAATTCTCACAGAGCTTGCCGGACGGGGCGTTGAAATTATAGGGGACGATAGATGCTGCGCCCTTTATCCCGATGCCAAACAGGCCACGGAAGATGACTGGTATACCGAGTATTTGGACCTTAAAATCGGCGTTAAAGTTGTCGAGAGCGTAGATGCCGCCATTGCCCATATCAATAAATACAACAGCGGACATTCCGAGGCCATCGTGACAAATAACTATCAAAATGCCCAAAAGTTTTTGGATGAGGTTGATGCCGCAGCCGTCTATGTAAACGCTTCCACTCGATTTACCGATGGATTTGAGTTCGGCTTCGGTGCGGAAATAGGAATAAGCACCCAAAAAACCCATGCTCGGGGTCCGATGGGGCTTAAGGAACTCACATCCACCAAGTATATAATCGAAGGCAACGGACAAGTGAGGTAAAATTATTTAATATCGGGAGGGAGATTATGAAAATAGATACAAAATGTATCCAATCGGGATACACACCCAAAAACGGTGAGGCAAGAATTTTGCCAATTTATCAAAGCACCACTTTCAAATATGAGTCAACCGAACAAATGGGACGGCTTTTTGACCTTGAGGAAGACGGATATTTCTATACTCGACTTGCCAACCCCACAAACGATGCCGTGGCGGCCAAGATTGCAGACTTGGAGGGCGGTGTTGCGGGTATGCTGACGGCCTCCGGGCAATCGGCTTGCTTCTATTCGATTTTTAATATTTGTGAGGCGGGGGATCACTTCGTTTGCTCAACAAGCATATACGGCGGAACCCATAATTTGTTCTCGGTCACTATGAAAAAACTGGGAATTGATGTAACTTTTGTGAACCCCGATGCACCTGCCAAGGAAATCGCAGCCGCCTTTCGCCCAAATACAAAGGCTCTGTTTGGAGAAACAATAGCCAATCCGGCTCTTGTGGTTCTGGATATTGAAAAGTTTGCAAAGGTCGCCCATAACAAAGGGGTTCCTCTCATTGTTGACAACACATTCGCAACTCCGATAAACTGCCGACCAATAGAATGGGGAGCGGACATTGTGGTTCACTCCACCACGAAGTATATGGACGGTCATGCCACTTCCGTTGGCGGCGCCATAGTTGACAGCGGCAACTTCGATTGGGAAAAACACAAGGACAAATTCCCCGGTCTGACCACTCCGGATGAGTCATACCACGGGGTTGTCTATACGGAAAGGTTCGGCAAGGCGGCTTATATAACAAAAGCTCAAGCAACCCTTATGCGGGATTTGGGCTCCATACCGTCTCCTCATAATTCCTTCCTGCTAAACATAGGTCTTGAAACCCTTGCTCTGCGTATGCGCAAACACTGTGAAAATGCTCAAAAAGTGGCGGAGTTTTTGGCGGGGAATGACAAGGTTTCTTGGGTGAGCTTTTCCGGCCTTGAAGGCGACAAGTATCATGAGCTGGCCGAAAAATATATGCCCAACGGTTCCTGCGGCGTTATTTCCTTCGGGGTCAAGGGCGGCAGAGAAAATGCGGTTAAATTTATGGACAGCTTAAAACTTGCGGCTATTGTGACCCATGTTGCCGATGCCCGCACCTCGGTTTTACATCCCGCAAGCCACACTCATCGCCAGATGAATGATGCGGAACTTAAAGCAGCAGGCGTAACACCGGATTTAATCAGACTTTCCGTCGGTATTGAAGATGCCGATGATATAATAGAGGACATACAAAATGCCCTTGATTTGGCTGTAAAATTATAAGGTCGCAGCCGACAAGATAATGAACGATTATATAACGGGAGAGGTTGTGAAAAAATGTCGGAAAAAGCGAGAAAAGTTTCTCATTCATATACCGAGCAAGTGCAAATGATAACATCTCAGGATCTTAACGGCTATGGCAGACTGTTCGGAGGCAGGCTTATGGAATGGATCGATGTTGTTGCGGGAATTGTGGCAAGACGTCACAGCGGGCACAATGTTACAACGGCTATGGTTGACACCCTCTGCTTTCGAGCTCCGGCATATCCAAACGACACTTTGGTTCTTGCGGGTCAGGTGACATGGGTGGGAAACACATCCATGGAAGTTTGCGTGCGGACCATGGTTGAGGATTATGAAGGCGAGAAAAGGACGATAAACAAAGCCTATCTTGTGTTGGTGGCCCTTGATGAAAACGAAAGGCCGGTAAAAGTCCCGAGGCTGATTTTGGAAAATGAAGAGCAGCGGATGGAGTGGGAACTTGGCGAGAGGCGGCAGCAACTTCGCAATGAAAGGCGCAGAATCAACGCTGGATAATATCTCAACAATCGGGTGAATCAGCTTTTATGATTGCAAAACGGACACCTAAAATTGAATTATCGTACATGAATATAATCTGCGCAATGCTGGTTATATTCATTCATTGCGCTTCGGTTTTGATTGGCGAAACCGCAAAAGGGGATTTTGCCTTCAATGTTGTATTTGTACCTTGGCGGTTCAGCACTTTTGTGGTGCCTGCATTTATCTTTATGAGCGGCGTTAAGTTTTTCTTAACCGACAGGCCCATGAACTATGCCAAATTCTACAAAGGCCGAATTACCCGGGTTGTATTGCCCTATATGTTGTGGGTGTGCATCTATATGATATTTTTCGTCAGCCACGACTACTTCGAATTTTCGTGGAGCAAATTGGTTCATTCATGGATTAGCGGAGATTTGGTGGGCCATTTTTACTTTGTGATTATAATATTGCAATTCTACCTGCTTATGCCCATTTGGAGATATTTGCTGCGGAGGACAAATGCCACTGTGGGGATAACCTTTTCCATATTGATATCGGTGGTGTTCGGATATAATCTGAGCAATATGTTGGGAGCCGTTTTCCACGGCTATGTCTTTGAATGGGATGATGTGATTTTCACGAGATACTTGTTTTATTGGGTCTTGGGCTGCTATGTAGGTATGAACTATTCCGCTTTTAAAAAAGCTGTGCTGAACCAAAAATCACTTATAACGATTTTGTTTGCGATGTCTGCCCTACTCGACATATTCTTGGCATATAAGACTTATAATATAGTTGCGCCATGGATGGAGGAAATCCATATAATATATTGCACGGCGGCTATATTATTCTTTTTCATGGTAACATCCTGTTTGGCAGGCAACAGACAGAAAATATCGGTATTCACCAAAGCCTTGGATGAACAGTGCTACAATATCTACCTTTCCCACTGTTTGGTTGTCCTTTGGCTCAATGATTATTTGATTACCGAAAAAGGAATAACGAGCGTGGCAGAGCGATTCGGTATGATAACCGCTGCCGCATATTTGATTCCCATAATATTTTGGCTGCTTTGGTGGCTGATAAAGTTCCTGTTCGGAAAGACGAAAAAACAAATCAAGCAAACATATATACACATCAAAACTAAGAAAGGTTATGAAAAAAATGAAATCGAATAAAATAATATCAAAAGCCGGTAAATTAATCGCTTTGGCCGTATCTGCCGCTGTTGTTTGTATATCTCTCACAGCTTGCGGCGGCGATGAAAAGGCTGCGGTCAACACTTCGGCTCCGGTGAGCAATTCCGTATCAAGTGAGTTGACATCCAAATATTCGAACTATGCCGAGTCGTTTACAGACGAATTCGGAGAATTCGTGGACGGTGATATGGACGTCGTTTTAAAGGGAATTGGGAATCTAAACCCCGACAACTTTGCCGAGTGGAAGGAAATGTATGACAAGTATAACGAACGGTGCGGTCATTGGTTCAACGAACTCAGTGCCGCAGAAATGCTATGCCCCGACGACAAAAAGGAGGCCCACAAAGACTTGGAAACCACCGTTGCCACCATACAGAAAATATTCGAGGGCATGGAGCCTCGGGTTGAGGCTGCGGTAAACGGTGATTTCAGTCAGTTGACGGATATGGCAGACGAATATGACCAGGCTTCTCATATAGCCCACGAAATGTGGGACAAGGTTTCGGGCCCGGTGACGGAATAATTTTCTAAGACCCCTTGATTTTTTTCAAAAACCGAGTATAATATAAGAAAAGGTAAGAATTAGGAGGTAGATATAATGTCAAAGCAAGTAACAAAAGATACCATTATCATGGATGCACTCAGATTGGATCCCGGCACCGCCGAATTCTTTTTTGAAATCGGAATGCACTGCTTGGGTTGCCCCTCATCAAGCGGGGAGAGCATAGAGCAGGCGTGCATGGTTCACGGTGTGGATTGTGACGAACTCGTGGGCAAGATTAACGGATATCTTGCATCAAAATCCGCATAGTTCAAGCACCCATGTGGCCAAACCATTGACTTTTGCTTGTGAGCTCGGGAGCATATATCCGATTTTGCTCGGGTTCCGAAATGGCAGTTAATTCGTTTGGATTGGGCGGAAATTGAGTCAATTCAATTTCCGCCCAATTATTATAGGTAAAACGGAAAATGGAAGGGCACCCAACGGGATTGATTAACAAGCAAGCCTCACAAAAACAAAGTGCACCCCTCTTCCTTGAACTCCTCAATCTTATCCAAAAGCTCTCCCACGGTAACTTCCAGATAATCCGCCAAACAGTCCATGCAATAGAAGGAGTCT
>CAZTYF010000028.1:0-11571 GCA_964617455.1 uncultured Oscillospiraceae bacterium | reverse complement strand
TCTGATTCCAGTATAGCACATTAAATGTGCCAAGGAGTGCCGTCTTTTCAAAAATGGCTTGCCTAAAGAAAACCGCTTCCCGATAGGGTATTGCATATTGGGGGAGAGTGTGGTATTATTATACGGAAAAAGTCGAGCCGAACGATTCGGGGGAAGGAGGGCGGTTATGAGGGAGTCCTACAGAACGGTTGCCAAAGAGGGACGGGGGGAGTTTATCGAAAAACGCTCCCGTTTTATCGGAACCGTAAGGCCCGTTCGGACGGAAGAGGAGGCGGTGGGTTTCATTGAGGAGCTCAGGAAAAAATATCGGGACGCCTCCCACAATGTCTATGCCTACATAATCGAAAACAATAACATCGCAAGGTACAGCGACGACGGCGAACCCTCCGGAACAGCCGGAGTCCCTGTGTTGGACATCCTGAAAAAGGAGGGACTCACCGATTTGGCTGTGGTTGTCACCCGATATTTCGGCGGAGTATTGCTCGGCACGGGAGGCTTGGTTCGGGCCTATTCAAAAAGCGCCAAGCTTGCGGTGGATGCCGCAGGCATTGCCAACATGGTCCTCTGCCGGGAGACGAGAATGTCCTTTGAATATACCCTTCTCGGCAAAATCCAAAGCGAACTCAGAAACCGGGGCCTCGCCTGCGGAGAGCCGGTCTATACCGACTCGGTTATGATTCCGGTCTATATTCCCATCGGAGAATTTCAAAAGGTCAAGGAGGATTTTGCCGCCATCACAAACGGAACCGTAAGCTTCATCGACGGCAACGCCTCCTATATGAAGTCGGGAGGCTGAAATACGAAGTTTTGGGAATATTGCACTCATTTTGATATTTTTATGCATATCAAATAAATTCGGGCAAATTTGGGCCTTTTAAAAGGATTTTTTGATTTTTTATCTAATACTAAATATGGTGGGGAAAACGGATTTTTGATTTCAGAGCCGATTTTGGGGCTTTGAGGTGTATACATAATTTGGGCCCCACAGACAAGGAGAGGTTTTATGGCAAATTTTAACAGGAACAGGGATGAGAGCAAGTCTATGTTCGACCCGTCAAAGCTCAACATCATTCCCGTTGATTTGGACAATGAGATGCGCAAGTCCTATATCGATTATTCCATGTCGGTTATTGTGGGCAGGGCTCTCCCCGATGTCCGCGACGGTCTCAAGCCGGTTCATCGGAGAATTCTCTATTCCATGTATGAGGATGGAATAACCCCGGACAAGCCTTATAAAAAATGCGCCACCACGGTGGGCAATGTTTTGGGCAGATATCATCCCCACGGGGACGCTTCGGTTTATGATGCAATGGTCAGGATGGCCCAGGACTTTTCCATGCGCTATCCCACAATCGACGGCCACGGAAATTTCGGCTCCGTTGACGGGGACCCTGCCGCAGCATACAGATACACCGAGTCGAGGATGTCAAAACTGTCCCTTAATATGCTGACGGACATCGACAAGGACACCGTTGATTTTGTGCCCAATTTCGACGAAAGCCGAAAGGAGCCCGTGGTGCTGCCCTCCCGTTTCCCTCATTTGCTGGTGAACGGTTCGGACGGTATTGCGGTGGGAATGGCCACGAAAATTCCGCCTCACAACTTAGGTGAGGTGATAGACGGAGTTGTTGCCTTGATTGACAACCCGGACATCACTTTGGACGAGCTTATGGAATATATCCCCGGTCCGGACTTTCCCACAGGTGCCCGAATTATGGGCAAAGCGGGAATACGTGCGGCCTATGCGACAGGCAGGGGCAAGCTGAAGATTCGTTCAAAAGCCGAAATTCAACAGTGGAAAGAGGGCAGAGAGAGAATCGTTGTCACCGAAATCCCCTATATGGTGAACAAGGCAAGGTTAATCGAAAAAATCGCCGATTTGGTTCATGAAAAGCGGGTAGAGGGAATTTCGGATTTGCGGGATGAGTCCGACAGAGACGGTTTGAGAATTGTCATCGAGCTCAAAAAAGATATAAATGCGCAGATTGTCTTAAATCAATTATACAAATACACCCAATTGGAAGATTCCTTCAGCGTCATTATGCTTGCCCTGGTTGACAGAACCTCTCCGAAGGTGCTGTCCCTCAAGGAAGTTTTGACGGAATATGTGAATTTCCAAAAGGAGGTCATAGTCCGCCGCACCAAATTCGACAAAAAGAAGGCAGAGGCCAGGGCCCATGTTTTGGAAGGCCTCAAAAAGGCCCTTGACAACATAGACGAGGTTATTTCCATTATCAGAAACAGCTATAACGATGCCAAGGAGCGCCTGATTGAGAGATTTGAATTCACCGATGTGCAGGCCCAGGCCATTTTGGATATGCGCCTTGCCCGTTTGGCAGGTATGGAGAGGGAAAAAGTCGATACCGAATTACGGGATGTGCGTGCCCTTATTGAGCACCTCGCCCAAATCCTCGGGGATGACCGGATGGTCCTCGACATAATCAAAGAAGAAATCACCGCCATTAAAGACAAGTTCGCCGACGAGAGGCGCACCTCCATCGAGCCTGTGGCCGATGACATAGATATAGAGGACTTAATCCCGGAAGAGGAAAATGTCATCACCATGACCAACCAAGGGTATATTAAGCGGTTACCCACCGACACTTACAGGAGCCAGCACAGAGGCGGCAAGGGAATAATCGGAATGCAAACCAAGGAGGAGGATTTTGTATCCACCATGTTCATATCCTCCACCCACTCGTATATCCTGTTTTTCACCAACAAGGGCCGTATGTTCCGAATCAAAGCCTATAGGATACCCGAGGCGGGACGGCAGGCCAAGGGCACGCCCGTGGTTAACCTCATCGATATTTTGCCCGATGAGAGCATTTCGGCCGTGATACCCATAAAAGAATACAAGAGCGGCCACTATTTGACCATGTGCACAAAGAACGGAATTATAAAAAAGACCGATATAATGGAATATCAAAACGCTCCCAAGGCAGGCAAAATTGCCATAAAGCTCCTTGACGGAGATGAGCTTTTGAGAGTCAAACTGACCGACGGCAACACGGATTTGTTCGTGGGAACCCACGACGGCAAAATGATTCGCTTTAACGAGAGAGACGTTCGAAAACAGGGCAGAGTTTCCCAGGGTGTTCGGGGAATCAGGTTGGCGGAAGGCGACTATGTGGTTGGCATGAGCGTCTATAGGGAAGATGCCAAAATGCTCGTGGTCACCGAAAACGGCTACGGCAAAAAGACCGAGCTTACGGAATACAAGCCCCAAAGGCGTGGCGGTATGGGCGTGGCAACATACAAAATCACTCCCGATACCGGAGCCATAGCGGGAATAAAGGTCGTAACCCCCGAGGATGACATCGTCCTTGTGACCTCCGACGGAATTATAATCAGAATTGACTCGGAGGATATCCGCACAATCGGCAGAGCCACCAAGGGCGTGAGACTTATGCGTCTCGGCGAGGATGTTCGGGTAACCTCCGTTGCCCGAATCGAAAAAGAAGACGATGAAAATCAGACGGTGGGGGACTCGGCCGATTCCGACAGCTCCCTCGATGGCGGAGAAGTTTCCGAGGATAACATTGAAGAATAGGGGACGGTGCAAAATATGAACAGAAAAAGACTATATAAAATCGGGGCGATATTTGTGAGCCTCATTCTGTGTCTGACGGCCCTTTGCGCCTGCGGGGACAAGGATGAGCCGCAAAATAACGAAATCCAAACCAAGATGCCCGAGGAAAAAGGAGACACCACGGTTTCAAAATTTGACGCCGACGAAAACGGAAAAGCCGCTGACGGTTTCACCGTTCCCACCTCCACCCCCACACCGGTCGCCGATTCTGCGGCAGGGTTGTCCGCAGGCTCCGATTCGAATTCAAATACCTCCGAGGCGGAAAAAATAAGCAAATCGGCCCTGAGCGATGCCCGCTCTTTCTTTGAGGCGGGTATGTATGAGGATGCGGAGGAGATGCTGGCATCGGTGGACCCGAGCCTTCTCACGGAGGAAGAGCGCAGCACCTATGCTTTGATTTCGGACAGCCTGAGCAACAGGAGCGGCGCACAGGGCGGCGGGGAAAGGGAATTTTCAGCCGAGGACGCCATAGCCGCCGCCGAAGACAGATACGGAGTCACCATCGACGGAGACCCGGCGGGTCTTACGCCCCAAACGGACCAAAGCGGCAGGCAGTATTACACCATGCAGGTCCGCATAGAGTCGGAAAACAGGATTCTGACCATAAATGTCTACAGCGACGGCATAATAGATGAACTGAAAGAAGAACCCATTGCCTACGGGTAAACCTCAAAAAGCCTTATCGCCAAAGTATAGGCTCTTATAAATCAAAACAGCCCCGTCGGAGAGGTCTCCGACGGGGCTGTTTCGGTTCTATCCAAGGAGTTTTCCGTACATATCTTGGTATTTCTTTGCGGACTCTTTCCAGGAGAAGTCCTGCTTCATGGCATTTTTGACCAACTTGTTCCAAATGTCTTTCTTGCTGAAAATCTCAATGGCATAGCGGATTGTGTGCATCATATCATGGGAGGTATAAGGATAGAAGCTGAATCCGTTGCCCTCACCGGTGTATTCGTTGTAGGGTATGATCGAATCCTTAAGGCCGCCCGTTTCCCGAACAATGGGTATGGTGCCGTATGCCAAAGATATCATTTGGCTGAGGCCGCAGGGCTCGAACATGGAGGGCATCAGGAACAGGTCGCAGGAAGCATACACTTTGTGGGCCAACTCATTGCTGAACATGATATTGGCAGACATCTTCTGGGGGTTGCACCAGGCGTTGTGGCGGAACAGATTCTCGTATTTGGCCTCGCCTGTGCCCACAACAACCAACTGAATGTCCATATTCATCAGCTCGCCCATTGCCTCGGCGATTATGTCGAATCCTTTTTGGTCAACCAAGCGGGAAATTATGCCAATCATAACCTTCTCGCCGTCAACCGCAAGCCCCAACTGCTCCTGGAGCTGCATCTTGTTTTCCTTCTTCCGCTTGAGCACCGAACGGATGTCGTAATTTTCAAAAATCATCGGGTCCGTCTTGGGATTATATACCTCATAGTCGATGCCGTTCAGAATTCCGAACAGGGACTGGTTGCGGGCAGTGAGCAGGCCGTCAAGCTTTTCTCCGCCGGTGGGAGTCTGAATTTCCATGGCATAAGTGGGACTCACCGTGGTCACAAAGTCGGAATACACAACCCCGCCCTTGAGCAAATTGGCACAGCCGTGGAACTCCAATTTGTCGGAGGTAAAGAAATCCTTGCTGAGTGAGAAGAAGTCGGCAACTATGTCTATGGAATAGATACCCTGATACCGAAGGTTATGGATCGTGAACACGGTCTTGATTCCGGCATAGAACTCATCCCTGACATAATAGGCATTAAGGAGCACGGGAACCATTCCCGTCTGCCAATCGTGGCTGTGAATAATGTCCGGTTTCCACTCCAAGTGTTTGAGAATTTCAAGAGCCGCTTTGTCAAAGAAAGCAAACCTTTCAAGGTCGTTCCACTTGTAAAGATAGGGGTCGCCGAAGTAGTATTCATTGTCTATGAAATAGTAGGTCACGCCTTCCTTTTGAAGCTCAAAAACTCCGCAGTATTTTCTCCTCCAGCCGAGGGGAATGTATATGAAGAACTTGAACTCCATCTGTTCCAAATATTCCTGAGGAATACAGCCGTACTTGGGCATTGCAACCCTCACATCGTCGTCCAAAGCCGCAAGGGCCGTGGGCAGAGAGCCTACAACATCACCGAGACCGCCTGTTTTGGCGAAGGGAGCAACTTCGGACGATACCATAAATATCTTGCTCATTATTACACTTCCTTTCATGTGTTTGTGATGTGTTACATTCCCATATGTCCGTCCGCCCTATCCGGTGCGGGCGAATTTGGGGAACAAATCAAACAACCGTTTCCTTGCCGATAACCATCGGGTATGTGTCCTGTCCCACAAGCTTTTTGCCGCTGCGAAGGATAACGCCTTTGTCGAATATAACATTCTCCACCAAGCAGTTTTCCATAACTTCGGAATCCTGCATGAGGATGCAGTTTTCAACGCTTGCGCCTTTGCCCACATGAACACCGCGGAACAGCACACTGTTCTTGACCGTTCCTTCAATCTTGCATCCGTCGGCGATAAAGGCATTTTGAACTTCCGCAGTCTTTGAATATTTTGTGGGAACCGAGTCCTTGATTTTCGTGAATATGGGGTTGTCAACGGAGAGACCGAACAACTCGTCCCTTATGTCCTTGTTGAGCATATCGATGTTGGCCTTATAGAAGGATTGGATGCTGTCGATCTTCTTCCTGTAGCCCTCAAACTTATAGGCACAAACCTTGACTTGGTCATTGGTAACGGCCGGGAGCAGTATATCCTTTGAAATTTGGTGCTTGCCGTGGGTGGAGGCATATTCAACCAATTCCATAAGGGTTTCCCTGCGGGTTATGAACATATGCATATAGGAGAGATCCGTCACCTGATGGCTGGGATAAACATGCATATCCGTCACATTGTCATCACCGTCAACTTCAAGGAGGATGTGTTTTCTCACTTCCTTGGAGCTTAAATCTTTCACCGGGGTGCAGACCAAAGTGAAGTCCGCCTCGTTCTCAAGATGGGACTCCAAAACCTTGTCAAAGTCAATGTTGCAGATGGTGTTGCAGTCCGTCACCAGCACGTATTCCTGCTGGCTCTTGGTCAGGAATGAGGAAATGCCGGACAGCCGCTCGATTCCTCCGATTGCTTCCACATCGGACTCTCCCGTGTCCTTCGGGGGCAATATATAGAGCCCGTCGTCTTTTCTGTCCATATCCCAATCTTTGCCGGTTCCCAAATGGTCCGTCAGGGACTGATAGTTCACGGGGGTTGTTATACCCACTTTGAGTATGCCGGAATTAACCATATTGGACAGCATAAAGTCTATAATTCTGTATCTTCCGCCCAAAGGCACCGCAGCCAGGGAGCGCAAACTTGTGAGCTCACCCATGCTCGCTTCCGGGTTTTCGGAAAATATTACGCCAAGCATATCATTCTTCATTTATATCACCTCAAATTAAATTCTTTATAAGATTTGGATTTGCCGACCGAATCAGCATATGTCGTCGGTTACCATAGACAGAACGCCGACCTTTTTTCCATTTCCGATCTTCACTCCCGGACCGATAAGCGTAATGTCAGCACTGCAGATTTTGGTATTCTTATAGTCACAGTTGGCATCCTCCGCCTTGCTTCCGATTTGGGCATTTTCTCCGATAATCGTGTCGGAGCCCACGATGGCCTTTTCAATGGCTGCGCCGCCTTTCACAACGGCGCCGGGCAGCACGATTGAATCCTTAACGGTGGCACCCTCGCAAATTGTCACTCCCTCGAACAATATGGAGTGTTCCACCCGGCCGTAAATCTCGCAGCCTTCCGTGGTGTAGCTGTTTTTCAGCGAGCCCGTCTCACCCACATACTGAGGCGGTTTTATGGGGTTTCTGCTGAAAATCTTCCAGGTGTCGTCATCCAAATTGCAGAGAGGCTTGTCGTCAAGGAGTTCCATATTTGCCTCCCAAAGGCTTTGAATGGTTCCCACATCTTTCCAATAGCCGTCAAATCTGTGAGCTATCAGCTTGAGTCCGTCTCCCAACATCTCCGGTATGATGTTCATTCCGAAATCATTGGCGGAATCGGGATTGGCCTCATCGTCAATCAAGTACTTTTTGAGCACATCCCAGGAGAAGCAATAAACTCCCATGGATGCCAAGTTGCTTTTGGGATTTTCGGGCTTTTCCTCAAATTCCACAATCTGCATATTCTCATCGGTATTCATAATGCCGAACCGAGGCGCCTCATCCCAGGGAACTTCGATAACCGCAATGGTCGCATCGGCATTTGCCTTCTTGTGGGCGGTGACCATCTTGTTGTAATCCATTTTGTATATATGGTCTCCCGAAAGAACAACCACATATTTGGGATTAAACTGCTCGATAAATCCGATGTTTTGATAGATAGCGTTTGCCGTGCCTTTGTACCACTCGCCCTTTTCCGCCGAGGTGTATGGCGGAAGCACAAACACGCCGCCGTTGGCCCTGTCCAGGTCCCAAGGCTGGCCGTTTGCGATGTAGGTGTTAAGCTCCAAAGGCTGATACTGTGTCAGAACACCCACCGTATCAATTCCCGAGTGGGCGCAATTGCTCAGCGGGAAGTCTATAATCCTATACTTTCCGCCGAAGGGCACTGCCGGCTTTGCCACATTTTGTGTAAGTATTCCCAAGCGGCTGCCCTGACCGCCGGCGAGAATCATAGCCACACATTCTTTTGACCTCATTTTATCTCCTCCTGTTTAATAAGTTCGATCTATGTACCAAGTAAATCGCTGAAGATTTAATTACTTTTTCGAGTTCTTTTTGGCCGTTGCGGTTTTCTTTGCGGGCGCTTTGCCCACAACGTTGCTTGCCGTCTTTTTCTTCCGCCTCGCAGGCGCGCTGCGCTTCAAATAGAGTGCCGTCAGAGGGGGAAGCTCTATATCCAGAGAATAGTCATAGTCATTGCCGGGTATCTTTTTCGCCCGATAGGATTTTTTCGTGTCGCTGCCGGTGCCCCCGTATTTTTCGTCGTTGGAATCCAGGACCACCGTATAGGTGCCGTTTATGGGAACGCCCACCGTATAGAGCTTGTGCTCCACCGGGGTGAAGTTGATGACAACGGCAATGGCATCCTTTTCGTCCTTGGAAAATCTCATATAGGACAAAACGCTGTTGGCCGAATCCGTGGCATTGAGCCATTTGAAGCCCTTCCAATCCCCCTGCTCTCTCTCGATTTCATAGAAAGCCGGATGTTCCTGATAGAAGTGCCCCAGTGCCGCGGAATAGTCCCACATCTTTCTGTGGGCCTCGTATTCCTCCAGGTTCCAATCCAACTGCTCCGCAAATCTCCACTCCACAAATTGGCCGAATTCGCCTCCCATAAACAGCAGCTTTTTGCCGGGATGGGAATACATAAAGGCAAACAGCAGCCTCAGTTCCGCAAATTTTTCCTCATAGGTGCCCCACATTTTGTCGATAAGGCTCCGCTTTCCGTGCACAACCTCATCATGGGACAGAGCGAGGATATAGTTCTCCGCAAAGGCATACATCATCGGGAAGGTGAGCTTGGTATGATTTCCGGGTCTGAAATAAGGGTCACACTGCATATAATCCAAAACATCATGCATCCAGCCCATATTCCATTTGAAATTAAAGCCCAAGCCTCCCTCATGGGCGGGAGCGGTAACTCCGCCCCAGGCGGTCGACTCCTCCGCAATCATCATCACATTGGGCAGCCGCTCGAAAACGGCCATATTGAGCTTCTGCAAAAATTCAATTGCCTCAAGGTTCTCCTTGCCCCCGTATTTGTTGGGCAGCCACTCGCCGTCGTTGCGGTTGTAGTCAAGATAGAGCATACTCGACACCGCATCCACTCTCAGTCCGTCAAAGTGGTATTCCGTGAGCCAATACAGGGCGCTGGATATAAGGAAGGACCAGATTTCGGTTTTTGTCCAGTCGAACACCAAGGTGCCCCACTCTTTGTGCTCTCCCCGCCTGCTGTCCGGATGTTCAAAGAGGCACTCGCCGTCGAATTTTGCCAAAGCATAGTCATCTCTCGGGAAGTGGGCAGGCACCCAATCCATTATGACTCCGATATTGTTTTGATGGCATTGGTCGATGAAATACTTAAGGTCCTCCGGCTTGCCGAAGCGGCTGTTGGCGCTGTAGTAGCCGGTGACCTGATATCCCCAGGAGCCGTCAAAGGGGAATTCCGTGAGAGGCATAACCTCAATGTGGGTGTATCCCATTCTCTTGATGTAGGGAATCAATTCGTCCGCCATTTCCCTGTAGCTCAAAAACGTGCCGTCATCATGGGTTTTCCAAGAGCCGAAGTGCATCTCATAGATGTTGACGGGCGAGTCATAGGGCGGGGTCTTGGAGCGTTTGTCTATCCACTCGGAATCGTTCCACTCATATTGGATATCCACGGTGACGGAGGCGTTTGCGGGCCGAACCTCGCTGTAGAAAGCAAAAGGATCCGCCTTCAGGATTATGTCGCCTCTGAAGGTCTCGATACTGTATTTATAGCATTGCCCCGGCTCGACTCCCTCCAGGAAAACCTCCCAAATGCCGGATTTTATGTGTTTATACATCCGGCCTTTGTTCCTGTCCCAGCCGTTGCCGTCGCAAACAACCGAAACGCTCTTCGCATGGGGAGCCCACACCGCAAAAAGATATCCGTCGTTTCCGTCGAAAGATTTACCCCTGTGAGCGCCGAGCATACGATAGGATTCATAATTTACCCCCTGATTGAACAGGTACATGGGCGCATCGTCAATATAAGTCCCGGCATCTCTGCTTTTTCCGTTTTTATAGGTCTCAATAATATCCATATCATGTCTCCCTCGCTGTTTAAAGTCGGTTTTTCATTGCATCCGTCCGGGGTTTTTCGGCCCGCAAAACAAACATACTCCCAAGCCGCCACCCGGAGATTATTATATAAATTAACCAATTTCATTTTATCATATAAGAAAATTTTTGTCTATTTTAATTGCAAAGAAAATTGCA
The DNA here is from genome assembly GCA_964617455.1 of uncultured Oscillospiraceae bacterium. Taxonomy (GTDB): domain Bacteria; phylum Bacillota; class Clostridia; order Monoglobales; family Monoglobaceae; genus Monoglobus. Next base: position 1,029 of record CAZTYF010000028.1, on the reverse strand, counting down.
CAAAATATACTTTTGGTTTTTGTATGTATTAACAATTTCCGAAACTTTCCGAATCCATTATAAGAAATAAACCGTCCCACCGGGTGCCGGCTTTTCATATTTCGCAAATTTTTTGCTTTTGTGATTGAAAATTTTTCACTTACAAAAAAGGTGCAGAAGCATCTTTTGTGCCTCATACCTTTTTACTTTTTATAAGAAAATCAAAAGCGTGCGAGTAGCTATACTCTCTCTTTCTTCTCTTCACTTCTCTTCTCTTATTTCTCTTACCTTCTCTTCCCTTCCCTTCTCTTACGCTGCACAAGAAGGTTGCACAAGGGGGCGGCACAAGAAGGTTGCACAAGGGGGCTGCACAAGAAGGCTGCACAAGGGGGTTGCACAAGAAGGCTGCACAAGCGGGCTGCACAAGTAGGTTGCACAAGGTAGCTTCTCTTTCGGCTTCGTTTTTATGATGCCCATTGTGTCCTCCGTGTTCAACAACCGTCTTTATGAGGGGTGGAAGCTGGAATCCTGCGCCACGGTTCAATACATCCTGGGGGAGAGGAAGCCCGTGCTCAGCGAGGCGGACACCAAAATCGATTCCCCATATAACACCTACATCCACGAGGGTCTGCCCGTCGGACCCATAAGTTCTCCGGGACTTGCCGCTGTGGGGGGAGCGGGGCGTGAAGCTTTCGGGAGGCCAGAAGCAGAGAATCAGCATCGTTCGGGTGTTCCTCAAAAACCCGCCCATTATCATCTTGGACGAAGCCACATCACCCCTTGACAACGAGAGCGAGCGTCTTGTGCAAAATTCCCTGGATGAGCTGGCAAAGGGCAGAACGGTGTTCACCATAGCCCACCGCCTCACCACCATACGAAGCGCGGATTTGATATTGGTCCTCACGGAAAAGGGAATAGAGAAGCAGGGCACCCACAAAGAACTCCTTGCCCAAAAGGGAATCTATTATAACCTGTATAATATGTATGAGTGAAAATATCGTCGGGAGTCACTTTCTTATAGACCACATTCAGCTGGTCTTCTCTCGGACC
>CAZTYF010000027.1:0-15429 GCA_964617455.1 uncultured Oscillospiraceae bacterium | reverse complement strand
CGACAAAATTGTCGTACAGAATAGATAATATAATAAATAAAAGAATAAGAGAGAGGGTTAGTCTTAATTTTATAATGTCTTTGTGGGAAAAGTTAACCGGGATTGCATAGTCCGATTTAAAACCAAACCGAAGGGGAGGTATGGAAGAAAAGTTCCCGGGGGGTATACACCAAAAGTTCCCAGGGGGTATACACCGAAAGTTCCCGAGGGGTATACACCAAAAGTTCCACCATAGTAGATAATATGAGTAAATAAAGAGAGTAAGAGAGAGAGTAAGTCTTAAGTTTACAATTCCTTTATTATGACCGTCATATTCAAAAAGGCCCTGCGGAATATAACCGCAGGGCGCTTGTTTGTTTTATGACTTACTTTCTTCTTTCGATTTCCGCAACGTCGGACAAGGGAACCAAACTGTTGAGTCCATCCCAGAGGTAGCCTCGGATTGTTACCGTGTCCTCCGTCGGTGTATATGATACGGAGGTCGATGCTTCACCGTTTGACGGATCGTATTCTCTGTAGCTGACATTGGTCACCAAGCCGTCTGTGTCATAGCCCACCGCTATAATGGCCCAAGGTGCCTGTATTCCCGTTGCGATAAGCTCCACTTCACCGTCGCCGAAACTGTCGGTCTCGGCTCCGTTTTCCGTGAACTTGAGTCCGATTGCCGGTTCGGGTGTTACCGAAGCCTGGGGCTCTGGAGTTTCGTTTGTATCGGGAGTCGGAGTTGTCTGAGGTGCGGGAGTCGCCTCCGGTTCGGGGGTGGGCTCCGGCTCGGGAGTCGTCTCCGGCTCGGGAGTGGGCTCCTCCTCGGGCGGTTCATATCCCTCGGGCACAAGCAGACTCAAGTTGTCTATGCCGAGCACATTTGCGGCACTGCCTCTGGTAAAACCGCCGAGATTCGTGATATTGAGAGCGGGAATATCCCCCTTGGGAGTTCCGCTGCCCAATTCGATGCCGCCCAATTTAGCGTAACTTCCGTCACTCTTCTTTTCGGAAACCACGATCGAGTTATTCGATGATGTATATTGAATTCTCAGGCTGTACCAGGTGTTGGCTTTGTATGTGAAACTGCCCAAAACTGTGTCACGGCCCTTGGGGCTCGCCTCATCCGTATAGGTTCCTTTTGAGAAATAATCGGTTATCTTGAGACAAGGTGTTGTATTGTCCTTGCCGGTTGTGCCGGTTTTTATCTCAAATATTCTGCCGTCGGTTGTTTTTTCGGGAACATATGAGTTTCCGGAATTAACGTTGATATTGTCATAGGCGCGAAGCAGAACCGTATCCTTGTCGGTATCCCCCATCATATAGTCGAAATCTATCACGATAACCTCTGCCTCAACCGGATTTTCGGGAAGGTATGACCAGCCGTCCTGGCCTTTGCCTTTGTCATCTATTCTCAGATAACGGTCGCCGCTGCCTTCGGCTTTTTCGGCAATCGAAGGTGGAACCGCAGTATCCGGAACATTACCATCGTCCGCCGTCTTATAATTGACCTTGATCTCCATGTCGTTTTCATTGGCAATCGCATCTCCGTCGGCATAGGTTGTTCCCACGTCTATATTGTCAAATGTCCAAGTCTCACCCTCAAGAGGAGGTAATGTCGGGTCCGGCGCGTCAGGTTTGAGCTCGGGATCGGGTTCGCCCTCCGTGCTTCTGAATGCCACACCGAAAAATTCGGCCTTTGAATTATCCACATAGATATAATAGGTTTTACCCGCCTCAAGATTCGCACTTGTCACAGTGTACACGCTGGCGGCATCATTGTTGGTTTTAAACATCACAAGATCCTCGTCTGCGGTTTTTCCGGGCTCATGAATCTTGAATGTTTTGGTTGAGTTGAGTTTGTAATAAACCGTTATAACACCCTTGGTTTTGGGAGTATAGGTCAATACCGCGCCGCTTGATTTGTCACCCGAAGGATTGTTGGCGCAGGTCAGTCTGCCATCGAAGGATACGGAGTCGATTGTTCTGGGGCCCGCCGCATAAGTCATATCATCGTTTGCGGTAAGCCCCGACATTAAAACTTCACCTTTTGTTACATTTTTCGAAGCTTTCCAAATCAAGGTCGGTGCCGCATTGGTGATTTCCATACCCAAAAATCTGCCGTTGGAGCCCGCAACATAAATGTAATAGGTGTGGCCCGCCTCGACTTTGCCGGTCATCACGGCATTTTCGCCGGATCCGGTTGCGGAGGCGATACAGTCCGCCTCGGACGCAGCGCCCTCTTCCATAATGTAGGCGGTTTTGGCGTTACCTGCGGAACCGAGTGTGGCAATATATACGTTCAGATATCCGCTTTTTTCGGGAATATATTTAAATCCGGTGCAGTTTTCAACCTTGCCGTTTTGCCATTTTCCGCCGCCGGCGGAGCCGCTTATATAATACGAATAGGTTACATCATTGAGGGTCACGGATGTGCCATTGCCCGTTGTGTCGCAGAGAACAGTCAAGCCGTCAATAAGCTCACTGCCCGCCTTCTTTCCGTTATCGGCCTCCGAGGCAACCCATTTGGCGGCGGTTGACTTTACCGTCACGGTGCAGCTTTTGGTCAATGAAAAATTGCCATGGGTGATTTTGGCGGTCAATATAACCTGCGTATCTTTGTCATCCGGACGATTTACTTGGGTTATTTTGTTGCCGCTGATTTTAACGGCACTTGAGGAACTTGACCATTCGATGGTGCTGCCATTTTTACTTCCCGCTGTGGGAAGCGTGAGATCGTCGGGAGTTTTTATAATGTCCGGGCTGAGTTTGAGGGCATTGGCGTCTTCCATAACCATCCTGTAATCCTCGCCCAAATCCGCCGTCTTCGGAGAAAGGGTAACGACGCCCTCGGGGAAAGAGTTGACTGTTAAGTCATTGGCATAGTATTCTATGTTCATATAACCTTGGCCGTAGTAGTCGCCCGAGGCATCACCGTTGTTTGAAGGGTCGAGTCCTCTCTCGAGCTCCCAGTTGTCGTCCATACCGTCTTTGTCGTTATCGGTCCTGTCAAGGGTTTCGTATTGGGGCGGATAATAATCGTCATAATTCGTCTGCTTGATGTTATATTCCTTGATAGCATTAAGCAGAGCCGACTCGGTAACATTTGAAAAATCACGGCCGCCCGTTAAATAACCGGTGCCCGTTTTAGCCTGTTCCATAACCTCCCGGTCTATTTCCGGACGCTTGTCGGCGCTGATGCCTGCACCGGCGTAATTAATAACCGTCTCAAAAGCCTCGTCGGCCGTTTCGAACTGCTCGCTGTTTAAAACAGAGGCGTCATTGCCGTTCACATCTTCAACCTTAAAAGGCGTGTCCGAACCGTATGTTTTCTCGTCAAATCCTCCCATGCCGAGCCACTGATTTTTGTTCTCTATGTCGCTTTTGTAAGGTTCGCCGCTCACTTTTCTGATTGTGTTGCCGGACAGATAGAACTTATAGTTTTCGGGAGCGCTTCCGCTTGACTTGTTAAGGAAACGGTAACCGCCGGATGTGGAGTTTCCGGCCTTTAAGTAGTTGTTAACATAGTTCTGATGACCCATGGTGCCGTAACCGGTCTGATAGCCCCAGTCGTAAATTACATTGTTTACAAAATCCATGGCCTCGGTCTTTTCAACCTTGCCGCGGAAGTTTCTGGAGACGTTGTGAGCGATCATGTTATGATGCCACGAGTTCTGGCCTTTGCCGAACATAACGCCAAATCCGTGGCAGCCCTTTGAGTGATAAGATATACAGTTGGACGGACCTATCAGGGTGTACTGAACGGTCTGATGCATATTATTTGAATAAAGACCCCATTGCTCGTCATTTGCCCAGCCGAGAGAGCAGTGGTCAATGATCGAGTTCGAGCCCGCACTGCCGCCCCAGGCGTCGCACTCGGCGCTCTTATTGGCTTCGCCTGGCCGCGAGCTGACATATCTTATTATTATATTGTCGCCGCCAAGACCAATCTTGCCGCCCTTCAGGGTTATTCCGCCGCCGCCGGGAGCTGTTTGTCCCAAAATGGTCACGTTGCCCTTAACAACAACATCGCTCTTAACCGTGATGGTTCCGCCCACGTCAAACACAACAATGCGGTTTGAACCGCCTACGGCATCGCGGAACGAACCCGTTCCGCTGTCGTTTAAATTGGTTACATGAACGATTTTGCCGCCTCTGCCGCCGGTGGAATACTTTCCGGCACCCTCGGCGCCGGGGAAAGCGGGCAGAGTGTTTGCCGCAGATACGCTCGCCGCGGGAATTGCCATGCTTCCCAAAACGACCATGGCGGACAGGAGAATGTTCATAAGCCTGTTTTTTAATTTCATAAAATCACTCTCTTTCAAAACTTATATTTCAAAACCCATATGTAGATGATTATATATCTTTTCTCGGAGTTTTTCAATAAATTGAAAACACGGGGGCAATAAATTATACTTTTTTGGCAATAAAACATTAGAGAAATAAACCCGAAAATCAAATAATAAGCAATTCGGGAGATTTGCGCCCTTACCGTTTTGGTTGGAAATCACAAAAAACTTTACAAAATTTTTCGGATTTTATACAGAAAAAACCGCAATATTTCAAAAAAACCCTTGCATTTTGTTTTTCCGTGTGCTATAATTCAAAATACTGATGCTTTTGAGGCAGATACTGTAATATTATAATGCTATACGCAAAGCGTATAAGGAGGAAGTTTTAATGGTAACAGCTTTGGTTATTGTGCATGTTGTGATTGCCCTCGTGCTGACGGTTATTGTACTTATGCAGCATGGCAGACAGCAGGGTTTGTCCGGTGCTATCGCCGGCGGTGCCGAGACATTTTTCGGAAAAAATAAGGGAAGAACGATTGACGCTATGCTCCGAAAATTCACGGGCGTATTTGCCATATTGTTCATAGTATCCTCGGTTGTTTTGACATATGTTTCCATTCGTCAAGCGAATGCCGATGATGCCGCCGCCGAGGCCGAAAATGCCGACAGCACAAGCCAAACGATGAATGTGACTCTTGACGAAAACGGTAACTTGGTTGACGAAAGCGGCAACATCGTTATGACGGCCGAAGATATGGCGGCTCAGCAAGCCGAAGCGGAAAGCGACACAGCTGCCGAAGGTGACGCTGCGGCAGCGGATCAGGCAGCTGCCGATGAAGCTGCGGCGGGAGAAGCGGTTCCGGCAGAACAGGCGGCGGAAGGCGAAGCTGCCCCGGCGGACCAAGCAGCGGAAGGTGAGCCGGCAACCGAATAAACACCGTATGGATTAAATTTGCGAGATATAAAATCAAGGGTAGGCTTTCCGCCTACCCGTTTTGTTCAATAGGCTCTATTGATTTTTGACAAATCTGCAATTCAAAACCAATGGAAGGATGTGAAATACCGTAATGAAAGACACAAAGCTCTATGTTGTCTTGCCCTGCTACAATGAAGAGGAAGTGCTGGGCGAAACATCAAAACGTCTCAGAGAACTGCTCAAGTCCATGGAGGCGGAGGAATTGATTTCCGAAGACAGCAGAATAGTAATGGTCGACGACGGAAGCCGTGACAAAACCTGGACCATCATAAGCGGTCTGTGTGACAGTGACAATATATTCCGCGGCATAAAGCTTGCTCACAATGCGGGACATCAAAAGGCACTTTTGGCAGGGCTTATGACCGTGAAAGACGAGTGTGACTGCGCCGTATCCATAGATGCGGATCTTCAGGATGACATCAACGCAATTGTCGAAATGGTAAAGAAATTTGACGATGGCTGTGATGTGGTATACGGTGTGCGAAGCAAACGCAAAACCGATTCGTTTTTCAAGCGTTTTACCGCTGAGGGATTCTACAAATTCCTCGGTGCCATGGGGGCGGAGGTCGTGTATAACCACGCAGACTACCGTTTGATGAGCAGACGGGCACTGGATGCTTTGAGCGAATTCAAGGAAGCGAACCTTTTCCTCAGGGGTATCGTCCCCACCATCGGTTATAAAAGCGATTGTGTTTATTATGAGCGCGCCGAGAGATTTGCCGGAGAGAGTAAATATCCTCTCAAAAAGATGTTGTCCTTTGCCTTCGACGGAATAACATCATTCAGTGTAAAACCCATAAAAATAGTATGGACCCTCGGCTTGATTGTATGCGTAGCGGCAATCGTTGCGGCTGTTTACACTCTTATAAGCAAGATTTTAGGTTATTCATCGGATGGCTGGGCATCTCTCATGTGCTCTATCTGGTTTTTGGGAGGGGTTCAGCTTGTATCCGTGGGCGTTATCGGTGAGTATGTGGGCAAGATTTATAAAGAAACAAAGGCCCGCCCGAGATACATAATTGAGGAATACAAAAAGGAATCCAATATCGAAACCAAGGAGAAAAAAATTTAGCGAGGTGTTTTTTGTGAAAAAGACTATCACCGCGATTTTGCTGATAATATCAATGCTTCTGCCTGCTGTGAATGCTTCCGCTTATGACCCCAACTGGTGGGCTACGGACACGGTAAAAGCGGCAATGGACTATAGTCTGATTTCGACGGAGTATGGGAAAAAACCCTACACCGATGCCATAAATCGACTTGATTTTATCAATGTGGCAGTGAATATTTATGCCACGATTACGGCCGAGAATGTTTCATCAAACGCCTTTACTCCCTTTACCGATACGGACAATGCGTTTCCGAACATGGCCTATTATGCGGGAATAATCAGCGGCGACGGTGCGGGACATTTCTTCCCCGCCAACTTCATTACCCGCGAGGAAATGTGCAAGGTCATAACAAGCACCCTGTCCGCTGCCGGAGTTTTGGGCCCGTATTTCCCTTCCGAGGGAGTTTTTGATGACATACAGGACGCATGGCAAATAGACACTTGGGCGAGGGATTACGTGGCTTTTATGCTCGATAACGATTTGATGGCGGGATATGAAGGTTTGTTTAAGCCCCTTGACTACGTATCCCGCGAGGAGGCTGCGATTATCGCTTATCGCTGTTATGTAAAATACGGCAGAGAGGTTGACGGATATATACAATCGGCTCTCAAAGAGGGAACGGATTCAAACGGCAGACGGATTTATACCCTTGAAAAAATCGTTATGCAAAGCAACGGCACCGTTATAGCCCTTCGCAACGCTCCGGATAAAACTCTTGTCACTCCCGAGGGAGAAGTTGTGGGCGGAGGCTCCGAACCTGTTGTGGAAACGGCTCCCAATCCTGCGCCGGATGGCTCCGGAGGGTTTGCCGCAAGCGGAACACCCCTTCAGGTGGCGGATCAAGACGGACTTTATCAGCTCAAAACCTATTCCGAAACCTTAGCCACCGGAGAAGCAATGGACAAAGAAGTGCGGATTTTCGGTGATTTGGGTGTCAGATACACCACAATGGAAGAGGCAGATGCCCATATGTCGGAAGTCACCGTCCCCGTATGGGAACTTCCGGAGGGTTCAAACGATCTTCAAACAGGCTGGAGAACCTTTAAAATAAATACGGTTCTGAAAGACGATGTGGTTGCCATATTCAATGAAATCTACAATTCGCCTTCAAGACCTCCGATTAAAGATGTCGCCGGTTATTCCTGGAGAAATCCCCTGTCAGGAGGAAGCTTGCCGGAAAATAACTACGGCACGGTCCTTGACATAAACTATAATGAGAACTATTGCGTATACAAGAGCGGGCAGCGAATAGGAACTTTCTATGACCCGGAAAATTCCGTATTTTCCTTTGCTCCCACCGGAGCGGTTGTTCAGACCTTTGCAAAATACGGATGGCTGTGGGGCGGCAATGCTTGGGTGAGCGGGACCCTCAACTATATGCACTTCACATATTTAGGAAAGTAAGTAAAAAAAGACGGACAGTTTTTACCGCATCCGATGAAAACTGTCCGTTTTTGTCATTTCTTATGACCTTTTCTTTTTCTCATTTGCTCTGCAATTGCCTTCCGTTCTGCGGTAATTTCAGAAATCAATTTGCCGAGAGACCACTTTTCGTTGGTCTCGGTCAGCATGGCTTTCAGCCCCACGGTTATCCCGTCCTTGCGCATAAAGTTCAGCACCGCATCCAAAGCTTTGGGCCCAAGGCCGCAAAGGAGCATAAATTCTTCCGAAAAATCCTGTTTCGCATCGTTTCCGCCGACTTCGGGGCAGTTTGTATACTCATCGGGATATGCCACATAGCCTGCGGAATCACCGAGGCAGGATGTATCCACTGTTTTGGCTCCTATTCCCAAAAGCTTGAGCACCGGGAGCAGCTTATCGATTTTTTCATCTCCCACATTCATAAACACAATCAAAGGCTTCATAATTTTAACTCCAAAAAGTCCGCATATTTGCGCGCCTGCAAGCGGTACGATTTATTGTATTTTCAATATATGGTTGTCGCTGTTTTTATCAAACGATAAGGGATATAATTCTAAGCAAAAACAGTGCACTGGATACCCACATAACGGGATGGATTTCTTTTACCTTGCCCGTGCAAAGCTTAAGAATTACCCAAGAAAGTATACCAAACATAATCCCGTTTGCAATGGAATAGGTAAATGGCATCATAATAATCGCAATAAAACCGGAAACAACATCCGCTATATCTCCCTCAAATGTCATTTTCTTAACCGATGACATCATAAGCAGACCCACAAACAGCAAAGCAGGTGTTGTGGCAAAGCTGGGGATTGCCAAAAATATCGGCGAAAGAACCAATGCCAACAGGAACAGTACTCCGGTTGTAACAGCCGTAAGACCCGTGCGCCCGCCTTGAGCAACCCCTGCACTGCTCTCCACATAACTTGTGACCGTGGATGTGCCGAGACAAGCGCCCACAACCGTTCCAACCGCATCTGCCATAAGTGCGGATCCGACCCTCGGCAGATTTCCGTTTTCGTCTAACAGACCGCCTTTGTCCGCAACCCCTATAACGGTTCCCACCGTGTCAAACAGGTCAACGAACAGGAAGGAAAACACAATGGCAACGAATTCCACAAGGTGATTCGCCACATATCCGAAGTTAAATTTAAACATATTCGGAGCCGACGGAAGCAGATTGGTCGAAAAATTCGGGAACAGCGATGCCGCACCTGCTGCTTCATCGACTTGATACCATCCGATAACTTGTGCAATCATACCAAGTCCCCAAGTTGCAAGAATCCCAAGCAGAATATATCCGGGAACCTTGTAATGATAGAGCACTGCGATTATAATAAATCCCACCAGAGCAAGAGCCACCTGAGGTGTTGCAACATCCCCGAGAGCCACGATTGTTGAAGGGTCACTTGTTACAATGTTCGCTCCTTTCAGACCGACAATAGCGATAAACAGTCCTATTCCTGCGGAAATACCGTATTTCAAGTTTGCCGGGACCTTGTTCACGAGGGTTTCGCGAAATTTGAAAAAGGACAATATGATAAAAATAATACCTTCAACGAGTACTGCGGTCAGTGCTATTTGCCACGGATTTTGGATACCCGCTTCTGCCATCGGAACACATACCGAATATGAGAAATACGCATTCAATCCCATACCCGATGCCAGTGCAATGGGATAATTGGCAAAAAATCCCATAAAGACGCAGGCAATTGCCGCAGACACTGCCGTTGCCGTAAACACTGAGCCCGGTTCCATACCGGCATCTGCAAGCATTGACGGGTTAACAGCCAAAATATAAACCATTGACAAAAAAGTGGTAAGCCCGGCCAAAAGCTCGGTCCTGACCGTGGTACCATTCTCTTTAAGCTTGAATATTTTCTCCAAACCTTTTCAACCCCTTCCGTAAATTTTTCAAATTCATTGTATCACATCATTTCGCTCCTTTCAATAGGATAATGGCAAATTTTATTATAAAATCTCTCCGCATATTGACAAAAGAATATACGGTGTGATATTATATACCCTGCCGAGAATGTGTGACCCGAGGATATATGTCCCGGGTTAAATAAAATTGAGGGTGAGATTAAAATGATTTTTATAATCGGAATATTATCCATCGCCGCAAGCGGTTGGTTGTTTTTCAAGGTTTGCAAGCTTATGTTTAAAATTGCCTGGGGACTTACCAAATTCTTGGCGATGTTTCTGTCGATTTTGGCAATTCCTGCCTTGATTCTCGGAATAGTTTTGGCGAGCGGAGTTATATTGGCGTTTCCGGTCATATTGCTCTCAACTGCGTTCTTTATGCTTAGGGATTAATCGAACCGTCCGACCGACAAAATTGAAGAAGCTTTGAAAGCACTTCTCGCGTGTATGAATGCCTCCGAGAGTGAGGCGGATTATTCCGATATCGGTCGATTTACATCGGCAGCCGCAATAGGAAACTGTGTTTATTGCAACCATTGTCTGCCGTGTCCGGCAGGAATCAATGTGGGACTTATCAATAAATACTATGACTTGGCTCTCGTCGGAGATAAGATGTCTGCGAATCACTATGATAAGTTGTCGGTTAAGGCAGATGCTTGTATCGCCTGCGGACACTGCTATGAAAGATGTCCGTTTAAGGTCACGCAAAGTGTGCGGATGAAGGAAATCGCCGGATTTTTGAAAATAAGGAATAGAGTTGACCCCGAAGTCCGATTCAAATATCGATGTTTAAAATTAAAAACTCAAAACCCCGCCAAATCAAAGCGGGGTTTTTGTTTCATATCTATATATGTTATGATATGTTAAGACCGAAAATGACGAATCCTCGGATATAGATGAAAGGTTTGGCTTTTTTAGCCTAACGTCGGGTATTGATTTAATCTTCAGAACAAACCTCTGTTTGTATATCCTGTGTGGAGAAGTTCGTGAGCTTTGGGAGACCCGGGGGTTTTTAGGTATTCGTCATAAAGTGCTACCATATCCGGATTTTCGTGGCTCTTTCTGACAGCACTTGCTCTGTCTTCTGAGTAGATTGCCTTGGCTCGCTCAACACGGACATCTTTGTCCATTTTATCTTTTGCGCTTACTATGGGCTGCCCCCCTCCGTTCACACAACCGCCGGGGCAGGCCATAATCTCAATAAAGTGATAATCGGCTTTGCCGTCTCTGATACTGTTTAAAAGTTTTCGAGCATTTCCAAGACCATGTGCAACGGCCACTTTAACATCCATGCCGCCCATATTGACAGTCGCTTCTTTTATTCCGTCAACGCCTCGAATGCCGTGGTATTCGATTTTATCCACAGGCTTGCCATGGAGAGTATCGGCCGCTGTCCTGAGCGCCGCCTCCATAACCCCACCGGTTGCACCGAATATAACTCCTGCACCGCTTGCTCTTTCAAAGGGCATATCAAACTCTTCGTCCGGAAGTTCAGTGAACATAATGCCTGCTTCTTTTATCATATCTGCCAATTCTCGGGTTGATATAACAATATCAACATCTCTGAGACCGCCGCTTTCCATTTCCGGTCTGCCCGCTTCAAACTTCTTTGCCACACAAGGCATAACCGATACCATACAAATTTTCTTTGGGTCAATATTATGTTTCTCCGCATAGTAGCTTTTCACAATTGCTCCAAACATTTCATGAGGTGATTTGCAGCTTGACAAGTTATCAAGGAAGTCAGGGAAGTTGTGTTCACAGAATTTAACCCAACCCGGACTGCAAGATGTTATCATAGGAAGCTTGCCTCCGTTTTTGATTCTTTCAACCAATTCGTTAGCTTCCTCCATAATAGTAAGGTCGGCACCGGTGTCCGTGTCAAAGACTTTATCAAAGCCCAATCTTCGCAGAGCAGCAGCCATTTTCCCGGTAACGGCAGTGCCTATCGGATACCCAAATTCCTCGCCGAGAGCAGCCCTCACCGCCGGAGCGGTTTGAACAATCACGACTTTGTCTTCGTCTGCAATAGCGTCCCATACCTCTTTTGTGTTGTTCTTTTCCCTCAAGGCACCCGTTGGACAGGAAATTATGCACTGTCCGCAGTTTACGCAAGCAGTATCCGCCAAATGCATATCAAAGGCAGATCCCACCTTGGTTTTAAAGCCCCGCTCCATGGTATCTATTACCGAAACGGTTTGGACATTTTTACACATATTGACACATCGACGGCAGAGAACGCATTTATTGTTATCCCGCACAATAGATGGCGAGACATCGTCAATGTCAAAAGTATTCATTTCGCCACTGAAAACAATCTCATCCACACCCAAATCATCCGCAAGAGTTTGAAGTTCACACTTCCGATTTCTTGAGCAAGTCAAACACTTTCTGTCGTGGTCCGAAAGAAGCAACTCAAGAGTTATCCTTCTTTGCTCTCTCACTTTTTTGGTGTTGGTATATACTTCAAGGCCTTCCGATACCGGATAAACGCAGGAAGCCTGAAGGGCTCTCGAACCCTTTATTTCCACAATGCACATTCTGCATGCACCGGTTTGACTCACGTCTTTCAGGTAGCACAGGGTGGGAATGTCAATTCCGTTTTCTCGAGCCGCTTCCAAAATCGTATAACTGTCGGGAACGGTAATATCCATTCCGTTTATTTTAATATTAACCATATTTGCTTTTTCAGACATGTCTATTACCTCCTTACTTTTTACTGATTGCTTTAAATGGGCATTTTTCCATACAAGCGCCGCATTTTACGCATTTTTCGGTGTCGATTGTAAATGGGCTCTTGATTTTGCCGGATATAGCTCCTACAGGACACTGCTTCGCACAAAGGCCGCAGCCGCGGCATTTGTCCGGGTCTATGGTATACTTGAGAAGTCCCTTGCAAACATGGGCGGGACAAACCTTGTCCTTGATGTGGGCCTCATATTCATTTCTGAAGTACTTGAGGGTCGATAGAACCGGGTTAGGTGCGGTTTGACCCAAACCGCAGAGGGAACCGGCCTTGATTGCCTTGGCAAGTTCTTCCAAACGGTCAAGATCTTCCATCGTTCCTTTGCCCTCCGTAATCTTTGTCAGAATCTCTAAGAGGCGTTTGGTTCCGATTCGGCATGGAGTACACTTCCCACAAGATTCATCAACGGTGAACTCCAAAAAAAACTTGGCAATGTCGACCATACAGTTATCTTCATCCATAACAATCAAGCCCCCGGAGCCCATCATTGAGCCGATTGCCGTCAGTGAGTCGTAGTCGATGGGGGTATCTATAAGTTCGGCAGGAATGCATCCTCCGGAAGGACCACCCGTTTGAGCGGCTTTAAATTTTTTGCCGCCGGGTATTCCTCCGCCGATGTCTTCGATGATTTCGCGCATGGTGGTTCCCATAGGAACCTCAACCAAACCCGTATTGTGAATTTTCCCGCCTAAGGCAAACACCTTTGTACCTTTGCTCTTTTCCGTTCCGATAGACGCAAACCATTCCGGGCCGTTTAAGATAATCCCGGGGATGTTGGCATATGTCTCCACATTGTTCAAAATGGTCGGCGCTTCAAACAGGCCTTTCACGGCCGGGAAAGGCGGACGAGGTCTGGGCTCTCCTCTGTGACCTTCTATTGACGTCATAAGGGCCGTCTCTTCGCCGCATACAAACGCACCGGCGCCGAGTCTTATATCGATGTCAAAATCGAACCCCGAGTCAAAAATATTTTTACCAAGCATTCCGTATTCTCTTGACTGTTTTATGGCGATTTTCAGCCTTTCCACAGCAATGGGATACTCGGCTCTGATGTATATGTATCCGTGGCAGCCTCCGATGGCATAGCCGGCAATGGTCATAGCCTCAAGAACCGAGTGGGGGTCCCCCTCAAGAATACTCCTGTCCATAAATGCGCCCGGATCGCCTTCATCGGCATTGCAACACACATATTTCACATTGCCTTCAGAGTTTGCGGCAAACTGCCACTTTCTTCCGGTCGGAAATCCCGCACCGCCGCGGCCCCTCAATCCGGAGGCACTGATTGTTTCAATTACATCTGAGGGTGTCATTTCTTTGAGTACTTTTCCCAAGGCTTCATAACCGCCCTTGGCAATATATTCCTCGATATTTTCGGGGTCGATAACTCCGCAGTTCCTCAAGGCAACCCTGTGTTGTTTTTTATAAAAGTCAATCTCATCGAGGGATTTGATTTTATCGGTTCCGGCGTGGACTGACTCCTCATAGAGCAGGTCTCTGACCACATTCCCGCCCATAAGGTGCTTTTCAACAATCGTATGTACATCCTCCACTTTCACCATACTGTAAAAAGCCCCTTCCGGATATACAATAACCACCGGGCCCAAGGCACACAAACCGAAACAGCCGGTTTTGACCAAATTGACTTTGTCTTTCAAATTGTTTTCCGCAATCAATCTTTCAAATTCGTCAATCAAGGTCATACTGCCCGACGAGGTACAACCTGTGCCGCCGCACACCAAAACCTGATACGCGTAACCGCATTTATCGGCGCTTTTGCTGCCGTGGTCCCGTGCATTGACCAAATCGAACATTTTATCTCGAATTAAGTTAAGGTCTTCCAAACTTTTCATTTTAATCCTCCAAACTCTACGCTGTTTCGAATCAGATGTATTCCTTGATTATCTCGTCAACTCCGTCGACCGTAAGTCTGCCGTGAACATCATCCCCGATTGTCATAACCGGAGCCAAGCCGCAAGCACCGATACAGCGGGTCGCATCCAAAGAAAATTTCCCATCATCGGTGCACTCACCCACATCAATATTCAGGGTTTCTTTGATTTTTTCAAGGATGTCACCGCTGCCTTTAACGTAGCAAGCTGTGCCGAGGCAAACTCCGATCGGATGTTCCCCCTTGGGATTGAGAGAGAATTGAGTGTAGAATGTCACAATACCGTATACTTCCGCAAGGGATACTCCCAAACCCTCGGCAATCATTTTTTGAACTTCTATGGGAAGGTAGCCGTAAATATCCTGAGCCTCATGGAGAACCGGAATAGTCGCCCCTTTTTCCCCTCTATGGGCATCTATAACGGCTCTTAATTGCTCTTCCTGTTCCTTTGTACCTCTAAATGAGATTGCCATATGCAAAAACCTCCTATTATCTTGTTTCATGTACCGCAAAAACCATTTGTATTTTAACACTTTCTTAAAACCAATTTGTCATTATACCATAAAATATTTGAAACTGCAACTGTTAGTTTCGGAAATATCAAAAAAATGTGTAAAAGTGTCAATGATATGTTACAAAAAAAGAAGAAAAACGACCTCGAAAGTGTTATAATAAAAAATCGCAAACAAATATAACAAGAGGTGAGTTTTTCTTCACGGACAGTATAACACAAGACGCACGGTTCCGTCAACGGGTAATTAAATATTCCGAGAAAGAAGGAGCAACAGCGGCGGCTTTTGATTTAAAAAAAATGACTCCCCCGGATGGGGGAGTCGATTTTTTGTTTTACCGGGTTCTTACTCGGTCTATTATCGTGGCGGCTTCCGCTCTGGTGGAGTAGTCTTTCGGTCTGAATACTCCATTGTCTCCGGTCAGGATTCCCTGCTCGGACAAGCCCGTTACATAGGGCAAAGCGTAGGCCTCGATATCTGCCGCGTCTCCGTATCCCGAAGGATTCTCGGAGGCTGCATTGAGCTGTCTGCCGATTATGGCCGCTATCTGCTCGCGGGTGATGGTGTCATTGG
>CAZTYF010000026.1:0-17582 GCA_964617455.1 uncultured Oscillospiraceae bacterium | reverse complement strand
TGTTATAGGAAACGGGTGCTGCGGTTGCTCCGGGTTCGGCCGAAGGCTCCGCCGGGAGTATAGATACCTTCGGAGATTTTCAAAGCCGTCTCCCGCTCCAGCCCCAATTCCTCCGAAAAAGCGCACAAAACCGCCTGTGCACAATTCATCCCGCTCAAAAACAGATCCCTGGCATTTTCCATCTCAAAACCTTCCTTTCTTTTTTTCAATATATCGTAACACCCGTAATTTGTCAAGTTCCGTTTTTTCGCCTTATAAAGCCTCTTTGGAGGGTTGGGGATATTTTTACGGGGTGCTATAAAATTTCCACAAATTTGTCTTGCAATTTGGGGGGTGTTGGGTTATAATTAACATACAGAGATGTATATGGCGGGAGGTTTTTTTATGGATGTAAATGCTTTCGGAGAATATGTCACGGTTTTGGCGGAGGAGGACGGGGTTACCATAATAGGTCTCACCCGGGGCAAGGACACCAAATTCCATCATACGGAAAAACTTGACAAGGGCGAGGCCTATATTGCCCAATTCACCGAGAACACCTCGGCAATCAAAATCAGAGGAAAAGCAAAATTATATACCAAAACAGGAATAATAAACGTAGGGGAGGATAACAAATGACAAGAAAAACCAAAATTATCTGCACCTTGGGTCCCGCCACAGATGACCCGGAGGTGCTCAGAAAGCTTATGTTGGGCGGAATGAACTGCGCCCGAATCAATTTTTCCCACGGCACTCATGAGGAGCACTTGGTTCGCATAAATGCGGTCAAGAAGATGCGGGAGGAGCTCAATCTTCCCATTGCCCTCCTCCTTGACACCAAGGGTCCGGAGGTAAGAACGGGAGACTTCAAAGAGGG
Organism: uncultured Oscillospiraceae bacterium; assembly: GCA_964617455.1. Taxonomy (GTDB): domain Bacteria; phylum Bacillota; class Clostridia; order Monoglobales; family Monoglobaceae; genus Monoglobus. Next base: position 16,726 of record CAZTYF010000026.1, on the reverse strand, counting down.
CAAGGTTATGCTGGAGGCAGGCCAATCCTTCACTCTCACCCCCAAGAAAATCCTGGGAGACGAGAAGCGGACCATGATAACCTACAAGCACCTGGCGGAGGATGTTCATCCGGGAGACAAAATCCTGATTGACGACGGCCTCATTGAGATGGTTGTGGAAAACGTCAAGGGCGGCGACGTAATTTGCCAGGTTATGAATGGCGGCCCGGTCAGCAACCACAAGAGCATCAACATCCCCGGCATTGAGCTGGGCATGGAGTATATGAGCGAAAAGGACGAGGACGACATCAAATTCGGCATTGAGCAGGATTTTGACTTCATCGCGGCATCCTTCGTCCGTTCGGCTTTCGATGTGTTGGAAATCAAGAGAATTCTTGAGCAAAACGGCGGCGAGGATATCCAGATTATCTCAAAGATAGAGAACAAACAGGGTGTTGACAACATTGAGTCCATTCTCAAAGTCAGCGACGGCATCATGGTCGCCAGAGGCGATATGGGCGTTGAGATTAACTTCGATGAGCTGCCCGCCATCCAAAAGAAGCTTATCAGGCAGTGCTTCAGCGCAGGCAAGATGGTTGTCACCGCAACCCAAATGCTTGAGAGCATAACCCACAATCCCCGCCCGACCCGTGCGGAGATATCCGATGTGGCCAATGCGGTGTATGACGGAACTTCCATAGTTATGCTGTCGGGAGAGACGGCGGTGGGCAAATATCCCGTCCGCGCCCTCAGAACCATGGCCCAGATTTGCAACAAAACGGAAGAGAAAATTGACTATGTTGCCCAATTTGAATCCAGGCACATTGAGCAGTCACCCAGTGTGTCCAACGCCATCAGCCACTCTTCCTGCACCACGGCCCACGACTTGGGCGCCACGGCCATTATCACCGTTTCCAAGTCGGGCTACACTCCCCGTCAAATTGCCGCCTACAGGCCCGCCTGCCCGATTATAGCGGGAACCATGAACAAAAAGACCTGGCGGCAGCTCAATTTGAGCTGGGGCATCACTCCCATGATGACCGAAATGAAGAACACCAGCGACGAGCTTTTCACCCATGCGGTGGATTGTGCGGTTGAGGAGACCGACATAGTCAAAAAGGGCGATGTGGTGGTTCTCACCGGAGGCTCACCTTTGGGCATAAGCGGAACCACCAACGTGCTCAAAGTCCAGCTTGTGGGAGACATATTGGCTTCCGGCCAGAGCTTCTCCACCAATTCGGTCAGCGGCAAGGTTTGCGTTGCGGCCAGCAACAACGATGCCCTGAAGAACTTTGAGGACGGGGATATCTTGGTTATCAAAGAGACCAACAACGAGCTCATTTCTCTGTGCAGACGGGCCTCCGCCATTATCACGGAGACCGGCGGCGCCACCTCCCATGCGGCTGTTGTGGGCATGACCCTTGATATACCCGTTTTGGTAGGCGTCAAAGGGGCCACCAAGATATTGAAGAACGGCACCACCGTGACCATAGACGGACCGAGAGGCCAGATATATTCCGGCGTTGCCAAAATCATGTAGAGGCATTTTATCCAAACGGCTTAAGGAGAGTTGTAATTGTTCAGAACCAAAATCACGGTGCGCTATGCCGAGACGGACAGTATGGGTGTGGTGCACCATTCGAGATATTTCCCTTGGTTCGAGGTAGGAAGAACCGAATTTTTCAAAACCTGCGGAATGTCCTATCGGGAAGTTGAGGAGCGGGGCGTGCTGCTGCCGCTCCTTGATTGTTATGCCAAGTTTATTCAAGGGGCCAAGTATCAGGACGATATTTGGGTTGAGGTGAAACTGAGACGCCTGGGTGTGGCGAAATGCATATTCGACTACAGAATCGTCCGCTGCGAGGATGAGTGCCTCTTGGCGGAGGGATACACCACCCACGGTTTCACGGACCGAAATTTCAGGCCCCTCAACCTCAAAAAGAGCCACCCGGAAATATACACCGCACTGGAGAGTCTGATGTGAAACCGAAGAATCTTTTGTCAAACCTGATGATATTGGCGGCCGCCGCCGGCTGGGGCGTTATAGGAGTGTTCTCCCGTCCTTTGGCGGCTCTCGGACTCAGTCCCATACAAATCACCTTCACCCGAAGCCTTATCACCGCCCTGCTGATGGGTCTGTTTCTGGCCCTGAAAGACCCGAGCCTGTTCAAGGTGCGGCTGCGGGATTTTTGGCTGTTTTTGGGAAGCGGACTTTTGAGCATAGTTTTCTTTAACGTCTGCTATTTTATGACAATCGAGAAAACGACCCTCGCCACCGCCTCGGTGCTTCTCTACACGGCGCCCTGCTTTGTGATGCTTATGTCGGCCCTGTTTTTCGGGGAAAAAATCACTTTTCGGAAAATTGCGGCCTTGGTGTTTGCCTTTGGGGGCTGTGTCCTGGCCGGCGGCTTTGCCGGGGGACATATAAGCCTCGGGGCCCTGATGACCGGAATAGGCTCCGGCTTGGGCTATGCCCTATACAGCATTTTCGGCAAGGCGGCCCTCAAGAAATACTCTCAATTTACGATTATATTCTATACCTTTGCGGTGGCGTCCTTGGGATTGCTGCCTTTTTCGGGAGTGGGACACATAGTCTCGGTTTTGTCGAATGACGGCCTTTTCACCGCCTTGGGTTTGGGAGTGTTTTCCACGTTCCTGCCCTTTGTTCTCTATACCCAAGGCCTCACCAAGGTCGATGCGGGCAAGGCCTCCGTTTTGGCTTTTGCGGAGCCCATGGTGGCCACCGTGGCGGGGATTGTGCTGTTCCATGAGACGCTGACCTTAAGGAGCGCCGCGGGGATTATCCTGATTTTCACGGCAATTATCCTCCTTTCCTCACCCAAGGGCCAAAATTCCTCTTGAATAATGAGTTCCCCTGTGATATAATGTTGGAGTCTTAGCGGGGCGCCCGAATTTGCGCCCGTAGATTTGCTTATTCCTTAGGAGACACGGATATGGACATTTTTTCAATCCTGAAATTGGCGGGCGGCCTGGCAATGTTTTTGTTCGGCATGAACTACATGGGCGACAGCCTGAAAAAACTGTCGGGCAGCAAGCTTGAATCCATTTTGGCCAAACTGACCTCGAACAGACTCAAGGGCTTTTTGCTGGGATTCGGCGTGACCGCCATCATACAGAGCTCCTCCGCCGTTATGGTGATGCTGGTGGGCTTTGTGAATTCGGGGATTATGAATTTGGTGCAAACAACAGGGGTGCTGATGGGGGCCAATATCGGAACCACTGTCACCGGCTGGCTGCTGAGCACATCGGGAATTTCCGGAGGGAACATCTTCCTTCGGCTGCTGACCCCATCCGCTTTTACTCCCGTTTTGGCCATTGTGGGCCTTTCGTTGAATATGTTTTCGACCTCCGACACAAAGAAAAACGTCGGCTCCATTCTTTTGGGATTTTCCATTTTGATGTTCGGCATGGAGATGATGTCCGATGCCACATCCGGCCTTCAAGAGAGCAAGTATTTCAAAGACTCTCTCGTGGTGTTTTCCCACCCCTTGGCGGGAATCTTGTTCGGAACTCTGTTTACCGCCGTAATCCAATCCTCATCGGCCTCCGTTGGAATTCTCCAGGCCCTGTCTCTCACAAATGCCATACCCATTTCCACCGTGCTTCCGATAATTTTGGGCATGAACATCGGTGCGGCCCTGCCTCCGATATTGTCGGCAATAAACGGCAACACCGACGCCCGCCGGGTCGCCGCTTCCTGTGTATACATAAAAATCATCGGGGTGGCTGTTATTGCGGCCCTGTTCTACGGTCTCAACGGGATTTATCGGTTTCAATTTATGACGGCGAACGCCTCGGTATTTTCCATAGCCTTTATCCACACCATGTTCAACATTCTGTCAACGGCGGTGCTTATGCCCTTCTGCGGAGGAATAGAGAAACTGTCGGAGCTCACATTCAGGAAGAAAGCCGAAGAGAGCAACCCCTTTGAGGGCTTGGACGACCGTTTCCTGAGCTACCCCGCCTTTGCCGCGGGCCAAACCCGGGAACTGACCGTGGAGATGGCCGGGCTTGCGGAAAGTTCCGTGAAAATGGCATTGGACCTTTTGAAAAAATACGACGAAGGCGCCAGGGGAAAAATCGTGGGCAGGGAGCGCACCATCGACACCTATGAGGACAGGCTGAGCGCCTATCTGGCCGCCCTGACAAAGCAGCAGTTGACCGGGGCGGAAAGCGCCGAGGTCAACACTCTTATACATATAATCGGGGATGTGGAGCGGGTGTCCGACTATGCCCGAAGTCTGGCGGGAACCGCAAGAGATATCCACAACAGCGGCCTTGAGCTGCCCTCCGATGCCGCCTCGGAGACCGATTTGATGTCTCGGGCCGTGAATGAGATTATGAGTCTCACCGTCAAGGCCATTAAAAATTCGGAAAAGGCCGACGCCCTCAGAATAGAGACCCTGAGCCATGTTATCGGAGAACTGAACAACGAAATAAAAAAGAACCACATAATGCGGGTTCAAAAAAGCGAATATACCACGGAGTTGGACTTTGTTATCTCCAGCCTCCTTAACTATTTCGGCGGAATTTCCGACCACTGTTCAAATATAGCCGTATATCTCCTCCAAGAGGAGACGGGCACAACTTTCTCCCCCCATGAATACAAAGACCGCCTGAGCGAGGGCAATGCGGAGTATATTCGGGGCATATATGACGGATACCGCAAGAAATACACTTTGGCCTATTGATTTGTTCGGGGCTTTCAAATTCTCCTGCCGAGGACATCCGCTCGGCTTTTTTTGTACTCCGAGAACCTGCCCTCCTCAATTGCGCTGCGGATTTCCTCCATCATGGTGTTATAGAAGAAGAGGTTGTGTATAACCGCAAGGCGCATACCGAGCATCTCTCCGCTTTTGAACAAATGTCTCAGATAGGCCTTGGAAAAATTTCGGCAGGTGTGGCAGCCGCACTCCGAATCAACGGGAGTGTCGTCCCTTTCATATTTCAAATTCTTTATATTCAATATTCCCTTTGAGGTGAAAAGATGCCCGTGTCGGGCATTGCGGGCGGGCATAACGCAGTCGAAGAAATCGATGCCCCTGTCCACCGCCTCCAAAATATTCACGGGCGTTCCCACACCCATCAAATACCGAGGCTTGTCCTTGGGCATAAAAGGCTCCACCTCCTCGATTATGTCATACATAACCTCCGTAGGTTCACCTACCGCAAGTCCGCCGATGGCATAACCGTCAAGGTCCTCCTCGGCAATGGTTTTCATATTTTCGATTCTTATGTCTCCATAGGTGGAGCCTTGGTTTATGCCGAACAGCAGCTGCTCCCGATTGAGAGTGCCGCCCATGGCACACAGCCGCTCATGCTCCCTTTTGCACCGCCCGAGCCATCGGGCCGTTCGCTCTGCGGACTCTTTGGCGTAGGTTTTGTCGCAGGGATTTTGGACGCACTCGTCAAAGGCCATGGCAATGGTGGAGGCCAAATTCGCCTGAATTCTCATGCTCTCCTCCGGACCCATAAAAATCCGCCTCCCGTCTATGTGGGAGGCAAAGGTGACTCCTTCTTCGGTTATGTCCCGAAGTGTTGCCAGGGAAAAAACCTGAAACCCGCCGCTGTCGGTGAGAACCGGGCCTTCTCGGTGCATAAATTTCCGAATGCCCCCCAAATCCCGAATGACTTCGTCTCCGGGACGCAGGTGAAGGTGATAGGTGTTGCTGAGCTCCACTTGGCATTTGACGCTTTTCAGGTCAAAATTATCCAAAGCCCCCTTTATGGCCGCCGCCGTGCCCACATTCATAAACACCGGCGTCTCAATGGTGCCGTGAACCGTCTCAAGACGGCCCCGCCGAGCCTTGTTTTCGGTTTTGATAATCTTGAACATAGCTTTCTCCCGAATATTTCCGCCGCCCGCTTTAGGGGCTCTCTATCATCATCGCATCGCCGAAACTGAAAAATCTGTACTTCTCCCGAATAGCGGCGTCGTAGGCTTTCATGATTTTGTCCTTCCCCGCAAAAGCCGAAACAAGCATCAAAAGGGTGGATTCTGGCAGATGGAAATTGGTGATTATCCCGTCCGTGATTTTGAACTTATATCCGGGATAGATAAATATACCCGTGTCCCCCCTTTGGGGAATCATGTGTCCGTTCCCGTCCGCCACCGTCTCAAGGGTTCTCACGGAGGTGGTTCCCACGGCGATTATCCTGCCGCCCGCCTCTTTGGTCCGGTTTATCGTCTCCGCCGCCTCCGCCGTGACCTCATATTGCTCCCTGTGCATAACATGGTCCTCCGCATTTTCCACGGTTACGGGGCGAAAGGTCCCCAATCCCACGTGGAGGGTCAGATAGGCGGTATTCACACCCTTTCGACGGATTTCCTCCAAAAGCTCCTCCGTGAAATGGAGGCCCGCAGTGGGGGCCGCGGCGGATCCTTCGATTTTTGAGTAGACCGTTTGATAACGCTCTTTGTCCTCAAGCTTTTCTTTTATATAGGGAGGCAGGGGCATTTCTCCCAGCCTGTCCAAAAGCTCTTCCCATACTCCCTCATATTCAAACCGCACCGTGCGGTTCCCGTCCGGCTTCACATCCGTGACTTCGCAAGCCAAAAGCCCGTCGCCGAACACAAAGCGAGCCCCTTTTCGGGCCCGTTTTCCGGGTTTTAATATAACATCCCAGGTGTTTATGTCAAGGCGTCTGAGGAGCAAAATTTCGATTTTGCCGCCTGTGTCTTCCTTGACTCCCCGAAGCCTTGCGGGAATGACCCGGGTGTTGTTCATAACCAAACAGTCGCCCGGGTTCAGGTATTCGACTATATCCCGAAATCGCCGATGCTTTATTTCCCCGGTTTTTCGGTTCAGAATCATCAGGCGGGAGGCGCTTCTGTCTTCAAGAGGCCGCTGGGCAATAAGCTCCGGCGGCAGTTCATAATAGAAATCTTTCGTTGATATCACTGTTTTAATATACGCTCACTATTTCCGTGCCGGTGTAGTAGTGAGTCAGAATGTCGGCAAAGTTATAGCCTCGGTCCGCCATACCCTTTGCTCCGTACTGGCTCATACCCACGCCGTGGCCCCAGCCCGTGCCCGTAAAGGTAAAGGATGTGTTGGGGGCACTTTCATCGGCGTTTCCTTCGATATAGGTCTTTTGGTACACCCCGTTTGTGGTGTATATGGTGTCGCCGCTGATTTGGTTCCTGCCCATATCGCTGAGGATTTCAATCTGTTTGGGCCTGCGGCGGAGGAGCTTTTCTCCGTCCGTTACGGCAACGGTGGTGCTGCTTGCCGCCTCTCCGTCCCCCGTGACGGTGAACATCTGGCTCTTTGTGACGGAGCCGAATATGGTTCTGCACTCTTCCCGTTCAAGGGTTTTCACGGCGGTGTTTCCCGTGACCCGAAGTTTTGTCACCCTGCCCTCAGGGGAATATTCAATGGCCTCTATCTTTTGCACATCTCCCACTTCATAGCCTCGGTTTCGCATAATCGTCGACGCCTCGGCCACGGTCAATGTGCCGCTCCATACCCCGTTGGGGATGTTTTGGGTGTCTTCAAAGCTGTTGTCCACACTTACCAAATAGGGGACCTCGTTCCCCCACACATATTTCACATCTTCCGTTACGGAGCCCATGGAGGAGGAGTAGTAGCATTCGCAAAGCTCCCCGTTGTAGGCAAGGACCATACCTCGGGTTGCGTCCACGGCATTATAGACAGACTCCGCCTCTCGGGATGTTCCCGTGTACATTTGGCAATGGGTGTTGGCGCAAAGGTCAAACCCGTAGCCGGAGTGCTTCCCGATGCTCCGAAGAGCATAGTTTCGGGAGCAGATTGCTTGGGCCTTGAGGGCCTCTATGGGCCAGGATTCGCTCATTTCCCGAGATACCACTCCGTACAGATACTGGTCTATGTCCACCACGTTTATGGCGGCAAAGCCGTCTCCGTCTCTTACAAGGCTGAGACTGCCTCGGTATCCCACACCTTCAAAGGTGAACCGCTCATCCCAAAAATCATCGAAAATCGGGCAAAGACCTATTCCCTTACCCCCCTGCTCCGTATAGAGGGTGTTGCCCTCGGTGTCCCGAAGGACGAGACTGTCTCCGTCTCTGTTGACTGTCAGGGTTTGGTTTCCGAGGGTGCCGTCCTCCGCAAATGTTCGGTCCTCAAAATGTCCCACCCGAAAACCTTGCTCCGAGGTTACGGTGGCGGCGGATTTGGCGGAGGAGCCGTAGTTCAGGCCTACCTTCAGTATCCGCTGTGCGGATATTTCCGCCCTTGCGGGACGGACTTCCGCACTCATAAGCACCGTCACCGCCACCAAGGCCAAAAAGCCGCAGATTATTCGGGTAACTCGATTTACGCTCATATTTTCACCTCATTATTCAACCGTTACGGATTTTGCCAAATTCCGAGGCTTGTCTATGTCAAGGCCCTTCAGAGATGCAATGTAATAGGCAAAGAGCTGAAGGGGAATCACCACCTCGCCGGGCATGGTGAGCTTGTCGCCCTTGGGCACGTAGATTACATAATCCGCAACCTCTTCTATTTCTCGGTTGCCCTCCTCGGCCACCGCAATAACAACGGCATGTCGGGCTTTCACTTCTTTGATATTGTTAACCATTTTGTCAATCAAATCATCGACGGTGCAAAGAGCCACCACAACGGTCCCCTCTTCCATAAGGGCAATGGTGCCGTGCTTAAGCTCCCCGGCGGCATAGGCCTCGGAATGGATGTACGAAATCTCTTTGAGTTTCAAAGACCCTTCGAGGGCCACCGCATAGTCAAGGGTCCTGCCTATGAAGAATATGCTTTTGGCATTGAAGTGTTTGGAGGCGATATATTGGATTTCGCTCTTGTTTTCCAAGATTTTTTCTATTCTGTCCGGCAAGGTTCTCAGGGCGTCGAGATATTTTTCCACCGTCTCATCCGAGAGAATACCTATTTGGCTGCCCAAATAGATGGACAACATGTATATCGCCGTGAGCTGTGTGCTGTATGCCTTGGTTGTGGCCACCGCAATCTCCGGGCCCGCCCAAGTGTACAGCACATCGTCCGCCTCTCGGGCGATGTCGCTGCCCACCACATTGACTATGGCAAAGGTCCTGGCCCCCCGCCGTTTGGCCTCTCTCATTGCCGCAATGGTATCCGCAGTCGTGCCGGATTGAGAGATTAAAATCACGAAGGTCTTGTCGTCCACAATCGGGTTGCAATATCTGAATTCGGAGGCAACCATAACCTCAACCGGTATGCGAACCATATCCTCAATGACATATTTGCCCACAACTCCCACATGATAGGCGCTGCCGCAGGCCACTATGTATATCTTTTTGATGTTCTTGATATAGTCGGCGGTGAGATTTATATCGTCAAGGACCACCTTGCCCGTTTTGATTCTCGGATTTACCGTGTCCGCAACGGCCCGGGGCTGTTCCATAATCTCTTTGAACATAAAGTGCTCATATCCGCCTTTTTCCGCCGCGGAAATGTCCCAATTGACCGTGTATACCTCTTTGGATATTTCCTCTTTGTCGGTGTTGTATATCTTAACCTCATCCTTGTTCAAAACGGCAATCTCGTCGTTTTCCAGGAAATATACATCCTTCGTATATTTGAGTATTGCAGGGACATCCGATGCGATAAAATTCTCTCCGTCCCCCAAACCCACAATCAGCGGGCTCTCTTTGCGCACTGCTATGAATGAGTCGGGATCGTCGGCGCAGAGCACACCCAAGGCATAGGAGCCGTCAACCTTGCTCAGGACTTTTATCATGGTGTCCAAGAGGTCACCTTTGTAGTAGTACTCAAAGAGATGGGCTATAACCTCCGTGTCCGTGTCCGATATGAATTCAAATCCCTTTTTCCCGAGAAAATCCCGAAGCTTCAGATAGTTTTCGATAATGCCGTTGTGAACCACGGCAAACTTCCCGGAGTTGCTCAGATGAGGATGAGAGTTGGTGTCGGAGGGCTCCCCGTGGGTTGCCCATCTGGTGTGGCCGATTCCCATGGTGCCCTTGAGGGTTCTTCCCTCATCGGTTGTCTCTTTGAGACATTCCAAACGTCCCTTTTTCTTGCTGAACACAATGCCGCCGTGGGTCATAACCGCCACTCCGGCAGAGTCATAGCCTCGGTATTCCAGTTTCGTAAGGCCGTCCAACAAAATGGGGGCCGCCTGTTTTGAACCTACATATCCTACTATTCCGCACATAATATATCCTCCTTATTCTCCCGACCCTTTGTGTTCGGTGTGGTACCATTCCTTTTTATGGTGGGTGAGCAGTCCAATCAATCCGGCGGGAATCCAAGTCACCGTATATATCAATACACCCACCGGTGAGATGGGAACGGACCGATTCGATTTGCGCTCAAGCACAATACCCAAAAGGGCGGTCAGCAGCCCCAATCCCACATAGATTTCCAAAACGATAAAGCAGAGGACCTTTGTCCATATGTTGCTTATCAAAAAATTTCCGCCTCCGAATAGGTCAAGGGATGCGAAAATCGAAATCGCCCCAAAGAAAACATAGGCGAAAACTCCGAGAAAATCCCCGTAGAGACTGAGCCAGTCCGAGATTTTCCCCCTTCGCAGCAGCCGTCCTCCGTATTTTCCCTGGGCGGTGACAATCCCCCTTGACCAGCGGATTCGCTGCAAAATCGAGTCCCTGAGTTTGCGGGGCTTTTCGTCAAATACCACCGCATCCCGGGCATACCCGGTCTTTTCGTTAAGCAGGGCCATTTGGGCGGTGTACTCCAAATCCTCCGCAAGGCTTTCGCCTATATCCGAAATTTTTTTGAAAATTTCGCTGCGGACAGAATACCCCGTTCCCGACAGTTTCACATTGAGGCCTATGTTATAGGGGGCCAAGCGCCCCATGCGTTCCTCCAGGCATTCCCACAGAGTATAGGCGGCGGTCAGGCGGTTTTCGTCGGGATTTTTGGCCTCAATCCTGCCCTGGACCGCACCGTAGCCTCTTGTGAAAATGCGGGCGGTCTCCCAAAGAAAATCCTCCCCCATTCGGTTGTCGGCATCCAAAACGGTCACACAGTCGGGCTCATACTCCTCAAAAATCCGCTCCGCTCCGTATCGGAGAGCCAATGCCTTGTTGGGCCGTCCGTCGGACTTGGTTATGATTCGGGCTCCCGCAGCCGCCGCCGCAGAGGCCGTTTTGTCCGTGCAATTGTCACAGACCACATACACCCTAACTTTGTCCCTGGGATATGTTCCGCTCAAGACACCGTACACGGCGGAGGCGATGACCGATTCCTCATTGTAGGCGGGGATAATCACCGCAAACTCAAGGGCATCTCCCTTCCGCACGGCTCGGGGCGGCATCAGGGAAAAAACGGCCGCCGCCACGTAGTACAGCCCCACAAAAAAGAGCGGGAGCTCCAAACAATCTGCAATGATTCCCCTGTTGAACAATAGTGCACCCCACCCTCTTTAGGCCGCCAAAGCCCAATATTGCCAATATTATACAACATTCGGGGCACTATTTCAAGGGCAAATTTATTAAATTTTCTTTGCAAAATGCAGGCGGGATATATACAATACCCACACCGGGCCCAAAGGGCGGGGAAAAAAGGGACGGATTTTGTATGTTGGAGGATTTTCCGAAACTTTTTTCGGGATATTTTGAAAAATCAATGGACAAATCGGGCCATTTGTGATATAATATATCAAAGTAGGGTTGGCTCGGCCAAGGTGAAAATAGGCATTTTGGTTTGAGCCCCGTCGGTATTTCGGAGGTTGATTGATGGCAAAGACGGTGTTTGTCTGTTCGGAGTGCGGAAACGAATTCCCCAAATGGATGGGAAGGTGCACCGCCTGCGGCGCATGGAACACGATGGTCGAAGAGACGGTCATAACGGGCAAGGGCTCAAAGGGTTCCGCCTCGGTTCGCTCTTTTGAGGGCGAGGGGGACTCCAAGCCGGAATATTTGAAAGATATATCCACAAGCAAAGAGCCTCGGTATACCACGGGCCTTGAGGAATTCGACCGAGTTTTGGGAGGCGGCCTTGTGCCCGGCTCCTTGGTGCTCTTGGGAGGCGACCCGGGAATCGGAAAATCCACCATATTGCTCCAAATATGCAGCAATTTGGGCAGGGACAAAAACGTGTTGTATGTTTCCGGAGAGGAATCCCCCAGGCAGATTAAGCTTCGGGCGGAGCGGCTCGGTGCGGAATCGGACAATGTGAAAATATATTCCGAAACAAACACCGAGAATATTCTCCGCTATGTGGCCTCGGAGAAGCCCGACATCCTTGTGGTCGACTCGGTTCAGACCATGTATAACCCAAACCTCACCTCGGCGCCCGGCAGCGTGTCTCAAATACGGGATACGGCGGCTGCGTTGATGAAGGCGGCCAAAAGCGGTTCCATAGCCACTTTCGTGGTGGGCCACGTCACCAAGGAAGGCTCCATTGCGGGGCCCAAAATCCTTGAGCATATTGTTGACTGTGTGCTCTATTTCGAAGGGGACCAAAGCCGCTCCTACCGAATAATCCGAGCCATCAAAAACAGGTTCGGCTCCACCAACGAAATCGGAGTGTTCGAGATGGGCGAGCGGGGCCTGACGGAGGTTACAAATCCATCCTCCGCCATGCTGTCCGGAAGGCCCGTCGGCGTCCCCGGAAGCTGCATTGTCTGCACAATGGAGGGAACTCGGCCGGTGCTTGCGGAGATACAGGCCTTGGCAACGCCCACAATCTTCGGGAATCCCCGCCGTATGACCACCGGTGTGGATTTCAATCGGGCGGTTATGCTCCTGGCCATATTGGAAAAGCGGGCGGGACTGATTCTTTCGGGACATGACACCTATATCAATGTGGTGGGCGGTCTCAAGATGACGGAGCCTGCGGCGGATCTGGCAATCCTGCTGGCTGTGGCATCCGTGTTTAAAAACAAGCCCGTGCCGGAGGATTTGGCGGCAGTGGGAGAGGTTGGTTTGGCGGGAGAAATCCGCTCCTGCGGATTCATCGAAAGCCGAATCAAAGAAGCCGAAAAAATGGGGTTTAAGAAAATCATAGTGCCGCCTTCGGACGCAGAGACGGCGGACAGGTTCAAAGACATCGAGGTTTGTCAATACTCAAACATACTGCAAATATTAAAAAGCGTCTTTTAGTTTAATACGTCCAATGTGTTTCGTGTAGTGGCTCTGTTGAAATCGCAAAATACGGCGCAGAATGCGTCGGCCGCCGAGAAATCGGAGAGAGTGGGGAGTGTTTTTATGTTTCAAGTAGGCGACAAAGTGGCCTATCCCATGCACGGAGCAGGTGTTATAAAAGGTATAGAGCAGACGAAAGTAATGGGCGAAGAGGTGGAGTATTTCATACTCAAGCCCTGTTTGGGGGATTTGGAGATAAAGATACCGGTGGAGCGAATAGAAACAATCGGCCTTCGGTATATTGTCTCGGAGCGTGAGGCAGATGAGGTTATAGACGAGTTTGGCACTTGCGAGTGTACGGATACATGCAATTGGAATAAGCGATATCGGGAGAATCTCGAAAAGCTCAAAGCGGGAAATATCTTCGATGTGGCGAGAATTACCAAATCCCTGATTGTGAGGGACAGGAAAAAAAGCCTGTCGAATTTTGAGCGCAAAATGCTGAGCAATGCCAAAAACAGTCTGATATCCGAATTGATTATGTCCAAAAATTCCACATACCCGGATATCGAAAAGCTGCTTATGAGCAAGCTCCCGTAAGGGCGCTTGCCGAATCGGACAAAATCAATTCCAAGGCACGAGGGAATCGGTATGGACTCTGTGTCGGTTGTGATAGCTGCCGCAGGCTGCGGCAGCCGAATGGGCCTTGAGGGCCGCAAAAACAAGCAATTCATAAAGCTCCGAGGTGTTCCCCTTATCGGGAGAACGCTTCGGGTTTTTGAGGATATGCCCCAAATCGGGCGAATAGTCATCGCCGCTCGGCCGGAGGATACGGAGCCCATGAGGGAACTTTTGAGAGAGTACGGATTTTCAAAGGTGTCCGCCGTGATTGCGGGGGGTGAAACTCGGCAGCGCTCCGTGAGCCTTGCCCTTGAGGAGCTTAGGGGAGAGGAAAATGACATCGTCCTCATCCATGACGGAGCCAGGCCTTTTATAAAACCCGAGAGAATAGAGGAACTGATAGATGCAATTCAAGGGGGCGAGTGCTCCGCCGCCGCAGTGGGCGTGCCTCAAAAGGACACGGTCAAGCGGATAGACGAGGCGGGATTCGTGGCGGAGACCCCGGACCGAAGCCGTTTGATTTCCATACAAACCCCCCAAGCTTTCAGATACGGACTCATTGTGAGGGCCCACAGAGAGGCAGAGAGCCGGGGGACGGACCTTACCGACGACTGCGCCGCCGTGGAGATGTTCACCGATGCTCCCGTCAAGGTAGTCATCGGGGATTATACCAATATAAAAATCACCACCCCGGAAGACTTGCTCATGGGGGAAATGATATTGAAAAACGGGGAGCGGTAATACCTCGGCGCATTTTCGCAAAGGCGAAGAAGAACCTACCGGGAGGAGGAAGCAATGTCCGAAAAAAAAACCAAGGCGGGCATCGGATATGATGCTCACAGATTTGCGGAGGGCCGGCCGCTGATTGTGGGAGGCGTTTCGATAGATTACGAAAAAGGCCTATTGGGCCACAGCGATGCCGATGTGTTGGTCCATGCGATTATGGACGCTCTGCTGGGAGCGGCGGCTTTGGGAGATATAGGGAAACTTTTCCCGGACAGCGATTCCAAATATCGTGGAGCCCGCAGCATTGAGCTTTTGAAAACCGTGGGGATACTTTTGAAAGACGCGGGATATTCCGTTGTGAATATCGACTCCGTCATTGTGGCTCAAGCCCCCAAAATGGCACCTCATATTGAGCAAATGCGGGAAAACATAGCCAACGCCCTATGCATCGAAAAAGACCGAGTCGGCGTGAAGGCCACCACCACGGAAGGAATGGGCTTTGAAGGCCGCAAGGAGGGCATATCCGCCTTTGGGATTGCCCTTACAGAGAAAGAGGATTGAGAGATAAATCGCAAAGGGAATATAAACGGAATATGAAAAAGGACAAGCCCCGGGCCTGTCCTTTGTTTGTCGTCTCTTTTTTCTTCAGTTTTCCTCATCCGGGCTTTCCTTGTCCTTGTCGTCTAAGCCCTGCATATATTCATCCATGGCGTCCGCCACCTGTTTGGAATACTTGACGGCCTCCACCACGGTTTTGGCACCCCTGACAATGTCGCCGGAGGCAAAAATGCCGTCTCGGGTGGTCTCGCCGTACTTGTTGGTAATGAGCAGTCCCCGCTTTGTGGTGTCAATGCCTCGGGTTCGGGACAAAATCTGGTCTTGAGCTCCCTGGCTGATTGAGATTATCACGGAGTCGGAGGGATAGAGTTTTTCCGTGCCCTCGATTTTTTCGATGCTTCCGTCCTCTTTGATGTCCGCCTCCGCAAATATCACGCCGTTGGGCTTTATCTCAACGGGGATTTTGCGGTTTTGGAACATAACCCCGTCTATTTTGGCATACTCATATTCCTGGTTGCTGGCCGCCACCTCATCGGTTCGGTTGAACACGGTGACATAACGAACCCCGTGCCTTATGGCGGTTCTTGCCACATCCATCGCCGCATTGCCCGCTCCGATTATGTTGAGGCTGTTTCCCAAGTTGTATTCGTCCGGGTTAATCAAATAGGCTATGGCATAGTGCACGTTGCCCAAACTCTCCCCTTTGATTTTAAGGCTGTTGGGCTTCCACACTCCCGTTCCGATAAAGAGAGCGTCATAGCCGTCACGGAAGATGTCCTCAATGCTTATGGCACCGCCGATTGTGGCGTTGGGCCTTATTTTTATGCCCAATTCCAACAGGAGATTTTTGTATTTCTCAAGAATAACCTTGGGCAGCCTGAATTCGGGAATTCCGTATCTCAGCACGCCGCCGATTTTCTCTCGGGCCTCGAATATCGTCACATCATAGCCCCGCTTGGCGAGAACTATGGCAATGGTAATTCCCGCAGGCCCGGAGCCCACAATGCCCACCATCTTGCCGTTCGGCTCGGGCTTCGTGTATTCAAGCCTTTCAAGATAGGCGGAGGAAATGTAATTTTCGATACTGCTTATGTGGACCGGATGGCTTTTCCTGCCGAGGACACAGTGGCCCTGACACTGATTTTCATGGTTGCACACCAAAGAGCAGACCACGGAAAGGGGATTATTGTCAAAAAGCATCTTGCCCGCATCATACATCTTTCCGTTCAAAAACATCTGAATCATATCGGGAACATTGGTATGTATAGGGCACCCCTCCATGCACATGGGTTTTTTGCAATGGAGACAGCGCCTCGCCTCGCTGATAATATTAAACGCCATAAAAACACCTCCAATTTATAAAATATGATATCATATCTTATAAGAATCGTCAAGAAAAATTTAAACCCATCGCCACGTCGGAAATCCCTACGCTTGTTCGCTTCCGCACGGAGTGCGAAAGTCTCACCCGCTTCGGGTTTCCTCCTCTTTCCCAAAAAGGCAAGCCTTTTTGGGAGCCATGAAGTGTGCTCCTCTTTCCCGCGAATTTTCCCATAACAAACACCCTATCTTCGATCCCTAACCCTATTATACCAAACAAATCGTGCCGGTGCGTGCCGTCTTTTCATATTTCCGTATGGAGGACAAAAATGTCACACCACCTACGACAAATATGTCGCACCACCTACGACAAATATGTCACACCACCTATGACAAAATTGTCACACCACCTACGACAAATCTGTCACACCCCCCACGACAAAATTGTCGTACAGAATA
>CAZTYF010000025.1:0-18615 GCA_964617455.1 uncultured Oscillospiraceae bacterium | reverse complement strand
TGCCCTGTCGGACAAAAGCGGCGCCTGCTTCGGGTTTCCTCCTCTTTCCCACAAAGCGCATTTCATTGGCGCTTTGCGGGAGCCCTGCGCGCACTCCGTGCGCTTCGAGTCCGCCTCTTTGCTCGTTTTCTCGCTTGCGAGAAAACCTTCGCCTTTCCGGCGGCTGCTCCTCTTTCCCAAAAAGTGCACTTCGTTGGCGCTTTTTGGGAGCCCTTTGCGCACTCTGTGCGCTTTGAGTCCGCCTTTTTTCTCGTTTTGCCCTAAAGGGCAAAAGCTTCGCCTTTCCGGCGGCTGCTCCTCTTTCCCAAAATGTGCATTTCATTGGCGCGGCGTCGGAACTCGCCTTTTGGCTCGTTTCCTCGCAAGCGAGAAAACTTTCGCCCTCCCGGCGGTTCCTCCTCTTTCCCAAAAAGTGCACTGCGTTGGCGCTTTTTGGGAACCCTATGGAAAACTGCTCCTCTTTCCCAAAATGTGCACTCCGCTTAAGCTTTTTGGGAGCCCTTTGCTCCTACTCGCTTTGCATCGCAGCAGGTGCCCCTGAAAGGGGGAGTCGGCTTCGCTTTAGCGATGACTGAGGAGTCTGCCTTAGAATTTCACTCTGTAGCGCAATTCCGTTGTACTCCCACCGCTATTCGGCTGTTCCGGGCTTGTCTTCTTCAATCTAAAGCTTACATAAGCTCACTTCCGATTGAATTTGCAACTTTTTAAGTTTACCACATCTTTTCGCTCCTGTCAACTCTTTTTTTCATCTTTTTGAAAATTTTTTTCGGAGCGATTTTTCGGGTTTTAAAAGCTGCCGCTCTCTGCGACAGCTTGTTTATTCTATCACCTTGCCCCGCCTTTGTCAACCCTTTTTTTACCCTTTTTTTCCCTCTTTTTCCTTTTTGTAGCTTGTGCTCGGGGAAAATGCGATTTTAAGGGGTTTTGTCGGCATTTTTGTTAAGACTCGGGAGTTTATACCCGCTCCATATACTCACCCGTGCGGGTGTCGACTCTGATCATATCGCCTTCATTGATGAACATGGGGACAGTCACAACCGCTCCCGTCTCAAGGGTGGCGGGCTTCGTTACATTTGTCGCGGTATTTCCCTTGACTCCGGGCTCCGTGTGGGTGACGGCAAGTTCGACAAATGTGGGCGGCTCCACTGAGAAGATATTACCCTTGAACGAAACAAACTTGACCTGCATATTCTCTTTGACGAATTTCAAGGCATCTCCCAATTGGGATTCACTCAGGGGAACCTGCTCATAGGTTTCCGGGTCCATAAAGTAGTACAAATCTCCGTCCTGATAAAGGTATTCCATGTCCCGTCTTTCAACCACGGCTTTTTCGAATTTTTCGGTCGGATTAAAGGACTTTTCAACAACCGCCCCGGTAATGACATTTTTGAACTTTGTTCTGACAAAAGCCGCACCCTTTCCGGGTTTTACATGCTGGAACTCGATAACCTGGCATACGCTGCCGTCATATTCAAAGGTCAGTCCGTTTCTGAAATCACCTGCTGTAATCATTTTCGCAGTACCTCCTATAATTGAACAAATATATTATAATCATATCAAATCGAGTATGCTCTCAAACACACCCACTCAAGTATACTTTACTTTCCGATGTTTGTCAATGGTTTTGAGGAAATATTTGCAATAAAACGGGAACGGGGCGAGGCTGTGTACAAAATCGGCGGCTGACAAATTCGCGGCAAAAACTCTGCAATGTCCGTAAAATTGTGCTTGCAATATACCGCCCCTAATGCTATAATGTTAACAATGCAGTAATTCACGAATTCAATATGAAATTCGAAAAGGAGATAGGTATGAAAGAACAAGTAAAAATCTGGAACAGAGATATTGAATGCGAAAAAGACCATTCGAAAATTGAAGAAATCCAGTTGGAGCGCCTCGGATATATGCTGAACAAGGCATATGACAATGTTAAGTTCTATCGGGATAGGTTTGACGGGCTCGGTATAAAACCGAGCATGGTGAAATCCCTTGATGACCTCAAAAATCTGCCCTTCACCACAAAGGACGATTTGCGCGACAACTACCCCTTTGGACTGTTTGCCGAGCCGATGAGCAAGATTGTTCGGATTCACGCCTCTTCCGGCACCACGGGAAAACCCGTGGTGGCAGGCTACACCCGAAAGGATCTTGACACCTGGTCGGAGGCAATTGCTCGGATTGTTATGGGGGCGGGAATCGACGAGACCGATGTGGTTCAGATTTCCTTCGGCTACGGTCTGTTCACCGGTGGATTCGGTCTTCACTACGGAATCGAAAAAGTGGGCGCCACAATCGTGCCCATATCCAGCGGCAATACCCAACGCCAGCTGATGCTGATGGAGGACTTTGGAGCAACCGGCTTGGTGGCCACACCGTCCTATGCCACATATTTGGCGGAAATCATAAAAGAAAAAGACCTGCTGAAAAAAATGAAACTCAAATACGGTCTGTTCGGCTCGGAAGCCATGAGCGAAAATATGCGCAGCAATCTTGAGCATTCCCTTAATATGCTGGTCACCTCCAATTACGGTCTGACCGAAGTTATGGGCCCCGGCGTTTCAGGCGAGTGTATCCTGAAATGCGGGGAACACATCAATGAGGATATGTTTATAGTGGAAATAATCAACCCCTCCACCGGCGAAGTCTTGCCTCCCGGTGAGGCGGGCGAGGTTGTTATCACCACCCTTGCCAAAGAGGCGATGCCCGTTATTCGCTACAGAACCCGAGACATTTCGTACCTTATCAAAGAACCTTGCGAATGCGGCAGAACTTCCTATCGTTTGGCTCCGATTCAGGGAAGAACCGACGATATGATAAAAATCAAAGGTGTGAATCTCTTCCCTTCGGAAATCGAAAGCGTTGTTTTGGAATTCCCCCAAGTCAGCCCCAACTATCAACTTATCCTTCGTCGGGAAAATATGCTTGACAATTTGGAAATCGTGGTTGAACTCATCGACGGTTCCCTTCTTGAAAAGTATTCGGAAGTCGAAAAACTGAGTCGGGAAATGTCGGAGCGCCTTAACAGTGTGCTGGGTCTTCGGGCAAAACTCAGGCTGGCGGAACCGAAATCCATTGAGCGCACCACCGGCAAGGCCAAAAGGATAGTCGACCTGAGAAACTCGGAGCAATAAACACGAACGCTCCTTTGCCCTCGGCAAAGAGACAATACGAAAATTTCCCCGAAACCAACCTTCGGGGAAAAGGAGGAGAACAATGGAAAAGAAACTGATGCTTGGCAATGAAGCTGTTGCCCGAGGCCTCTGGGAGGCTGGAGTGACGGTAGCTTCCGCATATCCCGGAACACCCAGCACAGAGATTTCGGAATATGCGGCCAAATATGATGAGATATATGCCGAATGGGCCCCCAACGAAAAGGTTGCCACGGAAGTTGCCTTGGGGGCAGCTATAGGCGGGGCAAGGTCCTTTTGCGCCA
This sequence comes from uncultured Oscillospiraceae bacterium, assembly GCA_964617455.1. Lineage (GTDB taxonomy): Bacteria > Bacillota > Clostridia > Monoglobales > Monoglobaceae > Monoglobus. The sequence goes on along the minus strand of CAZTYF010000025.1, from coordinate 15,182 downwards.
TGAAGCATGTGGGCCTGAATGTGGCGGCGGACCCCATGTTCACCGCATCATATACGGGAGTGAACGGAGGAATGGTAATCGCCGTTGCCGACGATCCGGGTATGTTTTCATCCCAAAATGAGCAGGACAGCCGAAACTATGCCAAGGCTGCCAAGATACCCATGCTTGAACCGTCGGACAGCCGGGAATGCAAAGAATTTGTGAAGCTTGCCTATGAAATAAGCGAGGAATACGACACGCCCGTGCTTCTCCGCCTGACCACCCGGGTGGCTCACTCTCAAAGCCTGACCCCCTTGGGTGACAGGACGGAGCCCAAACTTCGGGACTATGAAACCGATATCACGAAATACGTAATGATGCCCTCAAGTGCCATGCGCCGACATCCCGTTGTGGAGGATCGAATAGTCAAACTGAGGGAATATTCCGAGGGCACGCCACTCAACCGTGTCGAATACGGCGATAAGAAAATCGGAATAATCACAAGCGGTATGTGCTATAACTATGTGCGGGAGGCCTTTGGAAACGATGTTTCGGTTCTGAAGTTGGGAATGACCTATCCGATGCCCGTAAATCTCATAAAGGACTTTGCCGCGAAAGTCGATAAACTGTATGTGGTTGAGGAGCTTGACCCCTTCATTGAGGAGCATTGCCGCAATATTGGGCTAAGTCCCATCGGAAAAGACATTTTCCCCATGTGCGGCGAATTTTCAACGGGGCAAATAAAGAAGCTGATAAGCGGAGTCAACGACGAAATCTATGATGAGCCCAATGAGCCGATACCCGTCCGTCCTCCCGTGCTGTGCGCAGGCTGCCCCCACAGAGGCACGTTTTATGTTTTGAACAAGCTGGGAGTAAATGTGTGCGGCGACATAGGCTGTTATACCTTGGGCGCTGCCGCTCCCCTGAATTCCATTCATTCCGTTGTATGCATGGGTGCGTCAATCGGTATGGCATTCGGGATGTCCTTGGCGAGAGGAAAGGAATATGCCAAAAAGACGGTGGCTGTTTTGGGCGATTCCACCTTTATTCACAGCGGAATTACAAGCCTTATCAATATAGTTTATAACAAAGGCATAAACACGGTATTGGTCCTTGACAATTCCACCACGGGTATGACCGGTCATCAGGACAACCCCACCACAGGAAAGACCTTGAAAGGGGAAAAGACCCGCCAGGTTGATTTGGAGCTTTTGGGAAAAGCCGTGGGAATCGACAGAATCAAAATCGTCGACCCCTTTGACCTGAAAACCACCGAAAAGGTTATCAAAGAGGAACTGGCATCGGATGAGCCCTCGCTGATTATTGTTCAAAGGCCCTGCGCACTGCTCAAATCGGTCAAATTCCAGGGTCCCGTTGCCATCAACCAAGACAAATGCAAAAAATGCAAAATGTGTATGAAACTGGGCTGCCCCGCCATTGTTGACAAAGGCGGCAAAATCGAAACAGACAAAACCCTGTGTGTCGGCTGCGGCCTTTGCGGCAGCGTGTGCGCCTTTGGTGCCGTAGAATAGGAGGCGGATTATGAACAATACGGATTGCATATCAATCATGATAGTCGGCGTAGGCGGCCAGGGGACCCTGCTTGCCAGCCGAATATTGGGAAATCTCCTTTTGGGAGAAGGCTATGACGTGAAAGTCTCGGAGGTTCACGGTATGTCTCAAAGAGGCGGCAGCGTTGTGACCTATGTGAAATACGGCAATCGGGTCTCGTCCCCCATAATCGACAGGGGAGAGGCGGACCTGATACTCGCCTTTGAGGAATTGGAGGCCTACAGATATTTGCCCTATCTGAAAAAGGGCGGCACGATAGTTTGCAACACCCAGAACATAGACCCCATGCCCGTTATAACAGGCGCAGAAAAATACCCCGAAAACATAATCGAAAAAATCAAATCCAAGGGAGTTACCATTGTCTCGGCCGATGCAGCCGAAATTGCCCTTACCGCCGGGAATATCAAAACCGCCAATGTGGCCCTGATAGGCGTACTGTCCAAAAGTATGAATATCCCGAAGCGGGCCTGGATTGATGCGATAAGTTCCACCGTTCCCCCCAAAGCCTTAGATGTGAACATCAAGGCCTTCGGTTTGGGAAGGGAAGCTTGAAACTTTCTCGGAATTAAATTTACCGCTCCCTGTCGGCAGGCCGCCGACGGAGAGATCTTAGGAGGAAAATGAAATGTATGTTAAACAGATTTCCGTGTTTATGGAAAACAGGTCCGGCCGAATTGCGGCCATAACCAAGATTTTGAAAGATAACAACATCGACATCCGTGCCATCAATATATCCGACACGACGGATTTCGGAATTTTGAGGATGATTGTAAACGACCCGGTGAAAGCCGAACAGGTGCTGCGGGCCAATGATATGACCGCCAATGTGGCCGACGTCATTGCCGTATCGATTGAGGACAATATCGGCACATTCGGTGATGTCATAACACTCCTCAAGGACAAGGATATCAGCATCGACTATATCTATTCGTTTATCGGCGAAAAGTCCAACAAAGCCGTTATCGTAATCAAGACAAACGATTTGGACGGCTCGGTGGAAGCTTTGAAAGAAGGCGGCGTAAAAATCCTGTCCGCCAAGGAAGTGAACGAGTTGGATTATGCCGATTAGCAAGGAATACGCCCGCTGTCTTGCGGATAATTTTAAAATATCCCCCAAGGCGATAGAGATTTTTAACTCCGTGTCGGAAGACTTAAGAGAGCCTTTTTCGAGGATTGAGAAAATTGCCGAAATCAACTCGGCCAAGGTTCTGAAGGCTTTTCAAAACAATCGGGTTTCCTATGCCCATTTCGGCGAAACCACCGGCTACGGTTATGACGATATGGGACGGGATACTTTGGATAAGGTGTATGCCGAAATCTGCGGAGCGGAAGATGCCATGGTCCGTCACAATATCGTTTCGGGGACCCAGGCCATAGCCTCTTGCCTGTTCGGTCTGTTGAGGCCGGGGGACATTCTTGCATCCGTTACGGGGGACCCCTATGATACCATGGAAGAGGTTATAGGAATTCGGGAGGGAGACTATCCCGACTCGGGTTCCCTTAAGGACTTCGGAATCGGTTATCGGCGGGTTGACTTAAAAGGCGGCAAACCCGACTATGACGGCATAGAAAAGCTGCTCAAATCCGAAAATATCAAAGCAGTGCTCATACAGCGCTCCCGGGGATATGAATGGCGCGACGCCCTTTCCGTTGAGGAAATCGGCAAAATCATAAGCACGGTCAAATCGGTCAGCCCAAGCACCCTGTGCTGTGTGGACAATTGCTACGGCATTTTTGTCGATACCGTGGAGCCCACCCGAGTGGGGGCCGACCTTATTGTGGGCTCCCTCATTAAGAATGCGGGAGGCAGTTTGGCCTTAAGCGGAGGATATATTGCGGGGACGGAGGATTGCGTCCGCAAAGTGGGATTTCGGCTGACGGCACCCGGCTTGGGAAAACATGTGGGAGCCAGCCTCGGTATGAACCGCAATATGTATCAAGGCCTGTTCTATGCGCCCCATATTGTGGCGGAAAGCCTAAAGACCGCCGTGCTGTGTGCGGCAATGTTCGAAAAGCTGGGTTTTGAAGTCTGCCCCAAAGCCGATGCTCGCCGCAGCGACATAATTCAATCCATAAAATTCGGCAGTGCCGAAAATGTGATAAAATTCTGTAGGGCAATTCAAAAAGGCTCGCCCATTGACAGTTATGTCACTCCCGAACCTTGGGATATGCCCGGCTATGGGGAGCCTGTCATTATGGCGGCGGGAGCATTTGTGCAGGGTGCTTCCATAGAACTTTCCGCCGATGCGCCCCTTTGCGAGCCCTATATCGCCTATATGCAGGGCGGCGTCATATATGACAGTGCCAAAATCGCCATCCTGCAGGCCGCCTCGGAATTTTGAGGGGAGGAAAATCTATGGCAAAAGAATGTGTACTGTATGACAGAATGTGCATCGGCTGCGGCGAGTGCGACTACTGCGACATAAATCCCATGAAGCTCTGCGACAACTGCGGCAAATGCCTGGAAACGGGAAAAGACTACAACGAAATAAAGATAGACCGAGTGATTTTGCCCGACCCGGGATACGAAAATCCCGGCCACCGTCATGGTACGGATTGCGGTTGCGATTAAAGGCAAAACGCATAACAGACTTGTTATACATTTTTGATTTGATATTTTATCGCTATGAAAGTACTTGTTATATCCGATACCCACGGAGTATTGCTGCCGGAAACCGAGGCTGCGGTTTCTCGGGCGGATGCGGTTATCCACGCGGGGGATTTTGAAACCGAGGAAAATTTCAATTCAATCAAGGTGGCTCTCAAACCGGGTGCGCCTTTTTTCGCCGTTCGAGGCAACAACGACAGGCGATTCGATTTGCCCGAAGAAATGAGCTTTGAGCTTGGCGGATATAAATTCCTTTTGAAACATAACAGAAAAGGATTATCCCCCGACTCGGATGTTAATTTCGTAATTTTCGGACATACTCACAGGTTTTATCGCAAAACCATCGACGGAAAGCTTTGGCTCAATCCCGGCAGCTGCGGCAAAAACCGATTAAACCGCCCGTCCACAATGGCGGAGATAGACATATCAACAAGCGGATACACCGTAAAACCCATATACATTTCCGTCGGCGGCGCAAATATGCAAAGTTCAAAAATACCGAAAGACCCGCAAAAATCCATCGGGGAAATAATAAAGCGCTGCCAAAAAGGGGAAAGTGCGGATAAAATCTCGGAAAAACTCGGCATTGACGGTGAATTCACGGAACAGGTTATCCGTATGTACACAACCCATCCCGGAATCGACGCCGGCGGTATATTGGACAGAATTGTCGGCAGCCTGCGGAAGCGATAATCCCGAAAAATTTCGGAGGAACTTATATACCGCATCCTCTCGGCGGTCCGAGAGCTCCCGAAGAGGATGTTCAAACTCGGGCATTACAAAAAGCGGCGCACCGGGCGCCGCTTTGTTTTTGTTATGAATTATCTTTTAGTCTTATCTCTGAACACGGCCGCTGCCGTCACCGCCTGCAAGATTCTCAACATCCGCACGGGTAACCAAATTGAAGTCACCGGGGATTGTATGCTTGAGGGCCGAGGCCGCAACTCCGAACTCAAGGGCATCCTTGAAGTTCTTGCCGTCAACAAATCCGCAAATGGTGCCGCCCGCAAAGGAGTCGCCGCCGCCTACACGGTCAACAATCGGAGAAATTCTGTATTCCCGAGAATGATAGAATTCCTTGGCATCCCTTGAATAAATGCAAGCGGACCAGCCGTTGTCGGAAGCCGAGTGGCTGACACGGAGAGAGCTGATAACATATTCGAAGTTGAACTTCTCAACCATCTGCTTGAAAATATCCTCATAGCCGGCAAGTTCCAAATCGCCGCTGGTAACATCGGTGTTTCCGGGTTTGAATCCCAAAACTTTTTCGGCATCCTCTTCGTTTCCTATGCAGACATCAACATATTGCATAAGGTTTGTCATAATCCTCTGAGCCTTCTCGCTGGACCATAATTTCTTACGGAAGTTAAGGTCAACCGAAACCTTGACGCCCTTTGCCTTTGCGGCTTTGAGGGCAACCTCGGTCAATTCGGCGGCTGCATCGGAAACGGCGGGAGTAATTCCCGTGAAATGGAACCAATCGGCACCTTCGAAAATCTCGTCAAAATCAAAGTCATCGGGTGTTGCCGTTGCAATTGATGAGTGAGCACGGTCATAAACCACATTCGATGCCCTCATGGATGCACCCGTCTCTAAGTAATATATGCCCAATCTTTCGCCGGTCTTGGCAATGTGGTCCGTCTTGACATTCATTTTGCGGAGGGCCGCAACGGCACATTCGCCGATGGGATTGTCGGGCACGGCGGTAACAAATTCCGCCTCATGGCCATAGTTGGCAAGGGATACGGCCACATTGGCTTCGCCGCCGCCGTAGTTTACATCGAATTCGTCGGCCTGAATAAATTTCTCATTGTTGGGGGTTGACAGTCTGAGCATAATTTCGCCCATAGTAACAATTTTCGCCATATTAACAATTCTCCTTTGTAATTTGTAAATTATTTACTTATTTGAATCGGGTTTGAACTACAAAGCTGCGCGGGTCTCTTTGATTCTCGAGATGAACTCTTTCGCGGTCTTTGTGATGTCGGCATAATCGCCTGTCTTTGCGCCCTTGGTGAGTGCGGAACCTGCGCCCACGGCAACAGCGCCCGCTTTTATCCATTGGTCAACATTTCCCACATCAACGCCGCCTGTGGGCATCAGCTTGGCCTGAGGCAGAGGACCTCTTACGTCCTTGATGAAGTTGGGGCCGACAATATCGCCGGGGAACACTTTGCAGATGTCAACTCCGGATTCCATAGCGGTCAGGATTTCCGTGAATGTCATTGTGCCGGGCATATAGGGTACGGCATAGCGGTTACAGAGTTTGGCGGTCTCCGGGTTGAAACCGGGGCTTACGATAAAGTTCGCGCCGGAAAGAATCGCCTGTCTTGCCGTTTCCGGGTCGAGAACGGTGCCTGCGCCCAAAAGCATTTCGCCGTGGGTGTATTTGGCGGCCAAAGCTTCGATAACTTTGGGAGCACCGGGAACCGTGAATGTGAGCTCGATTGACGGGCATCCTCCTTCAAGGCAAGCGTCGGAAATCTTGAGAGCATCCTCGGCACTGCTTGCGCGAACAACGGCAACCAAACCTGCATCCGTCATTTTTGTTAAAACCTGTTGTTTATCCATTTTAACTCCTCCTATTAAATTTTAATAAATTCTTCTTTTGCGCAGTTTTATTTTTCATTGATATTATACATCAATTTAATTTAATAAGCAAGCATTTATTTTAATATTTTTCATAATTTTGGAAATGATTTTCATCCATTTTGAAAACCCCGAGGTTTGTATATTGTTTTGGGAGCCCCCGTGTGGTATAATTTGCATAAGGCCCATGGGAAATACGAAAATCAAGGATTGGAGGAGCGGCTCTATGAAAAAAATCAGGATAACCGCAATCAGAAAAGCGGAGTATGCCGACTTGATAAAAGAATATGAAAATCCCATTGAAAATCCCTGTGATATTCGGGAGGGGGATGTGTTTATCGCGGAGGGCCACAGGCGCCCCAAGGGGCTCTGTGAAAGCGCCTGGGAAAGTATGTCCCAATTTGTGCTGACCCTCGCCTGCGGAGGCGGAGATTTCTTTGATGGATGGATGAAAAACAAAAAGTCCGCAATGGTCTCCTGCAACGACGGATTCAGGCCCGTCAGCTTTTTGATTGAGGCCTTGGATGAAGAGGCAAACGGGTAAGTATGGCAAAAGAGCGGACCCGTGCCCGCTCTTTTGGATTATTTTGGGAAGAAATCCATATATTTTTAGATTTTCATTCAAAACGTTTTTGCCCTTCTCGGCCTAAAAACCCGCCGCTTTTGCTTGCGAGAGGCCGCCTTGGGGTTACCGGCTGCTTGCTCCCACTTCGTATACGGAGCTCAGGGGAACCACCGTATCGGTTCCGTCCCAGATATACAGCACAACCTTGCCGATTTCGGGCTTTTTGAAATCGAGAGCTTTGATATCCGCACCCTCTATATCATATTCCGCCGAATCAAGCAGAACTTTATCATCGCTCTCGTCATATACGCCCACCATGAGCTTTGCCTTGGGACTTGCCTCGGAGCCGTTATATTTGAGAGACACCTCAAGGCTGCCGCTTTCGTCATATGCCGCACTTGCTATTTCATAATCATAGGCTTCGGGTGCGGGCTCCGTGTATTCGGGGTTCGGATATCTGTAATCGTAAACCAAATCTCCCACATTGCAAAGCCACTTAACATCCTTGCCGCCGCTGTCGGTTGCCGTATACGGGTCGCCATAGGCCGCAACATAGATATCATGCACACCGCCGGTCTCCGCAAGAGCCGAAATATCAAGGTTATATGTCTTTGCTTCGGTTGCCTTAAATGAGTCGATTTCGGTTCCGTCTTTTGAATCAAGTCTCACCGAAACAGTGGGATTTGAGTCGTATACTCTTGCTACGGAGAGGGACATATTTGTAACTCCGGTCAAATCCGCGTTTTTCCAGCAGAAGCCTACCTCTGCACCTTTGCCGTTTTCACCGGCCGCATTGGACATATATCCCACCGAGGTGTTTCCGTCGGCAAGTTTGGGAACGGAAGCTCCGTTGCTGCCGAAAAATCCGGTGGCGGTGTTTGCGAACAGTGTTTGAGTGCCTTCCAAATATTTGGGGATCTGCTTTTCGAAATGGGTCACTGTGTAGGTTTCACCCATTTTGCCCGAAATGGTGGCAATATTGGTATCGGGGTCGAAGGTGAATTCAATGGGATTACCGGATGAATCCACGATTGTGCCGCGGCCCAAACGCTCGTCCCGAATCCTTATGTCACCGTCTCTAACGGCTTTCACGGACAACTCGGTAACCTCACCGTTCTCCCAAGCCGCCGATACTTCGGCATTCTCCCGAGTCATAAAGCCGCTGAAGCTGCCATTCTTCCAATTTGTCGGTATAGCGGGGATAACGTCAATGGCACCCGTGTGGCTCTGGAGCACCATCTCCGCAATACCGGAGGTCGCTCCGTAGTTTCCGTCTATCTGGAAATCCGGATGCTCATCAAACAGATTCGGAGCCGTGCGGCATAGGAACAGTTGCTTGAGCATATTTTCGGACTTGTCTCCCTGAAGGGCACGGGCGTTGAGGTTTATTCTCCAAGCCAAACTCCAACCTTTACCGTCCGCGCCGTCCTTGGCGGAAGTCGCTTGCTTGAAGGCAGTGAACAACTTCTGCTCATTCGCATCGGTACTGTATGGATTGAGGTGGGTTCCCGGATAGAGTTCCCAAAGGGGAGAGTGATGTCTGTGACCCGCTCCGACGCTGTGCTCGTCTATGCTTTTTTCCTCACCGTTAAAGGGATTTTTTATGTTCTTATATTTACCGGATTTGGGGTCGTCTCTTTCACTGAAGTCAAAGGTAACATCGCCGCGTACCCATTCCTGTATACCGGTGCCTCCGAGGAGGTTTGGTGCTATTTTGCCTTGTTCGTCTGCGAAATAGCTCGAAGGCATCTGCTCGTCAATCCTTGCCAAAAGATCCGCATTTTCTTGTTCCTTGCCCAAAATTTTGCTTGCCTGTCTGACCATATCATACAGGTTTCTCACAAGCTGGGTGTCCATTGCGGGACCGGGCTGAACTCCGCCCTGTTCGGGGGAGCAGGAAGCTGCGGTGATTAAATATCCCGTTTTGGGGTCGACTACCAAGAATTGAGTGAAGAATTTGGCTGCACCCACCATATAGGGATAAACTTCGGCCAAATATTCCTCATCCCTGTTGAACTTATAATACTGCCAAGCGTGCTCAAGGAGCCAGGCTCCGCCCGTGGGCCACAATCCCGCGGTGGCATTGTCTATGGGCTGTGTGCCTCGCCACAAGTCAAAGTTGTGATGCATTACCCATGGGTCGCCCGGTTTGTATGTTGAGCTGTCACCGATGCCGTATTGATAATCGGCGGTGATACTTCCGCTTTGAGCCAGTTCATCAAACGTGTCGATAAGGGTTCTCTCGCTGGCTGCCAAATTGAGGGGCTGCGCCGCCCAATAGTTCATTTCCGTGTTTATGTTTATGGTATATTTTCCGTTCCATCCCGCCGTCATCGCAGCGTTCCACTTTCCGGTAAGGTTAAGGGGCTGGCTCTCGGGAATTGCTATATTATCTCCGTCTGCGGCACGGCCTTCGCGAGCACCCGAAAGGATTAAGTACTTGCCATAGTTGAATTCGAGGATTGCAAGCTTGTAATCACCGTCGTTATATGTGGTCTTGATTCCGTTGGATGCCGCCTTTGAGGCGTTGCTGTCGGAGCCTGTAAGATAACCGGATTTTCCGTCTATATCCTTACGGATTCTCTCTTCAGTGGGTGTGTCGTTATACTCATAACCCTCTTTGTTGTCTATGCTCAATTTTGTCTTTGAATATTGCTCCGTAAAATCGGCAAGATGGCGCTCCTTAATTTGTTCATAAGTTCTCTTTTGAACATTTGCGGAATATATGTCACAATCCTGCCCGGGCTTTGAATTATCAAGATTTAAATAGTCGACGTAGTTGGTAGCTCCCACCACATAAACGGTCGCCTGTTTTCCGCCCTTTACCGTTACGGTCTTGCTGTCATCGCTTACCGAAAATTCCCCGTCGCCGTCAAGAATCATACGGGCCTCAAACGTAATAGCGTTCAATCTTGACGGCTGTCCGTTATTGCTGTTGCCGTTTCTGACACTTGCGGTCAATTTGACTTCTTTGTCACTGACTTTTGTATACTTGGCCACATCGCTGTGGTAAGTATGCAGCTCGGCGCTCATATTAAGATCGCTGTCGGTTTCTACATGTGTCACAATCGTCTGGTCCGGATAACTGGCAAAACTTTCCCGTTTGTAGTGTTTCCCGCCCAAATCATATTCAACCGTAACAATACCGGTATTCATATCAAGACTCTTAGTGTAATTTTGGGCATCCTTATAGCTCTGCCCGAAATCAAGATAAACCTCCGCAAAGGACTTGTAGGCTCTTTGACCGGTAGGAGTACCCAAGAATTTAGCCTCAACCAAGCTGTGTAAATTCCATCTGTCTTGAACCGCACTCTGCTCTTTGGCATTGTTGATATTGAGCGACATATATGAAATGCTCTTGTTTTCGTAATCCGGATATTTCTCCCTGAATTCCTCATCGCCGACAATCGCATCTTTCGAGCCAATCTCCGCAGGCGTACCGTCCGCATTGGCACCTCGGAAATACCGCCATCCCCCGTCATTGCTGCCGCCGGTTTGGTTTCGGGTGCTTATCTTTTCGGCGGTGGTGGTTCCGTCCACGGATGTGATTTTCTCACCCTTCTCGTTGACCAGTTCGCCGTAGGGAGAACCGTCCCAGCAGGTGTCTTCATTGATTTGGATAACATCCTTATCGATTCCGCCTGCGACCATTGCAGCCATTCTGCCGTTACCTATGGGATAAAAATGCGTCCACAGATACTCCGAATATGCCCAGCCGGTAAAGTATTTATTCTTTGCCTCATAGGGTTTTTGAATATCGTTACCGTTTCTGTCTATGGCATTTGTCTTTTTATCTGCATTGGGGTTAATTTCCGCAGCATTGGTGTAAACTCCGTCTCGGTCAAGGACTTCCTCAATGGTTTTGTCCGTCCACATAACCGTTTCGGGGTCGAACCTTGTGTCGGCTGCCATAACATCTCCCTCCTCCGTGTTTGCCGCAATGACCGTGGGCAACGCACTTGCGGCGACAATCAAAGCAAGTGCTGCCGATAGCAATTTCTTGAACATAAACAATACCTCCAAACTTAATGAACGGCGAATAGGGGACTGCGCCCCGGGGTATAAGGGTCTCGGTTTTGCATTTTCCTTTTCCTTTCCTTCGCTTTCATCACCGTACTTTTCGTCTCTATTATAGAACAAAATGACCCTTTTAAAAAGGTCCAGTCGGGGTCTTTTTTTATGGGGCCAGACATTTTTTTGCGCCGATTGGGCGGCAAATTTAGCCCTTGACAAAAGTCGGGGACTATTTTATAATAAAATCCGTGAGGCGGTTCCCCTTTGGCTCGGATTTTGCCGTGCCTGCGGGGCGGAATGGACTTGTGATATTGCGAAGGGAAATTGGTTATGGATATATCATCGGTGCGCAATTCCGGCAATCCGAATATGAGTCGGGATTACTTGGGAATGATGGAGGACGGCGGAGTGGGTTGCTATGCCGTGTGCGACGGCTCGCCCGGCTCCCACAAAGAGCTTGACTCTGCCGAGATGGTTATAGATTCCTTTATGGAAGACTTTAAGGCCACCTCCACCGTCACCGAGGAGACGGTGAAAGAGTATTTCAAAAACGCCGGAGAAAAGCTTGGGGACATAACCCGTCAAAGCGAAGGGGGCAAAGAGTACAAAGCCTCCGCCGTTTTGGTTTTGACCGACGGCAATGTGATCATAAGCGGCCACCTGGGCAACTGCCGTATGTACTACCTGAGCGAAAATTATCTTCAATATGTAACCCCGGACCACTCGTTGGCCTATCAAGACCATGCCGCGGGGAAGTTTCGCTTTCCGGGTATACGAAAGAGCCGCAACCGCAGGAGGCTGACAGCCTGCATCGGGTCGGAGCCCATGTCTCCCGCCGATGTAACGGAGCCCATTGCCGTCCACAAAGGTGATGCGGTTTTGATATGTACCGACGGATTTTGGGAGAAAGTGACCGAGAGGCAAGTGGAGCGAACATTAAAGCGGGCAAAATCCTCTTCCGAGTGGCTGAGGAAAATGCTTCGAATTTTGAAAAAGCGGGGGCCCGAGGACAACTACAGTGCGGTGACCGTTATTTTTAACTGACAGGAAATCAACACAGCGGGAGGAATTTGCATGAATATACTATATGAACTACTTGCGGCGGCCGGCATTCTGTTTGCACTGTCCATGCTCTTTATATGCATAGGTTTGCTGAAAAACCCGAAAGTGAAAAAGGGTGAGGTCGAGGAGGCGCAAGTCTATTCGGGTATGCCCCCCGAGAACGCACGCACATTTGCGGGATCCGATATCCATAAAGAAGATGCCGAAGCCGACAATTCGGAGCCAAATGCGGATGAGGCGGCCGAAGATTATGAGGATGAGGATGTTGCCGAAGCCGAGGAGGTTGACGCCGAAAATCCCGAGGGGGACGACGATGCCCCCGGCGAGGCGGACGATGGGGAGTCGGAGGCGGAAACCGCCGAAAAGGACGGTATTCCCGTGTCTGTTACGGTGATTGACACAGACGATACCTATGAGCTGTCCGTTTCGGATGAGGTCTTAATCGGCAGAAATCCCAAATGCGATGTGGTGGTTCCCAGACCCGTGGTATCATCGGTTCACTGCATATTGATAAAGGACAACAACAAGTTGATGGTTGAGGACAACAATTCAACCAACGGCACCCTTCTGAACGGCAAGCCGCTCAAACACGTGGTGGAACTTAAAAACAACGATATGCTCACCTTGGGTGACCAAAGAATAAGGGTAAATTTTTGAAATTTTAAAAAAACTTGGTTTTCCGTGGAACTTTTTGAGACGAAATTCGTCTAACCTTACAGAACGCGAGATATGCAAATAAAATCAAAAGGATATGCAAAGGAGAAGATAAAATGAAAAACCTTATGAAAAAAATCTTAGCCGTGCTGACGGCTGCGGGCATTGTTTTGAGCTGCGGCGCCGCCTTTGCCGCGGAGCCCGTATTTGACCTGAGCGGAAACCCGATAACGGTTCCCGAGTCTCAAACGGCGGAGGATGCCCCGGAATATAACGGAGCTTCTTTCCCGGTTGCCACCGTTGAAAACGGCGGAGCATTGACGGTTCCCCTTCGGGAAGTTGCGGAGCAATTGGGATACACGGTGGCCTGGAATGACGAGACCCAAAGCGTTGAATGCACTCGGGGCACCATAACCGTGTCTCTGTCCATCGGAAATACCGACTGTGTCCGCATAAATCACGGTGAGGACGGTAAGACCGTTGATGTGAGCTATGAGTTGCAAACGGCGCCCTATCTGTATCAAGACAGTGTGACCTATGTTCCCGCGGAGATGTTGGAGACGGTTTTGCAGGTTTCCGTATACACCGACTCGGAAGGCACGATAGTTGCGGAAGCTGCCGAAGTGACAGCCAACTCCGCCGTCACCGACGAAGAGGGCCCCTATCTCAGCGTAAACGACCCCAAGCGGGGCGAAGTCATAGTCAGAATTTCCGACACGACCGCAGTTACGGGTGATTTGGCGGCAATCGCCGAAGGCACGAAGCTTGATGTGGAATACGGCGTGGCCATGACCATGAGCCTTCCGCCCCAGACCACTGCCATATCCATTGCCGTTCACTCGGATGTTGATGCCGGCCAAGTTGAGCCCGATGCGGACGATACAGACGCCGTGGAATTCAGCGGAGTTGTCAAAGAGCAGAACATCGAAGGCAGACAGATTGTGATTGATGACAACGGAACCGAAAGAGCTCTGAACATTGACGGGAACACAACCATAAGCCACGGACTTGACAAGAGAATTTATAAAATCGACGACTTAACCGCGGGCACAAAGATAACGGGCAAGCGTTCCTCTGCGGAAACCCGCAGCATCCCGCCCCAGTCATATGCCCTCTCAATCGAAATAACAGACTAAACCATCCTTAACAGTTCCTTCTTGAAAGCCCCCTCCCCAAAACGGGAAGGGGCTTTTGGTTTGCTTTCATCCCAAAGAACGGGTGTTGACACCGATACCGTTTTGGTGTATCATAAAAATGCATAGGTCGGCAAGAACCCGATAACTTATAATCGGAGCCGGACCCATATAGGTTCCCGAAATACGGGGCAATGCCGACGGAGTGCCTTTGTTTCTTTTTTGTAATTCCGATAAAATTTTTAAGGAGATGTTTTTATGAGCGAAAGTGCAAAGCTTCTGGCGGAGGCAATCAAAAAATCCAAGAATATGGTGTTCTTCGGCGGCGCAGGAGTTTCCACCGAAAGCGGAATACCTGATTTTCGCGGCAGCGACGGACTCTATAACCAAAAATACAGCTATCCTCCCGAACAGATTGTCAGCCACACGTTTTTTGTGTATAAACCCGAAGTATTTTTCGAATTTTACAAAGATAAGATGATTTACGAGGATGCCAAACCCAACAAAGCCCATATAGCCTTGGCGGAGCTTGAAAAAATGGGAAAACTCCGCGCGGTCATAACCCAAAACATCGACGGCCTGCACCAGGCGGCGGGCAGCAAAACAGTGTTTGAGCTTCACGGCAGCATACATAGGAATCATTGCACCAAATGCGGGGCATCCTACGGCCTTGACGCAGTGGCTCATTCAAAAGATGTCATACCGAAATGCGAAAAGTGCGGCGGCATTATAAAACCCGATGTGGTCCTCTATGAAGAGGGTCTCGACACCAAGGTAATCGACGGTTCCGTGCGGGCAATACGGAAGGCGGACACGATGATAATCGGCGGCACCTCCCTCAATGTGTATCCGGCGGCGGGACTGATTCATGACTTTTCGGGGCATACCCTTATCCTTATCAACAAGAGCGCCACTTCCGCCGACTCCCGTGCGGATATCGTAATTCGCGAGCCGATAGGCGAGGTTATGGGGGAGGCCATGGAAATCGTAAAACAAGGCTGAAAAA
>CAZTYF010000024.1:0-19140 GCA_964617455.1 uncultured Oscillospiraceae bacterium | reverse complement strand
ATACACCGACGCCGACGCCTTCGGATACCCCGACGCCGACGCCTTCGGATACACCTACGCCGACGCCTACGGTAACCCCTACGCCGACGCCTACGGATACACCCACGCCGACGCCTTCGGATACACCGACACCGACGCCTTCGGATACACCTACGCCGACACCTACGGAGACACCCACGCCGACACCTACGGAGACACCTACGCCGACGCCCACGGTAACACCCACGCCGACACCTACGGATACACCTACGCCGACGCCTACGGAGACACCCACGCCGACGCCTACGGTAACTCCCACACCGACGCCGGTTGTGACGCCCACGCCTACGGCAGTGGTTACACCGGAACCCGGCGGCACACCCGAGCCAAGTTATTCACCGGAGCCCAGCGGCACACCGGAGCCAAGTTATTCACCGGAGCCCAGCGGCACACCGGAGCCAAGTGATACACCCGAACCCAGCGGCACACCGGAGGTAACGCCGTTGCCTACCCTGACGCCGACACCGGAGATAACGCCTCTGCCCACTTTGACGCCCGGGCCCGAGACAACACCTCTGCCTACGGTAACGCCGAGAGTATCATCTCCGCCGCCACCGCCGCCGTACTATCCGGGAAATAATCCGACACCCACACCGAAAGATGTGCCTACGCCGCAACCGTCCGACAACCCGCCGGACAATCCTCCGGATAACCCGCCGGACAACCCGCCGGATAATCCGCCGGACAACCCGAGCCCGCCGTCCGAGCCCTCGTCGCCGCCTCCGGTAACGGAGACACCCGCTCCTCCGGAGCCGCCTCCGCCGCCGCGGTATACTCAAGGACCGGACCAGGGACCGACGCCAAAGACGGGAGACAGCTCCAATATGCCTCTTTGGATTGGCATTGCGGCGGTAACATTGGCCATATCCCTGTTTGTATTGCGAAAGCCTCGACGAGGCAGGTCCAAAGACGGGTCCTAAGGGGAGGTAACAGCAATGAAGAAAAAGAATATAGTCTTAAAAATAACAGCTTGCGTATGCCTGATTGCCTGTGCCATATCCGTGGCACAAATCGTGAGAATTCAAACTCAATACGCCAAAGGCAAAAAGGCCTATGATGATTTGGCTCTGAACTTGGTGACCATGTCCGCCGACGAAAATACCTCATCGGCGGGCACCGAGGCCGCCCCCATAGATGTGGATTTTGAGCTTTTGAATCAAATGAACGCCTCGGCTGTGGGCTGGCTCTATTGCGAAGGCACGCCCATAAACTACCCGGTTGTGCAAAGCACGGACAATTCCTACTATCTTGAGCATCTGTACAACGACCAGGCCAATTCATCGGGAGCCATATTTATGGACGCCCTGAATAATTCGGATATGAGCGATGTGAACACGGTTTTGTACGGGCACAATATGAAGAACGGCTCCATGTTCGCCTGCCTCCAGAACTACTCCGACCCGGCATATATGAGGCAGCACCCGGTTATGTATTATCTGACGGCGGAGAGAGATTATCGAATCGACATTTTCTCCTGCTATCCGGACGGCCCCGCCTCCGAGGCATATACCATAAGCTATGACTCGGCGGACACCTACGCCGCCTGCCTCCGCAGGTCCTGGGACAGGTCGGAAGCGAGTGCAAATGTGCCCATGACCACAGAGGACAATATGATAACCTTGGTGACCTGCACAGGATATAACACGGACAGATATGTGGTCCAGGGAAAGATAACTCCCATAAATTAAACAGCAAAAAGGCCCTCGGCAACCGAAACCGAAGGCCTTATTTTTTTATTCGAAATATTTAAATTCGGAATGAAAGAAGGTCAAACTTTGAGCTCAAGGCCCGAAGCATATCTGCGAATCAAATCAAGGGCATGGAGGGATGTGCGCTCCCGTATATTATCCCGACTGCCGTTCAGCAGCAGCCTGAAGACCTTGTGGGTGTTTTTGGCGCAGATTGAAACATAGACGAGTCCCACGGGCTTTTCCTCGGTCCCTCCGTCCGGGCCCGCAATGCCCGTCACGGAAACAGCGATGTCCGCCCCGGAGTTTTCCATAGCTCCTCTTGACATTTGAAGGGCCACTTCGGGGGACACGGCGCCGTATTTTTTGAGAGTCTCCGTGTCAACTCCCAGCATCACCGCCTTTTGCAGGTTTGAATAGGTCACATAGCCGCAGTCGAAACATTGGGAAGAGCCGGGAATGCGGGTTATTTTCTCCGCAATGAGGCCTCCGGTGCAGCTCTCTGCACAGGTCACCCGAAGCCCTTTTTGCCGCAGAATGTCGACCGTAACTTTTTCCAGGGAGCAACTAAGGCCCGTGCCGTATACCCTGTCCCCCAGGATTTCCCGAATTTGGGCCTGCAGAGGTTCCAGCATTTCCTCCGCCTCTTGAGGCGATTCGGCCTTGGCCGTGATTCTCAGCTCCACCTGCCCCGGTTTGGCATAGGGAGCCACCGTCGGGTTGACGGAATTTTCCATCAAATCCCGAAGTTTTTCGTCAACCGCCGACTCGCTGAGGCCGAATACCCGAAGGGATTCGGAGCGAATTACCCCCTTCGAGAATTTCTCAAGATAGGGCCGTGCCTCCTCAAACATGGGCATCATTTCGGAGGGCGGACCCGGGAGCATTATGAATATGCACTCCGGGCTTTCGATAATGGCCCCGGGGGCGGTGCCTACGGAGTTTTTCAAAATTATGCACCCCTCGGGCATTTCCGCCTGTTTGAAATTGCTTTCGGGAATGTGCCTGTGGTTTTTAAACCGCTCGATTATATGCCGCCTGCTCTCCTCGTCGGGTATAAGTTTAAGGCCGCAGTATCGGGCGATTGTCTCTTTGGTCAAATCGTCCCCGGTGGGTCCCAAGCCCCCCGTGGTGATAACGGCATCCGACCGAGAGGCGGCAACCTTCAACGCCCTCTCAAGGCGCTCGGGATTGTCCCCCACAACGGTGGTGTGGTAAACATCAAACCCAAGCTCGCTCAGCCTGCGGCAGAGGTATTGGGCATTGGTATTCAAAATGGACCCCAGCAGCAGCTCGGTCCCAACGGACAGAATTTCAAATGTCATTTTCCCGCTCCTTTTTGTGTATTGTTTAAGTTCATAATATACTTATCGCAGAGAGGCGTCAATTCCCTAAAGCCGTCCCAAACGGAAACACAGATAATATCGGCGGTTTTCGAATCAAGGGGCAGCGTGATGTTCTCGGAAAATATTCTCGATTTCAAATAGGTAAAATCCGTCATGACTCCACTCTCGGTGTAGGCCGCCGCCCAGATTACCGAACCCTTTGGCAAAACGCCCCCTATCCGCAAGGTGACCAAGCTCCCCTCGGGATTCGTTTTCCCGGATATAATGCTCAAAGGCTCTGATGTGGGCGTCTCGGTCGGCGGAATGAATTGGGTGGGCTCGGGCCCTTTTGAGGGTGCCTCGGAGGGCGCCGCCGATTCAATCGGTTCCCGGGAGGGTTTTTCGGAGGGCGCCGCCGATTCCTCCGGCTCCGTTGAAGGCATCTCGGATGGCGCCGCCGGTTCTTCCGGTTCGAATGAGGGTTCTTCGGATGGCACCGCCGATTCTTCCGGCTTCGCAGAAGGTGCTTCCGACGGCATACTAGATTCCGCAGGCTCCTGTGAGGGCATCTCGGAAGGTGCCGCCGATTCCTCGGGCCCCGTTGAAGGCATTTCAGAGGGTGCCGCCGATTCCAAAGGCTCCGCCGAAGGACGGGCCGCCAAAGCTGCAGCCACCGCTTTTGAGGCATTCAGACGGGCGGCGTTTTTGATTTTTCCCTCAAGGGCAGGGACACGGTCAGCGTTTTCGGTTATTATATCGGCAATTTCCGAGGCGCTCAAACGGGGGTTTGCGGACAGAATCACCGCCGCCACACTTGAGACCAAGGGGGCCGCCATGGATGTGCCGCTCATCAGCCCGTAGGAACTGTCGGAGGTTTTATAGGTGCTGTATATCCCGGTTCCGGGCGCCGCAATGTCCGCAGACTCGGCCCCGTAGTTCGAGGACGACGACAGGACATCCTCCGAGGTGGAATTCGAGACGGCAATCACATTGGGCAGGTCATAGCAGGCAGGGTATTCGGGTCGTTTTTCAAGGTTTGCCCCGTGATTCCCCGTGGCACACACAAACAGTATATTCGGGCAGGCCTCAACGGCGGCTTTTATGCTCTCCGTAAAGGTTTGGTCTTCGGTGGTGAAACTGGCGTTTATTATCTTAATATCCGATTTTTGGGCATAGTCGATGGCTTTTATTATCATATCCACGGTGGTTGTTCGGGTGTCAAAGGCTTTCAAAAGGGCAACTTTGGCGTTTCTCGACAGGGATGCGACTCCCCTTGAATTGTTCGTGGCCGCGGCGATGATTCCCGCCACATGGGTGCCGTGGCCCACATTGTCGGTGAGGTCCGCATTGTTCGAGACAAAATTATAGCCGTGAACATCATCCGTATATCCGTTTCCGTCGTCGTCTGTGCCGTTTTCGGGGATTTCCCCGGAGTTGGTTCGAAGGTTGTCCGAAAGGTCCTCATGGCTCACCCGTGCCCCCGAGTCTATGGTCGCCACCGTGGTTCCCGAGCAGTCGATACCGAGGTCCCAAACCTCCGAGGCCCGAACCTTCTCAAGGCCGTATTGGCTGCCGTCGGTATAGTATGGATCGTCCGCATCGCAAAGGGTCACAAAACCGTTGGGTTCCGCATATTTGATGCGGGGATCCTCTCGAAGTTTTTCCAAAGCCCTTTGAACCGAATCATAGCCCCTCTCCCCGAGGTTGAGCTTCAATATGGCGGAGAAGGGGGTATAGGGTGCGGAGATTCTGTTGACCGATCGGGACATGAGCACGTCAATGTCCGACACGCCCGCCTCCTCAAAATCGGGGATTACCCTTCCCTCGGAGGAAATTTGGGCGGCGGGATATTGAGATTTCAGCACGACAATAACAGAGCCGTCATCAAAAGGTGGCGCCTCTTGGGCTTCCGCGGAGCCTCCCCACAGGATTATTACAAATGCCGCCGTCAATAACATTACGATCTTTTTCATGGGATTTCGATTTTCGGTCACCTCACGGTTATTATCTCGCTTTCGTTGATGGCTTTTTCAATCATGGCCTCAATGTCGCCCAGGGCCTTTTCCGCCTCGGTTATTTCCTCAAGGCGGGGTTTGGTTTTGGGGTGCTTCGGCACGAAGATTGTGCAGCAGTCCTCATAGGGCAAAATCGATGTCTCATAGGTGCCTATTTTCTTTGAGATTGTTGTAATCTCCTCTTTGTCCAATCCGATGCAGGGGCGGTATACAGGCAGGGTGACCGCCGAGTTTGTGCAATACAGAGCCTCCATGGTCTGGCTCGCAACCTGGCCTATGCTCTCCCCGGTGACAAGGCCCATTGCCCCTTTTGAGAGGGCGATTTTTTCGGCAATCCGCATCATAAGGCGGCGCATAATGACGGTCAGATACTCCTTGGGGCATTTTTCGATTATGTCAAGCTGTATGTCCGTGAAAGGCACCACATAGAGATTGATCTCCCTCGTGTAGGGGGACAGGATTTTTGCCAAATCCAGCACCTTGTCTTTGGCCCTTTCGCTCGTATAGGGGGGGCTGTGGAAGTATACAGCATCAAGAGCCACTCCCCGCTTGGCAATCATCCAGCCTGCCACGGGGCTGTCTATGCCTCCGCTCAAAAGAAGGGTGGCTCTGCCTCCGGAGCCGACGGGCAGTCCGCCCGCCCCTCGGATTACATCGGACAGTATATACGCATCGTCTCTGATTTCCACCCGCACCAATATATCGGGATTGTGAACATCAACTCGGATGTGCCCGGGAGCCTTGCTTGCGGCTCTGAGAATTGCCGCCCCCACCTCCCTGCTGATGTCGGGGGATTTGAGGGGGAATTGCTTGTCCTCCCGCTTCGTCTCCACTTTGAAACTCTTGCCATCATAGTCCATGTCAAGGACCTGCCTTGCGGCGGTTTGGCCTATGCTTTCCATATTTTTTTCGCAGCGCTCCGCAGGGCAAATGTTGACGATTCCGAACACTTTTTTAAGCCGCTCCAAAGTCTCAATCATATCCGTGCCACTGTCAAGAGGCTCCACATATATGGTCGATTGGGCTTTTTTCACGCTGAATTTGCCCAAAGGAGCGAGGGTTGATTGGATATTGTCTATGAGTTTTTGCTCAAATTTGGGGCGATTTAAGCCCTTCAGGGCTATCTCGCCGTACTTAAGTAAAATTAAATCGGTCTTTTTCATATTGCTCTCCCGTAATTTGATTATGAAATATATAAGGTGCCCCCGCTATTTTCAGCCTATATTGAGGCGCCTCAGCCGGGGCACAATGCGGTTTAGGGCGTCTATGACTTTGTCCGTCTCCTCCGCCGTCGAAAACTCCGACAGACTGAACCGAATGCTGCCCTCCATAAAATCGGAGGGGACTCCGATTTCCAGCAAAACATAGTCGGGTTCTTTTTTTCGGCTGCTGCATGCGCTGCCGCTTGAGACGAATATATTCTCCCCTTCCAAGGAGTGGAGGAGGACCTCGGACTTAATACCTCCGAAGGATACGTTCAAAATGTGGGGCGCACAGCGCTCGGGAGTGTTGATTCTGACATCCCCCAATTTCAATATGCCCTCTTTGAGCCTCTCCCGCAGAATCCCCATCTTTTCGGCTTTGGCCTCAAGGTCTCGATTGGAAATCTCCGCCGCCAAGCCCAATCCTGCGATGCCCGAAACGTTTTCCGTGCCGGACCTTAAATTTCCCTGCTGCCCGCCGCCGAATATTACGGGATTTATTTTCGTCCCTTTGCGCACATAGAGGGCACCCACTCCCTTGGGGCCGTGAATTTTGTGTCCGCTTACCGTGACCATATCAACGGGTAGGGAGCGGACATCAATGGCCACTTTCCCAAAGGCCTGGACAGCATCGGTGTGAAATATACCCTTTGGATTTTTTTCTTTGTATATTTTGGCCATTTCGGAGATGGGCTCAACCGTGCCGATTTCGTTGTTTACCGTCATGGCAGACACCAAAAAAGTGTCGGGACGGAGCATTTTTTCAAAAGCCTCAAGGTCGACCGACCCGTCTTTGTCTACGGGGACATATTCCACATCATAGCCTCTGTTTTTGAGCTCCTTGGCGGTGTTCAAAACGGCCGGATGCTCTATGGGAGTGGTTATCATATGTCGTCCCCTGTTTGCCGCTGCGGCCCCCAGAATCGCCAAATTGTCCGATTCCGTTCCCCCGGAGGTGAAGAAAATTTCGCCGAGCTCACCTTTGAGAGCCTCCGCGCATCGGGTTTTGGCGGTTTTTATGATGTGCTCCGCATCAATGCCGAGACGGTGGAGGGATGAGGGATTCCCGTAATCGTTTTTCATAATATCAAACATCAATGCACACACCTCGTCATAGGGCTTGGTGGTGGAACTGTTGTCAAAATATACTTCCATAAAATTTCCTCCCGAGATGAAACATATTCACCCCAAATGTCTCATTTAATTCTATCATAAATGCCAAATCATTTCAACCGAAAATTTTCTCCTTTGTCAAATATTACAAAACTGTTTCAATTTGAATTTTATGCTTGACATATTAAAAAAACATGGTATACTATATATGTATTGATTTTAGAGATGCAGCCACTATATGTTGTGGTCGCGAAAATATGATAAAAACAGGAGGGCGAAACATGATAAAAACTATCTTAAAAAGAGACGGCCGAGAGGTGGATTTTGACATTACAAAAATCCAAAACGCCATTTTTAAAGCCGCAGAGGCCTTAGGCGGCAGCGACAACGAGACGGCCTTGGACCTGGCGGAACAGGTTGTGGATTATGTGGAAAACGACTTGGGTTTGGAAAAACCCGGGGTTGAGCAGATACAGGATGCGGTTGAGAAAATCTTGGTTGAAAACGGCCACACCCGCACGGCCAAGGAATTCATCCTCTATCGGGCAGAGAGGAGCAGGGTTCGGGAGATGAACACCCAGCTCATGCATGTGTATGAGGATTTGACCTTTAAGCCTGCCAAGGATAACAATGTGAAGCGGGAGAATGCCAACATAGACGGCGACACCGCCATGGGAACAATGCTCCGCTACGGCAGCGAGGGTGCCAAATGCTTTTATGATATGTTCATCCTTGATCCGGTCCACGCCAAGGCCCACAGGGACGGAGACATACACATTCACGATTTGGACTTTTTGACTCTGACCACCACCTGCTGCCAAATCGATTTGCTGAAACTGTTCGATGGGGGCTTTTCCACAGGACACGGTTTTCTGCGGGAACCCAATGATATAGCCAGTTATTCCGCCCTTTGCTGCATAGCTATTCAGTCCAATCAAAACGACCAGCACGGCGGACAGAGCATACCCAATTTTGACTATGCCATGGCCCCGGGTGTTGCCAAAACATATAAGAAGAACTTCACGAAAAATTTGGCCGCCGCACTCACTCTCATAGGCGGAGCGGACGAGGCTCAAGAAAAGGCAGCTCAAATGATTTCCGAGCTTTCGGAAGAGACCGGCGAGGAACCCCGCCTTGCCAACAGTCCGGAGTTCTTGGAGGCACTCAAAGAAAAGCTCTCGGAGCATATGGACGAAAAAGACGCTTCCCGCTCGATACGGTTCGTTACCAAGAATTCATGGAAGGAGACCGACAGAGCCACTTTTCAGGCGATGGAGGCGTTGGTTCACAATCTCAACACCATGCACTCCCGGGCAGGCGCCCAGATTCCTTTCAGCTCATTGAATTATGGAACGGACACCTCGGAAGAGGGCAGAATGGTTATGCGCAACCTGCTCCTTGCGGAGGAGCGGGGTCTCGGAAACGGCGAGACACCCATATTCCCCATTCATATATTCAAAGTGAAAGAGGGAGTGAACTACAACAAAGAGGACAAGAACTACGATTTGTTCAAGCTTGCCTGCAGAGTTTCCGCCAAGAGGCTTTTCCCCAACTTCAGCTTTTTGGATGCGCCCTTCAACAAGCAGTACTACAAAGAGGGCCATCCCGAAACCGAGGCCACATATATGGGCTGCAGAACGCGGGTTGTGGCAAATGCCTATGATAAGAGTCGTGAAATAACCTACGGCAGAGGTAATTTGAGTTTCACCTCAATCAACCTGCCCCGAATAGCCATCCGTGCCAAGGGAGACATTGACTGGTTCTTTGATGAGCTGGACAGAATGATTGACTTGGTTATCGACCAGCTTTTGGCACGTTACAAAATACAGGCATCCAAGACGGTCAAAAACTTCCCCTTCCTCATGGGCCAGGGCGTATGGCTGGATTCGGATAAGCTCAAGGAAAACGACACGGTTGGCGAAGTGCTGAAGCACGGAACCTTAACCTGCGGCTTTATCGGCCTTGCGGAGTGCCTCAAAGCTCTCACCGGCAAGCATCACGGCGAGTCGAAGCGCTCCCAGAATTTGGGCCTTGAAATCGTGGGCCATATGAGAAGACGGATGGACGAGGCCACCCAAAAGTACGGAATGAACTTCTCTCTCATAGCCACACCTGCTGAAGGACTTTCCGGCAGATTTGTGAAAATAGACAGAGAGCTCTACGGCAGCATCCCCGGTGTTACGGACAGAGAGTATTACACAAACTCCTTCCATATCCCCGTATACTTCCCCATCAGCGCTTATGAGAAAATCGCCCTTGAGGCACCCTATCATGCTCTGACCAACGGAGGACACATTTCCTACATCGAGCTTGACGGAGACCCCACCACGAACCTTGAGGCCTTTGAGAATGTTATCAGATATATGAAAGAGTGCGGCTGCGGCTACGGCAGCATCAACCACCCGGTTGACAGAGACCCGGTTTGCGGATACACGGGAATCATCAATGACGAATGCCCCGGCTGCGGCAGAAAAGCCGTGGAAACCGGAGAGGACGGCGAAGTTATCGGAATCGAGAGAATTCGTCGGGTTACGGGCTACTTGGCAGGAACTCTTGACCGGTTCAACGATGCGAAAAAGGCAGAGGTTCGGGACAGAGTGAAGCATATGAGCGTCGGCGGAGTTTGCCCCAAAGAGAATTAAGAAATTCGATGATTTGAAAAATTTTCGATATTGAATTAAACACCGGGTCTTACGGCCCGGTATTTAATTTGACGATTTTCGGATTTTGTGGTATAATGGCTATATGTGAATAAATTCGAAAAGAGATGAATGTGGGCCTTGAAATTTTTTAATTACAAAAAAGCGACGGTGGCGGAATCCCTCAAACTGGCGGTTCCGGCAATTGTCGAGTCGTTTTTCACGGCCTTTGCGGGCTTGGTGGATTCTTTTATGGTAAGTTCCTTGGGTGCGGATGCCGTTGCGGCTGTCGGGCTCACCACCCAGCCCAAATTTCTGGGCCTCTCGGTTTTTATCGCCATAAACGTCTCTTTGTCCGCCCTTGTGGCAAGGAGGTTCGGAGAAAAAAGGCGGGATGATGCCAACTCGGTTTTGTTTACGGCAGTTGTGATGATATTGATTTTATCCGCAGTGCTCGGCATCGTCCTTGTGGCCTTTGCCCCTCAAATTATGGATTTATGCGGCGCCTTGCCCGAAACTCACGACAGTGCGGTCACCTACTACCGAATAATCATGGGCGGTATGGTGTTCAATTGCATTCAAATGGGAATCAACTCCGCCCAGAGAGGCGCAGGCAACACAAAAATCACCATGCGCACAAACATCACATCCAATGTGATTAATATAATATTCAACTATTTGTTGATAAACGGACATTTCGGCTTCCCGGCTTTGGGAATCAAAGGTGCCGCCCTTGCCACGGTCCTCGGCACTGTGGTGGCCTCCATTATGAGTATAATTTCCATTTCGAAGCCCGGCAGCTTCCTGAATGTTCTGTACATAATCAAAAAGAAGATCCGTCCCTCAATCAATGCTTTGAAAAGCATTGTCAGGGTGGGATACAGTGTGTTTTTTGAGCAGATGCTTATGCGTATCGGCTTTATGATGACGGCTATAATGGCGGCGGACCAGGGCACGGCAGCCATGGCGGCCCACCAGGTGGGTATGAACATTATGGGCCTTTCCTTCTCTTTCGGAGACGGACTTCAGGCGGCGGCGGTGGCCCTCATAGGCAGGAGCTTGGGCGAAAACAAACCGGATAAGGCCAAGGAATACGGCTCCGCCTGCCAAATGATCGGGGGCATTATCTCCGTGGTTTTGGCGGTAATCTATTTCTTCGGCGGCGGTCTGCTGATGCGGCTGTTCTTTGATGAGCCCGAAATTGTCGCCATAGGCGTCAATATTATGCGCATTATAATCGTCGTGGTCCTGTTCCAGATACGGCAGGTCATCTATATGGGCTGCCTCAGGGGAGCGGGAGACACCCTCTATACGGCAATTGCGTCAACCGTCAGCGTCACCCTCATCAGAACAAGCGTCTCCTATCTGTTCGGCTATGTGTTCGGTATGGGCATTGCGGGAATTTGGATGGGCGTTATAGGCGACCAAGTGGCCCGATACATATTTGCGGTAATACGCTTCAAAGCAGGCAAATGGGTGAATATATCCATTTAAGGGATCGGTATGATACGGAATAACCGAGCGTGTGTATCGAGAGATTATAAAATGATTCGCAAATTGCAAGTTTTAAAATGATTCCCCCCAAAATAGGGAAAATAGGTATTGACCCGAATAGAATTTTATGATAAAATAATGCGGTCATGTTAAATTGGGGCGTTAGCGGTGCCTTGTAACCCTCAATCCGCTACAGAGGGGATGAAAACTTGCTTTTGAGGAATATCCTTGTTTGGTCTGCCTCGCATAAGTGGTGTTGACGGTTTGGTCTTGCGCAATCGGAACCTGTGAACCTCGTCAGGGCGGGAACGCAGCAGCGATAAGCAGTCATTTCGATGTGCCGCAAGGGTGCTAAATCCGAGCTAACTGTGGGAGTAACGCTTGTAGGGCTGTTTCGAACGCAAGCACATGACTTTTTTGTTTTAACAAAATCTTGAATAAATCGGAAGAAGTGACGGCTTATGGCGGAAAATGACAAGGTATCCGTTACCGGGAAAAAAGAGGAAGAGGATGATGACAAAAAATATCCAACACTGTACCGAAGGCATCGCCCCAAGAGATTCGATGATGTTGTGGGCCAGGAGCATGTTGCCACCGTCCTCAAAAACGAAATAAAAAGAGACAAGATAGGAAATGCCTATCTCTTTTGCGGTACCCGGGGAACCGGAAAGACAACTGTCGCCAGGATTTTTGCCCGTGCCATAAATTGTGAGCATCCCATTGACGGAGAGCCCTGCGATGAGTGTGAAAGCTGTAAAGCCATTTTGAAACATCAAGCAATGGATATATTCGAATTGGATGCCGCAAGCTACAGGAAGATTGAAAACATCAGGGACATAAACAGGGAAGTTTCACATACTCCTTCAAAATGCAAGAAAAGCGTTTATATAATCGATGAGGTTCACATGCTGGTTAGAGAAGCGGCCAATGCATTTTTGAAAACTTTGGAGGAGCCTCCGAAGCATGCCGTATTTATTTTATGTACCACAGAGCCTCATAAAATTCTTCCGACGATTTTATCCAGGTGTCAGCGTTTTGACTTCAGGCGTATAAACACAGCCGATATAGAGAAGAGACTCAGGGAAATTGCCGATGAGGAAAAAATAGACATCACCGACGATGCCATAGAGCTTATAGCCGAGGCGGGCAACGGCTCCATGAGGGATGCACTCAGCCTGCTTGACAGGTGTTCCTACATCGGAGGCAAGCTGGACCGTGATGCGGTTGTCAAGTCCGTAGGATTGATTTTCGGAGATGATATGTTCTCCTTGGTTGACAGTGTGGCGGAGAATGACACCGTGGAGGCCGTTAAAAAAATCGGCCGAATACTGAAGCAAAGTCTTGATCCGATGACTTTTTTCGATGATTTTGCCAAACACCTGAGAGCTTTGCTGATATGCAAGGAGTGCTCCGATATGAAAACGGTGGAGGAAATCCTTGAGGTGCCGCCCGAAACGGTGGAAAAATACAAACTCCAATCGGAGAAGTTGAGCTCGGAGCAGCTGATATACGGAGCGACCGTTATGGCCGACAGCAAGGCGTCTGCCAAATCTATGTCCGATGCGGGCATTATGGCGGAAATCGCCCTCATAAAGGTGATGAGACCCGAATACAGCGGCGAGTATAAGGCCTTATCCGCCCGAATCGACAAGCTGGAAAACACGGTCCGAGCCGGTGGCGCAATGGCACCCGTAAGTCCCTCGGCTTTCGAAAGCTCAGATGGGGAAGCCCTAAGCAGAGCCCAAACTCAAACCTACGCATCCCCCCAAAGGGACGGTGCCCGAACAACCGAAGGGGCCGCCTCCGACGGCGGATGGAGTATGTGGCCCGAGGTTTTGGACACTGTGAAAAAAATCAGCAAGAGCCTGTATGTGTATTTATACAAAGCTTTTGTCACCAAGGAGGGCAATGTGGTGACCGTCAAACTGCCGACCAAGTTTGCCTACGACAAGGTGGCAACCTCCAAGGGCGTCGAATATTTGTCGGAGCTTTTTTCGAATGTTTCCAAAGGGAATTTGATTGCAAAAGTGGTATACGGAGATGAGGTGAGGGTTGCCAAACCCGGTGCTTCCATTATGGATATAGCAAACAAGAAGGATATTTACGGAGATATAATCAAAATAGAAGGAGAGTAGGAAGATGGCAAAAGGATACCCCAGAGGAATGGGCGGCGGTATGGGAAATATGAACCAAATGATGAAGCAAGCCCAAAAAATGCAAGAGCAGATGTTAAAAATGCAGGAGGAGATGGAAAATAAAACCTTCTCCGCCGATGCGGGGGGCGGCGTTGTTACCGCCACCGTGAACGGTAAAAAGGAGCTTTTGGATATAGAAATCGGTGAAGAGGCAGTTGACCCGGACGATATTGAGATGCTTAGGGATTTGATTATTGCCGCTGTCAATGAGGCAATGAGGAAGGCGGAAAAGGACAGCGAAGCCCAAATGAGCACCCTAACCGGCGGAATGAACCTGCCCTCCGGCCTGTTTTGATGAAAATTTTACGTAATAATTGGGAAAGGTAGTAGTACATTATGAAATTTCTTGATTTGAGCCGCTACACGGGAAAGTATGATATAGAGACCGTGATTGATGCTTTTGAAAAGGGCGAGATAAAAAGCGGCGATACCGTTGAAATCGAGGGTATGATTCATCGCATTCGGGCGATGAAGTCCTTTGCATTCTTTGTACTGAGAACCCGAAGGAACCTTGTTCAGTGCGTGTATGAGCCCAAAGAGGGCGATGAACCCATAAACAAGTTTCGGGAGGAGGACAGCGTCCGCCTCAAGGGCACCCTTGTTGAAGACCCTCGAAATGTCTTGGGTTTTGAAATACATATAAGCGAAATCACCGTCCTTTCAAGGGCGGCATCCCCTCTGCCCGTTACCATAAACAAGGGAAAGCTCAACTGTAACGTGGATGTCAAGCTTGACTACAGACCGGCATCCCTCAGAAATACCCGGGAGCGGGCGGCCCTCAAAATCGTTGACGGGATAATTGACTCTTTCGGCACATTCCTGCGCAGGGAGGGTTTCACCGAATTTGTCCCCCCCAAGATTGTGTCTGCGGGAGCCGAAGGGGGAGCGGATATGTTCGAAGTGGATTACTTCGGGGAGAAGGCATTGCTCAACCAGAGCCCTCAGATGTACAAGCAAATCATGGTGGCCGTATTTAAAAAGGTATTCACCGTGGCCCCCGTTTTCAGAGCCGAAAAACACAGCACCTCACGGCATATAAACGAATTTGAAGGCCTGGATTTGGAGATGGGTTTTATCGATTCCTTTGAGGATGTTATGGCGGTTGAGGCTCGGTTTATGAAATATATGTATACTAACCTGAGGACGGACTATGCCGAGGAGCTTAATCTTTTGGGAGCAGAGCTTCCGGATATAGAAAAGACGGACATCCCCGCCTTTAAATTTATGGAGATAAAAGAGATAATCGCCAAGGAGTATAACAGGGAGTTCAGAAACCCCAATGATTTGGACCCGGAGGAGGAGCGGCTGATAGGTGAGTACTGTATGAAGGAATACGGCTCTCCACTCGTTTTCGTGACCCATTATCCCTCAAAAAAGAGGCCTTTCTATGCCATGGACGACCCTGAAAATCCCAAATATACCCTGAGCTTCGATTTGCTCCTGAACGGTGCGGAAGTCACCACCGGAGGCCAGAGAATTCACGACTATCAAATGCAGCTTGACAAGATAATCGCTCGGGGCATGGATCCGGAAGAATTCGGCGATTTTCTTATGATGCACAAGTACGGAATGCCCCCTCACGGCGGACTCGGTATAGGCCTTGAGCGCCTTGCCATGAAGCTCTTGGGCTGCGACAACATCAGAACCGTCACCGCCTTCCCGAGAGATATAGGAAGGATAAGACCTTAAAATTCGACAATAAAAAACCCGCAGGATTTTGCGGGTTTTATTTTTTCGATTTTTTATTCGGTAGGTGTGTCCGACGGCGCACTCTCGTCATTATTGCTTGTCAGAAGCCCGCCTTGGGCTGCGGGAGCGGATTCCTCTTGAGGTTGCGGAGTCGCCTCCGTAACGGGCAGCATTCCCGTGGAGCCTCTGCGGAGAACCATGGAGTAGTTGTTATTGTCGTCCTTGTCAACCATGCCGGTGATTTTAACTTTCACGCCCACCGGGTTGTTGTTTGCCACATCCAGCTGTTGAAGCCAGAAGTTTTCCACATCCGGAATGCTCTTGAGCTCCACCATTTTGTAGGTTTCGTTTTCGTCCTGCAGGTAGTACTTCGAATCGATTCGGGTAATAATTCCCACGGTGGATATAAGAGTCGATTGGTTTATTTCTATGTTGTCATAGAGATTGGCTATGCTGACCTTGTTTTCATTGGAGCCGTCATAGGAATCGACTATATATACGTTCATGGGACGGTCGATTCTGCTTTCGTCATTGTCTGCGAAAACAGCGTTTATTTGGGCGCCGAAGGCCTCGGTTATGGCCCGAATGGGCACAAATGTGCGGAAGTCTCTGGTCTCGTCACCTTGAAAAGCGGGGGCATCCAACTCAACCGTGTTGGTCTGTTTTTGGTCCTCTCTGCCCAGCTCCTCATCATAGGCGATTTTGAATATTTGCATGGTGGGAAGACCTATATCGAGACGGAGGGTTGTGTCGTATCTGACTATCTGAATTCTCTTGGTGGGCTGGCCGTTGTCGTTTTTGTCAATCCAATATACGGTGGCCCCCAAGGCCTCGGACACGGCCCGCAGAGGAACCATTGTCCTGCCGTTCTCTCCCTCGCCCATTATGAAGGGCCGCTCGGCCTCGCTGAATTTGAGAGGCTGACCGTTCACATAGATGTTTTGAATAGGCGAGGCCCCATGGACCGTAAGGGTGAGACCGCCAAGGATTGTAACCGACAGGGTTAAGCACAAAAACAAGCAGGCTATTTTTTTCATCATAATTCATCATCCTATCATCATTTTTCTATGAACAAAATCTCAAGCACAAATGCCCTACCGTACAGCAATATTGTACTACATTTTACGCTTATATGCAATAGGTATTTTGCCTTTGAGGGATTATATACAGACCCTTTGAAATCAGGCGTTGTCGTTTTCGCGGATTTCCACCCGGCGGATTTTTCCGCTTATGGTCTTGGGCAACTCGTCCACAAATTCCACTATTCGGGGATATTTATAGGGTGCGGTGTGCTTTTTGACATAGTTCTGAATTTCTTTTTTGAGTTCATCGGTGCCCTCTTTGCCCTTCACCAAAACGACGGTGGCTTTCACCACTTGGCCTCTTATCGGGTCCGGAGCCGCCGTGATGGCGCATTCCAAAACATAGGGAAGCTCCATAATGACGCTTTCAATCTCAAAGGGTCCTATGCGGTAGCCGGAAGATTTTATAACATCATCGGTTCTGCCCACATACCAGAAGTAGCCGTCCTCGTCCTTCCAAGCCGTGTCTCCCGTGTGATAGAAGCCGTCATGCCACGCCTCTTCGGTGAGTTTTTCGTCGTTATAGTA
The DNA here is from genome assembly GCA_964617455.1 of uncultured Oscillospiraceae bacterium. Lineage (GTDB taxonomy): Bacteria > Bacillota > Clostridia > Monoglobales > Monoglobaceae > Monoglobus. The sequence continues at coordinate 2,131 of CAZTYF010000024.1, read as the reverse complement.
ATAGGTAAACAGGCCGCAGGGGGCACCTTCCTTTGTGTTTATGCAAATCTCTCCCACTTCTCCCACATCGGCGGGTCTGCCGTCAGGCAGGAGAATTTCGACTTTGTATAAGGGACTGGGCTTGCCCATGGAGCCGGGTTTGGGCTCCATACCCACAAAATTGCCGAGGACCAGGGTGGTTTCCGTCTGGCCGAAGCCTTCCATAATCCTCAAGCCCGTATGTTTGAAGAATTGATAATAAACCTCCGGATTGAGGGCCTCCCCGGCAGTGGTGGCATATTCAACCGAGGACAAGTCGTATTTTGACAAATCTTCTTTGATGAAAAATCTGAACATTGTGGGAGGTGCGCAGAAGGTCGTGATTTTGTATTTGGCAAACAGAGGAAGGATATCCTCCGCATGGAATCTGTCAAAGTCATAGGTGAAGGTGGCTCCCTCGCTCATCCACTGTCCGTACAGTTTTCCCCACAGGGCCTTGCCCCATCCCGTGTCCGAGATAGTGAAGTGGAGGCCCTTATCCGTGGGATTGACATTGTGCCAGCATTTGGCCGTGAGGAAGTGTCCCAAGGGATACTTGTGGCTTTGAGCGGCAATTTTGGGATATCCCGTTGTTCCCGATGTGAAATACATAAGCATAATCTCACTGCCGCAGGCCGTCTCGTCGGGATTTTCCGGCCGCTCAAAAACATCGCTGAAAGGTTCAATCCCCTCATCGAAGTTCAGCCAGCCCTCCCTGTGGCCGTTCACGATTATCTTGATAATGTCAAAGTCGCAGTTGGCCGCTCCGAGCTCCGCCTGATGGGCGGTGTCCCCGTCCGAGGTGCAGACTATGGCGGAAACGCCCGCCGCCTTAAATCTGTAGTCAAAATCGTGCTCCACCAAAAGGTTGGTGGCGGGGATAACAATGGCGCCGATTCTGTGGAGAGCCAATATGGCAATCCAGAACTGATAGTGGCGCTTGAGCACCAGCATAACCTTGTCGCCCTTTTTGATTCCCAGGGATTTGAAATAGTGAGCCGCTTTTGCCGACAGCTTGCTCATATCGGAGAAGGTGAACCGTCTTTCTTCTTTGTCCTTGGAAAGCCAGAGCATCGCCAGTTTGTCGGGGCTCCTTTTGGCAAGGCGGTCAACTATGTCAAAGGTGAAGTTGAATTTTTCCTCATCGATGAATTTGATGGAGTTAATCACACCATGCTCGTCGAAGCCCATTTTCACATAGTCATCGTAAATCCTGTTTCCGGGCTCGTCTCTGACGGGAAGAGGCCGAACCGGCGGCATATCCACATCTTCCACATAGTTGCTGTGCTTGCCTCCGGTGAACACCATAGCATAGAATTTGCAGGGCTCTCCGCCTACGGCAATCATGCCGTGAGGGGTTTTGCTGTCATAGTATATGCTGTCTCCCGCATTCAGGATTTCGGTGTTCTTCCCTATTTTGATTTTGAGGGATCCGCTGAGGACTATGTCAAGCTCCTGACCCTCATGTTTTGCCAATTTGATATCCTTATGCTGCTCGGCCTCGGAAAAGGGCGCCGTAACAAGAAAGGGCTCCGCAATTCTGTTCTTGAAAAAGGGTGCCAAATTGTTGTATTCGAATTCTTTTCGGCGAACGATTTTCATACCCTCGCCGGCACGGGTCAGTTCATAGCCCGAAAGGGTTGCGCTTTGGCCTTCCAAAAGGTCGGTCACATCAACTCCCAAAACCCTGGCGCAAAGACAAATAAACGAAAAGCTGAAATCACATTCGCCTTTCTCAATCTGCCTATATTTTTCAAGACTGACCGAGGTTTTTTCCGCTACGGCTTCCTCGCTCATGCCGACGATTTCCCGCAGGGTTTTGATGCGCTCGGCCACATCCTTGATTCTTGAATCTAAGTTATTTTCCATTTTGTTTCTCCTTGCCTGACTTTTGTAATTCAATCGGATTGAATAAAAGTATATCATTGCTAAAATTATTTGTCAATAAATAAGAGGCAATTTTATAAAAGTTTCGGCAGCCGACGAAAGGCTGTTCGGTGTTTTGGGCTTTGGAGCGAAAAAAATCCCGCAGGGCTTTGCCCTGCGGGATATGATGTCTTTTACCGATTTTTGACTCTCGACATTATTGCCGCAGCCTCCGCTCGGGTGGCCG
>CAZTYF010000023.1:0-19716 GCA_964617455.1 uncultured Oscillospiraceae bacterium | reverse complement strand
ATGACAAAGTTGTCACAGCAGATACGACAAATCCGGCACAGCAGGTATGACAAAGTTGTCACACCTCATATGACAGATCCGGCACACATGCCGGATAAAAGAACAGACAAAGAGGAAAATAAGACGGGAGTTTATTTCTTTTTGATCTTTTTCCAATACTCCTTGGCGGCTTGTTCGGTTTTGTTTTCGCCGAATTCATAGTAGACCTTGTCTTTTATGTTGTCGGGCAGGTATTGCTGCTCCGTGTAGTGGTTCGGGTAGTTGTGGGGATAGAGGTAATTTTGGCCCTTCTCGATATCTCCCTCTCCGTCGTAGTGTTTGTTTTGCAACCGTCGGGGAATGGGGCCCACATCCATGGTCTCAAGGTCCTTCATGGCCGCATCTATGGCCATAATACCCGAATTGGACTTGGGGGCGGTGGCAAGGACTATGGCGGCGTGGGCAAGGGGGATTCGGGCCTCCGGAAAGCCGAGCATCAGGGCGCTGTCGACGCAGGCTTTGACTATGGTAATCGCTTGAGGATAGGCAAGGCCCACATCCTCGCAGGCGGTCACCATCATACGGCGGCAGATGGATTGAATGTCGTCCGCCTCAATCAGGCGGGCCAGGTAATGGACCGCAGCATCCGGGTCGCTGCCCCGAATGGATTTCTGGAGGGCGCTCATCACATCGTATTGGTTGTCCCCTTTTTTGTCGAAGGAAAACACCTTTCTTTGGGTGCACTGCTCCGCAATATCCGGGGTTATCTCAATATCGCCGTCTTTGTTGGGCTTTGAATAGGTCACTGCCAGCTCCAAGGCATTCAGGCCTTTTCTCACATCGCCTCCGGCCTTTTCCGCAAAATGCCTGAGCACTTCATCGCCGCAGATGATTTTCGATTCGGGGAAATCCTCCTCACCCATTATCCTCAGAGCCCGTCTCAGGGCGCACTCGATATCCTCGGCGGTGAGGGGCCTGAATTCAAACACCGTGCACCTGCTGAGGATGGCGCCGTATATATAGAAATAGGGATTTTCCGTAGTGCTGGCGATGAGGGTTATCTTTCCGTTCTCGGTGTATTCAAGGAGAGACTGCTGCTGCTTTTTGTTGAAGTTCTGGATTTCATCCAAATACAGCAAAATTCCGTTGCCCCCGAACATCCCGTCGCTCTCTTTGACGATGTTTTTGATGTCGGCAACGGAGGCATTTGTGGCATTCAGGCGATAGAGTATTTTATTCGACGCCTTTGCGGCAATGTTGGCCACGGTGGTCTTGCCTGTGCCCGCAAGACCATAGAATATCATATTCGGAATGTTTCCGCTTTCGATTATGTTGCGCAAAATACGGTTTTTCCCCAAAATGTGCCGCTGTCCCACAATATCGTCAAGATTGGTGGGGCGCAGCCTGTCCGCAAGGGGAGCGTAGCTGCCGGAATCCTTCATCTTGTTATCTCCGTTCGGATTTTGTTTCGTATCGGTTTTATGGGTTTGTTTTTGTCATTCATAGAGGGGGTGCTTTTTGCAAAGATCTTGAACCCGTGCCGCCACTTGGGCTTTGTTGCCGTCAAAGTCGGTTATTATCATGGAAATAAGCTCGGCAACCTCCGCCATATCCTCCTCTTTGAAGCCCCGGGTGGTCACGGCGGGAGTGCCGAGACGGATACCGCTGGTCACGAATGGACTTTTGGGGTCATTGGGGATGGTGTTTTTGTTGCAGGTGATGCCCACCTCATCCAGCATATGTTCAACCTCTTTGCCGGTCAGGTTGTGTTTCAGCAGGCTGACCAGCATCAGGTGATTGTCGGTGCCTCCGGTCACCACCTCAATGTCTCGCTCCATAAGCTCTTTGGCAAGGGCCGCCGCATTCTTTTTGACTTGCAATTGATAGCCCCTAAATTCATCGGAAAGAGCCTCCTTGAGACACACGGCCTTTGCGGCGATGATGTGCATCAAAGGTCCTCCCTGGCTGCCCGGGAAAACTGCTTTGTTTATCATTTGTCCGTATTTTTCTTTGCACAGAATGAGTCCCCCTCTGGGTCCCCGCAGGGTTTTGTGGGTGGTGGTGGTCACAAAGTCGGCATAGGGCACCGGGTTTTGATGGAGGCCTGCTGCCACGAGGCCCGCAATATGAGCCATATCCACCATCAGATATGCTCCCACCTCGTTGGCTATTTCCCGAAATTTTTTGAAGTCAATCTCTCGGGCATAGGCGCTGGCTCCCGCCAAAATCATCTTGGGCTTGTGCTCAAGGGCCAATTTTCGAACATTGTCATAATCTATTCTGTGGGTTTGAGGGTCGACTCCGTAGGGCACAACGTTGAAATACTTGCCCGAAATATTAACCGGCGAGCCGTGGCTCAAATGTCCTCCCTCGGACAGGTTCATACCCAGGTAGGTGTCTCCCGGTTCCATGGCGGCAAAGAAGACCGCCAAATTGGCGCTTGCCCCCGAGTGAGGCTGAACATTGGCAAATTCCGCCCCAAACAGTTCTTTGGCCCGGTCCCTTGCCAAATCTTCCACAATATCCACATATTCGCAGCCTCCATAGTAACGCTTGCCCGGATAGCCCTCGGCATATTTGTTGGTTAGGGGCGTGCCCATAGCTTCCATAACAGCCGGGCTGACAAAGTTCTCGGACGCAATGAGTTCTATTTTGCCCCGTTGCCTGCCGATTTCTTTCTCAATGGCAGCCTTGACCTCCGGGTCGGCATTGCTAAGGTACTCAAATTCAAACATTGATTAATCCTCCGAAAATAAATTTTTGATTTATGTTGAAAAATTCATACCATTCAATTATAATGTTAAAAAGAGATTTTTGCAAGAGGTATTTTATGCTATGAGAGAGAAAATTGAAGACAAAAAGGCACGGGTTTTGGAGATTATAAATACTTTTCGGGAGGTTTACGGTCAAGGGGAGTGCACCCTCCGCTGCGAAAACCCTTTGCAGCTCCTGATTTCCACCATCCTTGCCGCCCAATGCACCGACAAGAGAGTGAATATGGTGACGGAGGAGCTTTATAAAAAATACCCGGATGTGTATGCCTTCGCAGAGGCCGATGAGCTTGAGCTGCGGGAGGATATCCGTTCCACCGGATTTTTCCGAAACAAGGCGAAAAACATCATCGGCTGCTGCAAAATGCTCATTGAGGACTATGGCGGCGAGGTTCCGAAATCCATGGACGATTTGCTCCGTCTGCCGGGAGTGGGGAGAAAGACGGCGAACCTTGTTCGGGGCGACTCTTTCAACATTCCGGGGATTGTGGTGGATACCCACGCCAAGCGGCTGTCCAACCGTTTGGGACTCACCGAAAACAGCGACCCCGCCAAAATCGAGTTTGACCTCCTTGAGATTGTGCCCCAAAAATACCAAATTGCCTTTGGACACTATCTTGTGAACCACGGCAGGGAATACTGTCCCGCATCCCGACCCCGCTGCGCCGACTGCCCCATAAACCGCTTGTGTCCCAAGGTGGGGGTAAAAAAATGAGAGTGCCCCTCGGGCTCCCGCAAAAGGGAGGCCCGAGGGTGTTTTTTCTTTGATGTTTTCTTGGTCGGCTTTTTCCGAGGAGCATAAAAAAACGGCCCATGACGGGCCGCATTTGGAAGGAGTTTTTTATGTTATGATTATGATTGACGCTACAAAATATCCGGTCGTGTCGGAGCCGGTCACATTCAAATCGCTGCCCGGCACCACATCCCGAGATGTGGCCTCTTTGCCGTCCGACTTTAAGAAGGTTGTGCCGCTGTCGTAGTATACGGTTTCCGTGCCGCCGTTCACTCCCTGTATCGAAATAACCTTCAGGGTGTTGTTTATGCTTTGAACTTTGCCGGATACGGTGGTTTTGCCGTAGGAGGCAGTGGAGCCGGATTCAATGGCGGACAAAGTGTTGCCGTCGGCCACGATGCTTGCCGAGTTGCCCGGGCGGAGGTCATATATGGTGCCCTCCACATTATTCACCGTGACTTTGGTGGAGGTTGACATATAATAGGTCTGTTCCTTTCCGTCAACCTCGATGGTGATTTCGGGCCTGTCGCTGAGGACGATTTCCTTGATGGTGCCCACCTCTTCGGAGGTTTCGCTCTTGGCGCTGATATCCGTAACTTTTCCGTTTGTCATTGTGAGGGTCACATCATCTCCCTCGTTAAGGTCTCTCAAATTGGCGTTGGCGCCGTTCCGTTTCACGGTGACGGTTCCGCTTGAGAGGGGATATTCGTTGCTCTTGTCGGCGGATTCGTCATAGAGAACTATGTATGAATCTGTGGCGCTCTCCCCCTCCAAGCTTTCAAAGATGCCCCTTGCGGTGGTCTCTTTTTCGTTGACGGTAACAGCCGTGACGGTTCCGTTCACGAGAGTCAGCTCCACATTGTTGCCCACTTTCAGGTCCTTGAACGTGCCCGAAGTGCCCTTTATGACATAGGTGCAGGAGGGCGAAACGCTGTAGGTGGTGCCGCTCTCGTCGCTTTCGGGGTCTCTGACGATAATCTGTTGCCGGCCGGCGCTCTCGCCCATTTGACCGATAACGCCGTATACCGTTTCGGTTTTTTGCCCCGCAACCGCTTCGATAAGTCTCGGAGCTCCGCCGGTGAAGGTCACCATAACCTCGTCGCCCTCTTCGATTTCGTCAAGAGAGGCGTCCTTGCCCTCAAATTTGATAACGGCGCTGCCTGTTTCGCAGCTTTCGGTGTTGCCGTTTTCGGCGGCAATTTCCAAGGTTCCGCCCTCATAGTCAACGGCCTCTGCGGTGCCGAATACCGAGCGTCTGCCGAGAGACGAAATCATTCGGCTCAGGAGTACCGCCATTTGCGCCCTGGTCAGTGTGGTGTCGGGGGAGAAAAAGTCCTTGCCGTTTTCGTCCTTGCCCATACCGTTCATAAGTTTGGCACTGTTGGCATAGGCCACATAGTTTCTTCCCTCTTCCGGGATTTTCTCAAAGTCCGAGTAGATATCCGAGCCGCCTTCTTCTTCGGCTGCCTCATCCTCTTTGCCTGCCAACTTGACCATCAAATAGGCCGCCTGCCATCTCAGCAGGGAGGTGTTTCCGTTGGCGCTTGAGGCATAATTCCTCAAATCCGTCAAATCAAGCACGCCCAAATACATCAGATAGCACAGTTCGTCTATGTATTGGCTGTTGACTGCGGTCACGGTGGTCTCGTAGTTTTCCTTTGCCCAAGCTGCGGAGGTTTCGTAATCCCCCTCGTCAACTCCCATTATCCGAGACATAAGGAGCAATGCCTCAACTTTCGTGATAGCCTGTGTCGGCTTGAATGTTCCGTCGTCGTAGCCCTTTATATATCCGCTTTCCGTCATATCGTTTATGGCGTCCTTCGCCCATGAGAGGGAACTGTCGCCGTCAACATCCGGAAACGAGGCGGCAAAAGCCGGAATCGTAAAGGACAGGGCTGCCATAACGCAGCAAAGGAACAATGCTGTCAGTTTCCTGAATTTCATCATATGATTTACCTCCTATACAACTGCGGTTTGTTGATCTCACATTATGTCGGTTATTCACCAAGTCTAAATATACCATAGGTTGAGGAATAATTCAACCGAGAAAGTTTTAATTTTTTGTAATTTTCATTACAATTCTGTAACAAATTCAAAAATTTTCGGTAAGAATGCCCATAATGCCTACAGGCACCCTCCGCCGATTGTTGACAGACGGCGGCTTATGTGATATATTATCCTAAGCCCGATCGGACTTTGATTTCCGAAAGCCCTTTTGCCTTTCGGGAAAACCCGAAAAATCCGCATCGGCATCAATATAAACATCAACATCAAATAGGAGAGAAAATGGTTTTAAGCGTTTTGTTTGTGCTCTTGGGATATCTTTCCGGGAGTGTTTTATATGCTCGGCTGTTTGCGGCCCTCTTCGGAAAGAAGGATATATACAAAAACAGCGCCGACCGAAATCCCGGAACCGCCAATGCATTCAAATACGGAGGATTTTGGTGCGGAACCCTGACCCTTATATTCGACTTGGCAAAGGGTTTTTTGCCCGTGTTTTTATATCTGCGCCTTGAGAAGGATTTTGTGTCCTTTGGGCTGCCCTTTGTTTTGTCGGCGCCGGTTATAGGCCACGCCTTTCCCCTGTTTTACAAATTTCGGGGAGGCAAGGGAATCGCCACGACTTTCGGATGTCTTTTGGGTCTGTTTCCCTACGGGGTGCCCGTTTGCATTTTCGCGGGAGCCTTTATCTTTTTCTCGATAGGCATTGTGATTTCGCCGAATTATTATCGGACAATAGGTGCATATCTTGCCACTGCGATTGTGATGGTCTTTTTCAAAACTCCGCCTCCCGTGTGGTTCGGATATCTGATAGCAACGGGAGCGGTATGCATCAAACTCCTTTTCAGCAAAGAGGAGAAAGAAAGGTTAGAGGTCAGACTTTTATGGAAGCGTTAATACTTTCCTGCGGAACCGGCGGAGGCCACAACAGCGCCTGTGAGGCAATCGAGCAGGCCCTCAAAAGCAGAGGCCACTCGGCCATGACCCTCAATCCCTATCTTCTGAAAGGGAAAAAGGCTGCGGACATGGTTGACGGCGCCTACATAGCCATAGCTCAAAAAATCCCGAACGCCTTCGGTGTGGTATACGGTTTGGGAAACGCCTACAGAAACCTGCCCATATCCTCTCCCGTTTATCAATTGAACAAATTGATGGTCCCCCTTATGGAGAAATTCCTGAGCGAAAACCGTTTCGATGCCATTGTTTGCACCCATCTGTTTCCTGCGGAAATAATCACCAATATGAAGCGCCTCGAAAAGCCCGTTCCCGAAACCTATTTCGTGTCCACCGACTATACCTGCATCCCTTTCACCGAGGAAACCGACTGCGACGCCTATGTGATTCCCGCTCGGGAGCTTGCGGAGGAGTTTGTTATGAGGGGCATTCCCAAGGAGAAAATCTTCCCTTTGGGCATCCCGGTAAAGAGGGAGTTTCGGGAAAATATCTCAAAGGCGGAGGCAAGGGAGCGGCTCAACCTCAATCCCGAAAAAACCTGCATTTTGATTGCGGGAGGAAGCATCGGAGCCGGACAGATTGAGCAAATTGTTCCTCTGCTCCGCAGTCATTTCGCCGACTCCGCCCGGTTGATTGTGATATGCGGAAACAACCAAAGCCTCCTTGGGCATTTGGAGGAAAATTATCGGGATCAATGCCTCGCTTTGGGCTTCACCGAGAGAATGGCGGAATATATGCGGGCCTGCGATTTGTTCCTGTCAAAGCCGGGAGGCCTGTCCTCAACGGAGGCTGCGGTGTCGGGCACGGCCCTCATTCACATCACCCCCATCCCGGGCTGTGAGACATACAATATGGACTTCTTCTCCCGCCACGGCATGAGCATTGCGGTGAATTCTCCCAAAAAGGAACTCCTTGCCGCCTGCGATGTGCTGCTCGGTGAGGAGAGCCGTATCGAAATGACAGAAAACCAAAGACGGGTAATCCCCCAAAACGGCGCCGATTCCATATGCGAACTTATGGAAAGCCGTGCGGGACATTGACTTTCCCGTCCCCCGCAAGGGATACGGATTTGCGTAACTTTTATGAGGTGTCCGAAAATATCGAATTTTTTTGAAAAATTTTTATCAAAACCATTGACAACTTTGAAAAAATCTCGTATAATGAAGCATAGAGGTTTTTGATGAGGCATACAGGGGTGTGGAATTATATTCCCCGAACCTGTCAGCATCATCAAAAGCCTCTGTCCTTGTTTCGGATATCCGAATATCAATCGGGCAAAAAAACAACCCGCGCAAATGCACGGGTCACGGAAAGGTTGGTGCGGATAAGAGGACTTGAACCTCCATGAGATTGCTCTCACATGGACCTGAACCATGCGCGTCTGCCAATTCCGCCATATCCGCATACCTCAATGAATGACTGTATCATTCTACACCAATTACCGAGGCTTGTCAAGGGCTTTTTGGGATTTTTCGGTTTTTTGCCCCGAGAGACCGCCTCTTTAGCCAAAAAGGGTATTGACAAAAGCCGAGAAGCGTGTTATTATCTAAGAAGAGCGATGATTAAGACAGTAGTTGCCGATAAATGCTCCGAGAGAGAAGACGCCATGGGCTGAAAGCGTTTTTGGGCGGGTCGGCAATGAACACCACTTATGAGCTGCGGGCCGAAAGGGCAACCGACTAAGCACCGCCGTCTGCCTGCGACAAAGGCAAAATGAGAGACAGCACAGGCTGTAATTAGGGTGGAACCGTGCATATGGAATATGCACCCCTAAGGCTCGGGTTTTCCCGCGCTTTGGGGTGTTTTGTTTTGGAAAAACATCCCGACGTTCAATGATTTATCGAAATATAATTACAGTAAAGTTAAAGAAAGGATTTTTGGTATGGACGAACAATTGCAAACCTTGAGACATTCCGCATCCCATGTGATGGCCCAGGCTATAAAGCGCTTGTGGCCCGATGTGAAGCTGGCCATAGGTCCGGCAATCGAAAACGGATTTTACTATGACTTCGATACGGAGCACACTTTCACCAATGAGGACCTTGAGGCCATAGAGGCCGAGATGAAAAAGATTGCCAAGGAGAATTTGAAGATTGAGAGATTTGAGCTGCCTCGGGATGAGGCTCTCGAGCTGATGAAGGATGAACCCTATAAGACAGAGCTCATAGGCGACATACCCGAGGGGGAGACCATATCTTTCTACAGGCAGGGAGAGTTCACGGACTTATGCGCCGGACCCCATGTAAATTATACGGGCAAAATCAAGGCCGTCAAACTCCTCAGTGCCACGGGCGCCTATTGGCGGGGAGACGAGAAAAACAAGATGCTCCAAAGAATTTACGGCACCGCCTTCAGAAACAAGACGGAGCTCAACGAATATTTGGAGCAAATGGAAGAGGCAAGAAAGCGGGACCATAACAAGTTGGGACGGGAGCTTGAACTGTTCACCACCGTTGATTACATAGGCCAGGGCCTTGCCATTATGCTGCCCAAGGGCGCAAGAATCATACAGATTTTGCAAAGGTTCGTGGAGGACGAAGAGCAAAAGCGGGGCTGGCAATTGACCAAAACTCCCTTTATGGCAAAGAGCGACCTTTATAAAATTTCGGGACATTGGGACCACTACAAAGACGGTATGTTCATTTTGGGCGATGAAGAGAAGGACAAGGAAGTGTATGCCCTAAGACCCATGACCTGCCCGTTCCAATACCAGGCATTTCTGAATCGGGGCCGCTCCTACAGAGACTTGCCCATGCGCCTCAATGAGACCTCCACTCTGTTTCGGAACGAGGCCTCCGGCGAAATGCACGGACTCATCCGTCTCCGCCAGTTTACCATTTCGGAGGGACATTTGATTTGCACCCCCGAGCAGCTTGAGGAGGAGTTCAAAGGCTGCCTTGAGCTTAGCAACTTTATGCTGGAGACTTTGGGTCTTGACGAGGACGTTTCATACAGATTTTCCCAGTGGGACCCCAATGACCGGGAAAAATACATCGGCACCCCGGAGCAGTGGGACGAGGCCCAGGCGGCTATGAAGACCATCCTTGACGACCTTGAAATTCCCTATGAAATCGGAATAGGCGAGGCGGCATTCTACGGACCCAAGTTGGATATTCAGATAAAGAACGTGTTTGGCAAAGAGGACACTCTCATCACCATCCAGATTGACCAAATGCTTGCGGAGAAGTTCGGCATGGAATATGTCGACAGGGACGGCACCAAGAAAAATCCCTATATCATCCACAGAACGTCAATCGGCTGTTACGAGAGAACCCTTGCCCTCCTTATCGAAAAGTATGCGGGGGCATTTCCCACTTGGCTGGCTCCTGTTCAGGTCAAAGTTCTGCCCATATCCGACAAATATATGGAATACGGCGAAAGCGTAAAAGCGGAACTTGACAAATACGGAATCAGATGCGAGCTTGACACCCGCAAGGAAAAGATTGGCTACAAAATCAGAGAGGCGCGCCTGGAGCGGGTGCCCTATATGTTGGTGGTGGGCGAAAAGGAGCAGGAGGATAAAAGCGTTTCCGTTCGGGACAGAAAGAACGGAGACATAGGCTCAATGCCCTTAGGCGACTTTATGACTCTGATATTGGATAAAATCGCCACAAAGGCCAAGGATTAGCATTAGTATTAATATCGGTTTGAAAGAGGTGTTTGTTCAAATGGAAAAAGCCCGAGTTTATTTTACCAAAAAAATCACACCGGATGCGGTGATTGAAATGTATAAGGTTTTGGGTCGGGATTTGCCCGGAAAGGTGGCCGTCAAGGTTCATTCCGGAGAAAAGGGAAACCAAAACTACCTTCGCCCGGAGTTCTTAAAGCCCATGATTGAGTATGTGAACGGCACTGTGGTCGAGTGCAACACGGCCTATGACGGAGCTCGGAATTATACCCAAAAGCATCTGAAGCTCTTGGATGACCACGGCTGGACCAAGAATTTCACCGTTGACTTAATGGATGCGGGAGGTCCCGATGCAAAGTTGGGAATTCCGAAGGGCAAGGTGCTCAAAGAAAATCTGGTGGGCAAAAATCTGCTGAATTACGATTCCATGCTGGTGCTGTCCCACTTTAAGGGCCACCCTGCGGGAGGCTACGGAGGCGCTCTCAAACAGCTTTCCATAGGATGCGCATCCACCGTCGGAAAATGCCTTATCCATTCGGGAGGCACCATAACCGACCAAAACATCATATGGAGCCATATGGCGGATAAGGACATATTCTGCGAGTCCATGGCAGATGCCGCCATGAGTGTCTTTGAGCTTTTCGGCAATAACACGGCCTATGTCAATATGATGTGCAACTTATCCGTTGACTGCGACTGCTGCGCCGTAGCCGAGGACCCCTGTATGGCAGACATAGGAATTTTGTCCTCAACCGACCCGGTTGCCCTTGACAAAGCCTGTATGGATTTGATATATGCATCAAAAGACCCGGGACGGGACCATTTCACGGAGCGGGTTGAGTCCCTTCACGGTTCCCACACAATCGACGCTGCCGCAGATTTGGGATTCGGCACAAAAGAGTATGAACTCATAGAAATGAGTCTGTAAGACGAAAAACAAAAACCCCGCCGATATCCTTTGAGAGGAGTCGGCGGGATTTCTTTGTCATAATTCGATATTATACGGCCCAGGCCCTGATAAGCTGCTCCGCCGCCTCTTGAATGGCCTGCTTTCGAAGCTCCCCGAAGCCTACAACGAAGGAGTTTTTCGGCATATTTTCATTCATGGCAATCAGGCAGGCGGAGAGGGGAATGAGTTTAACCCCGTGGCGATTTGCGCTGCTTTTCAGCTCGGGCTCGGACATACCGTTGTTCACTTCCAATATAAAATAGGTGCCCGTGTCCGCCCCATGGAATTTCAGATAGGGCTCAAGGGGGGAGTCAAGGAGGGCGGTTTTCAGTATGGTCCGCTTTTCCCTGTAAAGTTTCCGAAGTTTTTCGGTGTGGCTGCGGTATTTTCCGCCCGTGATAAATTCGGCCGTGACCTGCTGCTCAAGGCGGGATTTCAGGTTGGTGTAGTAGGGGAGCCCTCTGTCAAACCTTTGTTTGAGCTCATCGGGCAGAACCAGAAATCCCTCGCTGAAGGACGGGGCAATACTCCGATAGAAGGTGCCCAGGAAAATGACCTTGTCGGGATTTAGGGAAAGCAGGGAGTTGCCGGGATTTTCGGCAAAGTCCAAATCAAAGTCCGCTTCGATTATATATCTGTCGGGAGCGGCTTCCGCCCAGGCAATCAGTTCTTCCCGCTGCTCCTCCGAGAGCCTTCTTGCCGTTGGGAAGTGCATATCGGGAGAGAGGTACAATATGTTTACGTCGCTTTCATAAAGTTCCTCAATGGGGAATCTGTCCATATAGGTGTCTATGAGTCGGGTTTGGGCGCCCATATTCTTAATGGGCACATAGCTTCGGGCAAAACAGGGATTTTCAAAGCCGAAAACACCGCTCTCGCCCAAAACGCAGCACAGCTGCTGCAAAAGATAGTCCGTCCCCGCCCCGATGACGATTTTGTCGGGTGTGCAGGAAATTCCGTGAAGGTCGTATATATTGTGGGAAATTGCCTTTCGAAGGGCGCTTTCGCCGTATTTGTGGCCATAGGCGAAAAGCTCCGGATTGTCATAGATTATCTCGCGGCAAAGTTTGGTTAGGGTTTCCGTGGGGATAACATCGATATCCGTGCCGTTTTGGCTCATAACATAGTTAATCCCCGGATTGCCGTAAAAATCCGGCTCCGATATATCGGTGTTTATGGGGCTCTCCCGCCTTGCAAAGTATCCGCTTCGGGAGCGGGCCACCGAGTATCCCTCGTCAATCAGTTTTCGGTATGCCAATTCAACGGTGTTTTTTGACAGCCCCAAATTCTCCGCCAAAGCCCTTCGGGAGGGCAGTTTTTCCCCGTCGGAAATTCGCCCCGACAAAATGTCCGCCTTGATACATTCGAACAATTGGATATATAGGGGTCCGCCGTTTTTACTTAGGTTGTATTTCAAATTTTTCATGGTTCCCGTTTTTTTGCTTTCAAATGATAAAGATGGTATATAGGGTTTTCGATTTCACAAAAGCCCCGTGGAGCGGTTATGCTCGGGGCCTTTGTGAATGCATAAATCTTTTTACAGAACTTCCGCCGCCTCGGTGCACATAATCAGGAAAGCTCCCGCACCGTGGAGGTCATTTTCGCCGGTGCCTCTTCCGCAGTAATGAGCATAGTCGCCCACACCGGTACCGACGCAGATGTTGTCGATGATGATGTCGCCTTTGTCGTCATAGCGCAGACGGTTTATTATGCCGGTATAGCCCTTTTTGGCGTATTCGAGATAGGACTCATCCAAGAATCCGTTTTTAACCGCCTTGCATATGGAACCCACAAACAGACAGGTGCAGGAGGATTCCAACCAGTTGTTGGGGTCGTCGCCCTTGTCCAAAACCTGATACCAGAGTCCAGTTTCGGGGTCTTGATATTTCACCACGGCTTTCAGCAAATCGCAGGCGGCGCTTATCATTTTGTCTCTGTCCTTGTGGTCCTTGGGGAAGCTGTCCAGTTCTTCCAAAATGGCAACGGGAACCCAGCCTACCGAGCGTCCCCAGAATTCGGGGGACTTGCCCGTTTCGGGGTCTGCCCAAGGCTGAACCTTGGCATAATCCCAGGCGTGATACCAAAGGCCCGTCTTTTCGTCCCGAGTCTTCTCCTGCATCATCAGAGCCTGGAATGCGCAAAGGTCAAAGAGTTCGGGGGCGTCAAAGGTCTTGCCGTATTGGGCGCAAATTGGGCCCGCCATATACAGTCCGTCCAACCACATCTGCTGGGGATATCTGCCCTTGTGCCAAAATCCGCCTTCCGGGTTCTTGGGGAAATCTTTAATCAACGGAATAAGGGTGTCCAAAGCTTTCTTATACCGGGGGTCTCCTGTTTTTTCATAGAGCAAGTACAGCAGCACGCCGGGCTGCATATCATCCAATTGAGTGGTGTCGAACTTGGTAATATTTCCGTCCTTGTCGATTATGGAGTCGACCCAGGCCTTGCTGTATTCATAGTATTTCTCGTTTTTGTCAAGCAGGTAGGTGTGCTGAACTCCCGACAGGAACACCCCTTGATGATAGTGGAAGCGGCCCTTGGGGGGCAGGTCTTCCGGGGCAAATTTGTGCATCAGCGCATCGCAGGCCATTTCGGCATATTCAAGAGCGCTGTGTCCGTTTACGATTAATCCGTTCATTGTATACTCCTCCTTTTCGCATTTTTTATTACTTAGAAATTATACCAAACAAAAAGATTCCTGTCAATTATATTTTGCCTCCGAGCCGCCTCGGTTTTTGTAAAATTCGCCGATGTTGTGTTTGTATTCCCGAGGCGTGATTCCGTATATCCGATTAAAAGCCCGATTGAAAGTTCTCTGGCTGGAAAATCCCGAGTTTAGGCAGATGTTTGTGATGGAGTCGTCTGTGGTCCGAATGAGGCCTGCGGCGTATTCCGTCCGAATCAATGCCAAATAGCTGCGAAAGTTTATCTTGATTTTGTCCGAAAAAATGTGGGAGATGTAGTATTTGCTCACATTGAATTCCTCCGCCAAAGTATCCAATGATATATCCTGTTTGAAGTTCAAAGAGATATATTCAATCATTTTTTCGGTCAGATTTTCGATTGGTATATGTTTATTTTTATTTATCTTGATTTTTTTGAGCAACTTTGATATAATCACCAAAGACCAACCCAATTTTTCCGAAAACGAGGTACAGTCGGCGATTCGGGAGAAGGCGAAAGCCGTGTCCGAATCAACGTCGGTTATGATGGGCGACTCGGGTCGGGAGTCGGAAATATCGGGGAAAAGGCCGCCCAAGATTTTCGGATGGCATATGACCAAAACTCCGTCTGCGGGGCGGACATCGTCTCTGTAGTAATAGTGCACGATGTCGGGAAATATCACGGCGGCCTGCCCGGCGGAAATTTCATAGGTTTCGCCGCCTATGTTCACATGTTGCCCGCCCTCGAAAATATACACAATCTCAATATGTTTGTGCATATGGGCGTGAAATCGAATTTCCCGATAGTTGTGGATAACATTGAGGTCCGACGGCTGTATTTCATAAAAGGGTATCATAAGGGCCCCCCTCGGATATGGCAATTTTTGACCGATTATTTTATCGTCATAAGTGTATTATACAGCAAATGCGGCCATAATGCAAGGGGAATAATCTTGCAAAGCACATTTTCGGAACCCTTAAAAATTCGGCCCGGCGGATGAAAATATATTGAAAATTTATATCAGTAACATAATATTGAAAAAGAGGGATGTTATGAACAATATCAATACCGAAGGGAATGTTCCGGCTTACCTTAACGAGGACTTATCCTTCGAAGAAAGAACGGCCGATTTGGTCTCCCGTATGACCCTTGAGGAGAAGGCGGCCCAGCTCAAAAACGAGGCGGCAGCCATACCCCGCTTGGGCGTCGGTGCTTATAACTACTGGCGGGAAGGCCTCCACGGCGTCGCCCGTCAGGGAAAGGCCACCTCATTTCCCATAAGCCTTTCCATGTCCAACACCTGGAATTTGCACCTCATTCGCCGCATGGCAGATATAACTTCCACCGAGGCCCGGGGCAAAAACCCCCGCTATAATTTGTCCTATTGGTCTCCTACGGTCAATATGGCTCGGGACCCCCGCTGGGGCAGAAATGAGGAGACCTACGGGGAGGACCCGTACCTATCCGGCCGGATGGGAACAGAATTCGTGAAGGGTATGCAGGGAGATGACGAAAAATATCTCAAAACCATCGCCACCCTCAAACACTTTGTGGCCAACAATGTGGAAAAGGAAAGGCGTATGGGCAGCTCCGTCTTAAGCGAGGAAACTCTCAGGAACTACTATGCCAAAGTTTTCCAAAACATCGTGGAGGGCGCACATCCCGCCTCCGTCATGAGCTCCTACAATGCCACCACCCTCTACCGCAACGGGAAGCTTATCTATGACTATATCCCCTCAACCGCCAATTCCTTTATCCTGAAAGAGTTGCTTCGGCAAATTTGGGGTTTTGACGGCTATGTTACGGGGGATTGCGGAGCTTTTTCGGACCTTAACGACACGGCGGCATACAAGACAGCCCTGTTCCCGGATAAGGACATAGAAGAGATTCCCCCCTGCGCCGCCACGGTTCAAGGTTTTTTGAACGGTGCCGACATCGATTGCGGATATGCAGCCTCCGCAGGCAGCGTCCTTGAAGCGGTAAAGCGGGGCTACATAACCGAAAACCGAATCAGCGTGAATGTATACAATCTGTTTTTGCAGAGGATGCGTACCGGGGAGTTTGACCAAAACCCGCCCTATCGAAACATCACTCCCGACGTTATCGAAACTCCCGAGCACATTGCCGCGGCGGAAGAGGCGGCGGAGCAGTCTTGGGTTCTCCTCAAAAACGACGGCATTCTCCCTTTGGGAAAAGATATCAAAAAGGCAGTCGTTGTGGGGCCCTTGGCCGACGAGGTTGTCCTCGGCGACTATTCCGGCTCTCCCGAATATACCGTAACCCCCCTTGCGGGAATTTCCGATGCCCTCAAAAAGTTGAACCCGGATTCGGAGCTCAAATATCCCGGAGGCGTCACCGACAATACCCCTTTGATGAATATCCGAAAACTGTGGCTCAACCTGAAAAACGGTGAGATAAGGGAAATCGACTTATCCTCCGCGAAGGTATCATCCGGCCCCAAATACCAAAACGGCGGCCTCTGTTCCGTAACCGCTATGGACACCACCGTGATTCCCGATGTGGATTTTTCGGGGGCCGTTTCTGCGGAAGCTCGGGCAGAAGCCTTGGAAGGCGGCAAAATCAAGCTTCGCTACGGTTTGGGCGGCCCCTTGGTGGCGGAGTTGGATGCCTCAAATCCTCTCGGTGAATACACCGGAGAGGCGGGAGGCTATTGCGGCATCGCCGATCTGTATTTGGAATTCGAAAAACCCCAAGGCCGTTTCTCCGTCGAAAAATTCAAAGACGAATTGGACGAGGCCGATGTGATTATCGCCTATGGGGGCACCACCCTGTCCGACTCCGCCGAGTTTAAAGACAGGGACGGAATCGGGCTTCCTGAAAGCCAAAGCCATGTGGCGGAGCTTGCCGCCGCCTATCCCGAAAAGACGGTTGCGGTTTTGCAAACCTCGGGGCAGATGGACATATCTCCCTTCGAAAAGGGCGCAAGGGCCATTCTCTGGACTTCCTACAACGGCCAAACACAGGGTGAGGCTCTCGGCAAAGTCCTGACCGGAGCGGTCAATCCTTCCGGAAAACTGACTGCCACCTGGTATGACCCCGAGGACCTTCTGAAAATGCCCCTCACCGCCGAGGCCGAAAAAGGAGAGGACGGCATTGTCCGCTATCGTAACAACTACGAAATCAAGGCGGATAAGCAAAGGGACTTCCCCGGCAGAACCTATCAATATTACACGGGCACTCCGGTGTATCCCTTCGGCTTCGGCCTGAGCTACACCGAATTCGAATATAAAAATCTGAGGCTCTCAAAAACCACCGCAGACGCCCAAGACGAAATCGAGGTATTTGTGGATGTGACCAACATCGGCAGCACCTTCGGTATGGAGGCGGTGCAGTTCTACGCGGAATATCCCCAAGCCGAACATCCGGAGATGGTGTTCCCCAAAATCCGTCTCTGCGGTTTTGAAAAGCTCTCCCTCAATCCCGGCGAGACGAAAACCGCTTCTGCGAAGATTAAAATCATGGATTTAAAACTCTTTTACGAGCCGAAACTGAAGGTTGCCGTATTCCCCGGCGAGTATAAGATCTATGCCTCAAAAAACTCGGCGGACCTAAACCTTTGCAAATCCTTCACCGTCACGAATGGCATAAAAGAGGCTCTCAAAACCGTCAAAGTCCTGCCGAGAGGCATAGTTCTTCGGGGTATCCTGCGGGGCGACAAAGTCGAAACGGTCACCTCTTTTCGGGTGGAGCCTTCAGCCGTACTGACCACGGAGCTTGATTCTTTTCCTCCCTATAAATTCATCGTCGCCGACCCTCAAATTGCCCGGGTTGGATCCCCGGATTCAATCTATCGGGATACGATTTCCCCGGGTTCCAAAGCGGGAGTCACATTAATCACATATCAAGTCACTTTGGGCGGCGAGACAAAATCAACTTGCTTCCCCGCGGTGAATATTCTCAAAATTGCCGCAAGCGATGAGGAAAAGGAAAAGGCCAAATCAAAGCTCGCCGCTCTTCGGGAGAGCCTGCCCGATTATGCCTATTCCGAAGAAAACACCGCCCTCCTTGACGAAATTTTCGCCGAAGGCTTGGGCCGAATCGACGACGCCTTGGAGGCCAAGGATGTGGAGTCCGCCCTGAAGGATGCCGAGTCCCGCCTGAAATTGGTGAACCCGGACAAATTCAGGGACTTCCTCAACCTTCGAATTGAGGGTGCTCAAAACGGTATTTTGGAAAAAGCGGGAGAATATCCCATCACCGTCACGGACGAAAAAGGAAATCCCGCCGCAGCCCGTTTGACTCTTGAGGTTTTGAGCGGCACAAAGCGGGACGTGGCAAAGCTGGGATATAAGGACCAAAACGCCGAACTGATGGCCTCGGGCTGCGGCCTTGTGCGGCTTCGGTCCGTGAACGATTCAAATATGAGCCGCGGCGAGACCTTGATATATATCAACCTGCCGATCCGGGCGGAGTCTGCCGACATAAGCGGAGGCGCCGACCTGACCGCAAGGAGCGCCGACACCCAAAGCGGCGGCTATGCCTCCGTCACGGGCCCCCGGGCATTGACCTTTGGCGGCGTCAAAATCGAGAACCTTGAATCCGTGTCCGTCCGATACCGTATGGAGAGCACCGACGTTCTCCTTCGTCTCACCTGCGGCGGCATTACCGTTGCGGAGGGCGTTGCCAAGGCAAAAAAAGGCTGGAGCGAGACAATCCTCAAATCCAATCCCCAAAACCTCCGCCGCTGCCCTCGGGGCGAAGGCGGAATAGCCGATGTTTCCATAGAGACCAACGGCGCGGATATAGATGAATTTTCTCTTGTATATAATAATGTAGAAATCGACTGCGGCAGTGCTCCGCCCCGAAAGCCCCTGCGACGGGTGGTCTATTCCGCAAGCGACCCGGCCTATGATACTTTGTTTGACAAAAGCGGCCCCGTGAAACTTCCGGAAATCAACGGTCTCACAGGCTACGGCCCTTTCAAATGCCACCAAGTGTCGGAGAGGACCATCGATTTCGAAGGCACCGAAATTTCCGTCACTCGGGACTGGCAGGGTGCGGACGGCAGCATGACCAAATCCTGCCTCTTCTCTATGCCCGAGGCACCGTGCCGCGTGTCCGTCATATATGACGGTGGCGAGGATAGGGAGCAATACATCGTCCAAAAGGGCATACGCCTGGCGGGAGGCCTCTCCGTACCGGGCGCCGAAACCGTCGTGACAGCAGAGATAACCGATACGTCTGCCCCGGTCTACACCTTCGGAGCCGATGCCAACAAGCATATCTTTGCCATAGTCGCGGATTACTTCGGCGGAGAAGAGGCGGAGGAGACCACCCTCCAAAGCACAAGATGGGCCTGTGGCTATGCCCGCCTTGACAGAACCCCGGTGGGCAACAAAATCCGCCTCAGCGAAACCGGCGCTTTCTGGTCCGATGTTGACTTATCACCTTTGGGCATCGAGACGGGTGATGAAAATTCTCCCCAAATCTGCGGCCTTGCCCCCCACAAAAACAGACTCTACGCCGCCCGAGGCGATGAAATCATCGTCATAACCGACTGCCCCAAGTGCCGAACCCGAAGAAAGGTCTGCGATTTTGAAATCAAATCCCTAAGCATTGAGGACGAGATTATGACCGTGAAAGGCGAAACGGGCGGGGATGTGAAGGAAATTCCCATGACCGCCTTGGGAGCCGACCAAATAGAGCCGGCGGAGGCGGAGCGGCTGATGGCAAGAGGCGCCGTTGCGATAGATGTGCGAGACAGGGATGTCTATGAAGCGGGTCCCGAATTAATCAAAGGCGCCCGAAACATCCCCTTGGACGAATTGGACAAAATCCAATCCTATCCCAAAGACACCCCCCTAATCTTCTGCTGCCACAGAGGCATCCGCTCCTCCGAAGCGGTAATAAGAGCCAAATCCCAATCCCACCCCAATGCATACTCACTGAAATGCCGCCCATGAAAGGGGAGGCTTGCGTAAATTCTGTTGACTTATATCCGAAAATGAGATATAATATACTCGTAAGAGAACAACGGAACAAGGAGGTGCTTTGATGGCCGGCGATAACAAAACGG
>CAZTYF010000022.1:0-20654 GCA_964617455.1 uncultured Oscillospiraceae bacterium | reverse complement strand
GCTGCCGTATAACCATCGAGTATGTAAAGATAAACCTCAAAGGCGGAGCTCCCACGGCCACGCCTCCGGGGGAGGTAACTCCCACCCCGGGCACCGATGAGACCCCAACTCCGAGTGGGGAAGCGACTTCCGTGCCGGGAACCGAAACCACGCCCGCACCGGAAGAAACATCCGTCCCGGCCACAGATACTCCGAAACCCGCAACAACACCCACCCCGGGCACCGAGGAGACTCCCGAACCGGAAGCAACTCCGACTCCCGGCACAAACGAAACTCCCGCACCGGGTGCCACGGCAACACCGGAAGCGGAAGCCACCTCTACTCCGGAAGGAGAAGCCACGGCCACACCGGGCACCGGCGCAACCTTGCCGCCCATACCGGAAGGCGCGGTTGAAGTCAAGGATTTGCTCTCCAACAACACCTCCACTCGGGATGTAAATGTTGACGAAAACGGAACCAAAAAGACCGAAGCATCCTCCAATGCGGACAATCATATATACTACATAGGCGATTACGACATATCCGAAATTGACAAAATAGAGGTAAAGGCCGTTTTGAGAGAAAGGAGTGAAACGACGCCTGCTCCCGCCCAAATCAAATTCGCCTACGAGCCCATAGGGGCGGAAGACGAAGTTAATACACAATATATCACCGACAAAAACGGGGACATTCGCAACGCCGGCAAGAGGATCGGCCTGATATCCGGCACCACCTCATACCTCGTTGACGGAGCCGAGAAGTGCGATGACTATCAAGGAGCACTGTGGACCGTAAACGCCGACGGAATAACCGTAGACACGGAATCGTATGCGGCATTCCCGGGCGGTACCGCCACCGTGAACACAAGCGCCTGTGAAGCATTGTCCGTAAAAGGCGAGGGCAAGGTTCACCTGTTCCTGTATGCCACGGCCTCCAAGGGCAGAGCGGTTATGGATTACGTAAATGTAATACTCAAAGGCGGAGCTCCCACACCTACACCGGGCGGAGAGGCAACTCCCGCACCGGGCACCGATGAGACCCCCGAGCCGGGCACCACACCGGGTACGGAAGCGACTCCGACGCCCGGCACAAACGAGACTCCGGCACCCGGAGCCACGGCAACACCCGAAGCGGAAGCTACGACAACTCCGGAAGGAGAAGCCACGGCCACACCGGGCACCGGCGCAACCCTGCCGCCCATACCGGAAGGTGCGGTTGAAGTCAAGGATTTGCTTTCCAACAACACCTCCACTCGGGATGTAAATGTTGACGAAAGCGGAACCAAAAAGACCGAGGCGTCCTCCAATGCGGACAATCATATATATTACATAGGCGATTACGATATATCCGAAATTGACAGAATAGAGATAAAGGCCGTATTGAGAGAAAGAGGCGAGGATAATCCCGCCCAAATCAAATTCGCCTATGAACCCATAGAGGCGGAGGGCGAAGTTGATGCGGCTTACCTCACCGACAACAGCGGCGACATCCGCAGCACAAAACAGAGAATCGGTCTGATATCCGGCACCACCTCATACCTCGTTGACGGAGCCGAGAAGTGCGATGAATATCAAGGCGCTCTGTGGACCATAAACGCCGACGGTATAACGGTAGACTCGGAATCGTATGCGGCATTCCCGGGCGGCACCGCCACCGTGGACGCAAGCGCCTGTGAAGCATTGTCCGCAAAAGGCGAGGGCAAGGTTCACCTGTTCCTGTATGCCACCGCCTCCAAGGGCAGAGCGGTTATGGATTACGTAAATGTAATACTCAAAGGCGGAGCTCCCACACCTACACCGGGCGGAGAGGCAACTCCCGCACCGGGCACCGATGAGACCCCCGAGCCGGGCACCACACCCGGTACGGAAGCGACTCCGACCCCGGGCACAAACGAGACCCCCGCACCGGGAGCCACAGCCACACCTGCCATTACACCCACACCGGGCACGGAAACAACTCCGGAGCCGGGCACCACGGCGGCACCGGGCGGAGAGGCCACACCTACTCCGGGCGCCGGCGTAACTCCCACACCGGGAGCGAAACCCACAACACCGCCTGCGCCATCCGACAGCGTGTTCAGGGTAACGATTCCCGGAGACCGTGTTCCCGAGGATGTTAAGTCGATTTATGTAAAGAGAAATGTCCTTGATCCCAACGAGGAGCCCACGGTTGTGGAGAGAAGCGCAGACGGCTCCTTCTATGTGGAGCTTGAGAAGGGCTACAGCTATGCCATAACCGGAGCCAAAGACGAGGCGGGCAATGACATCAATATCGATAAAGTCGCCAGTGACTTATCGATTACGGAGACTACTTCATCCGAGGATGTCACTTTGGTTGAAAAAACAACTCCCGACGCCTTCACGGTAACTCTTGACCCGGTTCCCGATCCCGTGCTTTTGGCACACGGAGAGGCCTTTGACCCGGCCAAAGCGGGCACCATAACCGTCGTTGTGAAGAACCCGTCGAGAATAACCGTAACCTATAACGAGGAAACCAAGGGCGATTTTGAGTTCAGACCTTACGGCGACGATGCCGTTATGGTAATATACAAAGGCGTTGCGGCGGATAACTACATCCCCATCGAAAGGGCGAGTGTGGTTACGGAACTCGGAGTGAGCGTTGCCAATCCCCAAGGCGGAAGCGAAATGCCCGTACCTCAAAAATCCATACCCGGACGATATACCTTTGATTATCAATGGTATCTCATAGGCGCCTACGGCAGCAGAACGCCTTTGGCATATGGCGAAAGGGCCGACAAGGGTATGACCTATGACATCGAGATAACATTCAAAGCGGATTCGGGCTCAACCATAGCGGAAAATGCGGTATACTATCTGAATTCGATAAAGCAGTGGAATGTGGTTGACCATATGCTCACAGCGTCCTTCAAGACCTTGGGCGGCGGAATTTCCATCGGCGGCGGAGGAGGCTCCGGCGGCGGAGGCGGAGGAGGATTCGCCACAGCAGCCACTGCGGCACCTGCCGAAAATCCCGGCGCAACCGCCGCACCGGAAAGTCCCGGCCCGGACATATCCGGCCCCGCAAGCGGCACGGTATTTGCCGATGTCCCGCCCACCTATTGGGCATATGAATACATCATGGACCTCTATGACGCAGGCATAATAAACGGCGAGACCGCCACAACCTTCCTGCCCGAAAACAACATCACCCGGGCCGAGTTCACGAAGATTGCGGCATCGGTATTCGGACTCAAGGCATCTTCGTCCGCATCCCCCTTCACGGATGTGGGCCCCGATGACTGGTTCGCATCTTATGTGGCGGCAGCCAACGAGGCGGGAATCGTCAAGGGCGTTTCCGACACCGAGTTTGCTCCGAACGATTTGATAACTCGGGAGCAGATGTCAACCATAATCGGCCGATACCTGAATGCGGCATCGGAGACATTGCCGCCCTACACCGATTCGGCGGAGATATCCGACTATGCGATTCCCTATGTGGCAGGCCTCACGGAAAAAGGATTCCTTGAGGGAGACGATACGGGAGCGTTCAGGCCATTGTCCAACGCTCAGCGTGCCGAGGCGGCGGCTCTTATGGACAGAGTTCGAAAGTTCCTTGAGCCGGAGCCGTCCCTGGAGCCGGAAGTCTCCGAAGCTCCCACAGAGTAAATTTCGGGGAGCCCCAAAACGGGGCTCCTCATAAACTATTTTATTAAGCGCCTTGAGATATCGATTTTCCGAGCAAAATAAAGGCGGCGGATAAAGACAGGAGTGGTTTTTGTGTCTGTATTTAAAAAAATAACGGCAATATGCACGGCAGTGATGATTATAATGTCCGCATGTTCTTTTTCGGTGTTTGCCGAGGATGAGGAACGGGCTGTATATACCAACGGATTTGAGAGCGGGGACGAGTCTCTTTTGCTCACGGGCAGCAACAACTCCATCGTCTGCGGCCCCTTCGGAGATGAGGCGGCGTCGGGCTCCCGCTCCTATGGATTTGCGGCAGACTCCGCCACGACCAATGCAAAGGACGGCAGGGAAATATCAAAGTCCGTAGATGCGGAATACAAGCACTATTACAAAGTCCGAGTGGATTACCTTTTGAAGGATTATGCAAGAGTCAACGGAACCGAAGGAGGGGCCTATATTTCCTACAAAGTCTCGGATGAGGGCGGCTCCGTGTCCGATGAATATAAGTACTGTATTGCCTCCGAAAAGGATACGGGCGGAGTATGGCAGAATATCACCCTGTTTATAACCCCCGGAAAGAATGCCGCCAAGGTTAAAATTTCCTTGGGTTTTGCCGCAGCCTCCGGAGAGGTTTATTTCGACAATTTGACGGTCACCGAAATCGACAAGTCCCAAGTGGGCCTCAATCCCCAAACTCGGGCTCAGGCAGGCGCAGGGGCCCAAGAGAGCTATCGGACGGGCTTTGAAGACGAGGATGTGGATTATTGGAAATATGCGGCAAGAAGCGGCGATGCGGAGACAGGTGTGACAAGCGATATGGCCCACTCGGGCAGCAAGAGCTTCAGGTTCTACTCCGTGTCTCAAAACCGAGACCCATCCAACAATACCTACTTGGCCAACAACAGCTCCGGGGAATTTATGTTCATATTGGAGCCCGGAGTATATCAAGTGTCCTGCTGGTACAATCTGAAAAATTACAAGAGATTTAACAACCAACACGGCGCCACCATAGGCGTCAGTGCCTACAGCGGCGGCACGGAGCTGCGGGGCAGCGCCGTAACGAAAACCTTCGATGTTTTGGAGGACACGGGAGGCGAATGGAAGAACTACAGCTTCACTTTCACCTTGCCGGAGGGCTGCGACAGAATCAGGATGAATATAGGCTTCCGTTGTTCGACGGGAACCTATGCTCTTGATGACATAGAGGTGTCACCGGTACTGACGGGCCTTGTCACAAGCCCCGACAATGAGCATTTCAACGGTGTGACGGTCAAAAAAGCCGACAGCGACACCGTATCCGTGGATATTGACTATGAGCAGGCAATATCCCCCGCCATACTTGACACCATAATCCTCGGCAATGAGGAGTCCGAGACGGCTCACAATTTCGAGGCAGGCAACAGCGTGGTCGGATACGGAGGCTTGGGAGACACCTACAGGCAGCTCTATCCGGAAGAACCCGTATGGTTCGATGTGAAAGTTGACCCGGAAAAGATGAATTACCTGACGGTAAAAATGTGGGGCTCCGAATTCCCCCAAAAGACCAACCAGCATTTGCAGGTGACCGACGAATACGGAACTTTCAAAGTGGAATACGGAACCCTATGGCCCGATATCGACAGTATGATGCACGAACAGGCCCAAAATGATTCCTATTTTTACGGAACGATACGGATCCCGCCTCAGACTACCCACGGCAGAACCGCCTTAAGGCTCAAAATCTGGAATGCGGGCACCTATAATACCTACGGCGCCACCACCTATGCGGCCACAACGGAATATTCCCGGCAATTGTACAAAATCGCCACCCATACCGAGCCCGAGTATATCCCCCAAGAGGATGATAAAAACTCCGAGGTAAAGCGCTATGATTTGACCAAGACAAAGGTGTCGCCCAACGGACTTTCCCCTTATGATTTTCTGATAAACGAGATGAACAAGGGCGTCGAAGTCATAATGTCCCGTCAAAATTACGGGGAGACTTGGGATAAAATGGTGGCCGACGGACTGTCCCCCGCGGAGGCAACCGGTGCATATATGGAGGATACCAACAGCCTGCGCCACGGCACCTGGGAAAACTGGTGCAAAAATGTCTACTATAACAAGTGCGTAGGCTCCAACAGCGAAAATATGAAGGGTATGAGAGTTCTGTCCCTTGCCTATGACAGTCCCTGGTCAAAGTACTATCACGACGATATGATCGTCGACCGATGCGTATCTTGGCTGGATTATATGGTCAGAGCCCAGGGCTCCAACGGAGGCTACAACGACGCCAACAACAAGGCGTGGATAGGCGGCCCCGACAGAACTCCGTCGACAAACGCCATCAATGCGGGGGAGCGCACGATTGGGGAAGTTTTCCTGATGCTCCATGACGAAATGGAAAGACTCGGATATCTGGACCAATTGATTGACGATGATTTAAACCCCGACACCCCCATGATTACACGGGCCAAAGCCTATGAGAATATGTTCTTCAATCTCAGCTACTATATGTTCGAGTATATCTCAAGAAGAACGGCGGTAAATCAGGATCTGTTCAACATAATTTCGGGAGAGACGGCGGAGGAATCTTTGGCTGTTCTGAACCCATCCCGCTGCCGGGACAGAGACACCATGAAACAGTGGTGGTACACGGCCTGCGGCTTGATGGTGGCACCTCACGGAAGTCTTCAATTTTCGCCGAAGGGCCTATCCCTCGAAACCCACGGCCACCTGAACGGAGCCTATGACGGCAACTACGGAATGCACGGCGCATCCATGTCGGCGGACTTGGCTCTCCTTACCGGAGACGAGAATATAATAAAACGCGCTCTGTCTGCGGCAAATGCCTTGACCTATTTCCAAGAGACCATAACGGACAGCGAGGGCTATATTGCCATCCGAAAGGAAGATGCGATAAATACCCGTAACACCTACACCCCCGGACGGGTGGAATATACCGCCTGGAACAACTTCAATGCCATATATTTCGGCTCAAAGGACGCCCTGCGGGAGCTTGAACTTTATATCCAATACGGCGAAATATACAGGGCGCCGATTACAAGCGATTCGAGGGACCTGTTTTATGTGATGCAAATGTTCAACAAGGTGGGCGATAAAATCAAAGAGGCCTCCGAGGGCTATAAAACCTTTGCCGACATAAGCGGCATAGAGGAAGAGGGCGCGATTGTGACCCTTGCTTGGAAAGGTATAATCGACGGAGTGACCGATTTGACATTCAAGCCCGATGACCGTATAGATCAAGAAACCTTCAAGCGCTGGCTGAACAACGCCTTTGGCAACACTGCCGAGATTCCCTATTCCATACTCTATACTCGTGCGGAGGCTGCGGAGATTATACTGAGGCGCCTCTATGACAAGGGTATTGACATAGGAAGATTTGATTTGGGCTCCGGAATATATCTGCCCAATGAGCCCTGGATTCATGAGGACTATATGTATAACGACGAAATAGCCGAATCCTACGCTTGGAAAATCCACGACAACGAGATTTTCCGCTGCACCATGAACTGGAGAAGCGAATACAGCAGCTCCACCGAAAGAAGCAGAGCGGTTGCCACCACCTCCGAGGTATTGCGCTACCATGTGATGAAGGACGAATACACCTCCGTAGGCTGTGCCTATATGACCGCACCTTTGGGGCTCAGAAGAATAGACATCGCCAAATACGGAAAATATGTCATTCTTTCAAACGTGTCCGACCAAGAAAAGTCGGTCAATGTGGACCTGACTTCCGATATCAAAAAAGCCCGCGATATAGTTTCCGGAGAGATGGTGGATTTAAACAGCGAGATAAATATCAAACCGCTGTCATCCGTGATACTCAATTTGGAGGATATTGAAAAATGAAGATATTGAAAAGAATACTGCTCCCGGCTCTGACGGTTGCTTTGTTGTTTGGCGGGGCAAAGGCCGAGGTTTTGAGCGATACGAGCTATGGAGAGGCCACGGAAGGGGCTATAGTGATTGACAGTTCCATGGTATACGAAACCGAAGCCGATGTTACCAAGGAGCAGATAGGGGCGCTGTTTAACTACACCAACGGAACCGACGAAAGATCCGCACCTCTGAACGCAGGCTGCAACGGTGATTTTACCCTCTACTTGGGCTCCGACAATGCCAAAAACATCACCGGGCTTCGGGTCTATTGCGACGGCTCCGATTCCGACGAATACAACCCGCCCATCACCCTGTACGGTTCAAACGATGCCACAACCTGGACGGAATTGGCCAAAATCGAGGCTCCGATTGCGGACGCATGGAATGAGGAAAATTTTGAACCCAACGGGGAATACACCTACCTCCGTTTGGAGAGCGCCATGTCGGTGACGGATGAGGACGAAGTCAGCGGAAACGACGAGTTTAACGACGTATTCATAGAGGGGGAGACAAATACCTACCACCAAAGGGTATCCTGCGTTGCTTTGTTTGAGACGGTAATCGACGATGAGGACAGCGCCGACTTATCTTCGGGCGGCGGATACAAAACGGAGCAAACCGTCACCGATTTCAGCGATATCAAAGGCCATTGGGGAGAAGACGTTATCAGAAGATATCTGGCAAGCGGTTATATCAACGGCTACCCCGACGGCACCTTCCGTCCGGATGACGGTGTTACGGTGGCGGAGTTTTGCAAAATCGTGTCCGCCATACAGGGGATAAGTTATGACGTATCAAGCGGCAGCTGGTCACTGCCCTATATACGGGAAATGATTGGCAAAGGAGTAATAGACCGCACGGATTTTGATGACTATGATGTCCAAATGACCAGGGAGCAGGTAGCAAAAGCGGCTCAAGCTCTGATGACCGGCGAATATTATCCCAAAGATTTGGACCAATATCTCGCGTATATCACCGATGCAGACGATATTACCCCGTCATATAGGGAGTACATACTCAAAACCTTCGTCTCCGGCGTTTTGGGAGGTTATCCCGACGGGACCTGGAAACCTCTGGAAAAGGTGACTCGGGCAGAAATTTTGTCGGTTCTTGACAGGGTATCGAACAAAGATATGAGAGAAATTCCCCAAATCATCGGTGAAGGTTCCTCCGAGGATCCGCTTAGGTCTTATTACTACACCGCAGCGGTCCAGGTGCGGAAAAACACCAACGCCTCGGGTATGCAATATCGGCTGTACGGCTCCGACGCCCAATATATGGACTCGGATGACGATGCCACGGGCCTCAAAATCGGAAACGAAATTCAAGGTGCTCAGGGATTTGCCATGGTGCTCAGGTTTGACGTATCAAAAATCAAAGAAAACAGGGCCGATCTCAACAGATTGTATTTGGAGGCGGAGTGGCAAAGCGGCGGAAGCGACGGCCACGAGCTGGGATTGTGGTATTACACCTATGACGCCGATAAAACGGACTGGAACAATAACCTGTACTTCAAAAATCTCAACGGCTCCGCTGTGGCGGGAGACGACATCTCCGGATATAATTCGGTTGTTTCCAACATAGAATCTCAGCTGCCCACTTGGGGGAACACATCCATGGCCGTGCCCAACAGCCAAAAGACAAAGCCGGTTTTCTCCGCTGTTCGAAACGAGGAGAACAAATACGTTTTTGAAATAACACCGCAAATCGATGATTTCTTGGCCCACGCCGACGAGAACAATATGGTGGAGGTGTTTATGACCTCCGTGAACTATGACGGATATGAGCTTGACGAGGACAAGCCTCATATTTTCACGGCAGGAGAGAAGGCCCCGACTCTGAAAGGGGAATATGCAACGGGCGAAAATTGAGACTCGACAATAACCCGCCCATAGAAGAAACGAAAAAAAGAGAATATTTTGAAAAATCGGTGTGAGAGACGCAGAGGGCGTCTCTTTTCCGTTATGCTCCCGATTATCAAATATCAAAGACAAACATCAAAAAAACATCTTGATTTAGCGGGCATCCTGTGTTAATATAGCAATGTAAATCAAATCCCGAAAGGAAAAGCATTATGTCCCTGTATGACAGATTGTACGGCAGACCCGGCAAGGGCGTAGATGAAAATGAGCCCGAAAAGAAGGGTTTTTTTCTGTACTTCGATATATTGATACATAAGATTTCCAAATTCCTTTTGATTAATGTTCTGTATACGCTGTTGAGCCTTGTTTGGATTGTTTTGCTTGCATTCTTGGGCGGGCTGATCATGAACGCCACCCATCTCATCGATAATATCACCGGGGTTTTGATGTCCCTGGAACCGGGGGCGGATGCGGAGGCCCT
Source organism: uncultured Oscillospiraceae bacterium (assembly GCA_964617455.1). Taxonomy (GTDB): domain Bacteria; phylum Bacillota; class Clostridia; order Monoglobales; family Monoglobaceae; genus Monoglobus. Next base: position 10,803 of record CAZTYF010000022.1, on the reverse strand, counting down.
CAAGGCGGGGACCGCGGTTTTGCTCCGAACCCTTTTCGGGGTGGGCATTTTCGTGCTCTGGGGCTCCGGTCCCGTAAGCGCCGCATATGCGTATTTGATAAGGTGCTTTGTCCACAGACTCCCCGTCTTTGTCATAAGCGACGGGGTTGATAAGGTCAAGGAAAATCTGAAACAGGGCATTTTTGTGCTCCTTGTGGATTTGATTTTCCTGGTTGTGGTGTTCAATGCCATGGGATTTTATTATAACTGCTATCTGAATTCAAACAGTGTATTATGGCTTGTTATGACCTATGTCATGATAATAGCCATGATAATATACACCATGATGCATCCCTATATCTATCAGATTATGATAACTTTCAAACTCGGGCTCGGAAGCATATACAAGAATGCCCTGTTTCTCACTCTTGCAAAACTGCCCGGGAATTTTCTGATGCTGATTTTGAATATAGCGGTGCTGATTGTACCCTTTTTGGTTTTGACTCCCCTTGTTGCGGCACTTGTCACGGTGATTTTCGGACTCTGTGTTTCAAGATATCCGTCGGAGTTTTATGCCACAAGGGTAATCGATAGACTTATGTTGGAAAATAAAGAGTAATTTAAATATATTATGGGGGAAATTATGAAGAAAACATTGGTAATTATGGCAGCGGGAATAGGTTCCAGATTCGGCGGCGTCAAACAGCTGGCAAAGGTGGGCCCGAAGGGTGAGGTCATTATAGACTATGCCATGTCGGCTGCCCTTAAAATCGGCTTTGACAAGATTGTGTTTATAATCCGCAGGGATATCGAAAAGGATTTTAAGGAGGTTGTGGGAGAGCGTATGGAAAACCTCTGCGAGGTTGAATATGTATATCAGTCAACCGATGATATTCCCAAAGAATTTGCCCACAGATTTGACCGCACAAAGCCCTGGGGCACGGGACAGGCTATTTTGGCGTGCAAGGATGCGGTGAAGGAGCCCTTTGCCGTTATAAACGCAGATGACTACTACGGAACCGAGGCTTTTCAAAAAATATATGACTATTTGTATTCGGGAGGCCTAAGCCGCGATGACGAATACTGTATGGCGGGCTTCAGGCTGAAAAACACCCTCAGCGACAATGGGGGAGTTACCCGCGGAGTTTGCCAAACGGATGAAAATGACTATCTTGTCAAAGTGACCGAAACATCCAACCTGATAAAGACCGAGAGCGGCGCCGCCGAGGATACGGGCGGACAATTGAGAGAGATAGACCCGGATTCCTATGTGTCCATGAATATGTGGGGCTTCACGCCGAAAATTTTCGAGTATCTCGAGAGAATGTTCGGTGAGTTTTTGGCGGGCCTTGAGGACGGGGACAACAAATCGGAATTTCTGATCCCAACCGTGGTCGACGAGTTGATTCGGTCGGACCGGGTGAAGGTCAAACTCCTTGAGACAAACGACAAGTGGCTCGGTATCACATACAAAGAAGACCTGCCCTCCGTTCGGGAGGCGCTGAAGGATGTGTCCGCCGAATAGATGCATATTGCCGATGTGACGTTCGATATGCATATTATATATTCGGTATGATATAAAGGAGAATTTTATGAAGGACAAAAAGACCGGAGAACCCTATATCAATGTGTGGTTCGGCAATTTCTACCGCCCTGCCTATGACGGGAAGGAATTTATCGACAAAGGCGTTAAGTTTCTTAAAGACCTCGGTTTCAACAGTATACTTCTCGACTCAAAGGCCTGGCAGGATTTTAATGAGCGCTATCAAGGGGGCGAGGCGAGCACCTATGTGGAGACCCAGGAATACATGATGGAGCGAATCCTTGCCGAGGGCCTCAGCTACAACCATATGGCGCTTTATCTGAATGCCGACAATCTGTATCCCAATATTCGATTCAGCCCGCCCATCTACGGCGAGTCAATCATCGATGCGGAGGGAAAGGACGGCAAATGGTACAGGTATTGGTCTGACAAGGCCAAAAACTCAATGACGGAGCATATAAGAGGTCTCTATAAGCTGTATCGAAAGGGCTTTGTCGAATGCGAGACCAAGAGCGGTAAGGATGCCGAGGTTATGTGCACCATGTGGGACCCGATTGTTGCGCCGAGCTTTGACGAGGAGGGCACCGAGAGGTATATAAAATACCTTGAGAGAGAGTATAAAACCGTTGACGCCCTCAATGAGGCATACGGGACCGAATTTGAGAGTTTCGACGGTATGGATTTGCATGACCTCCGGTTTGAATGTGTCTATGACCCTGATGAGGTATATAAAAATTTCACGGCGGATAACCCGGCCGTTCGGATGAAAGCCGACAATATGAAGTGGCAGCGGGACGAAATATGCGACTTTTTCAAAGATATGCAAAAACGGCTCAAAGAGGTGAGCCCCAATCTTTTTACCTGTCCCTGTATGGCCCAGTGGAGTTATTTTCTGAATATAGACGCCTCCGCTCTGTCAAATGTGGGATTCAGTGACTTGTGGGACACCGCCAACAGAGGCATAGACATATATAAGGCGGCACCCTATGCGGATGCCGCACACTTTATAACGGTTCCCATAACGCCCTTCGGAATCCCGGACCCGTATGTTTCCTCCTGTCAGCATGCTATGATGCGGGTTATGAACCAAGGAAGAGACCTGATAGGCGGAATCTATTGGGGCAGGTTTCTCTACAGCGACATATATGAATTCCTGACCCCCTGTGAAATAATCGGCGGTATGGCGGCGGCAGGCATAGACGGCTACACTTCCTACGGAATGTGCGGCATGGACGACGGCGGAGTTCTCAACCGTATGCCGGAGGGATTCAACAAGTCCCTGAGAACGGGAAATCTGTGGGCAAAGCGCATTATCCCGAAAATAAAAGGAGAGCGAAAAAAGCAAATCGCGATTCTCTTCCCCTCCGCCATGGCCCTCATGGAGCCTATGGCGGTCAAGGGCAACAAGGAGAGGCGCTGCGACCTTTTGGGTTATTATAAGATGTGCTGCGACTTTGGATATATGGCCGATGTGATTGATCCGGATATGGTGGCTTCGGGAGCCCTTGAGGAATATGAGGCATTGATAATACCGGAAAACAGCTGCTATGAGCTTGACATAAATAAAGAGGCGGAGGCGGAGTTGGGGAAATGGGTCCGCTGCGGCGGCATTGTTATCTCATCACCCAAGGACAAAATCCGTGAAAGAGTGTTCGGAATAAAGGGAATATCCTATGAGGGCAGCCCATCGATTAGGTATGGGGAGGGAGGACTCCCCCAAAGCGATGTGTTTGAGTATTTTGACAGAGGCGAGTCGGTGGCGAATTACTGCGGTTTGGACGGAGTCTATGATAAAGCCGCGGTTGTCAAAAACGGTTTCGGCAGCGGATTTGTGTATTCCTTCGGCTTTGCCTACGGATATTCATACTGCGCTCAAATAGCGCCCCACGTGCCCATAGAGCTGAAAAACAACGAGTACTATCCCATCCCCATGATGGAGAACAATATCGTAAACGACATTTTTGAAGAAATAGGCATCGAGAAGAGCCCGATTTGGGGGCGGGGCATCGAGACCGGGATCTTTGAGGACTGTTTGATTGCCGTCAATCACACCTCGGAACCCGTTGAAATTGATTTGCCCGGCGAAAAGGATTTTCAATATGACGTGGACGGCCGCACAATTATGCCTCGCAGTGCGGTATATGCAAAAATCAAATAAAAGCGATACATTCAAGGGTTTAAATATTGGTTTTTATCATATAAAATTAGTATGGTAACTTAAACTAATATACAAAGGAGGCAGACTCTTATGAAGAGGATTATTGCTTTGATAGTGGTTTTGGCGATGACGGCGGCTGCGATAGGGGTGATTCCCGTATCGGCGGAGGAGATTGAGCCCGACGGAGCTTGCGACGTTCTCATATTCGGCGACAGCGCCTCCGAGCAAGCCCACTCCCTCACCGAAAAAATGACGGTGGCGGGAACCGATGACAAGGCCGAAAAACAGTATGTCAAAGAAGACGGCTCCTATGCGGGCGGAGGAATCGGCGAGGACCTGACCTATCGTCAAATTTTAAAACCCTCGGGGGACGACCCGAAAGACACGGGATATCTCAGATTTACCCTCAAGGCGGACCCGGCACTGCAAAATTATATCACGATAAGACTGTCCGGCAATCAATACGGCCGGGGCAATATTATGCTCTACACCGGCGACGGCAATACCGAATATTTTGACCCCTTCAGCGGCAGGGAATACTCCGAGTTGGATTGCGGCCAGTACACCGAGGGTTATACCTCCAAGGGGCATTATTACTATGCCACCATGAAGATTCCCGCTCAAATAATCAAGGCAGACGGAACCGTCGATTTGATGTTGGCCCCCACGGGAAAAATGGATTCCTACGGTTCAAGCGTTTATGCCGATGTGACCCAAGACAGCAAGTATATCTATTCGGTGGCCTCCCATACGGAGCCCTTTTATGTTCCCGAAGATGATAAAACGGGCTATGATATAACCGGTGCCCCCGCTGCGGCACGGGATATTTCCGCTTATGAATATCTTCAAAACGAGCTATATGATATGATGACGAAGGTTATGTCCTGGCAGTGCTACGGAGACGATTGGGAAGCCAAGAAAACCGATGAGAACGCCTTTATGGACGGAGCGGTCATCAGAAACACACCCATAGCCGAGGCGGATATGAGCGGAACGGGAGATGAGGTCGCAAGACGGCACACCCTTGAGGCAATCAACCATCAGAATTGGTCGACCATGTCCAATTTGATGATTCTGGCCAATGCCTTTATGTTCGACTTTTCGAAGGACTGCCACAACAACCCGGAGATACTTGACAGATATATTCGGCTCCTGGACTTTTACCAAAGAGCTCAGGATTCCAAAGGCGGCTGGTGCTATTTCACTTCCGGCGAGGACAAGGGCAAATGGCTCGGTGTTTCCTTGGAGGGCACCGGAGAGCGGCTGACCGGAGAGTGGTGGCCTCTGCTGTCCCTCGGCGTGGATGCGATGATGCAGTCTTTTATTCAGCTCAATGACTATATCGTAAACGGCGATAACGAGCAATTCAAAACCCTTTGGAACAACTACCTTGACGAGAAAATCGACGGGGATTTGACCGGCTCATACGGCAGAACCCGAAGGTCCTATTACATGGATATGTTCGGCAGACTGCGGGACCGCTTGGCCAATCCCGAAAGAGGCGTAGGCGACTTTTATGCCCCCACCAACAGAGCGGGAACCGCCAATCAGGACTTTGGATTTGCCTATTCCGCCAACAAGGCAATGGAGCTTTTGGGCGATGCGGAAGATTCTGCATATAAGCCCGAAGACGAAGAACAATACATCGATATGATAGAGTATAAATACGGCGAAATGGCAGACGGGGAAAAGTGGTTTTCCGATGAAAACGCCCTCGGCTTGGAAGGCGGGGCATCCCATGGCGGCTGGGCAGGAGACTATGGCACCCTGCTTATCGAGATAACCAACAAATACGCCGAAAGCGCTCGGTTCTTTGACCCGAAGGCCAAGGCTTTATTCGACGAAAAAGCCAAAAAGGCCTATGACAGCGCAAAGTATTTCTTCTATCCCGCAGTCAACGAAAACGGCGAGACCATTTTGAGTGCGGAGACCTTTTCCTCCTCCCGCAAGGACGGCTACGGTATCCATTTGGCCTATCCGGTGGCGGGCTACACGGCAACGGTGCTGGGCTCCCAAGGGGCCCTGTCCTTCTTGGCTCACTATATCAAAGAAAACCGGGGCTACAGCGACACCCTCAGAAAGGAAATCGAAGAGGACAAGACACCTCACGTATACACGAGAATCGTGGATACCCAGGAGATTCTCAAGTACTACGGCACAGTGGAGAAGCTTATGGAGGAGGGCAAGACGGAGCCTCTTCCCATGGAGGACGACGCCCCCGACTTCGCTTGGTACGATGCCGATGCCCAGGAGATAGTGTTCAAAAACGAGGGCGAGAAAGGGTATATCACTTTCAACTTCCGCCGCTCCGATTGGCAATATAACGACAATACCCGAATTCATTTGATTAGGGACAATGCCGAGTGGACGGCAAATGTGAAAAGCTCCCATCAAGGCGGAACCTATGAGTGGCAGGACTATAACCACACCACGGAATCGGGCAGCCCCTATACACATCACCGTTTTGACGGTATGAATGAAGTGAAATACGGAAAATATATCGGAGCCATAAACCAGTCAAAGAATGATTCGGCGGTGGGACAGGAAGGCAAAACCTATACCCTTGAGGGCACGGTGGGTGTCACCAAGGCGAAGGATTTAATCTCCGGAAAAACCTATGAAGACGAAAACGGCATTAGCGTGAGTGTGGAGCCCCGAGGCGCTGTTCTGCTTGAGGTTCTTGAAACGAGAGATACGGCAGATATAGGTGCTGTCTATGAATACGACGGAAAGGTTTTGGACACCGAAGTCAAGACGGTTCCGAAAGGAGAGACCGTAACCTTGGAGGCCCCGGTCATCGACGGATATTCCCTTGTTGACGGCGAAGAGGAAACCCGCACCCTTGTGGCCGACGAGAGCAGAAATGTCGTTTTCAAATATGAAACGAACTCATCCCCCGTATTCACGGCGGAGACCCGCACTGTCCCCGATGGAGGCTGGAAGGTTATGAACTACGGCGATGCCCGAGGCGGAATAACCGAAGAAGGCGGCCGGATCGGAATAAGCTCCGTCTGCCCCGAAGGCGAGGGCAACCTGATGAAAACCTTTGCATACAAAGAGGTGGCAGGGGACTTTGAAATTCATGTGCAGCTTCTCGGTTTTGATGCCACATCATACGACGCCGATTACTTCGGTGTGATGGCCACGGATAATTTGGACCTGTACAAGGGCAATTTCTTCGAGGAACGCCACTTTTCCAATAACAACAACATCCTGATGGTGACCCATACCGCGGATCAGGAAAAGAGCGTCACAAGCTCTTGGGCAGGAGATATGAACGGCAAGGATGTGCCCATTGATTTCAAAATCAAAAGGACGGGCGACACAATCGAATATTGGTTCAGCTTGGACGGAGGTGCCACATATGAGCAAACCTCAAAGCCGAAGGTGACCCTTGAGGCCGATGATGTGATGTATGTGGGATTTTGTATGACTGCCTCAAAGGAGATTGAAAACACCGCTCATATAAACGGCGATGTCACCATTCAAGGGGAGCTGGTTGGCGCAGATATACCGAAGGGCGAGACCGTGGAACTTGACTTCGGAACGGCGGACCCGGACGGTGACGAGATTGAGTTTAGCCTCTTGACCGAGCTGCCCGAGGGAGCTGTCCTGTCGGGACAAAACATCATCTTCACCCCGGAGCGGGAAGGGGAATATGTTTTCACGGCCGAGGCAAAGGATCCGTACCACGAGACTCCCACAAGGAAGACGATAAAAGTGAACGTTGCACCCGTGATTAATATACTGCTTGACGGAAATTATGTCAAAACGGATGTTTCACCCTTTATTCGAAATGATATCACCATGGTCCCCCTGAGAGTCGTATCCGAAGCCCTCGGTGCGGCGGTTGAGTGGAATGAGGCCTCCGGGGAGGTCACGATCGATAAGGACGGAACGGCCCTTGTTTTGACGGTCGGCTCCGATGAAGCGTTTGTGAACGGCGAGGCGGCTCGGCTTGATGCTCCCGTCGAGGAGCATCAGGGAAGGACCTTTGTCCCAATCAAATTCATATCCGAAGCTTTGAGCCGAAATGTGGCCTGGGACGAAGACACCCGCACGGTTATCATCACCGGTGAACAGAATTGAGAGTATGATTTAATTTATCCCGATTGGAGGCGTATGGGAGGCTATGACGGACATAGAAAATCTGAAGAGGGAATTTTGCGCAAGGTTCGGCCTGCGGGAAAATATAGAGGTATATACGGCACCGGGGAGGGTTAACCTCATCGGCGAGCATGTGGATTACTGCGGAGGGCCCGTGCTCCCCGCAGCCCTCACAGTGGGCACGACCTTGCTTGCGGCCAAGAGAGACGATAATATCCTGAGGCTGATGGCAACCGATTTGGATGTTACGGTGGAGGCGCCCCTTGACAATCTTGAGAATTTCAAAGGCAAGCTTGGGTGGGGCGAATATACCTTGGGTGTCGCCTCCGAAATGCTCAAGGCGGGATTTGAGTTCGGCGGCTATGATATGCTCTATCGGGATACGGTGCCCCATGGTGCGGGCCTCTCATCTTCTGCGGCGGTGGAGCTTGCAACCGCCCTGTGCTTTGCCTCGGGAGCGGGAGCCGACATCACCTCCCCTGCGGTTCTCAAGGAGTTGGCGGTGCTGTCCCAAAAGGCCGAGCATAATTTTATGGGTGTGAACTGCGGAATAATGGACCAGTTTGCCTCCGCTTTGGGTAAGAAAGACAACTGCATTTTCTTAAATTGCTCAACTCTTGACTATGAGTATGTGCCCCTGGAACTCGGCGACTGCAGCCTTGTTATCGCAAACTCCAACAAGAAGCACGCATTGGGGGACTCAAAATATAACGAGCGGAGAGCGGAATGCGCCGAGGCATTAAGGACGCTCAAAAAGGTTATGCCGGACATAGATTGTCTTGCGGATGTGAGCAGTGAGGATGTTGTGAGGTATTCCTCCTTATTCGAAAATTCAACCGTCAAAAACAGAGCCCTGCACGTGACCTCCGAGTGTGAACGGGTGAGGAAGTTCGTCGAAGCCCTCAAAAAGGGTGACCTGAGCCTTGCGGGAAAGCTGATGAACGAGTCTCACAATTCCCTGCGGGACAATTTTGAGGTCTCATGCCCGGAGCTGGATATTTTGGTAAGCGCCGCCCGAGAGTATCCCGGCGTGAAAGGCTCCCGTATGATAGGCGGCGGCTTCGGCGGTTCAACTCTGAGTGTGGTCCGCAATTCCCAAATCGAAGGCTTTATATCGGACGTGGGCAGCAAATACCACCGCGAAACAAACCTAAAAGCGGATTTCTATATATCCGAAATAGGCCCCGGTGCGTCGTCGCAGTGCGCCTCTTAGCTTCTTTTGCCCGATAGGGCAAAACGAGCCAAGAGGCGAACTCAAAGCGCACGGAGTGCGCAGGGCTCCCGCAAAGCGCCAATGAAATGCGCTTTGTGGGAAAGAGGAGGAACCGCCGGTAAGACGAAGCTTCCCTCGCTTGCGAGGAAACGAGTTAAGAGGCGAGTTCCGACGAGTTAGGCACGTGACATCTTGGCGACATTCTGTATCATATCTTCACTGATTCCCGCCTTGCGCATATTCGCAATCATAGCATCTATACCTTCCGTACGGCCTCTTGCTTCGCCTACTTTTATGCCTTCTTCTCGGCCTTCTTCGCGGATTTCCTTTTCCCATGTTCTTTGTATGTATTCCTCATCAAAAATATCATACATAATTCTTTGCACCTCACCTTTTAAGTGGCCATTGTTAGGTTAAAAATTTCACCGGAATTTTTCGTTAACTATGACAGTTTAAATTGCTTACGGGACATTTCGGCAGCATTCTGTATCGCGTCTTCATTAATACCTATTTTACGCAAGTTTGCAACCATAGCATCTATTCCTTCCATGTGGCTTTCTCTTTCTCTTGCATTTTGGATGTATTCCTCATCAAAAATATCATACATAATTCTTCGAACCTTTCCGCGGCAAACTAAGCACGGGACATTTTGGCGATATTCTGTATCATATCCTCGCTGATACCCGCCTTGCGCATATTCGCAAGCACGGTATCTATACCTCTTTCCTCGCCTAATTTTATACCTCTTTCTTCTCCCACTTTTATGCCTTCTTCGCGGATTTCCTTTTCCCATGTTCTTTGTATGTATTCCTCATCATACAAGTTCGACATAATTCTTTGCACCTCACTTTCTCGCTCTGTCAGGTATTCCTTCAAGATATCGTTTTCTTTACAAATCCTAATGACTTCCTCTATAGCCTTTTTTAATTCTTCTTTGGTCATTTTTTTATCTTTTTTCATATACTTATCCCATATATGGGTGAACGCTATATACTGATTGATTATATCGCCTTTTGCGCTTGTGGTTATTACCTTGACTCTTACCTCAATGGCTGCCTCTTGGCCTCCGAAAAACTCGTCGGTCAAGGTGATTTCACCTTCTTCTATGTCTCCGCCTCTCGTGTAGATTACATAGAGCTCCGGTCTCGGAAAATCGATTCGTTTTGTTCCGTAGACATTCACGCCTTCCTTTTCGATATAATCCTGATAGGTGTCCACAAGATACATCAGCGCCCGTATTATTATATTCACGGACCAGGTGCTTTGAGCCTCCGCAAGGACTATGAGCCTTTTGTCAACCATAAAGCCCAAATCGTTATATCGGCCGTTAACCAGGGTGTTTTTCAGGGTTACGATTTCTATCATATCTTCGGTTATGCCTGTCGCATCGGGATGCAGGGCATTATATAGTTTCAGCACATACTTGGTGTTCCCGAACAGATCCGTAAACACGCTGTCTTTCGCATTGTGTTTTATCACCGTTTTGTTATCGCCGGCCATCAAAGCACCTCCTTGTTCCGTTGTTCTCTTATGGCTACATTATATCTCATTTTCGAATATAAGTCAACAGAATTTACAGGCCTCCCGCAAAGCTTGGACGGAGTGCACTTTTTGGAAAAGAGGCACCCCACAGGCCTCCCAAAAAGGCAAGCCTTTTTGGGAAAGAGGAGGAAACCCAAAGCAGGCGCCGCTTTTGTCCGACTGGGCAAAACAAGCTAAGAGGCGAACTTTTACAGGGCTCCCAAAATGCGCCAACGAAGTGCACATTTTGGGAAAAAGGAGGAACCGCCGGTAAGACGAAGC
>CAZTYF010000021.1:0-30926 GCA_964617455.1 uncultured Oscillospiraceae bacterium | reverse complement strand
GGCTGAACCTGCGGCTACGGCTACTGCGACACCCGCCGTTCCTACGGCTGAACCTACGGCTACGGCTACTGCGACACCCGCCGTTCCTACGGCTGAACCTGCGGCTACAGCTACTGCAACGCCCACCGTTCCTACGGCTGAACCTGCGGCTACGGCTACCGCCGCTCCGACTCAAACACCGGGCGCCGAGTATGCTTACACAATCAACAATGTGGTATTGTTGGGTGACGAGAATACAAAGGGCGTCGATGTGACGATTACAAAGAATTTTGAAACGGACGGTCGAGAAAGAATAATCATAGCGGCTTACGGGTCGGACAAATTAGTAATGAAAGCAATAACTTCAAGAGAAATTACGGCAGACCTTGGCGAGGCAGGGCACATAAGCATTCCGATTGATTACGGGGATGGTGATATTGTCATTGCCTACATATGGAACGGATTTGATGGGATTAAACCTCTTGCGATTCCCTTTCAAACAAAGTAAATAAAACGGTATAAATTTACACGGCTCTCCAAAATCGGAGGGCCGTGCTTTTAACAAAAGTTATCCTCATTTGCGGAAAAGGTGACCAATATTATTTAGGACATACCTTCATGCAAATTCCGCAAACGGCGCCGCGGCCGATTTTTTGATATGCGGTTTTCATATGCCTGCTGCAAGCTTCGGCATCGATTATATTATCTCTCGGTGGGCCGAGACTTGGGGCTTCGCCGAAAATGGCCATTGCCGGGCATGCCTTCACACACAAACTACACTCCCCGCATTCACACTCGAGAACTCGGGCATTTAGCTCAAATTCGGGACAATCGGTGAGTATTGTTCCCAACCTAACCCGAGGGCCGCTTTTCTTTGATATTAAAAGTCCGCTTTTCCCCACATAACCGAGGCCGGATAAAACAGCAGCATATTTGTGAGAAAATATCCCCTTCAAACCGTTCACCGATTGAGATGCGGGAATCGGAACATATCTGTATCCGCTGCGCCCCAATATAAGTCCTACCATCAAAGAATTGCGGTCTATAAGGGCATTTACCGTTCTGTAATGATGAAAGTATGTATGAGTGGGCCCGTCATCAGTGATACCATCCGCAACAGCATCCGACAGGGGCACCGTGTATGAAACGGCATAAGTCATTCCAAACTCATTTTCACCCTGCTCTCCGCATCGCAAATCACAAAATCCAACCTGCTCTGCACCATTTTTGATTAGATAATCGAAAATTTCGGTTTGTATATTTGTCATATTAATTACAATATCGAGTCAATCCCGCCTTTAAACTGTCCGAATCAAATTCCTACAGTCTTCGTTTAAAGTCCTCATAGCCAAATTCCTTGTAGAGTTCCATGTAACCGTTTTGCCTTCGTATATATATGGCAGGCAAATTTATTCCGTTGAATGTATTGTTTTTTACGGTTGTATAAATCGCCATATCTCCGAATACAAGAACATCTCCGATTTTGAGAGGTTCATCAAAGGAGTAGTCGCCGATTATATCCCCCGCAAGACAGGTGGGACCGCCGAGGCGATAGGTGTAATCCTTCTCGCCCGGATTGCCGCTCCCAAAGAGAGGCGGACGATAAGGCATTTCCAAAACATCGGGCATATGGCAGGCCGCAGAGGCATCAACCACCGCAATGGAGATTCCGTTGTTGACGATGTCCATAACACGTGTCACAAAGTATCCGGCATTTAGAGCAATAGCTTCTCCGGGCTCCAAATAGACAGTCAGGTCATATTTATCCTTCATATATTTGACGGATTTTACAAGAGTTTCCATATCATATCCGTCCTTTGTGATGTGCTGGCCGCCACCAAAGTTTATCCATTTGATTTGGGGCAAACTTAGGTACTTCCCGAATTTTCTGTCAACCTCCAAAACTGTGCGCCAAAGTACATCGGCATTCTGTTCGCACATGGTATGGAAATGAAATCCGTCAATTCCCTCCGGAAGATGGTCGGGAAAATCCGAAATACGGACCCCCAAGCGGGATCCTTCATAACAGGGATTATACATATTCACCGAGATTTCGGAATACTCCGGATTAATACGAATTCCTCTGTGAATGCTTCCTCCTCTCCTCCCAAATCGCTCCCATTGGGCGAAAGAGTTAAACACCACATAATCACAAATTTTTTCGATTTCATCAAAGTCTGTCACACTGTATGCGGGAGAGTAAATGTGAGTCTCTCCACCTTTCATTTCTTCGTGTCCAAGCCTTGCTTCATTGAGAGATGCGGCTGCCGTGCCGGTTAGATATTTCCCGATTAGAGGATAAAAAGTATACATTGAAAAAGCCTTTTGAGCAAGCAAAACTTTTGCGCCGCTCGATTTTTGAACGGCGCTCAGTATTTCCAAGTTGTGAACAAGCGCTCCCTCGTCGAATATGTAACAGGGAGTTTTTATATTTGATAAAATCATTGTTTTTCCCTCATCGACACCCGGCTCGAAATAGCTAAATTCAGGCTCAGAACAGCTCGCATACCAACTTAGTGTATTCGATTGGGTCTTCAAGGGGAAGGCCCTCAATCAGACGAGCCTGACTGTAGAGAATTTCCGCATACTTTTTCAGAGTATCCTTATCTGCCGATTTTAATTTTTCAAAAACGGGATGGTTGGCATTGAGCTCCAACACTTTGTCGCTGACCGGCTTTTCACTTGCATCTCCGGGCATGGAAGCCAAAACTTTTTCCATTTCGATGGAAATCGGTCCTTCGGCTGTTATGCAAACCGGATGGTCCGTGAGACGAGTGGAAATCTTTACATCCTTGACCTTGCCTTCCAAGGCCTCTTTAATTCCGTCTAGAAGTTCACGACTTTCCTCCCCCGCTTTGTCGGCAGCTTCTTTTTCCTCTTCCGTTTCCAACTCCAAATCACCGCTGTTTATGTTCTTAAACTCTTTTTCGTTATACTCCCTGAGCACTTGCAGACAGAACTCATCCACATCCTCGGCAAGGAGCAAAAGGTCACAGTCTTTGTTCAAAACGGTCTGAGCCGCAGGGAGCTTGGCAAGTCTGTCAACTGCATCCCCTGCCGCATAGTAGATATATTTTTGCCCGTCCTTCATAGCCGCCACATATTCGTCGAGTGTAACAAGCTTTTTCTCCCGTGCAGAATAGAACAGAAGCAAATCCTTTAAGAAATCGGCGTTTTGTCCGAATTCATTATAGCAGCCGAATTTTATCTGTCTGCCAAAATTTTGCCAAAACTTTTCGTATTCCTCTCGCTCATCCGTCAACATGGTCTTAAGTTCATTTTTGATTTTCTTTTCAAGATTCTTGCGGATAATTTTCAGTTGTCTGTCCTGCTGCAATGTTTCGCGGGAAATGTTGAGGGATAAATCCTGACTGTCAACCACACCCTTCACAAATCCGAAGAAGTCGGGCAAAAGATCGGAGCATTTGTCCATAATCATAACACCGGAGGTATAGAGCTGGAGGCCTTTTTCGTACTCTCTTGTATAATAGTCATAGGGAGTTCTCGAAGGGATGAACATAAGGGCATTATATGATATGGCGCCTTCTGTGGTTGTGTATATTACGCGGGCAGGATCCGAATAATCCGTAAATCTGTCCTTATAGAAGTTACTGTATTCTTCGTCGGTAACATCCTTTTTGGGTCTCTTCCACAGAGGTATCATGCTATTTATGGTTTCAAGCTCGGTATATGTTTCATACTCCGGCTTATAATCATCCCCCGCATCCTCCGGTCTTTCTTTTTCCCGAGTTTTTTCCCGATACATTTTGATAGGATAACGAACATAATCGCTGTATTTCTTAATTATCCCGGAAAGACGATATTCATCCAAGAACTCGCTGTATTGTTCCTCCTCCGTATCGGGCTTTACCGTCATAGTGATTTCCGTTCCAACAGAATCCTTTTGGGTTTGGGTAACAGTATAGCCATCGGCGCCTGAACTTTCCCATATCCACGCCTCGTCCGAACCGAATGCACGGCTTTTGACCGTCACATCGGATGAAACCATAAATGCGGAATAAAATCCCACACCAAACTGTCCGATAATATCGATCTTATCGCCAATATCATTCTCGGCTTTAAAGTCAAGGCTGCCGCTGCGGGCAATGGTGCCGAGATTATTCTCCAATTCTTCCCGGGTCATTCCGATTCCGTTGTCGGATACCTTGATAATTCTTGCATCCTTGTCGAATGTGACAAGAATCTCAAAATCATCTCTTGAAAGAGAAACCGAGTTGTCGGTAAGACTTTTGAAATAGAGTTTGTCGATAGCGTCACTGGCGTTGCTGATAAGTTCCCTCAGAAAGATTTCCTTGTTGGTGTAGATTGAGTTAATCATCAGATCCATCAGTTTTTTGCTTTCGGTTTTGAATTGTTTTTTTGCCATTAATCTTATCTCCTTTCGAACAACAGGCAATGGGGCGAACCATGTTTTGATGTGAATCCCGAATCGGAACTCTTTCCAATCAAAACGGGCGGTGGAAAACCGCCCAACGCCCCCTGATACGATGATAAAATTGTAGCACAACCAAGTGGCATTGTCAACATATCGAATGGGTTATTTTTTTAATATATCTCAATATTTCGGGCGATTTTTTGAGTAAAATACGGAAACATTCAAATTTTTCTTGCAATAACCACGTTCTTGTGATATATTTACAATAGACTGAGAAAAATTCAAATAATCTAAGGATTTAAGGAGCGATGAAGAATGAAAAAACTGATAACCGGAATCGTTATCGGAGCTGTTTTGGGGACCGCCATCGGAGGGTTCGCGGTAGGTAATGTGGTTGACAATCGGTTCCCGATTAAGGTGAACGGTGAAGAGAAAAAAATAGAAGGTTATAACATCGACGACAGAACGTATTTTAAACTTCGGGACATAGCCGATGCGGTAGGCGGGTTTACCGTAGACTTCAAAGATGATACCATTTTGATTGATACCGTTCAGGCTCCAAGCGCAGCTCCGAATCCGACGCCTGCCGACACTCCAACGGTTGAGCCCGAAAAAACAGAAGATGAGGAGCGAAACGAAATATTTGAGGATTTTAAGTCAAATGATTTTGAAAACGCCACCGTTATGACCCAATCGGATCCCCGTGAATCAATCGAAGACGATAAAACCTCGACCGCATATTCAAACAAACTCATAAGCAGCAAATACGCCGATATTGACGGAGATGACGAGCTTGAGTTGATAATATATTCAAGCGGCGAGTCGTCGGACGAGCAAAATTCCGATTCTGCCGAATGCATTTCCGTTTGGGACATAAACGAAAGCGATTCCATAACCAAATTGTTGGCAAAAGCCGGAGAGGCATCTCGAAACTCCTACAGATATTTTGTCATCTCTCATAATAACAGAGCATATTTGGTTGAAGTGAAAGCCGATTCGGACTCCGACGGCGCAGAGGCTGATATTAATGTCCTTGACTGCAAGGACGGTGAATTTGAGTCCGTATACCAAATCGAGTATTCGGAATCAGGCTCCGCAGGTGACTACAGTATTAACGGAGAAGATGTTTCAAAACAGGAATGCGAGGATGAAATAAACGGTCTTGAGGACGCCATATTGTTTGCGCCTTTCAGTGAATAATAATACTGCGGTACACCAATAATATGCCGAACAAAACGGGCACAGAAGTTTCGTCTTTTGTGTCCGTTTCTATTCTAACTGCGACGAAATTAATTATACGGAGGCGAAGAAATGGAAAATATCTTGGGAGAAAATAAAAAAAGAAAAGCCGACAAAAATACGAGAATTGCACTGCTGAATGCACTAATTTTCGTAATAATAGGTTTGATAAACATCATCTGTTCAAGCAGGCTCACAAATATATTGCCAATGATAATCGGATCGGCAATGATATTGACTTCGGGTATCGCCCTTGTTTTCAATATACTTCAAAAAGAGTATAAGTCCTTGGACACCATGGAAAGTTCCAAAAACATTGTGTCGATTATCTTGGGAATATCCATATTATTCCAAGGCAGCAACGCCATTCCTTTCATAGCGATTATCTGGGGTATTTCGGGACTCAGAAAGGGGACAAAAGGCCTTGAAGTGGTGTTGTATAACAAAATCCACAAAAACAAATATCTTTTGGAACTTCTCCATGCCCTGTTTGAATTGACCATTTCCATACTTTTGATATACGACCCCTTTGAAAAAATCAGAGAACATTTGGTGCTCCTCGGAATAGAAATGGTTGCCAATTCCTTGAAATTCTTATCCAAAGACGAAGCATACAAAACCATCGACGATTAATCTCCAATGCGGAGAGGTTCTGTCACTATCCCACTATCTTCACCAGCGCTGCGGCTATTTTTTCGGCTTCTTCCATTGTGTTGGATTTTCCCAAGGATATGCGAACAGTACCTTTGGCTATAAATTCATCAAGGCCTATTGCTTGCAATACATGAGACGTTTTCGTGTTTTCTCCGTCACAGGCGGAGCCGGTGGATATGCTTATACCCGCAAGATCCATACGATGAAGAATGGCTTCGCCTTCTTTGCCGGGGAAGGACAGACTCATAAGACCCGGCAGTCTGTTTACCCCGCCATTACGCTTATAAACAACTCCCGATTCGTTGAGTCTTGATATAATTCGTCCTTCCAATTTTGAAATATGTTTTTCGTTTTGTTCAACCCCGTCGCAATTCGTCTTGAGGGCAGCTGCCATTCCCGCAATTGCCGCCACATTTTCGGTTCCGGCACGATGGGCCCGTTCCTGGGCCCCTCCGTCCGCATAAGATATGAGGTTGATTCCTTTCCTGATAAAGAGAAAGCCCACACCCTTGGGACCGTTAAACTTGTGCCCGGAAGCAGAGAGAAAATCCACACCAAGCTTGTGTACATCAAGGGGAATATGCCCCACAGCTTGGACGGCATCCGTGTGAAAAAGGACGCCGAAACTGTGCGCAACTTCACAGAGTTGTTCTATTGGTTGAATTGTGCCTATTTCATTGTTGGCGAACATCACAGATACAAGTCCCGTGTTGCCGGTAACATGATCATTTAAATCAGCGGGCGTGATATAGCCGTCATTTGTGGGGCGCAAATAAACAATCGGGTATCCGAGGCGTTCCATAGCGGCGCAGGAATTCAGCACGGCGTGATGTTCAAACGCCGATGTTACCGTCTCTTTTTTATTTGGATTCATTACAGCCGAGCTTTTGATTGCCCAATTGTCGCTCTCTGTGCCTCCGGACGTGAAATATATTTCATCCGGCAGAGCTCCGATGCATTCGGCAATGGTTTCTCTTGCCCGAGCCAAAGCCTTTTTCGGTCTCCGAGCAAAGGCATAAGGCTGGGATGCATTGCCATATTCCTCTGTAAGGAAAGGCAGCATCGCCTCAAAAGCCGCCTCATCCAGCTTGGTTGTCGCAGCATTGTCTGCATATATATGCGAGTTCATAGGCAAATCCTCACGAAAATTATAATATATTTATCTGATTAATCTTGATTAATCATAATTTATTTTAGCAAAAAGCTCCGTTCTCTTATCATCATCATTATATCACACCTGCACCGAATTTACAATACATAAAATATCTAACTTGCTTCCATAATATTTCACGGTTTTATGTCAAATACCTCAGAGCTTTTCTCATCATTTAGTTTCATTGATTGCACACCTCTTTATCGGGGGTGTCTTTTTTCGATTCTACCCGCCAAATTTTGTATATGAAAAAAGAAAATCCGAAAAACGGTTGACAGAACGCAAAAGTGTGGGTTATAATGAGAGCGAAAGATTTTAATGTCCTATCTTATACTTTGACATTAACTTTGGTATCGTTGAAGGGAGACTAAAAAATGATTAAGATACTTAAAAGAATCGGTATTATTGTCCTTGTGGCGGCGGTTGTGGTTATGGCTTATTTTTGTTTTACGGGTCTTTCCGACGGAACCGTAAAGAATGACACCATAATTATAAAAAATTCAATAAATGATATCGGAGAATTAGCCACGGCAGATTATTGCTACACCTTGGTTCAGAATACCGAAAAACCCAAGCGGGAGGTATTCGGATTTGAAATCCCGCTGACGGCCAGCAAGGTTATATACAGCTATGACGGCGTAATAAAAGCGGGATTTGACTTTTCTGAAATTGCGGTAGATGTGAACACCATAACCAAAAAAATAAAATGCACCCTGCCGGAGGCAAAAATACTGTCCTCCGATATTAACTATGACAGCCTTAATGTATACGACGAGAATAACAATCCGTTCAATGCTTTTACTTTTGAGGATATGAATTTGAGCATCTCGGATCTTAAACAAAAGGCAGAGGACGCTGCCACGGAAAACGGTCTGCTGACAAGAGCCGTTGAAAATGCCAGAACTCTTATAACTTCTCAAATCAGTGGTCTGTTTGAGCCGAATGAGTATGCCATAGAGTTTGAATAGGATAAAAATCGGAGAATTTGACCTACAGGAAAACAGGGACGAGATTTATCTCGTCCTTGTTTTATCTTTTGCACAAAATACAGAATTTTCTTTTACACACATTCCCGTGTAATGCCGCTTGATATACTTGACTTTTTTCTTATATGTGATATAATCATTTCACTTGATGTTATAAATGTGATTCAAAAAATTGATTGGCCTTCCGGCATAAAGTATTTGCGATATGCTTATATCGAGATCATATACACAAATACACAAAAACGAAGAAATTACGAAGAGGATTATTATGAAAAAAATATGTATACTACTAAGCTTGGTTATTATGACCGTCTCTGTGCCGGTGGGCCATGCTGCGCCGGCGGAGGATCGGCTGCCTGCCTTTCCCGGTGCGGAAGGGGGAGGTATGTATACCACGGGAGCCCGATCGGCAAATAATCCCGAGATATATCATGTGACCACTCTTGAAGATTACGGTAAAGACGAGCCTGCGATAAGCGGCTCTTTTCGGGATGCGGTTTCTGAAGACAATCGCATAATCGTGTTCGATGTGGCGGGAAATATCGAGCTTAAATCCCGTCTGAACATCGGCGGAAATAACCTCACAATCCTGGGCCAAACGGCGCCCGGTGACGGGATTTGCCTCACCGGATACGATACTCATATAGAATCCCAAACAAGCAATATTATCCTGCGATATCTAAGATTCAGAATGGGTGACAGCAACGATGTGGAGGATGACTCCTTGGGCGGCAGGAATTGCAGCAACATTATAGTCGACCATTGCTCCGTCAGTTGGAGTGTCGATGAATGCGCCTCTTTTTATGAAAATACCGACTTTACCATGCAATGGTGCATTATTTCCGAGAGCTTGAATAATTCCGTACACGGCAAGGGAGCCCATGGCTACGGCGGAATTTGGGGAGGCAGAAATGCCAGCTTCCATCACAATTTGATGGCACATCACAGCAGCAGAAATCCGAGGGCGCCTCAGGGTAATTTGGAGGGAAGCGCTGACTATGATATGTCAACCCAAACCACGCTTTCCGATTGGCGTAACAATGTTATATACAATTGGGGAGGCAATTCGGCCTACGGCGGTCAAGGTGCCATGGCATTGAATATCATAAATTGCTATTACAAAGCAGGGCCTGCCACCGATGACGGAAAAAGGAGCAAAATATACGAATTATCCTCCACCGGCAACGGCCAAACATTTAAATGGAGCACGGACCTTTATGTTGACGGCACCTATGTTGACGGCGACCCCAATGTGACCGAGAATAACGCCCTCGGAATCACAAAAGACAGCTCCGCGCAAAATTACTATGTGTGGACAAATGGGCACAGCGGCACGAGTAGCAAAGACATAATTTACAGCGATATAAACGAAAACACAGATGCGCAAAAAGTGCATTTCAAATATCAAATCGACTATCCCGTGACCACCCAAACAGCAGAAGAGGCTTATGAGGATGTTTTGGCAAAAGCCGGAGCAAGTGTTTCAAGAGATTCCTTGGACGCAAGAGTGGTGGAGGATGTTCGTTTGGGCAGAGGAGAATGCGGAAAAAACAAGAACGGAATAATCGACACCCCCTCGGAAGCAGGTGGACTGCCGACACTTTCGGGCATTGCGGAGCCGGATTCTGACAAGGACGGCCTTCCGGACAGATGGGAAGAACAAAACGGAACAAACAAAAACAACCCGGGTGATGCAGTCCAAATCGTCTCAAGCGGGTATACCAATATTGAGGAATATGCCAATGATGTAGCGGACGGAAGCTATGTGAGAGGAAATGCAACACCCACAGCTACGCCTGCGCCAACACCCACCGCTACGCCAACAGTGACACCGACCGGTACACCCACAGCGGCACCTACGGCAACACCCGGACCCACGGCAACGATAACTCCCGTGCCTACGGCGGCACCGACTTCAACTGTGGCACCTGTGCCTACGGCAGAACCTACACCCGTAACAACGGAGGCTCCTCCATCGGCACCTGCGGTCACACCCGCTGCAACAGTCGCGCCGACGCCGGTAACAACGGAGGCTCCTCCATCGACACCTACGGTCACACCCGCTGCAACGAATATACCGACACCGGAAGTAACAGAGGCTCCAAAACCGGTACCTACGGCTGAATCGACCGCAGAACCTACTCCTACATCGGTAACGGCCAAAACTCCTGAACCTACGAAGGCGGCCGAACCTACAGCGACAGCCGAACCTCAATCTTCTGTCACACCCTCCCCCGAACCAACGAATGAAATCTGCTGGCAACCTCAAGGTGCCGGTGAATTTGATCCACCGCCGGTTATTATAAATAACCTATTAATAGTCGATTTGCTTCCTTCTCGTCCCTTCGGGGACAGCTCGCAAAGCCCGTGGCAATTTGATGATTTTGGTATCAGGGCAACCGAAAATCCTAAATCGGCAACAAACAAGCCGGATAACGGATATGCGCCCATATCCGGAAGCGCTGCGAAGATAAATGTAATGACAGACGGTGTTATCGAAACTAAGCAAAAAGCTTCCTTTGGCAAAACGGGCTATGTGTTTGAATTTGACAAAGGTACGGATACGGGCGGCAGAGCCATTTACAAACATCCCGGTCAGGGGCTCATCGAAACGGTCATCTTTGATGCAAAAGAGTATTGCGATTATTACATTTTTGTAGCGGGCTCCAAAGGCATTATAGGCGAAATCATATTCACGCCAAATGAGTCGGGCAACCGGCCAACCCCGGGGCCCACAGGACCTCCGACTCCGACTGCGACGCCAGTGCCTACAGCTGAACCGACGCCCATAACAACGGAGACTCCTCAATCGACACCAACGGTCACACCCGCTGCAACGACTGCACCGACGCCGGTAACAACAAAGGCTCCTCCACCGACACCAACGGTCACACCGACTGAAACAGCTGCACCGACGCCGGTAACAACAGAGGCTCCAAAACCGACACCTACGGTCACGCCTATGATAACGGCGACTCCGACCGAGATTCCCACACCTACACCGACAACAACGAAAAAACCCGACCTTACTCCTCCCGGGCCTACGGCGAAACCTGTGCCTACAGCGGAACCGACATCGACGCCGACTGCGACGTCCGCGCCTACAGCGGAACCGACACCCGTAACAACGGAGGCTCCCCAACCAACAACAGCACCTACGGCAACGGTGACGCCCGAGGCAACATCGATACCCACACCGACGTCCAAACCTGTAAATACACCGAGTTCTGAGCCCAATCCTACGGCGACTTCTATGCCAACGGCAGTACCGTCCCCGACCGCAACTTCCACACCGGAGCCCACCGTCAAGCCCGAAAACGGATATATGTATCAAATTGACAATCTTACCGTGTCGGACAATACTGTCACCGTAGACATAACCAATATTTCGGGCTCCCATGCAAAGCTGATTATTGCATTATACACGGAAACAGGTATCCTCACGGACATCCAAGAAGAGGATATTGCGATTGCCGTGGGAGATACAGACAGTATCTTTTTTGAATATGGCATACTAAATGCAGACATAATCAAAGCCTTTGTATGGAACAGCTTCGAAGGAAACAGACCTATGGCAGAGGCCAAAGAGATAACATACAATCAAAAAATCATTTGACATAGTGGGGATAATGTCATATAATTATATGTTGTGATGACACACGTTGGTTTTATGACCTGTATGTGCGAAGGTTTTAAGGAGGATTTTGAATTTTGAAACGATTTAATGTTGGAATTATCGGTGCTACGGGAATGGTGGGGCAGCGGTTTATCACGCTGCTTTGGGACCATCCTTGGTTTAATATAAAAGTTTTGGCGGCATCTCCCCGAAGTGCCGGGAAGAAATATGCGGACGCAGTGGGCAGCCGTTGGTCTATGAAAACCGAAATACCAAAGAATGTTCAGGACATGATTGTGTATGACGCAGGAGCGGATATTGACAAAATCGCAAAAGAAGTCGATTTTGTGTTCTGTGCAGTGGATATGAAAAAAGAGGAGATAAAGGCTTTGGAAGAGAGATACGCTTTGGCGGAATGCCCGGTTGTATCCAACAATTCCGCAAACCGCCATACTCCCGATGTTCCCATGATCATACCGGAAATAAACCCGGATCATCTTGAGATAATTGATGCCCAGAAAAAGCGCCTTGGCACGAAGCGGGGCTTCATTGCAGTTAAATCCAATTGCTCCCTTCAGTCGTACTTGCCCGCTCTTGCGATCATTAACCGAAAGTATCCTATCGAAAAAGCCCTTGTTACCACATACCAAGCCATATCCGGAGCAGGTAAAACGTTCGAAAGCTGGCCCGAAATGGCAGACAACCTTATTCCCTATATCGGCGGCGAGGAAATGAAGTCGGAAGTTGAGCCCAATAAAATCCTGGGAGAAATCAAAGACGGTGCGATAGTGCCATCCGACAAACTGAGCATCGAGTGCCAAACTTACAGGGTCCCGGTATCCGACGGTCACACAGCGGCCATATTCTTTACTTTTAAGGACAGGGCAAATAAGCCCACCGTTCAAGAAATCGAACAAATGTGGAGAGAATATGAAGGGGAACCCCAAAAGCTCAGACTGCCCCATGCACCCAAACAATTTATTCATGTATACACGGAAGCGGAGGAACCCGACAAGCCTCAAATCAAAGAAGCCCGCGAAATAGACGGAGGAATGGCCATATCCTGCGGGAGGCTGAGAGAATCCGTTCAGTATGACTACAAAATGGTTTCTATGAGCCACAACACTCTGAGGGGAGCTGCCGGCGGGGCGGTTTTGATGGCGGAGCTTTTGGCTGCAAAGGGTTATTTTGATTGATAATACGAAAGAAATAAAGACTAATTATACGAAAGGATTTGCGGATATGAAAGAGCCTATTTTCACCGGAAGCGGTGTTGCGATTATCACTCCGTTTACGGAAAACGGAGTCAACTATGACAAAATGGGTGAACTGATAGAGATGCACATTGCGGAAGGTACCGATGCGATTATCGTCTGCGGCACCACCGGCGAGTCATCTACCATGCCCGATGCGGAGCACAAAGAAGTCATCCGATACACAGTGGAAAAAACAGCCGGCAGGATCCCCGTAATTGCGGGCACAGGCAGTAATGATACAGCCCATGCGGTTGAATTGAGCCGCTATGCCGAGGAAGTCGGAGCGGAGGGGCTTTTGATTGTTGCTCCTTACTACAACAAGACAACCCAGAAAGGATTATACAATCACGTAAAACTGATTGCCGATAATGTGAAAATTCCGATTATACTCTATAATATTCCGGGAAGGACCGGCGGTCTTGCCTTTTCTGTGGAGACTTTGAAAAAACTGGCCGAAATCCCCAATGTCAACGCCGTTAAGGAAGCTACGGGAGACTTGGCGTTTGTGGGAAAAATTGCAGCCGAGACAGACCTTAACATATATGCGGGCAATGACGATATTATTGTTCCCGTTATGTCTTTGGGAGGCAAAGGGGTTATTTCGGTGCTGTCAAATATTTTGCCCAAAGAGACCCATGACATATGTGCTCTGTTTTCCGAAGGAGAAATCGAAAAGTCCAAGGACTTATTCCTAAGGCACATGGAGTTGATAAATACGCTGTTCATTGAAGTGAATCCCATCCCCATAAAAACAGCCATGAATATGTTGGGATATGAGGTGGGCCCCCTGAGAATGCCCCTCTGTGATATGGAAGAAGGAAACAAGGCAAAGCTAAAGGCGGTCCTCGATAAGATGGATGTTGTTTGCAAGTTGAAATAATTTCGGGGTGATAAAGATGACAAAAATACTACTCAGCGGAGCGGGAGGACATATGGGCCGAACGGTGGCTGATGTTTGTGAAAGAACCGAAGGAGCCGAAGTTGCGGCCGGATATGACATTAACCCACATGCAGATGCCAAGTTTCCCATATATACCGGTCTTGAGGATGTTAAAGAGGAAATCCATGTGATTGTCGACTTTTCTCATCCCTCGGCCTTTGAGGGGATTTTGGATTTTGCAATAAAGAATAAAATCCCTGCTGTTATATGCACTACCGGACTCGGAGATGAACAGAAGGTCAAAATGAAGGGTGCTTCAAAATCGGTGCCTATATTCTTTTCGGCAAATATGTCCATCGGTATCAATCTGTTGATTGACCTTGCGTCCAAGGCAGCTCGGCTTCTTGAAAGCAATTTTGATATAGAGATTGTGGAAAAGCACCACAACCAAAAAATTGATGCCCCCAGTGGCACAGCCCTTGCAATTGCGGACGCTGTGTCGGAGGCAGTGGGCTATGATCCGAAATATACCTACGACAGACACTCCGTACGCAGGAAAAGGGAAAAAACCGAAATCGGCATCCACTCAATCCGCGGAGGCACAATTGTGGGAGAGCATAATGTCATATTTGCAGGCACCGACGAAGTGCTTGAACTCAAACACACTGCCACATCCAAGGATGTTTTTGCGATTGGTGCCATTAGGGCGGCAATGTTTATGAATGGAAAAGCCCCGGGTATGTATAGCATGAAAGATTTGATTGAGAACGCATAGGACAGGAGGTTATGAAAATGATAAAAACCATTACGGATATAGAATTCTTTTCGGAAATTGCGATCGTGACCATCAACAACATCCCCAATGACCCGAGCAGCGTTTCAAGGATTTTGGGCATCATTGCGGAAAACGGCATAAGCATTGATATGATCAGCCAAACCGCCCCCTACAAGGACAGCATAAACCTGTCCTTTACCTTGTCGGAGGATGACCTCCCCGCTGTGATAGGACTGACGGGCAAGTTTAAATCTCTCTCACCCAAGGTTTCTGCCGACATAAACGGCAACAACACCAAAATTCTCTTAAGCGGGGAAGGGATGCGCAAGGAATACGGAGTTGCGGCAGAGTTGTTTGCTCTCTTGGCGGAACAAGACATAAGCGTGAAACTGATAACCACCGCCGAAACGGAAATATCTTGCCTGATAGATATAAAGGATTCCGAAGCCGCCAAAAAGGTTTTGTTGAATTAAAAAACTCTCCATGCGAGGAGTCCCGTTTCGGTAATATTTGCGACTTAAAATTGCGGCGCACTTTCAAAGTGCGCCGCTTTGTTTCTGTTTTTCGCTTGCATTGCCAAACGCATCAGCCGAGGCGTCGATATATCACTTGACGTTTGCGTAGGGCTCAAAGGTGCCTTCGTTCCAGAGGAAGAACCGAATATTGGTATAATCCTTGTCAAATTCCATACCGCTTACGGTAAAGTCTGTATCCGAATTGGGGACGGAGACAACCTTCGCATCCGCCAAGGCACCGCTTGTGTCATAGGCGGCTGCGATAAACATGGCGTTTTGCCCGCTCGTATTGCGGATTGAGGCTTTGACGGCCCTGCCTTCCATGGCTGGTTTGCTCACATAGAATACCTTGTCGTTTACGAGTTCCTTTCCAAGTTTCATATTGGCAAAATATACGGATTCCGCCGTGCTAACCAATCTTACGGAGCAGAGAGTTGTGTCTTTGCCCTCAATGCTTCCCATGGTGGTTGTACCGAGGACGGTCCCATCCTTCTTGGATGCGGTCATTGTTATAAACTCATCGGTTCCCACTTTGTCGTAGTCGATTGATGTATCGAAGTGAACCCATCCGCTGCCTCCGATCTGATCATATGTAACAAAGGGATTTTCTCTGTTGTCAAGGCCGGGGCCTTTGTTGATTTGGCTGTTTGCATTGTTGATTATCTCGGCAAATACATTTTCTCCGTTCTGCCAATTGCCGGTTTTATTCTCAAAGTAAACACGGAAGTTGCGGTCAACATCCTTGTCGACATAAACATCAAAATCGAAGTTCACCACACCGCTTGAGTAGGGTTCCACAAGTTCTTGATATACATTAAAGGTCTTCACATAGAGGGCCGCTTCACCGTCTTTGTATACCACTTCGTTTTCGCCGAGTTTGCCGTCTTCGGTCGATGCGCCATCCTGCCAAACATCATATTGGGCAGCTATGTTGGGTTCTACCGTAGGTGCAGGAGTGGGTGTCGGTTCGGGAGTAGGCAGGCCTTCAAAATTGGACTTGTTGTCAACTTTTAAATCACTGAAACCGGCCATTGAATAGTATTGCTTCGGCGAAGCATCTGACTGGCCCTGATGGGAATCAATGGCAACGCCGATACACATCTCATCGGCAAGGCCGGGTATGTTCATAATGTAGGGCTGCCTTATATTGTCCGTATAGTCCGTGCCTCCGTTTGAGACCGAGAAGACCAAGTTATTGCCGTCCCGCTGAATTCTGAGGTAATTCGGGAGCTCGTGAGCTTCGCCGGGAAGCCAATTGTATCCGGTTTTGTTACCGTCGTTATATTCTCCCAAAACATTGGCGGAAATGACGCCTCCGTCCTTGTCTTTGAAAAATATACCGGTTTTCATATCGGTGGAATTTGTCTCGTCCGGGTCGGTTGCAAGTTCTCCGCCTTTTGAGGTGCGAGCCACAATCCGGGGATTTCGTCCAAGCTTGATCCAGCCGTCAACCACGGCCGCCGATATGGAGTTGGCATCCAAAGTGTTGCGAACCATCAGACCCATAACCGGGCCGTTCTCGTTGCCCATAATGTCCTCCATCTTGAGAGAAATATCAAAGTTGCCGGTGACCTTTTTGTACATAAAGTTGCAGGTGTCGCTCTTGCCGCCTATCTTTCCGCTGCCTCCTATGGTATATATGCCGTTTTCGTCAACGGAGGCGGACCCCGCTCCGAATGCGGGCGAGCCGATTTTTGCCATCTCCCAGCCCTCGGGAACGGTTGAGCCGTTTACATACACAATGGACGTGGTGCTGCGGGTGCTCTCTCCCGCGTCGTTATAGGCAACACAGGAGAGGTAATGTTCGCCAATTCCC
Source organism: uncultured Oscillospiraceae bacterium (assembly GCA_964617455.1). GTDB lineage: Bacteria > Bacillota > Clostridia > Monoglobales > Monoglobaceae > Monoglobus. The sequence goes on along the minus strand of CAZTYF010000021.1, from coordinate 13,661 downwards.
AAAGAAATTGTATCGTCAATTACCGCAGCATCCTCATAGGTTTTGAGTACATTTGGGCCGTCCCACAACTCCATTTTGGTTATTTTCGTATTTCCCACAGGGGTTGCTTGAGCTTTGTATGATACGGTTTGGGTGTCATTGATGACGGTCCATTTTCCGTTATTCACGGTAGTGCCGCCGACCTTGCTATTTACGGATGCGATGACCGGTGATGTAACGATAACTTCCGGATTGGTGGGGAGAGTTTTGCTCTGTTCCTCGGTCCAATCGTTGACATATGCCTCAATCCAGGTATAGCCTGCTTTTTCACCGCTTGCTATAATATCTTCGTCCTTGGCGTCTCCCATATTATTTTGGCCCTTCCAGTCTTCGGGAATCACAAATTCTTTTTCCACTTTCTCAAAGCCGCTGATTCCTCCCACTTCATCGGAGTTGTTTATAATTCTGCCGGTTCTGTTTTTGGCGTCCGCAATGATTCGAGCATCCGTCGCATCCCGTTTTGGCAGTGTGGCACCGATGCCCGGAAGAATCGCATCTCTTACATCCTTACCGGGAATACTTTCGCTCACATTCAAATTCGGATAGAGTGCGTCGCCCAAGGAGAATGGCACGGTCATCCTATCGACCTGGTCTGCACCCTTATTGGTGGCATCTGACGACCAGTTATCATCCGTGGATGTTTGCACCCCTTCAACATAATTGCCTTCCATATAGAATTGGCTTTTGTAGGTCTTGTCGTCAACCGTTTTTGCGAGTCCCGACAAATCAAAAATCCTCGGCCGTCTATCCGTTCGGGTGCTGGGGCCATAGCTGTAGAAGTTGTTGGCATAGTTTATTTTGGAGGGATTCAAGACTTGATTGTGGGGGGATGTGGGCTCACCGCCATAGGCGGAGTTGGTAACGCCCCAATTGTAAATCACGTTGTTTTGAATATCGGTCTTTTGCAAAACTCTGTCCAAACGGGGAGATCGGCTGTCGTGATGGGCAAACAGATTACGATAATAGGTAGCGTTGGTGCCGCCCAAGATTCCGCCATAACCGTGGGCACCTTTGAAATGGCCTGAGAGTCTCATGCTTTCGGCCGTGATTGTGTCCTGGACGGTGAGACGTTGGCCTTGCTTATAGGTGGCATTTTCTGCGCTGCCCGCATACAGGGTCAGGCCCTCGTCAACAAACCAGCTGGTGGAGCAGTGGTCAATGATAACGTCCTGATTCCACTGTCCTCCGATTCCGTCATACTCACCGCCGTTCTTATTGGTGGGGCGAACCCGCATATAGCGGATCATGACATTTTTCCTGCCGTTGCCGATACGCAAATCGCCTCCGGTCAAAGTGACACCGTCTCCGGGAGCCGTTTGGCCAAGGAGAGTTATGTTGTTTCGGTTGATATAAAGGGTATCCGGCACATCGATGATTCCGCCCACATCAAATACGACAATTCTGCCAACGGTTTCGGAATCGTCACCTGTGGTCACACCGTCTCCCACCGCATCGGCCAAAGTACCGGGGCCATCTGCATCAAGGCTGGTTACATGATACACCTCGACTTTTCCTCCGTTGTCAAGAGCACCTCTGGCGCCTTTGGTGTACTTTCCGCCGCCTTCCGCACCGGGAAAAGCAATAAGAGGATTCGGAACCTCGGTGGGCACGGAAGTCGCTTCGGGCTCTGCCTCATCCGCTACCCGGAGAGGCGCTCCGCTCTCGGCAAAGACCGCACACAGCGAAAATGCCGAAAGGGTCAAGGATATTACCAATAAAAAAGACATTAATTTCTTCATGACTTTCACTCCTATCGTCATTTTTTAACTGTGATCATTATATCACAGCCGCTGCCGTTTTGCAATACCAATATCGAAAAATTGTGCCTCACTCGTATTTCTCATAAAAGACCAAATCCTCAAGTGGGCGTCTTAAATTCATGGCGTCATGCCTGTTCGGTTTCGGGATTTCTCCCTCCGGATAACCTACCGCCAAAATGTTTACGGGCTCGATTCCATCCGGCAGGTTTAAAACCTCCCTCACTCCCTCCGGCCCGAAATAACAAATCCAGCAGGAGCCCAAGCCTTCATCGGTCGCCGCCAACATCATATGGTCGGTGACTATGGCTCCGTCGATGTCGGATATACATTTTTTATCATATTTTCGAACCCAGCTCAATCGCTTTTCCACACAGACAACAAAAACAAGGGGAGCACCGAATGTTCTTGTATACTTGTTCAACCTCTCAATATTGGCCTTTTCCCTAAGGACGAATATCCTTTGAGGCTGGGCATTAACCCCGGTTGGGGCCACGCGGCCCGCTTCCAAAATCCGCAAAATCTTCTCCTCTTCCACCGGATCAGACTTGTATTTACGAATCGAACATCTCTTTTTGGCAAGCTCTAAAAAATCCATGGTTTCCTCCTTATGATATGATTATTTTTTTCAATTTTCCGATTATATCGGTTGCTCTACCTTATTGGCGGGGCGGGTGGCGCCTCGTTGGGTGCGGGTTCTTCATTCCCGCCACATCGAACACCATTATGCAGTCATCTTCCAAAAACTCATCCCGAAAATGCCTTTTATCACTGCCTCATCCTTACCGTAACTCTGCTTATACATTATTTCGCCTTTAACCTGTGTTTTATTTTTATTTACATACTCGGCAGCCTTCCCTTTTCCGAATTGTGAATAATCGATTATAATACTATGATAGAGATTATAACAGGAATGGCTCACGATATCAATGGGTTTTACATAATTTGCCGAATTTTTTCAACTCTTTTGGAATTTTTCCTCCCGATTGCGGCGGTGTTTTGTCAAAAACCGCTCTTTTTATTTATACAAAAATACTAATATATAATCTGTTTTGCAAAGCATAATCTGTTACTTTTTTAACTTGGTTCTTGTTGAATTTAGGCTTGAAATGAGTTATAATATATCGCAAATGTGTTTTTTCGGGCCTTTATATTTTGGCATCAAAAACGAGGGGGAGGTTTTATGGTCAGATTGCAGAAATACCTTGCCCAATGCGGTGTGGCCTCCCGTCGCGGCAGTGAGGAAATTATCAAAAAAGGCAAGGTCTCGGTGAACGGCGTGATTGTGACCGAGATGGGAGTCAAAATAGACGAAGAAAACGATATCATAACCGTGGAGGGAAAAGAAGTCCGTCCCTCCGAGAAGCTTGTTTATATCATGCTGAACAAACCTGCCGGCTTTGTGACAACCGTCAGTGACGACAGGGACAGGGATACGGTTATGGATTTGGTCAGTGACATTCCGGACAGGATTTATCCGGTGGGCAGGTTGGACTATGACACGGAGGGATTGCTGCTGCTCACCAATGACGGGGAATTGACCTATAAAATCACTCATCCGAAGAACAATATTGAGAAAACATACGTAGCCGAGATAACCGGCGACATTGATATGAACACCATAAACCGTCTCAAACACGGAGTCGTCATCGACGGATATCGCACGGAGCCTGCCCAAGTTTCGTTGCTTGGAGCGACACAGCTGGGCACAAAAATCGAAATCACAATCCATGAGGGCAAAAACCGGCAGGTGCGGAGAATGTTCGAAGCGGTGGGCTGCAAAGTGAAGAGCTTGAAGCGGACACGGGAGGCGGGCCTCGTTCTCGGCCATCTCCCCTTGGGCAAATGGCGCAGACTGTCAGAGTCCGAAGTGAATATGCTCAAGAAAATCGGCACCGATAAGGTATCGTCCCGAGAAAAAAGCCGCAGTATGTATGGGAAAGATTCGGCCAAGCATAAAAAGAACTCCGGGCCCAAAAAGAAACCCTGCTACAGCGGCAACGGGATAAGGCGGCAAGACAATCGAAAAGCGAAAAATCGGTACGGGTCTTAATGATTCGGAGGCACAGCGTTAGGAGGTTATTCGATGGGTAAGACAGAAGATTTGCAAAATATGCGGGCTGCCGTTGAACAGGGCGGAGGACCTGATAAAATTCAAAAGCAGCATGACAGCGGTAAAAAAACCGCAAGGGAAAGACTCAATATGCTCTTTGATGAGGGCAGTTTTGTTGAAATTGACGCATTTGTCAAACACAGATGCAATGAATTCAATATGCCGAACACGAATGCTCCCGGCGAGGGCGTTGTCACGGGCTACGGAACCGTCGACGGCAGGCTGATTTATGCATATGCTCAGGACTTTACCGTAATCGGCGGCTCTTTGGGTGAAATGCATGCCGCAAAGATATGCAAAGTTATGGATATGGCAGTGAAAATGGGCGCTCCCATTATCGGGATAAACGATTCGGGCGGCGCAAGGATTCAGGAAGGCATTGACGCTCTCAAAGGATTCGGAGAGATTTTTTTGAGAAACACAAAGACCTCCGGTGTTGTGCCCCAGATTTCCTTGGTTTTGGGACCATGTGCGGGAGGCGCAGTGTACTCTCCCGCTATTTGCGATTTTATTTTCATGGTGGAGAATACCTCTCAAATGTTTATAACCGGACCTGCGGTTGTCAAATCGGTGACGGGCGAGGATGTGAGCTTTGAGGAATTGGGCGGAGCATCGACCCATGCGGCCAAAAGCGGAGTCGCCGCCAAGGCCTTCAAAACCGAAGAGGAATGCTTCGGGGAACTCAAGCGTCTGCTCTCGTTTTTGCCGAGCAACAATTTGGAATCATCTCCCGCATATGCCTGCACCGATGATTTGAACAGGTTGTCGGGAAAACTTGAGGAAATAGTGCCCGAGGACGTGAACAAGGGCTATGACATTCGCGATGTTATATGTGAGGTTGTGGACTCGGGGGATTTCTTTGAATTGTTTGAAAAATTCGCTCAAAACATCGTTATCGGTTTCGGAAGGATGAACGGCAAAACAGTTGGAATAATCGCCAACCAGCCTAAGTTTATGGCAGGCTCTCTCGATTGCGATTCCTCCGATAAGTCGGCTCGGTTTGTTCGCTTCTGCGACTGCTTCAATATTCCACTTGTGACCTTCACGGACGTTCCCGGCTATCTGCCCGGTGTAAACCAAGAGCACAACGGCGTGATTCGCCACGGGGCAAAACTGCTTTATGCGTTTTCGGAGGCATCCGTCCCCAAAATCAATATAATCATAAGAAAAGCCTACGGTGGGGCATATATTGCCATGAACAGCAAGCACTTGGGTGCGGACATTGTGTATGCATGGCCCACCGCCGAGATTGCCGTTATGGGACCTGCCGGTGCGGCGAATATAATATTCAAGAGGGATATAGCCAACTCCGATGACCCTATCACCGCCCGTCAAGAAAAAATACGGGAATATACCGACAAATTTGCAAATCCCTATGTGGCTGCGGCTCGGGGATATGTGGACGATGTTATCGAACCGGACTCCACAAGGCCCCGCATTATAGGCGCTCTTGAAATGTTGGCCGGCAAGCGGGAAGCAAGACCCGCGAAAAAGCACGGGAATATACCCCTTTAAGCTTAACCGAAAGGAGACGGAAATATGACTATCGGCGACGCACTTATCGAAGGACTACAAGTTACCGTTATCGGTCTCACGATTGTGTTTGCGGTGCTTTTGATTTTGATGTTTGTCCTTATGGCTTTCAAAGCCCTCTTCTATAAAGATTCCGCCAAAGAGGCGGAGCAACAATCGGAAACGGAAAGCACCCTCCCGGCAGCGTCGGATGCGGAGGCATCTTCCAATCCAAATACCACGCCCGAGAATGACGGCGAACTCGTTGCGGTAATAACCGCTGCCATAGCCGCAAGTCTCAGCACATCCACATATAACCTCAATATCAGGTCCTATCGCAGGATAGGGAATGCTTCTCCGGAATGGAACAAGGCAGGCATTGAGGATGTAATAAAATCCACATATTGATGACTTTTCGGCATTTTAGGCCAACTCATCGAATGAGGCGGCCCTATTGACAATCGGCAATTCACCATAGCTTAGGAGGTACCAATATTATGAGAAAATTCAATGTTACAGTCAACGGAACAACCTATGAGGTTGAAGTGGAGGAAGTGGAAACCACTCCCGCCGCTTCCGCACCGAATTTGGCATCCCCACCCGCGGCGGAGACTGCGGCACCGGAACCGCCCGCTGCGCCGACACCTCAACCGACTGCCCCTGCGGAAGGCGCCACAACCGTGGAGGCACCTATGCCCGGCTCGATTGTTTCGATAAATGTAAACACGGGCGATACAGTAAACGAGGGGGATGTACTCTGCATTCTCGAAGCCATGAAAATGGAAAATGAGATTATGGCCCCGAAATCCGGTAAGGTTGTCGCCGTTTGCACATCTCAAGGCGCAACCGTGAATACGGGCGACCCCCTGATTTCAATCGGCTGAGTGGCTATCATCGGCAAAATTCCCGAAAAGAGGGAATGTCCAATCAAATAAAAACTACGAAAGGGTGATTTAGTGTTAGCTTCTTTTTCAAGCTTTTTGGAAAGTACCGGCGTGGCAGCATTGATAAATAACATAATGAACGCCGTATCTTCGGGGAAAAACTTCCTTGAGATAATAGGAACACCCCTTATGATTGCCATTGCGTGCTTGCTTCTTTATTTGGCAATTGTGAAAAAGTTTGAGCCGCTGCTTCTGCTGCCTATTGCCTTTGGCGTGCTCCTTACCAATTTGCCCATGTTCAGCGAGTCCGGCGCGATACTTATGCACACAGAATTCTTCACAGACCCTCAATATATGATAGACGGACATCTTGATATACAGAGAATATGCTCCGAGGGCGGGCTTTTGGATATACTGTATTTGGGCGTAAAGCTGGGTATATACCCGCCGTTGATATTCTTGGGTATCGGAATTATGACCGACTTCGGTCCCCTTATTGCCAATCCCAAAAGCATTCTCCTGGGTGCCGCCGCCCAATTCGGCGTGTTTATCACATTCATGGGCGCCCTTGCTATGGGTGCGTTGTTCCCGTCAATCGGATTCGGAGTGAATGAGGCGGCTTCCATAGGTATCATAGGCGGCGCTGACGGACCCACGGCCATATACGTCACCAAAACCTTGGCTCCCCAGCTGCTTCCTGCTATAGCTATCGCCGCATATTCCTATATGGCTCTCATACCGGTTATTCAGCCCCCCATTATGAAGGCTCTCACCACAAAAGAAGAGCGCTCAATCGTTATGGAGCAACTGAGGCCGGTGAGCAAAAAAGAGAGGATTTTGTTCCCGATTATCGTAACGATTGTCGTGGCTCTCATTGTCCCCGATGCGGTATCCTTGGTCGGAATGCTTATGCTGGGAAATCTTATAAAAGAGAGCGGCGTTGCGGAGCGATTGGCCAAGACGGCACAGAACGGTCTTATGAATACCATAACTATTTTCCTGGGCTTGACGGTGGGTGCGACAGCCAAGGCTGAAACGTTCCTGACCCCGGCCACCCTGGGTATAGTGCTCCTGGGCTTGATTGCTTTCTGTTTCAGCACGGCAGGCGGCCTGATTTTGGGAAAGATAATGTGCAAACTGACGGGCGGAAAAGTTAATCCGTTAATCGGTTCCGCAGGAGTATCTGCCGTTCCCATGGCCGCAAGAGTATCACAGCAAGTCGGCCAGAAGGAAAATCCCTCAAACTTCCTGCTCATGCACGCCATGGGCCCGAATGTTGCCGGAGTTATCGGCAGTGCAGTGGCTGCGGGAGTTTTCCTTGCAATGTTCGCATAAGTTTCAGACTACAGATTCTACGAGGAGGGTAAAATTATGGCAAAAGTGGGAATTACGGAAACCATATGTCGGGATGCGCACCAGTCTTTGATTGCAACCCGAATGACAACCGATGAGATGCTTCCGGCTCTGCCTTTGATGGACAAGGTGGGCTATCACTCATTGGAAGTTTGGGGCGGAGCTACCTTTGATGCATGTCTGCGTTTTCTCAACGAGGACCCCTGGGACCGACTGAGAAAAATCAGGCAGGCGGCCTCCAATACCAAGCTCCAAATGCTGTTCCGCGGTCAGAATGTGTTGGGATACAGGCACTATGCAGACGATGTGGTCGAATATTTTGTTCAAAAGTCAATCGCAAACGGAATCGATATAATACGAATCTTTGACGCCCTGAATGACGTCCGCAATCTTCAGACGGCCATTAATGCAACGAAAAAGGAAAAGGGCCATGTCCAGGCGGCGATTTCATATACAATAAGCCCGGTTCATAACAATGACTACTTTGTGAAACTCGCAAAAGAATATGAAAACTGCGGAGCGGACTCGATTTGCATCAAAGATATGGCCGGATTGCTCACTCCCTACACTGCCTATGAATTAATCAAAAAGATGAAGAAAGCAGTCAAAGTGCCCATTCAGCTCCATACTCATTATACCAGCGGCGTTGCGTCCATGACATATCTGAAGGCCGTTGAGGCGGGCGTTGATGTGATTGACACCGCACTGTCACCGATGGCTCTGGGCACCTCGCAACCGCCCACCGAGCCTATTGTGGAAACCCTAAAAGGAACCCCCTATGACACGGGGCTTGATATGAAATTGCTGACCGAAATCGCAGAGTATTTCAAACCTCTGCGGGAGAAGTACATAGCCGAAGGCCTTCTCGATACCAAGGTATTGGGTGTGGATATCAACACATTAAAATATCAGGTTCCCGGAGGAATGCTCTCCAACCTTGTTTCGCAGCTGAAGCAGCAGGGAAAAGAAGACAAACTCGAAGAGGTGCTCAATGAAGTGCCGGAGGTTCGAAAAGATTTGGGTTATCCTCCCCTTGTTACTCCCACAAGCCAAATCGTGGGCACGCAGGCCGTGCTTAACGTGTTGATGGGCGAGAGATATAAAATGGTCACCAAAGAGACCAAGGGAATATGCAAAGGCGAATACGGCAGAACACCGGTTCCCATCGATGAAAACTTCAGAAAAAAAATCATCGGCGATGAAGAGGCAATCGATTGCCGTCCCGCGGATTTGCTTAAGCCGGAACTTGACAGGCTCAAAAAGGAATGTGCGGAGTGGATGGAACAGCCGGAGGATGTGCTCTCCTACGCCCTGTTTGAACAGGTGGCCGTGAAATTCTTTGAGCAAAGAAGGGCAGAAAAATTCAAAATCGACGGCGACATTGTGAACTATGAAGATATGACATATCCTGTCGGATAAATATAAGAATATCCGGGACGGCGACAAATGCCGTCCTTTTTTTATTGAATTATCGCACTTTCGGCAAGAGGCATATTTTTGTTAAAACCACTCCATATAAAAGCCTTCACGGAGGTTATTTTGCCATACTCGGGAACATGAAAGCCCACATTGTAAGGGTTGCCCAAATTGAAATCTGTTTGCATATAATCAAGACTCAACAGGGTGCCCTTTTCGCCGTATACGGCCACAAACAGGTAATCCCTCGAATTGCGATTGAATCTTTCGGTTATGCCGACGTTCGCAATGAACGGCTTATTCTTGGGTATTTCGCTTAGTCTGTCCCCGGCTTCGCTTTCCAAGGTGAGGCTGTCTATGGTATAGTAATATTTTTCCGAAGGCTCGGGAGTGCTCGGAGTCTGGACTTCTCCATCGGTGAAATGAATAATGGCCGTAATAAGGGCATCGTTGTGACTCCCTATTTCTATTTTGCCCCACTGTTCTTTTGTGCCGTTATAATATATATCCGAAACATTGCCGCACCCATCAAATGCGCCGTATTTCACAGCCGTCACACTGTCGGGTATGGTTACGGACGTCAACCCGGTGCAGCCGGAAAATGTGTGGTTCTCAACGGTTTTCACACCCAACGGGATATTTATCTCCGTCAAACTTTTGCATTCGATAAACGCCTCCAAACCTATACTCCTTATGCCGCTCCCCAAATTTGCCTCGGCCAAACCGGCACACCCACTGAAGGCCCCGGATCCGATGCTTGTCACGGTGTTTGGGACGGATATGCTTTGCAGGGAGGCGCAGCCCAAAAATGCACAGTCATCGATGGTGATTAAGCCCTTTTCCAAAGTTACATTTCGAAGATTTTCGCACTTTTCGAATGCATTTCTGTTTATATGGGCCACACTGCCCGGTATGGTTATGCTTGTCAAATTCGGAGTGGGCGAAAACGCAAATTGGGCTATTCCTCGAGTTTTTTCCCTGATTGTATAATCGGAAGGGCAGGTACCGGTATAGACTCTGATAAGCCAGCTGTCTATATACAAAACCCCGTCGTCGCCCCAATATTTTGAGCTACCGTAGACTTTTGTGCCCGCAAATGCGGAACTTGCGATATTTGTCACACTGTCGGGTATTTTTATATCGAGCAGCTCGCTGCATTCGTTAAACGCATTTCCCCCGATACTTGTGACGGGCAAGCCTTCTATACTGCTTGGGATTTCGATTGAAGTGACCGAGCTGTCACAGCCCGTTATTTCCACATAATTCGCAAACACCTCATATTGTAAATTTCCGTATTCCTTCGCTAAAACCCCTGTGCAAGGTAAAATCGCAATCAAAACAAGTGCCGCCAAAACAGCCGCACGGCACCGTTTGATTCTGTTTCCATTAGCCATATCCGCATTAAAAAACACGGCGAATTCACCTCATTTCAAAATATCGTCAATCATCTCGGATTTAAATTTTTGAGCCTGCGATTATGCCTGCGTATCCAGGTTTGTAAAAAAATTATAACTTAATTTCGGATAGATGTCAATGGCATTTTATTTTGAATCATAGCACTTTGGTTTAAAAATATTCATATTTTGGGAAAAATATGTTGACAAGCCGTTATTTGCTGTGGTATACTGATACAGTCGCGTTTGGAAAGATGCCGAATTCGGTGAATGTTGCGGCGTAAAAATTTGGAGAGGTGTCCGAGTGGTTTAAGGAGCTAGTCTTGAAAACTAGTGATGCGAAAGCACCCAGAGTTCGAATCTCTGCCTCTCCGCCACCTTAATTGAATATACGGAGAAGTACTCAAGTTGGCTGAAGAGGCGCCCCTGCTAAGGGTGTAGGTCGTGAAAGCGGCGCGAGAGTTCGAATCTCTCCTTCTCCGCCAAATTGTCTGTGACCCGCGTAAATACGCGGGTTGTTTTTTTAATCCCTAAAAAATCCCTAACTTTTGCGCTGTTTTTGTATTGAGTTTAAAATTTTTATCGCTCTTTCTTCCTCTCTCGGGTACAAATGCGAATATGTGTTCCCTGTCACTTCTATGTTGCTTTGGCCTAACCATCTTGATATTTCTTGGATGTTTATTTTCTCATTGGCGGAGAGACTTGCGTGGCTTTGGCGGAAGTCGTGTATTCTTATTCTTTTTACTCCCGCAACTTTGGTCTCTTTCCGACTCTTATGGTCTATGGTTGTATCTCTCAAACACTTGGGTCCGTTTCAAACTCGGAAGTCATCCTAGAGGTTGACACGGCGATACAGAACGCCACGAGCGGTCTGATTGGCGTGAAGGTGTGGGAGACCATGGAGGACGAGCGGGTACGACCGTAGCAGAGGCAAAAAACCAAGGACGGCCGGAAAACCTATTACAGCAAGAACGGCGCAAATCATATGATTATGCAGGGAAAAATTGTCAAGACCAAGAATGCTTTTTGATTTGGGCGATAGTGTAAAAGCGCAGGCACCCGGTCAAAGCGGCGTAGCGGGGCACGACATAAACTGCCGATGCTTTACAGAACACGATTGGATGATGGTGAATGACTATGCGGAAGCTGCAAAAGAGCAAAGCGGTAAAACATTTGACAAACTTGCCGAAAGTGTTATAATGAGAAGAAAAAACAGCAAGGTTAAACTCTTAGCCCGAAAGCCCTCCATCGAATAAAATAATTGATGAGAGGAGAAACTCAAGGAAAAATCTGCTAAAAATGGAGGGAAAGAATTATGAACGTATATGGCTTTTCATAAACGAGCCAACAACAGACACATTAGAAAAAAATATTACGAAAACTGCGATAGCAAAGGGGGAATAAACATTGGCTGAGATTAAAGTTCCGCTCGAAAAGAAACTTCTTCTATCGATAGATGAAGCCGTAGAGCATACCGGCATCGAAAGAAATTCGATAATAGATCTTATGCACGACGAGACAACCGGTATCGGCAGACGAATCGGACGCGCATATCGTGTATATCGACCCGCTCTCGATGATTATGTCAGGGAAAATCCCGAGAGAGCACAGGGCAAAGATACCGAAGACAACGGGTGTTAGGTACAGCGGACACACATGATGTTTTAAAAAAATCAACATTAACTACGAAAGGATTTGATTTATTATGAAAATTGAAGTACCGATCGAACACAAACTTCTTTTATCGGTAAGGGAAGCCGTGGCATACACGGGCATTGGCAGAGAGTCTGTTACAAGGCTGATTAAAGATCAATCAACAGGTATCGGCAGGCAAGTGGGAGCTAAACATGTTGCCTACCGCCCTGCTCTCGAAGATTATATCGAAAAAAACTTTGTCATTCTCGAACAAACGGACTAACACATGGAAGGTCGAACGACACACTTCGATTTTGGTGCAGAGCTCTATACCACCTTTAATTTTTTGCCACAATCGGTAACATTTTGAATCGGTGAAAATTTTTGGTATAAACTCTTGGCAGGTGCCAACAAATCTGATATGGTATCGTCATCCCGTTGGGTCTGCGAGATGGGACGATTGTTGTCTGTCCTTGCTACGCGCCAACGGGGTAAACTATTAAACTTTAAAGTAAACCTTATGTAGAAGTGTCAATGATGTGTTACACTCCTTCTTTCTCGGAATATTTAATTACCCGTTGACGGAACCGTGCGTCTTGTGTTATACTATCCATAAAGAAAAACTCCCTTCTTGTTATATTTGTTTGCTATTTTTTTGACACTTTCGAGGTCGTTTCCCTTCTTTTTTGTAACATATCTATTGTATCATAACACAAATTTTTAATTATTTATTTTCGTTATAATTTTAATTAAATTGCAAAAATACGCCCTGCCAAATATTAGTTTTATTGAGGAACATATATCATACTTGTGGCGCAAAATATTTTGCGTCTTTGTCTTGCCGAGAGAAACCCGAGCAGATCAAGAAAAAAACTGTGTGTATGATATAAAAAGTTGGAGCTATCTTTGAACCGACTACAGCAACGATACCTGCAATCATAAAGCTCACAAGATGTCCTTTCACGGAAGACGGCAACCCCCTCACATTATCTTTGAACCCGAAAGCAGGGGAGACATAAACACGACGTCCCCTGCTTTCTTCAAAATTATTAAAATGCGAGAAGCCTGTTCTGTCCGACAGGTATCCTTGCATTTATTCGCCATATCATTTAGAGGTACGTCTCATTGCCTTATAATTTTCTCCCCATACTTTCATGGCATCAATGATCGGTTCCAGGCTCTGTCCCAGCTCCGACATAGCATATTCCACCCTTGGTGGTACTTCCGGATAAACGGTACGGGTTATGAGTCCATCTGCTTCCATAGATCTGAGGCTGTCAGTCAGCACCTTCTGGCTGATGCCGTCAAGATCTCTTTGCAGTTCGTTAAAACGCCAAGGTCGGTTTAAAAGATTACGTATAATCAGCAGTTTCCATTTGCTTCCAATCAGCTGCACCGTGGTCGCCACCGGGCATTCGGGGAGCAGTTCAGCTTTTGTTTTCATCACATACCTCCAATACTTCATTTCCAAGTGTTATATTCCTATTATAATGCAACACTCAAAGAAGCGCAAGATAGTTACAAAAAGGTGCGTATCCCAATAAAAAAGTGCGTACTT
>CAZTYF010000020.1:0-32738 GCA_964617455.1 uncultured Oscillospiraceae bacterium | reverse complement strand
AAAACACTTTTATTATACCAAACTAAAAAATAAAATAAAAATTTTTATTTTTAATTTTTTTTAATTTTTTTTTTTTTTTTTTAAAAAAAAAAAAAAAAACCCCCCCCCCCCCCCCCTATTTTGTACAAAATAACCAAATGATTTATGTTTTATGACATTTCTGTACTTGGGGAGGGGGCGGGGGGCTTTTATTCAAAGTAAAACAAAGGGATTTTTCGATTTTTCGCAATATTCACAAGGGGAATTTTCCGCTGTTTGGGGAGTTATTCACCTTGTCAGCAGGGCCACCGTTTCAACATGAGGTGTTCGAGGGAACATATCCACAGGGGCGATTTTCCCGGGTTTGAAGCCCCGCTCCGAGAGGATTTTCAAATCCCGGGCGAGAGTTGAGGGTTTGCAGGAGACGTAGATTATTTTCTCAAGGGAGGGAATTTCGCAAAGGGCGCCGAGGAGGGCCGGATCGCAGCCCTTTCGGGGCGGGTCGAGGACAGCCGCATCGGGATTTGCACCCCGCAGCTTCCGCTCCCGCAGGAGGTCTTCGGCTTTTCCGCACCAATACTCCGCATTTTCGATGTTGTTCAGTCGGGCGTTTGTGCGGGCGTCGGCGACGGCATCTTTCACATATTCCACGCCGATTATTTTTCGGACGGAATCCGACAAATACTGGCCGATGGTTCCGATTCCGCAGTAGAGGTCCAGGAGGGTTTCGCTGCCCTCAAAATCCCCGAATTTTTTGACCGCGGCATAGAGCCTTTCTGTTTGGGCGGGATTAATTTGATAAAAAGACAGGGGGGATATTCTGAATTTCACGGGGCCGAGAGTGTCGGTGAGGTAGGGGGTGCCGTAGAGGGTTTTGTTTTCGGAGCCCAATATGACATTGGTCTTTTTTCGGTTGATGTTTTGGATAATTCCCGTGAGCTCGGGGCAGGCACTGCGGAGCTCTTCAGTCAGGGCGTCCTTGTGGGGAAGCTCATCCCCGGAGGTGACCACGGTGACCAGCACTCCGCTTTGGGCGCGGCGAATGCAAAGGTGGCGTATGAGGCCCCTGCCGCGGGTTTCGTCATAGGCGGAGACTCCGAATTTTGTGATGTAGTTCTTGAAAGCCTTCAATATTCGCCCCGCCGACTCGTCTGCGGTGATGCAATTGTCCGTCTCCGCAAGGCGGTGGCTGCCTGCGGCAAACATACCGATGCCTTCGGGGGTCACGGGGAATTGGGATTTGTTTCGGTAGCCTTCGATTTTGGGGGAGGGGAGAATCTCTTCCATGGGGAGGTTGCCAAAGCCGCCTATTCTTTTCAGGCACTCCTTCACCTTGTTTTGCTTGAACTCAAGCTCCGCTTCATAGCTCATATGCGAAAGGGTGCAGCCACCGCATCGGTGGCAGATGGGGCATTTGGGCGAAATCCTGTCGGGGGAGGGGTCCGTTATCTCAAGGAGTTTGCCTACTCCGTAGGATTTCAGGACTTTGATTATGACAACTTTGACCTTCTCGCCGGGGATTACGCCGGGGACAAAAACCGCCATGCCCCGATATCTTCCGACGCCTCGGCCGTCGTCGGTCATGCCGTCTATGCTTATATCAACAATGTCGTTCTTTTTTATATCGATGTCCATATGCATGCCTCCTTTAAATTCGATAAGACAATTTTACATCACCGCGGGTCTTTGGGTCAAGAAAAAAATATGGACAACTTTTCCCATCCGTGGTATAATGTGAGCATGCTTAATATTAAGGAAACCATAGTGGTGGAAGGGAAATATGACAAGGAACGGGTGAAGCGGGTTTGCTCCGCACCCATCATATGCACCGACGGATTTGAGATTTTCAAATCGAAGGCCATGACAGAGACATTGGTCAAGCTGGCGGAGACCACCGGGATTATCGTTTTGACGGACAGCGACAGGGCCGGGTTCAAAATCAGGAACTATATCAAAACCTGCGTGGGGGACCGAGGAACGGTGAAACACGCCTACATACCCTCTGTCCAAGGAAAGGAAAGACGGAAGGATGCGCCCGGGAAGGAGGGCCTTTTGGGTGTTGAAGGGATGGATGACGAAATCCTGAGTGAGGCCATAAAAAAGGCCGCCACCGTAACATCCCCGCCGAAGCAAATCCTCACAAAGGCGGAGCTTTATCGGGACGGTTTGTCGGGCCGTGAGGGAAGCCATGCCCTCAGGCGAAAGGTCCTCGCAAAGATGAAGCTGCCCATGAGGCTGTCCCCCAACGGGATGATTGACCTTATCAACAAAGCGGGGCTCTATGAGGAATACAAAAAAGCCCTGCCACGGGAGGCGAAGGAAAATGACCGATGAAAACAAAAAAGTGCAATCGATAAAAGAGACGGTTGGGAAAATCCTGCCCGAAATTGTTCAATTCAGGCATAAAATTCACGAAAACCCTGAGCTGTCCTTCGAAGAATTCGAGACGGCGGATGCGGTGTGCCGAGTGCTTGATAAATACGGCATCGAATATACCCGAGGCATTGCGGGAACGGGGATTTTGGGAATAATAAGAGGAAAAAAGCCCGGGGCGGAGAAGACGTTGCTCATTCGGGCGGATATGGATGCTCTGCCCATTTGCGAGATGACCGGGGCGGAATTTGCGTCGAAAAATCAAGGGGTGATGCACGCCTGCGGACATGATATTCACACCTCCGTGCTGCTGTGCTGCGGAATCGCGCTGAGCCAAATGCGGGAGGAATTTTCCGGAACCGTCAAGCTGATGTTCCAGCCCGGGGAGGAGACCACGGGAGGGGCCCTGCCCATGATAGAGGCGGGGGTTCTTGAAGGGCCGAAAGTCGATTCCTGCATTGCCCTCCATGTTGAGCCTTCCCTGGCGGTGGGGACGGCGGGCTTTAAGACGGGAGCTTTCTATGCCTGCCCGGATGAGTTTGACATTGTTGTGCGCGGAAAAGGGGGACATGTGGCAACGCCTCAGAAATGCACGGATACGGTGACGGCGGCGGCGCAAATCGTATCTGCGATAGGAAATCTCAGGCATGAACTGATAAGCCCCATGAGCCCCGCGGCGGTTTCCGTGTCGATAATAGAGGGAGGTTCCGCATACAACGCCATACCCGATACGGTGCATTTGGGAGGCTCGGTGAGAGCCTTTTCGGAGGCGGAGCGGTCACTTCTTGAAAATGCCATAGAAAAAGCAGGCAGGAAAATCTGCGAAATCCATGGGGCGGACATGGAATATGAATACCGTCGGCTGTTTATGCCGTTGATAAACGATGATGAGACTTCGAATTTGCTCAAAAAATCCGCCGACAACTACCTTGAGACGGTGACTTTGACTGAGCCCACCATGGCAGGAGAGGATTTTGCATACCTGGCGGACAGGGTTAAATCTTCCGCTCTGTTTTGGCTGGGGTCCACGGAGGAGGGCGCCCGGGGTTATCCTCTTCACAGCGAGAGATTTTTCGGCTCGGATAAGTGCATAGAATACGGGGCGGAGATTTTCTGCCACTATGCCCTCGAGTTTTTGAAATAGGGATCCGCAAGGAGGAATTTGCCATATGGCTGTTGTGATTGACAGATGCTGCGATGCCCAAATCATTGAAAATATATCCGAAAGATTCCCGAATGAGACAATTGTCAAAACGGTCAGACTCAAAAAAATCAACGGGGCGACCGCCACCCATCCGGATATGCAAATTCATTTTACGGATAAAACCGAGGCGGTATGTGCTCCAGAGTGCTTTGAATACTACCGCCGCAGCCTGCCCGATGTGCATATTACCGCCGGCTCCCGAACTCCCGCGGAGGGATATCCCAACGATATACCCTATAATGCGGCAAGGATTGGGAGGCGTGTCATCGCAAATACGAGCCACACGGAGCCGAAAATTTTGGAATACTATGAAAAACGGGGATTTGAAATCATAAACACAAAACAGGGGTACGCCAAATGCAGTTTGGCAATTTTGAGCGATAACGCCGTAATAACCGGAGATGAGGGGCTGTATAGGCTCCTCAAAAAATTCGAAGACATAAAATGCATGAAAACGGATCAGAGAAATGTTCGCCTTTCGGGCTATAATCACGGGTTCATAGGCGGCGCCTGCGGTTTGATAGGGGAGACCGCCGTATTTTTCGGGGACGTCTGCCCGGAGGCCCGAAATTTTATGGAGGAGCTTGGCATAGGCTGTTTCTGCGCCGCAAGGGGGCCTTTGAGGGACTATGGCAGCATACTGTAGGCTTCACTATGGGGAGGACGTCTCAAGGGCTGCCGCCTCGGCCATGGCAATGTCCCACCTGCCCTCGGCGGCGGTGATTTCTTCCGTGAAATTGCCGATGGCATAGTTCAATATCTCAAAATCCGCACTGTCCCGAGCCGCACTCACAACATCGAAAGCTTTTGAATAGGCGGCAAGGGTCTCCCGAAGAATCGGGCGCAAGGCAGAATCCGCAGGGGAAAGGGTCGGGGACTCATCAATGGTGTCCGAGGCCAGGGCCGCAGCTTTCACATTGCCCTTCAGGGAATCAAAGGCCGCCCACCAGGAATCGTCAACGGGGCCGGGCAAAAGAGCGTCCGTGGCGGAGCGGATATCCGCAAACTCGTAGAACACGTCGCCGAACTCCACATTGGGCGAGTATGTCAAATCGGCAGCCTCCTCCTTTCCGCATCCGCAGAAAAGCACAGCCGCCGAAAGTATCGCCGCAAGTAATTTCATGAATTTCGTGAGATGTTCTTTCATATATATTATACTTCGTCTGTATTGCTCTTTCTTGATTTTTCCGTATTTTTAAATCTTAACCCTATCGCTTCGGAGGTCTGTCGCTGCACAGCATCACAAGGAGGGTGCCCTTTGTGAATTCGATTCTTGCCTCCTCCGCTTCGGCAAACTCATTGCTGGAGGCTTGGACCAAATCGGGTTTTAGGGTCATACCTTCCGCCTCGTATTTGAGGCCCTTCACGGAGAAATTTTCCACATCTCCGCCGTAGGGGAAAAAGGAGACGTATTTTTTTCGGCAAAAGGATTTTTTGAGGGTGAAAGGCTCCCGTGTCATCCAAATTTCATTTATATCGTCAACCATTTTGAGACGGAAACCTCTGTCCAGGGCATATTCCATCAGGCAAAAATGGGAAAATTCCTGGTCTGTTCTGCCTCCCAATCCGCCCAAGAGGATAATTTCCTCGGGATTTTTTTCCATTGCGATATCGAGGGCTATGTTTGTATCGGTTTTATCTTTTTCGGGAGGATACAGGCGGCACTCTATACCGGGCGGTATCTCATTTCGAAAGGAGTCGTTGTCTCCCACAAAAAGGTTCGGCAGGAGCCCCAAGTGTTTTGCATGGTTATAGCCGCCGTCTGCGCAGATGATTATACTGTCTTTCAAATCCATTTCGGCTATGTAATCATAATTTTCAATTTCAGCGCTACTGAAAATCACTGCCTTCACGGCCTTCGACCCCCTTGAATGCCCGATTTCTCATACTGTGTATGGTGTCTCTGTAATTTTCGGAATAGAAAATCGACGAGCCCGACACGATGACATTTGCCCCGGCGGCCACCGCATCGTCTACGTTCTCTTCCGTAATTCCGCCGTCAACCTCAATGTCGACGGAAAGGCCCCGCTCCGCCAAAATGCCATAGAGCTCGGAAATCTTTTTGTCCATTGAGTGGATATACTCCTGGCCGCCAAATCCGGGTTCAACGGTCATAATGAGCACCTGGTCAACCAAATCGAGGACGTCGGAAATGGCGCTTATGTCTGTGTTGGGTTTTATGCTGACTCCCGCCTTGATTCCAAGTTCTCTGATATGCTTCAAAGACTTGGGAAGGTCCTTGGCGGCCTCTTGATGAATGGTGATTATGTCTGCCCCTGCGTCAGCAAAGTCGTCGATGAAGTTTTCCGGCTCGGTGACCATCAGGTGCACATCGAAAACAAGAGCCGTTTTGCTGCGCAAAGCACGGACAACCGCCGGCGAATAACTCAAATTCGGCACAAAATGCCCGTCCATAATATCGATGTGCAGATAGTCCGCCCCCGCCGCTTCGACTCTCTTCACATCCCGCTCAAGATTTGCGGGGTCTGCGGCAAGGATGGATGGAGAAATTTTGATGTATGGCATTGCTTTTCCTTTCCGATTTGCTCATTGGCAGCTTCCGATTTTGATTTGTCCGCACCATAGGGTTTTCGTCAATAGGGTTTTCCGTCCAAAATCTCTTTGTATTGAGCTTTGTAACTCTCGTGCCTTGATTTGCTTATCTTTCCGTCTCTCAGGGCGGCAAGAACGGCGCATCCCTTTTCGGTGGTGTGGCTGCAATCGGCAAAATCGCATTTTCCCGAATAGGGTTCAAACTCCGGGAAGAGGGTCCACAGCCTTTTTTCATCCAAATCGGCGACGGAAAATGAGCTGAAACCCGGAGTGTCTATTATATACCCGTCGCCATCATCAAGGGGAATGAGTTCGCTGTGACGGGTGGTATGCCGTCCCCGCTCCACTCTGCCGCTCACTTCTCCCACCTCAAGGTTGGCATGCTTCAATATCCGATTGAGAATGCTGGATTTGCCCACTCCGGAGTTTCCCACAAAGACCGTTAGCTCCCCGGTAAGAATCTCCTTGAGCTGCTCCGTATTTTCCCCCGTCTTTGCACTGAGGCGAATCGTTTTAAATCCCGCCCCGCTGTACATTCCGAAATAGTCGTCTCCGTCATCCATATCGATTTTGTTTATGCAGATTACAGGCCTGATACCCACATACATGGCTGCGGTGACAAGTTTGTCAACCGAAAAGAGATTGGGTCTCGGATTTGAAACGGAAAACACGATAACGATTTGAGTTACATTGGCCACCGGAGGTCTGATTAGGGAATTGGTTCTCGGCAATATCTCCAGAACCAATCCGCTGTTTGATGCCGTGTCTATGCCGCATCTGACAACGTCCCCCACAAGAGGCGTTATGCCCTCCTTGCGGAACTTGCCTCTGCCGCGGCACTCAAATATTTTGCCCCTCTCGGAGGAAAAATCGGAATCCATTTGGGAGATATAGTAGAATCCCCCCACGCCTTTTACTATTCTGCCTTCGATTTCAACGGTCGCCATCAGTCGATAAGGCCGCTGTCATCGTTTGATACACTTTCTTCGCCGCCTGCCGAGCCTGCATCTCCGCCGCCGGAATCTCCGTCACCGCCGGCCGCCGCACCGCCGCCCGAGCCTTGGGAATTATTCGAACCCGAACCCGCTTCGGCGTTTTCGTTTGTTTTGGAGTTGGTATTCGCTCCGCCGCCTACGTTGGCATTTTGTCCGCCCGTTGTGTTTTCCGTCTTGTTTTCGGTGACCGTGTTGTTTTTCTTCGTTTCTGCTTCCGTCTCGCTCTTGTCGGTTTTATCTTTATTTTCCGGGGCGGCCTCCGTCTGCGGCTCATTTCCAATGCTGACAGTGAGGGTGACCGTGTCCCCTGCCGCAAGAGCGCTTCCCGCAGCCGGAACTTGCTCGAACACCAGGCCCTCTTTAACCTCCGAATTCACTTTTTCGATTTTGTTGCAGGCAAGTCCCAGCTTTTCAAGATCCGCCTTCGCCTCGTCGAAAGTCACCCCGGAGTAGTTGTTAAGAGTGATTGATGTGCTTCCGGAGCTTGTTATGACTCTTATGATGATATTGTCCCTCTTGGCAACGTTTGAGTCTCCGCCCGGCGATTGCTCTATGATCGTGCCCACGGGCTGGGTGCTCTCGGTCCTGCTTTGCTCAAGAATGCTGAAAGTTTCTCCGTACTTCGCCTGGGCATCTTTGAGGGTCATACCCACAAGGTTGGGAATGGACATGGTGTTGGACGGGGTCATAAAAATCCCAAATCCGTCGGTTAGGGCAAAGGCCAAGGCAATGCCCGCCGCCAAAACGGCCAAAGCGGAAATGAAAGCCACAAAGGCAACCTTGCGCTTTTTCTTCTTTTCCATCCGCTTTGCCCTCTTTTCGTTCAGCCGCTCCAATTCCTCATATTCTTTGTCCTGCTTGTCGTATTCGTCCATGTCGATGCCCGGAATTTTGCTGTCAAGGTCCCGACCCGACTCCACGGACGGCATCTTTACGGTGCCGGAGCCTGCTGCCGAGGAACCGTTACGGGGCTTTCGTCCTCCGTATGAACCTATATTCGGGTCCACGAGGACCTTGTTTATATCGGAAATCATATCCGTGATGGATGAGTATCTGCTGTTCTGCTCTTTTGTCATGGCTTTCATAACAACCGCTTCAAGGGCCTTGGGAACGTCCGGGTTGAGCTCGGTTATGGGGGTGGCATTCTCCTGCAAATGCTTAATGGCGATTGCCACGGCAGTGCTGTCGTCGAAGGGGAGCTCTCCAGTGAGCATCTCATACATAACGATGCCCATAGAATAGATATCCGTTCTCTCGTCGGTGTATCCGCCTCTGGCCTGTTCGGGGGAGAGGTAGTGGGCGGTTCCTATGGTATTGTTGCTTGCCATTGTGGTGGTGGTTTGGGTGGCGGCCCGCGCAATGCCGAAATCGGTTATTTTGAGGATTCCGTCCGGTGCCATTATGATATTCTGGGGTTTGATGTCCCGATGAATAACCGAATTGTTATGCGCCTCCTCTATGCCCTCGCAAATCTGAAGGGCATATTCCGCCGCCTTCCGCCAGGGAATGGCTCCCACTCGGTCGATATATGTTTTGAGGGTTTCACCCTCGATATATTCCATTACGATATAGTTAATGCCGTCTTCGCAGCCCACATCATAGATTGAAACAATGTGGGGATTGGAAAGACTGGCCGCCGCCTGGGCTTCGGTGTTGAAACGGCGCACGAATTCTTTGTCGTCCTTGTAATCATCCTTTAAAATCTTGACGGCCACATAACGGTTGAGCAATTTGTCCTTGGATTTATAGACCTTTGCCATTCCGCCTTTTCCTATTTCCTCGATTATCTCATACCTTCCGGCTATCAATTTGCCAATCATGCTCATAGGGTAACATCCTCCTCAAGAATTCGTATTACAATGACGGTTATGTTGTCAAGACCGCCATTTTCTTTGGCAATTTCAATAAGCGTTTCCGCAGTCTCCCGAGAGGTTCCGCTGTTCTTCACCGCATTCAGGATAACATCGTCCTCCACCATTCCGGACAGGCCGTCGCTGCACATTATTATGGTATCCCCCGACCTGTATTCATACTCGAAAATATCGGCCTTTGTGGTTTTGTCACTGCCCACGGCCCTGGTGATTATGTTTTTTCGGGGATGTTTGCGGGCCTCTTCCTTTGTGATTGTTCCGCACTCCACCAATTCTTCAACTATGGAATGGTCAACGGTAATCTGGTATATCTCGTCGCTTCGGCAAGCATAGGCTCTGCTGTCGCCTATATTTGCAATGAAACCCTCACCGTCGGAAAAGGCACATACCACGGCGGTGGTGCCCATTCCGCTTCGGGATACATCCTCTCGTGATATTCTGTATATGTTTGCGTTGGCGCCCGATAAGGCGTCATTGATACGGCGGGGTACATCCGCAGGGGTGCCCTCAAGCAAAATGTCTTTGAGGGAATCGGTTATATAGTCAACCGCAAGGGAGCTTGCCACCTCCCCCGCATTGTGTCCGCCCATGCCGTCTGCCACAACACAAAAGCCGGGTTCTCTGCCGCCGTCAAACCCGCAAATCACATAGCTGTCTTCGTTCAGTTCCCTGACACAGCCGGTGTCGGTGACACCGTAAACATCAAACTTCAATTTGCAATACCTCCATTCCGATAAGCATTGTATGTTGAGCGGAGCTGTCCGCAAGCCGCCGAAATATCTCTTCCCATCTCCCGCCGCACCGTTGCCGGAATACCCCGAGATTCCAAAATCTCGGAAAATTTCCGAATCTCGGCGGGCTCGGACGGCGCAAAACCGGTTTCCCCGATGGTGTTCACCGGAATTAAATTAACATGGCACAGCATCCCCTTAAGGAGCCCAGCCAGCTTCTTTGCCCTCTCCGGGCCGTCGCTCACGCCTTTGATTAATGTATATTCAAAGGTCATCCGTCTTCCGGTTTTTTCGATATAGTACCCACATGCGGGAATCAGCTTTTCCAAATTGTATTTCCTGTTGATGGGCATCAGCCTGTCCCGGTCCCTGTCATCCGCTCCGTGGAGGGACACCGCCGGGGTGATTTGGAGCTTCATATCGGCAAGCTCATATATTTTCGGCACAATGCCGCAGGTCGATAGGGTTATATGCCTCTGTCCGATGCCCAAACCTTCGGGGGCCCCTGCGTTTTTTATAAAGGCCGTCACATTTTGAAAATTGTCAAGGGGCTCTCCTATGCCCATAATCACAATGTTGGATATACGGCTGCCCAAATCCCGCTCCGCCATCAAAACCTGATCCGCAATTTCTCCGGAGCTTAAGTCTCGGACTTTGCCTCCCTTGGTGGACGCGCAGAATTTGCATCCCATTGCACATCCCACTTGGCTTGACACGCACAGGGAATATCCGTGCTTGTATTTCATGAGCACCGACTCGATAAAGTTCCCGTCATTTAATTTGAATAAATATCTTCGGGTTCCGTCAATGTTTGAAACAAATCTTCGACATAGGGACATGGTGTCAATGACAAAAGTCTCTTTCAGCCTTTTTCGCAGGGCTTTGGGGACATTTGTCATTTCGTCGAAATCCGATACATTGTCATACACCCATCCGTAAATTTGCTTTGCCCTGAATTTGGGCTCGCCGGGGGATACCTCGGCGAGGGCCGCCTCAAATTCCGGGAGAGATAGGTCCTTCAGATTTGTCTTTTTCATAGAAACTCCGTCTTTCATGTCCGTATCCCCTCGGGGCCTCCGCTTTTTGCGGCTTTTTATCCGTTCCGCTCGGCCTTTGTCCGAGGTAAATCGGGACTTCGGCTAAAGGCTCTCCGAGCGTGTTTTGGCAAATTTTGCTATATAAAATCCGCTGCCTCCCGTATCATAGGTCATAATCCGCCTCTCACTCACAAGTTCGAATTCCCCGTGCCTTTCGAGGAAGCTCTCGGCCTGCCTCTCATTTTCATCTTTAAGGAGGGTGCAGGTGCTGTAGACCATAATCCCGCCTTGTTTAACATACTCGGCCCCTCTGTCAAGAAGAGCTTTTTGGAGTTTTGAAAGGGCCTCTGTATCCTCTTCCTTTCGGGTCCATCTTATATCGGGTTTGGAATGCACAACCCCCAATCCGGAGCAAGGAGCATCTATGAGAACCCTGTCCGCCTTTCCCGAGAGGCTCGGAACAAGCCGGGTTCCGTCTCTCTCCTCGGCTTTTATTATATCGATTCCCAATCTTTCGGCTGCCGAATTTATCAAATCGATTTTATGACCGTATATATCAAAGGCCCGTATTTCACCTCTGTTTTTCATCAATTCGGCTATATGACAGGTCTTTCCGCCGGGACCTGCGCACATATCCGCAACAAGCATACCGGGCCTCGGCTCAAGAGCAAATGCCGCAAGCTGGGAACTTTTGTTCTGTATTGTGAAAAATCCCTTTTTGTATGTATCGGATTTTGATATATCAAGATGTCCCAAAACTCTGTAGCATCCCTTAATATCGGGCTCGGGCTCCGTTTCGATTCCGTCCTCCGAAAGACACAGGCGGAAATCTTGGGGGCTCAACTCCTTGAGGGAATTTTGCCTTATATAGGGAGGGTAAGCTCTGTTCGCGGAATCTAGAATTTTCTCGCAAACCTCCCCTCCGTAATCCTCAAGGAGCCTTCTCACAATCCACTCGGGAAAAGAAAACATAACCGACAAAAACCTTATCTCGTTGTCTTCCCGTTTGGGATATTCAATGGCATTCTTTCCCCTGCACAGGCTGCGGAGCACTCCGTTCACAAAGCCCGCAGAGCGGGCAGCGTATTTTCGGGCAAGTTTTACGGACTCGTCACAGGCCGCGGAATCGGGCACTTTTGACATTTTCAAAATCTGATATGCTCCTATTTCCAATATGGTCCTTACCGAAACGGACATCTTTCTGATTTTGACTTTGGAAAATCGGGATATCCCATAGTCAAGGAACAACCGATTTTTGAGGCACCCATAAGTCAACTCCGTGGCAAAAGAGCGCTCCAAGGGGTCGAGATTGAATTTTATGAAAGTTTCGTTCAGGACGCCGTTTACATATGCTCCGTCTCGGGCAAAACCCGCAAGAACCCGATATGCCGCCTCTCTGCCGTTCATACCGCTAATCCCGAGTTTCCCGAGAAATCACAAACAGACGCACCAACGTCATAAGGGAACTTAAAGCCGCTGCCACATATGTCATGGCCGCAGCGGACAGAACCTTTTTGGCTCCTCCGAGTTCCTCGGTGCTCAGCATATTGTAAGACTCCAAAGTTTTCAATGCCCTGCTGCTGGCATTGAACTCAACGGGCAGGGTTATAAGCTGGAATATCACTGTGGTGCAATAGAGCAGAATGCCTATATCAACGACTATGGGCGCAATTCCTCCGAAGGCGGTCAATACAAAGCCGATTAATATGATGGGCATAGACAGCATATTGCAAAAATTGACCACCGGATAGATTCCGTTTCTGATTTTAATCGGTGCGTAGCCTGTGGCATACTGGACCGCATGGCCGCACTCATGAGCCGCAACACCGATGGCACCTATGCTGTTGCTGGCGTAAGTACTGTCGGAAAGATTTACAATATTGGTGCGGGGGTCGAAGTTATCGGTAAGATTCCCCCCGATCCTTTGAATATGGACATTGGTGAGTCCGTTTCTGTCAAGAATCATACGGGCCGCTTGGGCACCGGTCAAGCCCCTGAGACTTGCAATTTTTGAATATTTATTGAATGTGCTCGACACTCTGTATTGAGCCCAGGCTGCCAACAAAACGGCAGGAAGGAGCAGAATAATCGTTGGGTCAAATAATCCGAAATACATAATAATCATCCTCCGTAGCTATGATTTTGACCGTTAATGTAATTATAGTTTATCAAACCTCCGTTGTCAACCGTTTGGGCCAAACATTTCACCCGATTTGCCCGCTTGCTCACTGTCAGGTGCGACGTTCCCTGCCCGTTACGGGTTTATTCCGAGGAGCCTTTCGGCATTTCCCGAGAGAATCATTTCCCGAACGGAAGGGCTCAAATCCAAGGCATCGATATATTTAAGCTCATCGACGGCGTTCCACATGGGATAGTCGGTTCCGAACATAACCCGATCCTCTCCGTAGATTTTTATCAGCTCTCGAATACGGGCAGGTGCCACATCATACATGGTGCTTGATGTGTCCACATATATCCTGTTTTTGCAGCCGTCAAAAACCTCCGCCGCATCGTCCCATTCCGACCAGCCGCCGAAATGAGCTCCGATGACGGTCATATCCGGGAAATCCTCCGCCACTTTTGCCATCCTTGAAGGTTTGCTCCATTGATAGCGAAAATCCCCGGTGTGAACCAACAGAGGCAATCTGCCCCTTATCACCTCATAGATTTTATAGGCTTTTTTGTCATCGATATGGAAATGCTGAAAATCCGGATGGATTTTGAGGCCCTTGAGGCCCAAATCCATGCACCGCCGCACTTCTCCCTCTATATCGTCAAAATCAGGATGTATGGTCATAAAACCGATTATCCTGTCCGGATATTTTTGGGTGCACTCGTAAATAAAGTCGTTTATCGAAACCACTTGGTGAGCCGTTGTGGCTGCGGAGTGTACCACTGCCATATCAACCCCCGCCTCATCCTCCATTTGGATCAGGCGGCCCAATGTGCCGTCATTTCTCACTTTGAGGTCATAGAACGTCTCTATCCCGCGAGAGGCCCTTTCGGCGATTTTGTCCGGAAAAACGTGGGCGTGAAAATCTATTATCATTATCTGCCGTCTCCTGTTCTGTTGCAAATACTCAATTGTTATACAACCGCAGAGATTATTATAACAGCTAAAAGTCTTTAAGTCAATAATGCAGACAAAATGGAGTGAAAAACCTCCACAAGATATTGTGGTTTTTGATGCGGTGTAACACTAATTTAATAATTTATTAACAAATTTATTGTCTGTAACCCTTGAAGAACCTACGAGTCTTAGTATATAATATGTATAGGTATAGTATACTGAATAAGGGGATACATTATGAGAAAATATGTAGGCAGATTTATCTTAGTCTTTCTGATAACCCTCCTTGTGGGAGGTGTGATTGCCGGAGGCGCCCTCATCACGGCTGTTATGGGCCTGTGGGGCAATGTTGACGGCATTGATGTGGAAACCCTGACCATGGACCGCAATTCGGATATTGTCTACCTTGACCCGGCCACCGGGGAGGAGCAGATACTCCTCACCCTCAGCTCCGACGAAAACAGAGTTTGGGTGGACCTTGACGCCACGCCGAAAAATCTCCAAAATGCTTTTATCGCCATTGAGGACGAACGGTTTATGTCTCACAAGGGTGTTGACGTCATGAGAACAGTCAGGGCCACAGTTACCTATTTCGTTGACAAAATCACGGGGAAGGGAGGGCAGGCATCCCTCGGCGGCAGTACCATAACCCAACAGCTCATAAAAAATATCACGGGAAACGATGCCCAAACCGTGGCTCGGAAGATAAGCGAGATTTCCAAGGCAATCGATTTGGAAAAGAAGATGTCAAAGGACCAGATATTGGAACTCTATCTCAATTGCATTTATATGTCCGAAAATTGCCATGGTGTTCAAACGGCGGCGAATCTGTATTTTAACAAAGATGTGAGCGCTCTCAATTTGGCGGAGTGCGCCTCCCTTGCGGCCATAACTCAAAATCCGGCCTACTATGACCCCTTTGTGAACCCGAATAACAACAAGGAACGCCAAGAACTCGTATTGGCAAAGATGCTGTCCTTGGGATATATAACCCAAGAGGAATATGATGAGGCGGTGAGCTTCCCCTTGGTATTCAGCAAAGAGGAGGCTCTCAACAAGAAGAGCGAATTTATAACTTCCTACTATATCGACCAGGTTGTGAGAGATGCCACGGAAAAACTCCGGGAAAAAGGCTACTCCGAAAACTTGGCCAAAAAAATGGTATATTCCGGAGGTCTCAAAATATACTGCGCCTATGACCCCCAAGTTCAGCAAATAGTTGAGGATTACTATTACAATGCGAGTAATTTCCCGGACCCGGAGGCCCAATCCTCCATAGTTATCATGGACCCCCAAGACGGCAGGGTTGTGGCAATGGCCGGAGGAATCGGTGTGAAAGAAAACAGCTATACCCTAAATCGGGCGACTCAGAGCCCCAGGCAGCCCGGTTCTTCCATAAAACCCCTTTCGGTGTATGCGCCGGCCCTTGACTATGGCACCATAAACACCGGCTCCACCATACCGGACAGGAAGGAGTCCTATGACGGTTGGACGCCCCGAAATTATGACTACACCTACAGTAATTCCTCCGTGGGCCTTGACTATGCCATTCAACGGTCCCTCAACACCGTTCCCGTCAAAATTATGTCGGAAATGGGTGTTCAAACCTCTTTTGACTTTATGACCCACCAGCTTAATGTTACGACCTTGGTCGAAAGTGAGGAAATCAACGGTGAAATGTTCACCGATTTGGGATACGCCCAGCTGGCCCTCGGCGGTTTGACTCACGGCATGACAAACCTGGAACTCACTGCGGCCTATTGTATGTTCCCCAACGGCGGCATATACAACAAGCCCTATACCTTCACCGAAATCAAAAACAGCGAGGGGGAGACAATCCTGACCGGGAAAGAGGCGGATTCATCCTGGCAGGCCATAAAACCCGAAACAGCCGCAATTATGAACAGATATTTAAGCAGCGTCGTAAGCTCCGGCACGGGACGAGGTGCGGCTCTTTCGGACGGCACCTTCACCGCCGGCAAAACGGGAACGACCTCCGAGAACTACGACAGATGGTTTGTCGGATATTCACCCTACTATGTGGCTGCCGTTTGGTACGGCTATGACACGCCTCGAACGATTTCCATGTCCTCCAACCCGTGCATTCCCGTTTGGAGGAGCATAATGAATGCGGCCCACGGGGCTTTGGCAAACAAAGACAGAAAAATCAGCGTGAACTACAGCGTCAGCGTAACATCCCATGCGGAGGATGAAGAGGAGGACGAGGAAGAAGACGAAACCGCCGATGAGGAGGAAACCCCTCGGGCGGAGACGGCCGAGTCTCAAACCGAAAATGAAGCCGCCGGCACCACCGTTCAAAACGGCAGCGGAGGCAGCGGCGCCGCAGGAGGCGGAAGCGGCTCAAGCGTAGGCGGTGCGGATAATGCCGATGACGGCAGCGGCGCCGACATTAGCGATGCAGATACGGACGTCGGAGCCGAGGCGGAAGATGCGGGAGGCGAAGAGGCCGTCCCGGAGGAATAACGGAAAATCAAACCCTGCGGCGGACACAAAAATGTGCCCGCCGCATTTTTTTTATGTTTTATCGAAATAGTGATATTAATCGGGATTACAAAAGGTCTTCGATTGCTTTTAGGGCATTAGGGACCGGATTTATCTGAAGGTCCTCAATTGTGCCCATATCGCAGGCTTCGGCAATTTCGGTGGTCAGAGGTATTTTATCGAGGACTTTTATGTCATTATCCCTTGCAATTTCGTCAATGTGGCTCTCCCCGAATACATTTATCTTTTTGCCGCAATCGGGGCACTTAACATAACTCATATTTTCTATAAGGCCTATTATGGGAATATTCATAAGCTCCGCCATTTTGACCGCCTTTGAAACAATCATGGAGACCAGCTCTTGAGGGGATGTTACGACAATTATCCCATCAACGGGCAGGGATTGAAAGACCGTGAGGGGCACATCTCCCGTACCCGGAGGCATATCCACAAACATCACTTCTTCATCTTCCCAAAAAACATCCGTCCAAAACTGTTTTACCGTTCCCGCTATAACGGGGCCCCGCCATATGACCGGCTCCCGCTCATCTTCGAGAAGGAGATTGATTGATATAACGTCAATTCCTCCCCGAGACTTTTCAGGCAGAATTCCGAACTCGCTGCCCATAACCTTTTCGGTTATTCCAAAAGCTTTTGGAATCGACGGCCCCGTAATATCCGCATCCAACACGGCGGTTTTTCGACCGCTCTTTTGAGTCCCGGTAGCCAACAGGGCAGTCACGGAGGACTTGCCCACTCCTCCTTTGCCGCTGACCACTGCCACGACCTTTTTGACCGAGCTGAATGGATTTAGGCGGGCCTCAAATGAATTTTGCTCCTGTTTTCTCGAAGGACAATCCTCCCCGCAAGCAGAACAATCGCTTGTGCAATTGGTATTTTCACTCATATTTCCGTCCTCCCGACGATGGTTTTATTTTTTGATTATAAATATTAAACAGCGGTCCGTAGCCGCATATATAATATACAACCGATTTTCCCCTTTGTCAAGAATGGATTTGCTCGGGCACGATGCAGACAAGGGGGCATCTCTTGACACCGAAATTTAAAGCTGTTATAATGGGATTACGAAACGGATTGGGCGGTGAATTGTTGTGAGCGGCGCTACGGGCCACGAGGGGCACAGAAAAAGAATGTATGAAAAAGCCGAGAAAATCGGCTTTGAGAATTTGTCCGACGACGAACTGTTGGAGATAATGCTGTATTCGGTGATTCCCCGGGCAGACACGAGACCGATTGCCCGAGAACTGACGAAAAAATTCGGTTCCGCCTATGGGGTTTTGACGGCGGACCCGGCAGAATTGGTTACGGTTGACGGTGTGGGCCCTGCGGCAGCCAAATTCCTGTCCTCTCTTCCCATGACATTGAGAGCGGTGGCCGCATCGGAGAGGGCAAACGCCCCAAAGACCGCCGGCCGAAAAGCGGAAAACGCCCAAAAACTGAAGGATTACATCTTCTCTCAATATAGGGACACGGACAAGGAGCGTATCATTGTGTGCTACTTAAGCTCCGCCCTCGGTATAATAAATCAAACAGACTTTGAGAGCAACAGCTTCGATTCCGTTGCGGTGAATATCGGCAATATTCTCCGCAAGGCGGTTAAATGCGGGGCATCCTATGTGCTGCTGAGCCACAACCACCCCAGCGGAATTGCCTTTCCCAGCGAGGCGGACAGAGAACTGACAAAAGAGATAAGCCGCACCCTTGCCGAAGAAGGGATTGAGCTCTATGACCACATTATTATCGCAGGCTCGGAATACTACAGTTTTCGTGAATCCTCGGAGTAGAAAACTTTAAAATCCGCTCAAAGCTCAATCAATTCCTTGGTCAGAGGTGTGAGATTTCTGCATCCCTCTTCCGTCACAACCACCAAATCCTCGATTCTGACACCGGTTCTTCCATAGATATATATGCCCGGTTCACAGGATACCACCATCCCCGGGGACAGTATTATCTCGCTTTTGGGTGAGAGTATGGGCAATTCATGAATCAAGATCCCGACTCCATGGCCCAAAGCGTGGCCGAAATATTTCCCGTATCCCCCCTCTTCGATGACTCTTCTTGCGGCAGCGTCCGCGTCTCTTCCCAAAACTCCGGGCTTTATGGCGGAAAGCCCCGCCTCTTGCGCTTCTTTGACAACAGAGTAGATTTCCTTGAACTCTTCCGTTGCCTTTCCCGCAACCACGGTCCTGGTCATATCGGAGCAATATCCCTTGTATACACAGCCGAAATCCATAAGCACCGGCTCGTTTTCCTCGATGATATTCTCCCCGGGCTTTCCGTGGGGCAGGGCGCACCTGCTTCCGCTTAGGACAATTGTATCGAAGGAGGTTTTTTCCGCCCCGTGACTTTTCATAAAATACTCAAGCTCCGCCGCAATATAGGACTCGGTAACGCCGGGTTTTATCAATCCCAAGACATAATTAAAGGCATCAATCCCGATTTGCTCCGCCTTTTCGATCAGTTCAAGTTCCGATTTTGTCTTTATCGTCCGCAGAATATCGATCTTATTTCGGGCGGGGATAAACTCCGCATCGGGCAGGTATTTTTTCAGCTTTTCAAGGCCCGCCACGGTTACGAACCCGTCCTCAAAGACAAGGCGCTCCATGCCATGCTCTCTTGCAATGGCCCGAAGCATCTCCCCGAGAGGTGCACTCGGTCCGTATTCCCTCACTTCAAATCCTCGGAAGGCCTCCTCGGAAGCAATTCCCGTATATCTT
Organism: uncultured Oscillospiraceae bacterium; assembly: GCA_964617455.1. Classification (GTDB taxonomy): domain Bacteria; phylum Bacillota; class Clostridia; order Monoglobales; family Monoglobaceae; genus Monoglobus. The sequence continues at coordinate 13,685 of CAZTYF010000020.1, read as the reverse complement.
GAGTCGACGATTATATAGTTCTTTTTCTCGGATATTACCACGTATCCCTCTCCTCCGGAAAAGCCGCTCGCTGCCCGCATATTGTAAGGCGAGGTGAGGATTATGCCCTCGGAGGACTTTAAATTCAAAGCCGAAAATAAATTCGTCATATCAATTCTCCCTATCTGAGTAATTTAAATATATTCTTTGCATCTCCACGGCATCGGCGGTTTGAGTTCCCGCAGACTCGCAAATAATTCTCGGAGTCAGGCTTCTCTCCGCAATGAGCTCCCCAATGGGCTCAAAGTCGGGTTCGAACTCCCTCTCCGCCATGGTATGATGCTTTTTTTCTCCCGCATTGGTATATTCTATTCTTGAATAGTGGCCGTGGAAATTTTTCGCTCTCTCTGCGCCGAGTTTTTTGTAAATCAAATCGAACACTTCGCCTATGGCCTCTTTGGTATTGTAACGGCCCAAAGATTGGGCGTTTATATGGCCGAAATCGATTGCGGGTATCATCCGCTCGTCGATAAGGCACAGCTTTATCACCTCGGCCACATTTCCCAACTGCTTGACCCTTCCCATGGTCTCGGGGCAGATTGCGATATGCCCAAAACCCGCAGCATCTGCCCTTTCTATGGCCCGTTCGAGAGTGTCGGCTGCCAGCTCAAGGGCTTCCCGTCGGGTTATTTGCCCGCAGGAGCCCGAATGGACCACTATACGGTCTGCACCCATTCGGTCGGCGGCGGCAAGAGTCTCCATAATATAGTCAATGCTCCGCTCCCGCTTTATCGGGTCAACGGACGACAAGCTGATATAGTAGGGCGCGTGTATGGAAAGGCGGATTTTCTTCTCGGCGGCGATTTTCCCAAAGTCCCGAGCCGCATCTTCCGAAATTTTCACTCCTCTGCCGCACTGATATTCATAAGCCAAAAGGCCGTGGCTCTCAAGCCAGTCGGGCACATCAAACACCGACTTGCCTCCCGATTTATAAAAATCATCCGAATTGCCTCCGGGTCCGAACAAAGCTCTGTTCTCCCGTGCAAATTCAACGCTCACGGAATGACTCCCCCTTAAGTACCAACTTTTCCAATTTGCGCTTCAGGCCCACAAAACCCTTATCCGATTGAGACACGGGCTTCACCAAGAGGGTGGGCATTCCCATTCTGTTGCCTCCGTATATATCCGTAAAGAGCTGGTCTCCCGCCAAAAGGGTTTTGCCGGGGGCAACTCCCATATCGGCACAGGCTTTTTTCATATATTTTTTAAAAGGCTTCAGAGCCGCCGCATAATAGGACACGCCCAAAGACTCGGCAAATTTTTTGACCCGGGTTTCGTTGTTGTTTGAAACAATGTAGGTCTTGATGTTTTCGTCTTTGAGCCTTTCGAAAAAATCCGCCGTTATATCGGGTGCCACAGGCTCGTTGTATGACACCAAGGTGTTGTCTATGTCGAAAATGATGGCCTCAATATCAAAACCTCTTTTTTTCAGATCTGCCGCATCTAAGTCATATATGCTTTCAAGATAGATATCGGGCAAAAACCGGTCTTTGAACCTACCCATATTTTCCTCCGAACACTGCGTGGTTTTTAAATACTTTAAAACAAAAGGACCGCAAAGGAAACATTCGGTCTTTTTGCGGTCCCAATAATCTAATTAAATTAACATTCCGAGTGATCCGTAAAGTTAAAACCACACTCCGAATGTTTGCCGTCCTGCGGCGGGAAATGCCAACAACAGAAAACCAATATCTGCGCTTTTGAATCAATGCTGCGCTGTTTAATATTTACGCTTTCTTGCGGCCTCTGATTTCTTCTTTCGTCTTACGCTGGGCTTTTCGTAGTGCTCTCTCTTCCTGACTTCGGACATAACACCTGCCTTGGCGCACGAACGCTTGAAACGGCGAAGGGCACTGTCCAGCGATTCGTTTTCCTTAACTCTGATTTCTGCCATTATCTCTTCCCTCCCTCCGAGTATTATAAAAATACACTTAGAAGTCACAAAACTCTACTCGGATAATTATAACTGTTCGGCTCCAATCTGTCAAGGCATTTCTCTCAAAAATATTGCAAAGTTCTTAAATTTTCATCCGGCCCGCTCGGTTTATATCCGATTGCCGAGTTTTTCAGTAGAGCTTTCGAGGGTTTTCCGGCTCGGTGTTTTTTTCAAAAACTGGCTTTTCTTCAACCACCGCGCCCTCATCCATATGCCGCTTTATCATCCGCTCCGCATTGAAGCTGATTATAAAGGCACAGGTGGAGGAAAGTATCACAAGTTCCGCCACCACATATACGGCCAAAATCGTGGTCATTGCCGTTCCTCCGAGCACAAATATGGCCAGGTACCAAATCCCTACGGTCAGCACCGCCAAAATGATAATCACAAAAATGCAATAGGGCAGGCTTGCTATGGCAAACAGAGCCGCATTTTTGATGAGCTGCGTGAATTTCAACCGATAGCGGACCATCAAGGGGTACACAAACAGGTGGGACACGGTATAAAAGGCAAATATGGAGTATACCAAATATTTGGCATATTTGAGAATTCCCTGCCGAGACGAATAGAAAAACACGCCATAGAAGAACAGGAACATGAAGATTATGTCAAACAGGAACACAATGAGTGACTGTTTGAAGTTATCTTTGATTGCATCCCAAAAATCGCTCAGGATAAAGGAATGCTCCTCTCTTGAATAGTTGCGCACCACATAATGCATGGCGGCATAGGCAGGACCCGAACCCCAAAAGGTGATAAACAGGATGGTGACTGCCGCCCGAATTCCCACGTCAACGGCCCGATACACAAACAGATAATCGGGATTGCCGAAATCCGGGGCGGACAGGCCCGCTATTTCGGCAATCTGATCCGGGAAAGACCCGAACACCGCATTTGAGAACACGCCGCTCAGGAAAAAAATTATCAGGAATGCGGGGATGTTGGCAAGGCAAAACAGCAAGTTTACCTGAATAAGCTTCCAGAACTTGCGAATGTATATCTCAAAAAAGAGAACAACGCCCTCGCTGCCTTCTCCGGACTCGTCCACGCCTTTTCCGGGCTTGCTGTAATCTCTGTTAAAAATTCCCATAAACTAACAACTCCGTTTCGAATCTCAGCCGATATAACGGCAGATCATATCTCCCATTTCTTTGGTACCCAAGAGCAAGCCGCCCTCGTCCATAATATCACCGGTTCTGTATCCGTCATTTAATACCCGTGTTACGGCATCTTCGATGTTCTTGGCCTCTTCCGTCAGATTGAAGCTGTCTCTGAGCATCATGGCACAGGACAAAATCGTGGCAATGGGATTTGCCATATTCTTTCCCGCTATGTCCGGGGCACTGCCGTGAATGGGCTCATACATTCCCCTTGAGGTCTCTCCCAAAGACGAGGAGGGGAGCATTCCTATGGAGCCCGTCGTCATACTGGCCTCATCGGACAAAATATCTCCGAACATATTCTCCGTCACGATAACATCAAACTGACCGGGATTTCTCACCAACTGCATGGCGCAGTTGTCCACCAGCATATCGGAATATTCAACTTCGGGATATTCCTTGGCCAGTTCATGCATGGTCTCTCTCCACAGGCGGGAGGTTTCGATAACATTGGCCTTGTCCACGCTGGTGACTTTTTTTCTGTCCCGTTTCATGGCAAGGTCAAATGCCACCTTGCCTATTCTTCTGATTTCGCTTACGGAATATTTAAGCTCATCATAGGCTTCCTCGTCTCCGGTGCTCTCGTTTCTCCTGCCTCTGTCTCCGAAATAGAGGCCGCCGGTGAGTTCGCGAACTATAACAAGGTCAAGGCCGCCTTTTGAAATTTCGGGTTTCAGGGGACAGGCTCCCGCCAAGGCGTCGTGGAGTTTGGCCGGTCTTATATTGGCAAAAAGGCCCAGCTCCGACCTGAGTCCCAGCAGCGCCCGCTCCGGCCTCAAGTGGCCGGGCAGGGTGTCCCACTTGGGGCCGCCCACCGCTCCCAAAAGAACCGAGTCGGAAGCCTTTGCGATTTTTACGGACTCCTCCGGAAGGGGCACACCCGTCTCGTCAATGGCGCAGCCTCCCGCCAATATGTCGGTATATTCAAACCTGTGGCCGTATTTTTCGCCGATTCTGTCGAGAACTTTCTCCGCCTCCGCTATAATCTCGGGGCCGATTCCGTCCCCCTTCACTACCGCTAATTTAATATTCATTTTCGCTTTTTCCTTTCAAATCAAATATTTGCAAGTGATTATTTCACCGAGTCCTTTATGGAGTTCATCAACCCGTTTTTGTTGATAATGTCTTTTATAAACTCCGGGAAGGGCTCCGCTTTGAACTCTTTTCCGGTGGTAATATCTTTGATAATTCCCGTATCGAAATCGACTTCCACATCATCCCCATCGGCAATATTCTCCGCAGCTTCCGGGCACTCCATAATGGGAAGGCCGATGTTTATGGCATTGCGATAGAAAATTCTGGCAAAGGTTGCGGCAATTACGCAGCCCACACCCGACGCCTTTATGGCAATGGGGGCATGCTCTCTTGAAGAGCCGCAGCCGAAGTTGTTCCTTGCAACGATGATGTCCCCCGGCTTAACCGTGTCTACAAAATCCTTGTCGATATCCTCCATACAGTGGGCCGCCAGCTCGGAGGGCTCGGAGGAATTCAAATAGCGGGCGGGAATTATGACATCCGTGTCGACATTGTCAAGATACTTGTGCACTTTACCTTTTGCGTTCATTGTGGTTTCTCCTCTCAATAATCTGTATCAATCTATCTCATCGGGGCCGCAGATACTGCCCTTTATGGCAGAGGCTGCCGCAACAACCGGGCTTGCCAAATATACCTCGGACTCGGGATGACCCATCCTGCCCACAAAATTCCTGTTGGATGTGGATATCGCTCTCTCTCCCTTGGCGAGAATTCCCATATGACCTCCCAAGCAGGGTCCGCAGGTGGGGGTGGAAATAACGCAGCCCGCGTCCAAAAAGATGTCAAACAGGCCTTCTTTCATAGCCTCCCGATAAATTTTCTGCGTGGCGGGTATGATAATCGTTCTGACATTTTTGGCAACATGCTTGCCTTTGAATATCTCCGCCGCCTTTTCCAAATCCTCAAGACGTCCGTTGGTGCACGAGCCTATTACGCACTGGTCAATCTTTACATCGCCCACCTCGTCGACGGTTTTGGTGTTTTCGGGCAAATGGGGGAAAGCCACCGTGGGCTTTAAACCCGACAAATCAATATCATAAACCTCATCATACTCGGCGTCCTCATCGGCGGTATATATCTTATACTCCCGGTCAACTCTCTCCGAAAGGTATGCCTTTGTCACATCGTCGACCTCAAATATTCCGTTCTTGCCTCCGGCTTCGATAGCCATATTGGCCATGGTCAGTCTGTCATTGATTGAGAGATATTTAACTCCGTCTCCCGCAAACTCCATGGACTTATACAGCGCTCCGTCAACGCCGATAAGGCCGATTATGTGCAAAATAACATCCTTGCCCGAGATCCATTTCGCAGGCTTTCCGGTCAAATTGAATTTTATGGCGGAGGGCACTTTGAACCAGGCCTCTCCCGTCGCCATTCCTGCGGCCATATCCGTGGAGCCCACACCGGTGGAGAAAGCCCCCACCGCACCGTATGTGCAGGTGTGGGAATCGGCGCCTATCACTACCTCTCCCGGTGCCACAAGGCCTTTTTCGGGAAGCAGCGCATGCTCAACTCCCATCTCGCCCACATCATAGAAATTCGTAACATCCTTATCCTCGGCAAAATCACGGCACAGTTTGCAATGTTCCGCCGATTTTATGTCCTTGTTGGGGGTAAAATGGTCCAAGACAATCGACACTTTGTCCTTGTCGAAAACCTTGTCAAAACCCGCGGCTTTGAATTCCTTGATAGCCACGGGGGTGGTGACATCGTTACCCAAGACCATATCAAGCTTTGCCCTTATGAGCTGCCCCGGCTTGACGCTGTCAAGGCCCGCATGGTCTGCCAATATCTTCTGAGTCATTGTCATACCCATATCAATCTTTTTCCTCCTTCATTAGTTTATATTCAACCGATTCCACAAGAGCAATCCAAGAGGCGGCAATCACGTCGGTGGATACTCCGACGGTGGTCCAGCTCCCGGTTTCGTCCCTGCACTCGATGAGAACCCGAACCTTTGCTCCCGTGGCTTGCTGAGGCTCAAGAACTCTGACTTTATAGTCCGTCAAATGGACGCCTCTAAGCTCCGGATAAAAACCTTCAAGAGCACGCCTGAGGGCGTTGTCCAAGGCATTTACGGGACCGTTGCCCTCCGCTGCGGTTATCTCGGTCTTGTCTCCCACGGTTATTTTGATAATCGCGGAAGCGCTGAAGTCATTCTCATAGGGTTCTTCTATGGTTTTGAAATAGTTCAGAGTAAAGTAGTTTTTCTTTTGTTTCAGCACATCCTTGACCAAAAGCTCAAAGCTGGCTTCCGCCGCCTCGAACGAATATCCTTCATATTCAAGCTGCTTGACCTTTGCGCATATTTCGGCAATTTCGGGAGAATCCTTGGTGAGACCCGGGACTAACTTATTGATTTTCTTGAGTACCGTGCCTCTGCCTGCGACCTCGCTCATCAAAAATCTCCGCTCGTTTCCCACACTTTCGGGGCTGATATGCTCAAAAGATATGGGCTCTTTTGCAACCGCATCGATATGCATTCCCGCCTTGTGGGAAAAAGCCGACCCCCCCACATAGGGCATACCCTTGAAAAGGGTCAGATTGGCGATTTCGGATATCCATCTTGCCACCCGGGTGAACCGATCCAAATTTTTGACGGGGACGCAGTGATAATCCTCTTTGATTTGCAAATTCGGTATCACGGTTGACAGGTTGGCATTGCCGCACCTTTCTCCGTAGCCCAAATAGGTGCCCTGAACATGTCTTGCGCCCACTTTGACGGCCGCCAGGGAATTTGCCACCGCACAGCCGCTGTCATTGTGGCAGTGAATACCCACCACCGCATTCGGGAACTCCCCGCAAACCCGCGCCGTAATAAGCTCCACCTCGTCGGGCAGGCAGCCACCGTTGGTCTCGCACAAAACAATACGGTCCGCTCCCCCGTCCAAGGCTGTTTTGAGGGAGGATAAGGCATATTTGGGATTGTGCTTATAGCCGTCGAAAAAATGCTCCGCATCGAATATGACTTCTTTTCCCCTGTCCTTGAAAAACTTCACCGTGTCGTAAATCATCCGCAAATTCTCCGAAAGGGAGGTTTTGATTATTTCGGTCACATGAAGGTCCCAGGATTTTCCGAATATGGCCACCACATCCGTTCCTGCCGTGAGCAGGGATTTGCAGTTGTCATCCTGTTCCGGAAGGACCTCCTTTCGGCAGGTGGACCCAAAGGCCACCAAACGGGCATAGTGCAGCCCATTCTTGTTAATTGATTCGAAAAACTCCAAGTCTTTGGGGTTTGAACCCGGATTTCCCGCCTCTATATAGTCGGCCCCCACATAATCAAGGGCTTTGACAATGTTTAACTTATCCTCAATGGAAAAGGAAATCCCCTCTCCCTGAGCTCCGTCCCTCAGCGTCGAATCGAATATTTCGATGTTTTTTTCGTCCCTGCCCCCTCGAAGGCTGTTGATATTCAAACAAATTCACTCCTTACATAACTCCCGTTTTGTCGCCGCCTTTATCCGCTTTGTTTCAAAAAGGCGGCGGTCGCTTGCCGCCGCCCCAAAACTCGGAAAAAACGCATTTCGATTGTTTTTGTCCTTTTTGATGTGCCCCTATTTCTCGTCGTTCCAGGAATAGAGCTTTCTGATTTCTCTGCCCACTTTTTCAAGCTGATGCTCCGCCTTGATTTTCCTGGTGGCATTGAAATGAGGACGGTTAACGGCATTTTCGGTAATCCAGCTCTTGGCAAAAGTTCCGTCCTGAATTTCGCCCAGGACTTTCTTCATCTCTTTCTTGGTATCCTCGGTGATGATTCTCTTGCCTATCTCATAGTCGCCGTATTCGGCCGTGTCGGAGATTGAGTTTCTCATTTCGCTGAACCCGCCGTGATAGATAAGGTCAACAATCAGCTTCATTTCGTGAATGCACTCAAAGTAGGCATTCTGAGGGTCGTATCCCGCTTCCACAAGGGTTTCGAAGCCCGCCTGCATCAAAGCGGTAACGCCGCCGCAGAGCACGCACTGCTCGCCGAAAAGGTCGGTCTCGGTTTCCATTTTGAATGTAGTCTCAAGAACGCCGGCTCTTGCGCCGCCTATGCCCGCCGCATAGGCAAGGCCTATGTCAAGAGCATTTCCGCTGGCATCCTGTTCAACGGCAACCAGGCAGGGAACGCCTTTGCCTTCCACGTATTCGCTGCGAACCGTGTGGCCGGGACCCTTGGGGGCTACCATTATAACATCAACATCCTTGGGAGGCGTGATGAGGTTGAAGTGAATGTTAAAGCCATGGGCAAAAGCCAAAACATTGCCGGGCTCCAAATTGGGTTCAATCTTTTCCGTGTAAAGTTTTGCCTGCTTCTCGTCGTTGATGAGTATCATGATTATGTCTGCCTTTTTGGCTGCCTCATCGGAATTGTAAACTTCAAAGCCCGCCTCTTCCGCTGTCTTCCAGGATTTGCTTCCGGGATAGAGACCGACGATAACATGAACGCCGCTCTCCTTGAGATTGAGGGCATGGGCGTGTCCCTGGCTTCCGTAGCCGATGATGGCCACCGTCTTGTTGTTCAGCAGCCCGATATTGCAGTCGCTTTCATGATATAATTTTGCCATTTATAAAACCTCCAAATATTTAAAAATTTAATACTTTTTCGAAAATGATTTCAGTCGTCCTCGGCTTCCTCCGCTTCCGTGGTGCTTCCCCGTTTGAGACCGGTGAGCCCCGTTCTGACCAAACCTTCGATTTCAAACTGCTCCATAAGGTCTATGAAAGCGTTGATTTTGCCCGGTCCCCCGGTGAGTTCGAGAGTCAACAACTTTCGGGAAATGTCGACAACATTGGCTCTGAAGATTTGGCACATTTGCATTATTGCCGTGGTGTCCTTGTTTTTGACCTTTACAAGCACATGCTCTCTGAGAACCGCTTGATCCTTGTGGAGCTCGCATATGTGCTTGACAACCTCAAGCTTGGCAAGCTGGTTTTGGATCTGATGGAAGGTGTTTTCGTCGGCGTGAGTCACAATGGTCATACGGGAAATCTCGGGATTTTCGGTCTCGCCCACCGACAGGCTGTCGATGTTATACATACGGCGGGAGAAAAGCCCCGCAATGCGGCTGAGGACGCCCGCATGGTTTTCCACATAAATCGAAAGCACATGCATATCTTCCTTTTTTGAGTTTTTGTTGGGATTGTGATTTACCGTGTTTCCCTTTTCATTCATACTATCTGACCTCCTTGCCGTCCTCGGTTATTTCAAGAATCGGTTCCTCTATGGATTCGCCTCCGGGCACCATGGGCAAAACGGCATGGTCCGAATCAATGACGCAATTGATAACCGTAGGCGTCTTTCTGTTCTTAAGAGCGGCATCCATTGCCTTTTTGAGCCCCTCTATGCTTGTGACGGTGAAAGCCTCCGCCCCCAAACCTTTTGAAACCATATCATAGTCGGTGGGCTTGTTGAGGGTGGTGTGGGAGAACCGTTCCCCATAGAACAGCCTCTGCCACTGGCGAACCATACCCAACACATTGTTATTCATAACCACATCGATAATGGGCAATTCGTTGGCTGCGGCGGTTGACAGCTCCTGAAGATTCATATGAAAACATCCGTCTCCGGAAATGTTCACCACAATGCTGTCGGGATGAGCCACCTGAGCTCCTATGGAGGCGCCCACACCGTAGCCCATGGTGCCGAGACCCCCCGAGGACAGAAAATGCCGAGGCTTTTCCACACCGAAGAACTGAGCGGCCCACATCTGATGCTGGCCCACATCCGTAACAAGATATGCCTCTTCTCCCACGGATTTTTTAATTTCTTTGATGATTGTCTCGGGATTGAAGCTGTTGTCACTTTTGTAGCATACGGGATATTTTTCTTTCCAGCGGGCGATTTTGTCCATCCACTCGGTGTGCTTCTGTTTGTGGAGCCTTTTGTTAAGCTCGTCAAGAACCGCCGCCGCATCTCCGATAAGGTGGGCGTCGGTGAATATGTTCTTATTGATTTCCGCTCTGTCCACATCGATGTGAACGATTTTGGCCCGCCTTGCGAAAGTATTCGGGTCGCAAATAACTCGGTCCGAAAAACGGGAACCGATGTTTATCAACAAATCGCAATGCTTTATTGCCAAAGATGAAGTCTTTGAACCGTGCATACCGATAAGGCCCGTAAAGGCCGGGTCGCCCGAAGGAATGGCACCGAGGCCCATTGTGGCCAAGGTCACGGGAGCGTCAATCAGTTTGTGGAACTTCTGAAGCTGCTTTGAGGCCCCTGCGGCTATAATGCCTCCCCCGGCAATGATGAAGGGCCGCTCCGACTTTTCAATCATATCTATAACCTTGTCAAAGGCTGCGGAGTCGCTCTCGATTTTATAATTGTCAACCCGCTCGGGAATTTCTTTCTTATAATCCGCCGAGCCGCCGGTGGCATCTTTCGTGATATCGATAAGGACGGGGCCGGGTCTGCCGGAAGCGGCGATTTTGAATGCCCTCCTGATGGTGGGGGCTATATCGTCCGCGCTCTTAATCAGAAAGTTATGCTTGGTTATGGGCATGGTTATGCCGACTATGTCAACCTCCTGAAAGCTGTCTTTTCCCAAAAGGCTGTTTGCCACATTGCAGGTTATGGCCACAATGGGTATGGAATCCATATAGGCTGTTGCGATGCCGGTGACCAAGTTGGTGGCTCCGGGGCCGGATGTGGCGACACATACGCCCACTTTGCCCGTGCTCCTTGCGTAGCCGTCCGCGGCATGGGCAGCTCCCTGCTCATGGGATGTGAGAATGTGCTTGATCTTTCCGGAATACTTATAAAAGGAATCATAGACATTGAGTATGGCACCTCCGGGATAACCGAAAACCGTGTCAACTCCCTGCTCAAGCAAACACTCCAAAACGATGTCGGCACCGTTTTTTATCATATTATCACCCATCTCCTTTAATTCAATTATACCATTCCGATATTATACAACAAAAAAGCAAGGCTTGTCAATATATCTGACCTCTAAAATGTGACAAATTTGCAAAAGCGTCAAGGATGCGGCTGCGCTTCCCGACGGGGAGCGGTTATTTCGGCTGTCTGTTCAGGATATCCATGAATTCCTCGCCGGTTATGGTTTCGTGCTCATAGAGATAGGCCGCAAGCTCATCTAACTTTCCGCGGTTATCTTGCAGGATTTCCAGCGCTTTTTGGTGGCAGGCCTTCACGCAGTCGACCACCTGACGGTCAATCTGTGTCTGTGTCTCCGCAGAGCAAGTGAGAGAAGCGTCTCCGCCGAGATACTGATTGGTTACGGTCTCCAATGCGACCATGTCGAATTCCTCGCTCATTCCGTACTGAGTGAACATGGAACGGGCGAGTTTGGTCGCCTGTTCGATATCATTCGACGCCCCCGTTGAGACCGTTCCGAATCGAACCTCCTCGGCGGCACGTCCTCCGGTCAGTGTGGTTATTCTCGCTTCCAGCTCCTCCTTTGTCATCAGGTAATGGTTCCCTTCCTCCACCTGCATAGTATAACCAAGCGCGCCTGATGTGCGGGGGATGATGGTTATTTTCTGCACCGGAGCCGAGTGAGTCTGCTTCGCCGCGACCAGCGCATGTCCGATTTCGTGGTAGGACACCGTCCATTTTTCTTGATCGGTCAGGATAGCGTTTTTCTTCTGATATCCGGCGATTACCACTTCAATGCTCTCTTCAAGATCTGACTGCTCCACCAGATTCCGACCGTCCCTGACAGCTCTCAGAGCCGCTTCGTTCACGATATTGGCAAGTTCGGCGCCTGAAGCACCGGAGGCCATCCTCGCTATCTGTTCAAAATCCACGTTGTCTGAAACCTTAATCTTTTTCGCATGAACCTTCAGTATCTCCTCGCGGCCTTTCAGGTCTGGAAGTTCGACCGGAACGCGCCTGTCAAAACGTCCGGGACGTGTAAGCGCGGGATCAAGCGAATCCGGGCGGTTCGTCGCGGCAAGGATTATGACTCCCGCGTTGTTTTCAAATCCGTCCATCTCCGTCAGAAGCTGGTTTAGTGTCTGTTCCTGCTCGTCATTTCCGCCGACACGCCCGTCGCGCTTTTTGCCGATGGTATCAATCTCGTCAATGAACACGATGCATGGCGCCTTTTCCTTTGCCTGCCTGAAAAGATCCCTTACCTTGGATGCTCCCACACCTACGAACATTTCCACGAATTCAGACCCGGAAATGGAAAAGAAAGGAACGTTTGCTTCGCCAGCTACGGCCTTCGCGAGCATCGTTTTACCTGTTCCCGGAGGCCCTACAAGCAAAACGCCTTTAGGCATAGATGCGCCGATCTTCCGGTATTTATCCGGGTTCTGCAGATATTCCACAATTTCTTTAAGGTTGTCCTTTGCCTCGTCTTCACCCGCCACATCAGAAAACTTAATTCCCTCGGCTGATTTAACATAGACGCGCACGTTGTTCTTCCCCATACCGAACATCATAGAGTTCGGTCCCTGCATATTCTTTGTCATACGCCTGGAAAAGAGCTGCCAGATCACGACGAAGAACACCATGGGGAGTACCCATGTGAGCAGAAATCCAGCGACAGGACTCATCTGCTCGACAATCTCACCGGAAAATTTCGCTCCGGAACGGTAAAGCCTTTCCGTGAGGTCAGGATCTGACAACATGCCCGTCCTGTACACGTTTTCCTGTGATTTGTCTGTAAATATTATCTGATTATCCTGCTCCTGAATTTCGACCAGACCTATTTCCTTATTCTCGGTCATGGAAATAAAGGTGCCGTAATCAACTTCCTTCATCTGCCTTTGCGCAAGCCGGGGCATGGCAAGAAAGTTAAACAGCGTAAGAATGACCAGTATTATTAAGAAATAGTAGATCATCGGTCTTTTTGAATTCTTGACTTCAAACACTTGTATCGTCTCCTTTCACAATCCCCGGCAGATGTTCTGCGGGTTTCATTTAAACGTCATTATCACTGTCACCGTTTCACATATCCCAAAACGTGTAATTCGTCCTGTCCATGTTAATATACCTGTCATTTTTCGACATGCGCTTCACAAGAAGATACGAGATGAAATACAGACACAGGATGAAGACGATGAATATCCATTCCGAGCTCTCGGTCTGCATGGAAGCGAAGTAATCATAGGTCCCGTGAATCAATACCGGGACGAGGACGCAAAGTATGCGGAACAGCTTGGATTTTTTCTCTTCCCGCAGGTAGGCGTAGCCCCTGGCGCAGCCATAGAACACACCCATAAAGATGCCGAAGCAGGTATGGCCGGGTATGGCCGTGACCGCCCGCACCAACGCCGTCGAGAAACCGTAATGCAGGACATAGCTGATATTCTCCCAGAGTGCGAAGCCGAGGGAGGTGAAGACCGCATATACCACGCCGTCGTAGAGGCAGTTGAATTCGACCGAGTACCATGACCGCCTCTTCAGCATGAAATATTTACAGCCCTCCTCCGTGCAGGCTACGACCACGAAATACAGGAGGACATTGTAAAGATTGGACTCAGCCGGGACAAGCATGTCAAGGAAAAGGCTGAGGACCCGCTCTATCACCAGGGCAAGAAGCGCTGCCAGGATT
>CAZTYF010000019.1:32362-34524 GCA_964617455.1 uncultured Oscillospiraceae bacterium | reverse complement strand
AGCCGAACCACATCCTTTTGTATGGAATAGTATGTCCTTGCAAAGAGATGTCTGAAATTGTGGGGAAACACTTTATCCTTGGGAACCCCAGCAGTTTCGCACAGAGATTTCATCATTCTCCAGATATTGCTTCTGTCCAAAGCCTTTCCCGTTTTGGTTTGAAACACGCTTCCATTTGTGATACCCGTCTCTTTGATATATCCTTTGAGCATTTTACACAGGGGTGCCGTTAGTATGATTACCCGCATTTTGCCCTTGCAATTTATCTGAGCTTTTCCGAGTTTTACGGCTTTGACGGTTATATACTTGAGCTCCGAAATTCGTATCCCCGTGTTGCATAGGGTTTGCATTAAGTAATACAGCCTCTTATCACCTCTGCCGAGGGCGGCCTTCAGAAGTCTTTCATACTCCCCTTTGGTTAGGATTTTGTCATTCCCGGCAAATATCTGTCTTTGGATTTTAAGAGTTTTCACATGGAAGTTGTGCCATCCCATAAAACGGAAAAAGGCGTTGAGGGACGACAGCATTGAATTGACACTTGCGGGAGCGTAGTTTTCCACGAGCCGTTCTTTGTATTCGAGGACAGACCTTTTATCAAATTCACGTCCTCCGAGCCAAGTCCCAAAGGTGCTTACATCTCGGACATACTTCTCCACAGTCGCCGGCGCATGCTCTTCGTTTTGCAAATATGCTTTGAAATTTTCAATATACTTTTTTGTGATTCTTTCCATATTCAGCAACTCCTTTTTCGTATATTTTACCATATAGAAAAGATTTTAGAAGTTACAAATGAATTTTTGCGGTCATTTTACAATGCTATTAACTTGGTTTATCTTACGGATTATTAAGTGGAAAAGATTATTATATTATTTGACTGAAAATTTTTCGATTAATATAAAAAAAGATATCTAATAAATTATTTTGATATTAAAATTATACGCATGAAAAAAAAAATAGGATTCCCGATTATACTGAATATGGGGAAATTAATTTTCCTTTTCCACCACGCTACATGTCGATTGACATACGATGCTTTAGTATAACTTCAATGCGCAACGTTGTATTGTAGCAGTTCGAGGAGCTAACAGGTCTATCTCTTGGAAGCACTTATTTCACGATTGCCCAAACAACCCTGTCTGTATTTTCAAGCTTCATATTACACAAATCCTCCCGCAGTTCAAATCAAAACTGCGGGAGGATTCCTATTTAACGATATTCAGCTCGTTACGAAATGTTACAAGATATCATTCATAGGCAGTGCCAATGTTTCAATAATTCCTTATTCTATCAACGATTGTTGCAGCTTCTGCCCTGGTTGAGTTATCTTTTGGCCTGAACATTCCGTTATCTCCGGTCAGGATTCCCTGCTCCGTGAGACCCGTTACATATGGCAAAGCGTAATCTTCGATTGAATCACTGTCACTGTATATGGAAGGATTTTCGGAAGACATGTTCATCGCTCTACCGATTATTGCTGCCATCTGTTCACGGGTTATAGTATCATTCGGGCTGAATGTCGTTTCGCTTGTGCCTAAAACAATTCCGGCTTCCGTCGCTGCTATTACATAGCTTGCGAACCAATCTTCACCTGTCACATCTTCAAATTTGGATTCGGTGCTCTGCGTCGTGAGTCCAAAGAGAAGCACAGCCATCTTGGCGAATTCGGCTCTTGTTATGTTGCCCTCGGGCACAAACATAGTCTCGGTTTCGCCATTTATAATTCCGGCATAGTAAAGATCCATGATGTAATCATATGCCCAATATTCGGGCGGTACATCTTCGAATACTTGTTCCGAACCAACCGGGATTGAAGTATCGGGAGTCGGTGTCGCACCGGTGTTGGGCTCTCCGCCCGGTTCAACCGTTGCTGTGGGGCTCGGTGTGGCAGTGGCTCTTGTTCCAAAGGAACCGCCTCCGCCGCCTCCGCCGCCGTAGCTGCCGGGTCTGCGAGTCGCAGTGGGTGCAGGTGTGGCTGTAGGCTCTTCACTGGGTTCTGCCGTGGGCTCACTTGAAGGTTCTACCGTAGGTGTTGCACTGGGTTCCTCGGTGGGTTCTACGGTCGGTGTCTCCGTGGGAGCTGCCGTAGGTGCCTCGGTGGGTGCAACCGTGGGTGTTGCCGTAGGCGGTGTAACCGGACCGCTTGTAGGTGTGGCCGTGGGTGC
>CAZTYF010000019.1:0-32262 GCA_964617455.1 uncultured Oscillospiraceae bacterium | reverse complement strand
AAGGTTCAACTGTCGGCGTAGCCGTGGGAATTTCGGTTGGCTCGGCCGAAGGCTCTGTTGAAGGTTCGGTTGAGGGCTCAGCCGAAGGCTCGGAAGGTTCCGCAGTGGGTTTCGTTGTCGGTGTCTCGGTCGGAGCTTCCGAAGGCTCCACAGTGGGCTCTAAAGTCGGCTCAATCGAAGGTTCCGTTGAAGGCTCCGAAGGTTCAACTGTCGGCGTAGCCGTAGGAATTTCGGTTGGCTCGACCGAAGGCTCTGTTGAAGGTTCACTTGAGGGCTCGGCCGAAGGTTCGCTTGAAGGTTGTACCGGTGTTTCCTCATAATCGGGAATTCCGTTCTTGTTGCTGTCAACCGCCCATACGGCATATACCGTCAGTTCTGTTCTCTCATCGTCCGGCTGCCTCGGCGGAATGGTGAGTTTTCCGTCTTTGGACAAGTCGTCCGGCACCTTATCGGCAGAATCAACGAGTGATTCCGGTTTGCTGAAGCTCCAGCCCAGGAGAACAGCACCGTCTTTTGTCACGCTGTCATCTGCGGGAACATCGACTTCCGTTTCGGGAAGTATGCTTTCAAGCGGAGTCGGAATTGTCGAACTCTCATCACAGCCGTTGCCGTCAAATGAAACATTGTATGGCGTCTCGTTGTAGTCGGGTATATTGTTTTTGTTGTCATCGACAGCCCATACCGCATATGCATTGACAAATCTTTCGTCAGCGATTGTTCTGTAGTATTGCTCTGTGCTCTTGTCAAGACGTCCGTTGGGATCCGTCTGTTCATTCGGATTATCGGGGT
Source organism: uncultured Oscillospiraceae bacterium (assembly GCA_964617455.1). Classification (GTDB taxonomy): domain Bacteria; phylum Bacillota; class Clostridia; order Monoglobales; family Monoglobaceae; genus Monoglobus. Next base: position 31,473 of record CAZTYF010000019.1, on the reverse strand, counting down.
TATCCTTCAGGTCATAGCCGATTATCCAGTTATATGCGTCGCTCTCTTCGCGCGCTTCTCTGTGGCTATATCCGCTCCATCCGAGTTGCGTGTAGTGATGTATCAATGTTTCGCCGTCTGCGGAATAGAGGTCTGCCTCGGCTAAGACATTGCTCTCCGAGAACTTGATGCCCTCCGCCGGGAACGGAATTTCATGTCCGGGAAGGATACCCTCCTGTCTTGCGGGAAGGAGTTCCTCGTTTGCAATTCTCAGTGCGGACTCTGTTATCGCATTGCCTGCTTCGTCGGTATACGGCAGAGTCGGCTCCGTGGAACTGCCGGCATTGTTGCTGAGATGCTGATTCAGATAGTAAGTATGCGTCAGCGTATTTTCGTGGTAGTCGCGGATGTGGTTATTGTTGGTATCAATCGCCCATACCGCATATACTTTGGCGTTTCCGTCATCGGGTATTGTTACCTCGGAAACGGTGCCGATTGTTTCCTCGTATTCGGTCGTTATAGGCGGGTGACTCGCATCAGCCCATGCTTCATCCTGAGTCCATCCGACCAAAACGGCACCCCGTTTGCTTATCATAACGGAAGCACTGGGCACCTCCATAAGGGTTGCAACAGAACCGGCTTCATGGTGGTCATTGCAAGTGTAGAACTTGCCGGTTTCCGGATCAATGTCATAGCCGTGGTTGCCAACGGCTCCCGGAGCGTAGTATTCAACATGATGATAACCGACATCAAATCCGGGATTCCCCTGGTCGTTTGCCTCTGCATATACTGCGTACAGATATACGGTTTCGCCTGCCCGTGCTGTAGCGGGAATCGTATAGGGACTGGATACCAAATCGATAACATGAGGCACTTTGGCTTTATCCGTAAAGGTAAAGCGTGTTACCGCATTGCCCAAATCATCTGTCGTATTTTCCAAAACGGCTCCTTCCGCCGGTATGGTTGCAGTAGCCGGGACAATACTCCAGCCTGCGAAAACATCGCCGCTCTCGGTTGTGAGATTTGTTTCGGTAATCAGCGGATAGCTGGCGCCGGGCAACAAATCTGTCATCGGTTCGGGCACATCTCCGTTTACACCTGCGAGACTTTGATAAGCCAAAGTTACCGTGCCCTCGCTGTAATCAGGAATGAGATTCTCGTTTTTATCAAGAGCCCATACCGCAAATACCTTTGGATCGTTTGCGGATCCTTCGGGAATATCAATTGTTGTTACGAGGTTTGCACCTGTCGGTTCTTCTGTGAAGGGTTCCTCACCGCAGTCAACCGTGCTCCAGCCTACAAATACCGCACTGCCGAGAGCCGTTGCCTTATACCAATTGCCGCTCTTGATGCCGGCGCTTTCATCGTCTTCATCATTGGTGGGATACCACAATTCAATAGCCATGGTTCCGGGGGCGTAAGTACGCTTCATAGCGTCCATAAGTCCGCTCGGTGTACCTGCCGTTGAATGGGTTGTGTAGTCAATGTTCAGACCACCGTAAATCATACCGCAAACAGTACACTGCATAAGGTCGCCGTCACCCAAGGGAGCCCAAGTATGTGCCTTGGCACGGGCAATTTCGGTTTCGACTTCACCGCAAGTTTCGCACACGCGGGTTTGTATGGTCTCATCGGTACAGAAAGTTCTATGTTCCTCGTCAACAACCCAGCCGTCGTTTACATTGCCGTTGACCCAAGTGTGGCCTGTCGCCGGGATGGTTACAACCTCAATTGATTCTTCGTCAACCGCACCGCAATTTTTGCAGACTTTGCGCATCTGATAGCTTCCGTCTTCGGTGCAGGTGGCAGGAACATATTTTTCGGGATCGGGATCCATCTCCGCCGGATCGCTAAAATCATGAGGCAGCATCGGTGTTTCAATCTCGATTATTTGATGGCAATCTACACATGAGTATTGATATATTCCCGGTGTAGCACAAGTTGCTTCTTGCTTTTCAAACGGGCCAATCCAGTCGGTATGTTCCTGAATATCCAATGGGAGCATCGGGATATCGACGGTCTCAGTCCAGCCGCAATCACGGGAACACTTGACGGCAAAGGTACCGGTTGAAATTGTTGTGGCAGGGATAGTATTTTCCTTATCCATAACAACATTATGTCCCAACGCGGGGCCGGTTTCGGTTGTCATGCTATAATCGCAACCTGCGTTTTGACAAGTAAATACCGTCTTTTCCGTCTCGGTGCAAGTCGCAGGAATTACCTCGGATTCCTGAATACTATGAGGAGTCATAGGCAAGGTCTCGTAATCAAACTGCTCGTTACAGCCCGTGCAGAGATAATAGCTGTATCCCTCGCTGTAGCAAGTCGGTTCAAGCATTACCTGTTCATCAGCGGTATGTTCGTGCTGCTTCCAAATGATTTCATTGGCTTGGATATTGGAGTCTCTGAGTATATCCTCAAAACGCTGTTTGTCATATTCATCTTCATACTCGATGGTGATTGTGCCTTTTACAAGACCGGGTAGGCTGTTGTCGTTGGTTCTGATTTCACTTCTCGGATAGAGGGTGACATCGCCTTCGATATAGCCGCCGCCATCCAATATGATCTCGCCGTCGGCTTTTACATCAACTTTTCCGTTGATATAGCCGCTGCTGAAAACTCCGGCTCCGTTGATGACACTCAAGTTGCCCTCGATTGTGCCTTGATTCTTCATGTAATTATGGCCGAGGTCTTCTAATGCTCTGTCTTCCTTTTCGACAATTACATTGCCTCTCATAACGCCGTCAGGGCTGTTTGTTATATCGGCACCATACTTGAGATGCACATCGCCGTCAACTACGCCATTGTTGACAAACGTCGAATGTCCTTCGCTTCCGTCATCATAACCTGTTACGGTAATCTCACCTTTCATTTCACCGTTATTGGTCAGATTTCCGTATCCATCGACAAGAACAGAATCATCAAGTTTCATATCCGGCCCAAACGTGGTGTCAGAAAGGACAACAAGATCCTTTTCCGTGTTGGATTTGCTTCCGGATGCGGTATAATAGTATTCGCAGCTCTTATTGTCGTGAATGTATCCGCCATCAAGCTCCATATGATTTGAACTGGGCTGCTGATAAATTACACTTGTGCCGACGCCCATATTGTTGTCAAGCTCGCCTCCGGTCATACTGAAATCGCTGTTACGATAGATATAGAATATCATGCCATGGCCGTTACTGGAGCCTCGACTGCCTACTGCGTGATGAATACGTCCGCCGCTCATGGTCAAGGTGCCGCCATTATTCATAATAACGGTTCCGTTGCAGTTGTATGCAAATATATCAAAAATTTCAATATTGTCCTTGATGTTTACAACCGATCCGCCACCCATACCTATCAAACCGCCGTTTTGGTGATTTGAATAGAATTCGCGAATTTTGGTGTTACCGGCAATATTTACCGTTGTGGCATTCATACCACCTACGAGAGCTCCGTTGTTTGCATCAACATTGTGGATATCCGTATTTCCGAGAAGGTCGATCTTGGCATTTGGTGCGGTAACTCCAAACACAGCATATTGGCCATATGCCTGTGTTGCGTCGTTATATGTGCTCATCCAGCCAATATCCGAATCCTGTACCGTCAAAGAACCGCCAACCTGAATCAGACTGCCTGTACTGATTATGTTTGTGCCTTCTTCTCCCTCTTTATTCTGTAATTCGGGAATATCTTCGGGATAGTTGAGCAAATCCGTTTTCAGGTAACCTTCATCTTCAAGCTGTTGGAGAGATTTGTCGGTTGGAAGCATCTTATCATCCGGAACTCTTTTACCGTATGAAAGAGGAGTATGTCCTGCATAATTCTTTGGTTGATCGGGTATAATTCGGGTTCCGTCTGCTAATCTTATACCCTCTTGATTCATCTGGATATATGCATTGAGGAGATCATTTTCCCAATACCAATATGCTCCGGCGTCGATTTTTACATTCTTCAATGTGACATTGTCGCCTTCATCAATCTTCAACATTGTACCGGTATAAGGGATTCCTCCGCCTGTAGCACGGGAGATTGTATGTCCTTGGCCATCGATGGTAATGGTCTTTTCACCGGTAATCTCAGCCAGATAACCAATCTCGATGTCATCATTCAGATATATGGTTCCGCCATCTTCCACATTGTGCATTGCGCGGGCAAAACGGTTGTACTTAGTGCCGTTTTCGAGAGTTTGACCCGGATTTACAACAACAATCGGTCCGTTGCCCTCGTCATAATTGTAATTCGTAAACGGCGTGTTGGGCTCTATGCTCACAACCTCTCCCGCCTTATTTGTATAACTGATTCGGCCGATGGAGCTTGTTACAAGAGCACCGTATGCGGGCATGAATGTACCGAATACAAATGTTTCACCTATCTTACCTCTCAGATAACGGCTGTCATTCGAACCCAAAGCAGAGAGAGGATACTCGCCGCCGTCGGGAGCGATAAATGTGTATGTGGTTTTACCATCCGTTGTCTTTACTTCAATCCTGTATTTATCATCCGCAGTCTCATATGTACCGTCGGGTACAACAGGGTCTCCGTCTTTTTCGCCGGCCAAATAGCGGTAGTTGCCATCTACGGCAAGGGCAGGTTCGGTTTCCTCGGTACCTTTGTTGTCTTTATAGAGCACCGGTGTTCCGCCTTTGAACGTATGGTATGTGAGTGCCTCCGTGGCGTTCCTGTTATAATTGTTCCAAGTTACGTCTCCTCTTTGGAAGGGCGAGTATGCACCTGCGACATCATCATTATCTTTTGCGATGCCTCTGAAGCCGTTATACCACAGATAAATCGTCTTTGGAAGATGCATGGGATTTCCATCGGCGTCTTCGGTGAGTGTGGCGTTGTCACTGTTAAATGCCACATCTGCGTTGTATGCAATCGGATCTTGACCGGTAGGGGATTCACCTTCGGATTGCCAGATTATATCGCCCGCTTCGGTAATTTCAATGGCGTAGGGATACTCCGGATTATCCATTGAATAATATCCGGCGAAATCTTTAAAGTATTCTCGGGCTCTCTCTTTGTTGGAATCGCTGTATGCTCTATCGGCAGCATAGAATTTGGTGAACGTCTTGTTATAGTTTGGATCTTCCTTGTCAGCGATAATCTCCCAGTCGGAACCGTCCGGATTTTTTGCATCATAAAGTGTGGTGTTGTTCGCACTGATATATCCGGATTCGTCGCCTAATGTTGGTGCCTCGCCGTTTATTGTACCTGCGCTGAAGGATACTTTTATAGGCTGCTCAACGGCCTGTATGCTGTTGTTGGCTTGATAATAGCGCGCATTGGGGAACATTACCGTAAAGCCCCTGACTCCGCTTGCCACGTGAGTAGCATCGGTTAATTCCGCTCTTAGTAAGATATGGGGTTTTATCTGCCTGTATCCGTCATGTTCCGTCCCGGTCACAGTCGGGTCTTCAACATAGAAAAATATTCTGCCGTCACCATCAACCTCGGCATACCACTTGTCAGTCATTTGCGGATGGTATACTCCCTGATACTTGTTTTGTGAAAGCCACTGCTGTGCGTTCAAATAATCATGCTCGGCCGCGAAATCGATATTGCCAAGGGTCAGATGTTCGGGCTGTCCGTCTTGGTCGGCATCGGGCTTATATACCGTTGTTTCATAAAGAGTAAAGTAATTGTTGATATATTCCTCATTAGTGCCGGTGTTTTTGAGATTAGCCGCCAGCGTGAGAGTTGCGGGCTGCGTGCACTCAACATTGCTATACCAGCCTTCAAACGGAACAACAATGCTTGAAACATATCTGCCATATGCGTCATGTTGCGAGTATGTTGGAGCGACGGCAACATCCCGATAATCATCCGTGCCGAATTTTATTTTAACATCTCCGTCCGAGGTTATTTCCATGCCCCAGTCGGAGCCGTCGTTTGCATAATACTCTCCGGCGTATTGATGCATATATGTTCTGTCTTCTTCAAGTTCGGAATCGCAGACAAAACGTTCCGAAGAGCTCAAAACAACTTTGTCATGGTCGGTTTCGCCCGGCTTGTGATAAATAGTTCCGGCTGCGGTAAAGTAGTGCGACAGGATATTTTCCGCATTGCCGCCTGCCCACGCAAGCGTCACGAAAGCGGGAGTTGTTGCCTCGACATTTCCGTAATGATCGGGCACTTCGATTAGGAGTGTGCTTAAATATCTGCCATCCATGCCAATTGCCGGATTTTTATCATTATAGGCAAAAACCGGTTTGGGATTTACGTCAACATATTCGTTATCACTGTCGGTGCCATCGTTAAAGTCAACCTTCACGGAACCGTCTGAGTATACTCTGATGCCCCAATCGATTGTCATGTCGTTTAGCTTATATTCGGTATACTCATTCGTGCCATCCGCATTGGGTATGTAAGCAAAACGCTTTAAGTATTCCTTCATCTCGGCGATTGAAGCCTTGTCATTGTCGGAAGTGAGGTCTGCGTTTCCGGTGTAAGTATAGGTGCAATTTGGTGCATACCAGTGTATCAACTCACCAGGATTTTCATCGGTCTGAGGTGCGTATATTGGCACATTGCCCGCTGTAAAGCGTCTCGCATTTGTAAAGGTTGGTTCCGTATGGTCAAGAACTTGCCAGGTAAAGTTGACATCATTGCGTGGATATTGATTGTTTGCGAGATTTTCTGCCACACCGAACCATTCGTCGTCAACAAATCTTACATAACCCGGATAGACCGTCGGATCGTTGGGGTCAACAAGATATTTGTTCCAATCATTAACCGGAACAAATGCAGCTTTATATTCCTTACCGTTGAAAGCATAGAGTGTGGGATTTCCTTCCGGATCTATCACTATTCTCTCATAATCATCCGAAGGATCTTCCGGTGTGTTGTTTTCAAGCTTTGTTGTAGTATTAAGTATATATGTTCCGGCATATTGCTTGAAGTAGTTTTTGTAATAGTTCTGATAGTCGGTGTGCATAAAGTATAAGGTAGGAGCCTTGAATTTTTCGGCTGAACCATTGCCGTCCGCATCGGGCTGATACAATAAAGTACCGTTCGCCGTAAAATACTTGAGACCCTCACCTTTATGCTCTTTGGCGGTGTTACCGGTACCCACTTGCCAATTCAGAGTCAGATACGCCGGCAATGTGCAAGCCTCATCCGCATAATATCCGGGCATATATACTAACATTTGGCTGACAGAAGGAATGATTTTATCGTCCACCTGAACGCCGTCCGCATCGGCTCCCACGGTTCTGGCACAAGCTGAAAGTGTTGCTTTGTAGGTGCCATCGTTGGTTACCAAAGAAACCGAGCCATACTCATCGATAACTATCTTCCAATTGTTGTAAAGCTCATTATAGTTGGCACCAAATCCCGGTTCCAACATATACTCACCCTGATAATTTTTGAAATATTCGTTGGCGTAGCCGCCGTCCGCAGCAAAGTAGGTATAATTTCCTCTGAAAGTCTTGAGCCGCGCATCGTGTATAAGCGGAGATGGAGATTCGCTATCATCGACTTCCGGCGATCCGCTCCAAAGGGTGCCATCAACGTTGAATGCATACCGCTCAAAACCATTGGGATGTTCCTTCGAATCCTTTTGCCCAGACACAGGCGGTGCCCATGCGGGAGTAATTGTTTGGTAATTTTGAGCGCCCTGCTGATTATACCAATCGGAGCTGGTAAATGTGAACGATTTAAGGCCTGTTTTTGATTTGGGATATTCTTCGGGATCGGTGCTTAGATTATAATTAATTGTCTTAATCTTAATATTCCCTGCAGTCATAGCATCGCCGTTTGTGAGGGTGGGCTGTCCTTTGTCATCAATGGTGATTTTCCAGCCGGAATTATCATTTAGGCTGTATTCCTTGGGGAGCCCGTTTAAATACTCAATAACTCTGTCATAGCGGTTATATCTCTCTCGATCTCCACCACCGTTTCCAACGCCATAAGCATTAAATGTCCTCAAAAGGGTTCCGGGAGCATCGCCGTTCTTGGCCGAATAAATCGAATAATTCTTATCAGAATAGAAAGATTCATTATCACAGTTGAAATACATCGTGACAGTTCTTCTGTCATTAACCGACGTCCTTTCATTGTTGTCATACCAATTACCGTCCGAGAAAATCATATAGTTTACCGTCCACTGATTGTCGGCGCTCGGCTCACCGTTCAAGTAATTAAAGGAACTGAAATTATAATGCACCGGTGTGTGTTTTACGATGGTAGAACCGTCATAGTAGAACCAGTTTACACTACCGTCTGTTGTGATTTCCATATATTCGCCGGGAGCATTGTCATAGTTATAGTAATATGTTCCGGCATAATTTTTGAGGAATGATTCTGCCTTGCCGATATAATTCTCGGCATGGTCGCAGTAAATCCTTGAGATGTGCAAAAGTTCACCGATTCCCGGTTCTGCACCGGCTCTGTAAAGATTCGCAGGTGAAATTTCAAACCTCCATGCGCCCTCGCCTTCGGACACGTTTTTAGCGGCAGTGTTAATCTGCCAACTAAGTGTCAAAAAGGCGTCATCGGTCATTGCCTCGGTTGTGTAATAATCTTCGGCGTAAACTATCATTGTTGCCACATACTGCTTATCGGTCTTTGAATCATCAGCATTTGTGCATGGACGATTAGCGGCACCGGTCATCACAGCTCTGTATTTGTGCCCTTCCTTCTTGTATTGCATGGTAACAATACCGTCTTCGTCGATTTCAAGTTTCCAATCTTTCAGAGCTTCATCATAGTGCTCACCAAGATCCGCCGAAATTTCATATGTGCCGGCATAATTTTTAAAATACGTCCGATCATATGTTTCGGTGGTTTTGGGTACAAACATATTGTTTGTAACGAAATGATTTATTAATGTCTGATCTTGATTATAGATAGAGAAATTATTTGGTACAAAAACATTGCGCTTAAAACCGCCTTCCGGCTGTGGAGAGACAGTTGTGCTTACCGTGGGTGACCACGAAAGAGTCAATGTTTGATAGGCGTTTGTACCCGCATTGTTATACCATTTGGGGTTTGAAAATACAATAGATGCGACATCACCGTATGTTTCCTCGGTGGTGCCAAAATTTACATAATCGATAAATGATTTTTCCGCGCCCTCGCCCGGTTGAATCAATTTGGGCTGACCATTGCGATCAATTTCAAGTTGCCAACCCGAATTGTCGTTTATATCGTATGTATCGGTAAACTCAGCAAAAAAGGCTTGAAGTTTGTCACGATTGTACATATGAACGGCATTTGAAAATTTGTATTGAGCTGAACGCTGGTCGTCATACACAATTACATTCGGCATCGTAATATATCCGGCTTGATTCCAAACAAAGGTAAGTGATTGTGCGTTTGTGCCGTTCGCCTGGAACCATTCATCATCATTACTGAATGTTATGTTCGAAATAATGCCGGTGTCTGGATTAGAAACCTGTATTGCTGTTACGGTAGCGCCGGTGTCCTCGTCATTATGGAACAACTGAATATTATCGCCGGCATCAGAAATTACAATTGACCAGCGGCTTCCTTCGTATGTGTTATCGCCAACAACATAATTATCTTTTTCGGTTACATAGGTTCCGGCGTGGGCGGCGAGATAGGACTTGGTTGCCTCGCTTAGGGGCACATTACCATCAATAGACGCGAGTTCTATTTCGGACTCGTTATTTGTTGGGGAGCCCCCCCCCCGTCTACAGAAATAATGCTGTCAAGAACAGCTTTTTCGTCATCGGTGAGGATGCTGTTAATAGTTGTCCACTCTTCTTCGGTTATTCCGCTCAAAAGAGAAGCCAGGCCTTCGGATGTTTGATTGAAGACCTTAAGAATTTGTTCACCTGTGAGACCTTCGAAACGATTGCTGCTCATATCGGCAACATCAGTCTGCTCTTCGGGAATTGCTTCCGATCCGCTTTCGGTCGCATCTTCCGTCTCCTCAACCGGAGGTTCGGCTTCGGTTTCGGTCTCGGCCTCTGCTCCCGCATCAACGTCGGTAAGCACTTCTGCGGCACTTTCGGGGACGGATATGTCATCATCGCCCGCAGCGAAAACAGGCATACCCAAAGCGCTTGCAATCATGCAAACAGACAAAATCAATGCGAGAATTCGTTTTGATTTCATAAAGGTTTTCCTCCTTCTTTGTGTGTTTTTTTAGGATTTATTTTATTTTTTTTCACAAACAATTACATTAAAGCGAATCGACCGATGCACGGTTTTACGCTATTTTCAGATATTTTATCATATCTCTCGCAAACTGTCAAGCATATTTTTAATTATTTATTTTCGTTAAAATTTTAATTAAATTGCAAATATACTTCACGCCAAATATTAGTTTTATTGAGGAACATATATCATACTTATTACAAAAAATTATTCCTTCGCTACGCCCGGCGAGAGAGCCGAGCAGATCAAGAAAAAAGGAACGGTATGATATAAAAATTGAAACTATCTTTGAACCGATACGACAGATGCAGTAACCAAGGCAACAGTGCAATCTCAGAGCAATCTGTTAATAATTCAAAAAACAATTGACGAATAGCGAGGATAGCGGTAAAATAAAAGTGTCAAGAGCAATCAGTGGATGGCGAAAGTGAAGCTGAAGTCCCGCACTATTATGAAATTTTAGAGAATTATCCCAATGAAACGAAGGACGAAAATGGTATAGTAACGAAAGTTTTGTGGGATTGACAAGTATTATGCGAAATGAGTTTTACAAAGAAAATCCATCTGATAAAATATGGATATATGTAAAAGACGACCTTAAACGAGGACGTTTTGATTTCAGTTTTGACAAGAAAACAATATATGATTTTTGGTCAGAATGGGACAAGCTAACGGGCGAGCAGCAAGATATGGTTGCAGCAGAATTTCCGGAAATGGCTCAGTTGAAAGGTTATCCATACTCACGGAAACAGGATTAAAGAATTGGCGCAAATATGGCGCAAAAGGCCTCGCCGGGTACACCGTCGAGGCCTTGACCGTGTTATTTTGTGTGATATTTATTCTGCGCTGTTTCCTGCGGGACTTCCCCCCTCAACCACCAAGCTTTCCTCATATTCGGTGCCGTAGGTGTCAACCAAAGTTGCCTCATAGTCGGCGTGGAAGAAGTTTTCGTCACCCAATGCTTTAATCTCGTCGTTTATCCAGCCGAGCAATGTGTCATTACCCTTGGATACTGCCGGTGCGATGGTATCATTGCTGCCTAAGGTGGGAATGCCAACAGTATAGCCCGGGTTCTGCAGAGCATAGGCTATGACCTCCGTGTTGTCATTGGCCCAGGCGACTCCGTTTCCGTTTTCCAAAGCATTTTTCGCATTTGCATAGGTGTCATATTTTTGAAGTTTGATTTCGGGATTGTTTTCCGTGAGATACGTTTCGGCGGTAGTTCCGGAAATCACAATAACCTCGTCATTTTCCGTCAGTTCGTCAAGACTTGTGATAACTCTGCTGTCGGGAGAAACAACGCCCAAGGCCACATTCATATAAGGCAGGGCAAAATCAACTTCCTCGGCCCTTTCGGCTGTTACCGTAAAGTTGGCAAGAATAACGTCAACTTTTCCGGTTTTGAGATACTCAATGCGGTTTGCTGCCTCTGTGGAAACAAAGTTCACATCAACGCCCAAATCTTCTCCTATGCGATTGGCAAAATATACGTCATATCCTTGGTATTCGCCGTTTTCGTCCACATAGCCAAAGGGATTTTTGTCGGAGAATACACCGATGTTGATTGTGCCATCCTCCCTGATTTCGTCAAGAGTGCGGAATGAACCGCTTGTTTCGTCATTTTGAGCTTCATTGTTTTGAGCTGTGTTCGTGTCATCTTTCGCTCCGCAGGCTGCAAGAGCCAATATCATCAATGTCGCCAGTAGGATTGCTACCGATTTCCTAAAAATTTTCATAGTTTATTTACTCCTTTCAAAATTAAAAATATTTAAAAATTGCTTTGCTCTGTCGGATGCGGGATTTTCAAAGAAGGTGTCCGGATCGGAATCTTCCATTATCTTCCCGTTGTCAATAAAAAGTACCCTGTCCGCTATGGCCCGTGCGAATTGCATTTCGTGGGTTACGATAATCATAGTGCGGCCTTGTTTCGCAAGACCTAACATAACATCCAAAACCTCTCGCACCATTTCCGGGTCAAGAGCGGCTGTGACTTCATCAAAGAGCATCAGCACGGGATGCATACAGAGAGCTCGAACGATAGCCACCCGCTGTTTTTGCCCTCCGGAGAGTTGGCGAGGGTAGCTCTCCGCCCTGTCCTCAAGGCCTATGCGCCGCAGGAGTTCCATTGCCTCCTTGCGAACCTCCGATTTCTGCCTTTTTTGCACCTTGATAGGTGCCAATAGGATGTTGTCAATAACGTTCATATGAGGGAAAAGGTCATAGCTTTGAAAAACCATTCCAATTTGTTGCCGCATTTTTGCGAGGTTTTTACTGCCGTACACAATCGGCGCGCCGTCCAACTCCACGCTGCCGCTCTGTATAGGTTCAAGAGCGTTTATGCAGCGCAACAGGGTGCTTTTGCCGCAGCCGCTGGGACCTACCACAACGATTACCTCGCCTCGGTGAACTTCAAAGCTTATACCGTCCAGCACAGTGTGGTCATCGAACTTTTTTACCAAGTTATTTACTCTGAGCAACACTTCCGCCACGGTCTACACCCCATTTCTTCTCCAAATATCGTGCCATCATACTTATGGGCCAGCAAATCATAAAATACATAATAAACACAACCAAGTATACTCCGAAAGCGGCATTTGGACTTGTCATACGGTTTGCCTCTATGATTTGCTGGGCAACTTTCAACACCTCCACAACTCCTATCATCAGTACAAGGCTGGTGGTTTTCACCATTCGGGTGACCAAATTTATCGAAAGAGGAATCAGCCTGCGCACCGTCTGAGGTATTATAATATAAAAATATGTTTGGGATGTGCTGAGTGCAAGGGCGGCGCTGCTTTCATACTGGTGCTTTGGTATGCTTATCAGAGCGCCCCGCACCAAGTCTCCCATTTCTGCGGTTCCCCAAGCGGTGAAGACGATAACCGAAGCAAGTTCTCCTGAAATATCCCATCCGAATGTGCCCGTCGAACCGAAAAAGACTATAAACAGCAAAACAAGCTGCGGCATAATCCTGATAAATTCCAAATATATGCGAGTCACCGTTTTTGTAATGGGGTTCTTCCAAGTCATAATTATGCCCAAAAGAATACCTAGTGGAATACTGAATGCCACCGAAATGAGGCTTATTTTCACCGCTACCCAAAGTCCACCCAAAAGGCGAAGCATATTTTTGCCTTTGAACAGCACATCAAGACCCAAATCCGGCATGGCGCAGCCTCCTTTCCGCCAAGCTTCCCAAAATCGACACCGGCAAAAGAATAATCAAATAGAACACAACCAAAAGGAAAAGACTTTCCGTGGTTTTATAATATTGGCCGATCAAATCCTTTGCGGTGAACATCAGGTCCATAAGGCTTATGGCGCTGAAGACGCTGGTCTCCTTGAGCAAAAAAATGACGTTTGCCACGAAAGCCGGAACGCTGACGGACATTGCCTGGGGCAGAACCACATATCGCAACCCTTGGGATTTCTCCATACCGAGGCTGAGAGCACTTTCCATTTGAACCGAGTCCACCGATTCCAGGCCGCTCCTGAAAGCTTCTGCCATATAGCTGCCGCCCAAGAACGCCAAACCGATAACTCCGCACAGTTCGGCACTCATACCGAGTCCCACCTTGGGCAGTGCATAGTATATAAAAAACAACTGGATTAGCAACGGGGTGTTGCGGCTTATTTCGATATATACGGCAACGATGCGTCTGAGTATCGGTACTTTAAAAAATTGCGTCGCTGCACACAAAAAACCTATCACGACAGCCAGAACAATTCCGATAAGACCGATTTTAACCGTAAGCAGAGCCGCAGTCTCATACAACGGGAGATACTTCAGGATAAAATCCCAATTCATCAAATCACCTGCCAATTTTCTCACAGTACTATTGTATGACATTATATACGGTTTCTTGAAATTGTCAAGGGCAATTATATCAGCCAAAACCAAGTTTGTCAATATGTTTTACGGGAAATACCTTATCGAAAAATCTATATAAATATATAAGTCAAATCGATACCCGGGTTCCTTTAATTCGTCTGATTCTTTTGGTATTTATATTTTAAGCAAAAAATTTAACACTTCCCGTCTATATTCGTCAAAATCTCTTGATTTTTTTGGCAATTTGTGATTTAATAAATGTAACCCTATTAAAATATTTCCCGTATCCTATGGATATGAATTGAAATATATTGATATACGGCAGAGGATTGTTGGGGAGATATTAATTCCGAAAGCTGAAATTTTCTGCTTTTTGGGAAAAGGAGCGATTATATATGATTTACAATGAACCCACCGTCTCCCGTGAGGAAATATTCAACGGACGAATTATCCGCCTGAGGGTTGACATGGTGAAAATGCCCGACGACAATTTGGCGGAGCGGGAAATTATCGAGCATCCGGGCGGTGTAGGAATTGTGGCAATAACCGACAATGACGAGTTAATTATGGTCAAGCAATTCAGAAAACCCATTGAGAAAGCCATATATGAGGTGCCTGCCGGGAAATTGGACAAAGGTGAGGACCATCGAATTTGCGGAATTCGCGAGCTTAGCGAGGAGACCGGATACACGGCGAAAAACTTTATATATCTGGGACATATGTATCCCTCCCCCGGTTTTGCGGATGAGGTCACTCATCTGTATTTGGCAACGGGGCTCATTCCTGGGAAGGCCCATCTTGACCCGGATGAATTCCTTGATATCGAATATATAAAGATTTCAAGAGTAGTGGATATGATTATGAACGATGAGATTAACGATGGGAAAACCATATTCGGTGTTTTTAAAGCACTTGAATATTTAAGGAGGGAGGAATCGTAATGGGAGAAGTCAATAGAGATATGAACACCAAAATGGAAGTTAAAATCAACAATATGGAATATGTTGTCGTAAGCAATGAGCCCGAGGAATATGTTCAGCGGGTGGCTCTCTTGGTCAATAAAAAAATTTCCGAAGTGAAGAACACAAACGGGCAGCTTAGCACGGCAATGCTTTCGGTTATGGCCGCCATGAATTTGGCGGATGAGGTGCTTAAAGCCAATGATTCTCTCAACAATCTGAGAACAGAGATTACGGAATATATGGAAGACGCCCGGGAATGCGGCGCAGAACTTGAGGAAAAGAAATTGGAAGTCGAAACCCTCAAAGAGGATATGCACAAACTTGAGATTGAGCTTGCCAAAAGGGATACCGAGCTTGAGAATTTGCGGATGATTCAATCCCAGCAGCGGCAGATTTCGCAACCTCAAAGCAGCGTCACCTCGGGTGAACAGACAATGCCCCGCCAGGCTTACAGACAACCTCGGAGACAGGAAAGCGTCCCTCTCAAGGAAATGCAAAATAAATACGGTTCCACCGTTATAAGTCGGGGAATACCGAAAAAACCCGGCGAGTGATTTGGCACCTATGAGTTTATCAGCCGAATCGGAGAGTACATCGGCAGCAAAGGAAAATGTACCGGAACTCCTGTCGCCTGCGGGAAATTTTGAGTGTTTCAGAGCAGCTCTCGCTATGGGGGCCGATGCAATATATCTGGCGGGGAAAAATTTCGGTGCTCGAAGTTTTGCATCGAATTTTGACCGAGCCGAAACGGAAAAGTGTATGTCAATGGCTCATCTCAGGGGTGTCAAAGTTTATGTTGCCGTCAACACCCTCATAGGCGATCGGGAAATCCCCGAGCTTGTCGACTATCTCAAATTTTTGGACAGCATCGGGGCCGATGGGATTATAGTTCAAGATCTGTCGGTCCCGGAGCTTGTGAGGAAGTATAACTTAAGTCTCAGGCTCCACGCCAGCACTCAAATGACCGTTCATAACCTGAAAGGTGCCCAAGCGGCGGCGGAATTGGGATTTTCCCGCGTGGTTCTTGCTCGGGAGTTGAGTTTCGAAGAGATAAAACATATCTCGAAAAATATCGATATAGAAACCGAAATCTTCGTCCACGGAGCCATGTGTGTTTCCTTTTCGGGGCAATGTCTCATGAGCAGTGCCTTGGGCGGAAGAAGCGGCAATCGAGGCAGTTGTGCCCAGCCTTGCCGTCGGAGGTACAGGTCGGGTGGAAAAGAGAAATACATTCTCAGCCTCAAGGATATGTCTCTTATCAATCGAGTTGACAAACTCTTCGAAAGCGGCTCCTCGGCCCTCAAAATTGAGGGCAGGATGAAGGGGCCCGCTTATGTGGCGGCAGTCACTCGGATTTTCCGCAGTTGCCTTGATGAAAGACGAAAGCCCACCGAGGCCGAGGCGGAATGCCTGAGCCGCATATTTTGCAGGGGAGGTCTCACTTGCGGGTATTTCGACGGGGAAAAAGGCAAAAGTATGTTCGCCTTTGACAGATCCGAAAATCCCTATGCCGAAAGCAGCCGTGCCACGGAAAAAGGCATTTTAAAGGATATGGAAGAGAGGGATAGACGTTTTAAGATTCCTCTTTGGGCGGAGGTTGATTTTTATGAGGGCCGTCCCATGCGCCTCAAGGTCAAAACCGAAGGCGGAGACGAAACAGTCACGGATACGGGGCCCGAAAAGGTCGGATTCGCCAAGACAATGCCTACGACTTCGGACACGGTGAAAAAACAGCTTTCAAAAACCGGCGGAAGCATTTTTGAATTTGAGGATATAGTTATTCACAGCGACAATAAGGGCTTTGTCCCTTTGTCCGTGATAAACGATTTGCGTCGCAGAGCCCTTGAGGCCGTTCGGATTCAAATCCTTGAAAGGTACGGCCGGGAGCATAAAAATAAACCCGTGCCCGCATCTTTAAGATCACATCTGCCTTTGCCGCCGAAAAAGTGCGGCTTTACCGCCGATGTGAGCAACTACGGGCAATTCCGAGCTATTCTTGAGTTTGAAAAAGAGTTCGGAAACAGTGTTCGATACATTGGCGTTCCCATAGATGAGCTTTGGGAAAAGTCGGAGCTGTACTTGCGGGAAAAGGACAGGATAATCATATTGCCCCGCAATGTTATGCACCCGGGCGAATATGAAGATTCGAAATCTCGGCTGAGGAAACTGGGAGGCATGGGATTTTCAAAAGTCAGAGCGGAAAATATATCGGCGTTTGAGTGGCAAACCGAGTTTGAGGTTTTTGGGGGATTCAGGCTGAATATAACAAACGCTTTGTCGGCGGAAGTTTTGATTAAGTCCTTGGGGCTTAGGACGGCATTTCTCTCACCGGAGCTTAATATATCCCAAATGGGGGAAATCGCATCAAAGATTCCCTCGGAGATCGGAATATACGGCTATCAGCCTTTAATGATAACCGAAAATTGCATCGGAGACAATTTGGGTCTTTGCCCTTGCAAGGATGAAGTATATTATTTGGTTGACCGCCTCGGGAAAAAGTTCCCGATTTTGCGGGACGGAAAAAGCTGCCGCTCGGTTATACTCAACAGCTGCCCCACATTTATGTGCGACAAGACGGAAGAAATAGAGAAAAAAGGTGCGGCTCTTTTGAATTTGAGCTTTACGGTGGAAGATGAAGACGAGGTTTCAAGAGTATTGAGCGCTTGCTTTGGCGGGGACTATCGGCCCAAGGAATTCACAAGGTTCCACTTTAACAAGGGGGCCATAACCGAAAAGGCAGGAAATAAAAAGGACTGAATCGGATATTGAATGATAAAAGAAAATCGGTAACGGCTCGGGCATCGAGTGAGCCGAAGGTAATCCTTGCCTCCGCCTCGCCTCGGCGGCGGGAGCTGATAAAAAATCTGAAAATAGCATGCGAAGCAAAGGCGGCGTCCTGCGAAGAGCATATCATCCCCGGAGAGCATCCTGCGGATATGGTAATGCGGCTGTCGAAAGAAAAGGCTCTTTGGATATCGGAAAGGGAGAGAGACCCGGCTGTGGTCATCGGCGCCGACACGGTGGTTGCCGTTGACGATGAGGTTTTGGGAAAACCCAAAGACAGGGACAATGCCATAGAGATGCTCAAAAAACTCTCCGGCAGAACCCATCGGGTCTATACGGGAATTACCGTAACGGACGGAGAGAAAATCGTATGCGACAGGGTCAAGACCGATGTGAAGTTCTATGAAC
Source organism: uncultured Oscillospiraceae bacterium (assembly GCA_964617455.1). Classification (GTDB taxonomy): domain Bacteria; phylum Bacillota; class Clostridia; order Monoglobales; family Monoglobaceae; genus Monoglobus. The sequence continues at coordinate 13,398 of CAZTYF010000019.1, read as the reverse complement.
TGACGGACGGGCAGATCGAAAGGTATGTGGACACCGGAGAGCCTATGGACAAGGCAGGAGCCTATGGCATACAAAAATACGGCTCTCTGCTGGTTGAGAGCATAGACGGCGACTATTTCAATGTGGTGGGCCTGCCCGTGGGACGGCTTTGTTCCATTCTGAGAGATGAATTCGGAATTCGGACCCTCATATAAAAAAAAACCGCGCATTTGCGATTGTATAATCGGAGGTTATTATGGCAATTGATTTGGGAATAGACATGGGAACCGCCGGTTCCCGAATATACAGCAGAAAGGAAAACGCCGTTATCGCCAAAGAGCCCACAGTGGTTGCGCTGAATCCTGCGGGAGAGGCTGTCGCCGTTGGGGAAAAAGCTCTTGAAATGTCAAAAAACTCGGGCGAGGATGTGACAATAGTCGAACCCGTGAAATATGGCGTGATAACCAATTTCGACGCGGCGGTGGAGCTGCTCAGATGCCTGCTTTCGGCGGGCCTTAACAGTCCCTTTTCGAAAATCAGGGCGGCGGTATGTGTGCCCGGCGGCATCGGTGATGTGGAACGTCATGCTGTTGAAGAGGTGGCCATATCCGCCGGTGTCAAGGATGTGTATTTGATAGAATCCCCCCTTGCGGGAGCCATCGGTTCGGGTATTGACATAAGCGAGCCCAAGGGCTATGTTGTGGCTGACATAGGAGCAGGCACGACTGAAGCGGCTTCCGTGTCTTTGGGGGGAATCGTGGTTTCAAAATCCGTCAAAGTGGCGGGGGATGCCATAAACAACGATATAATTCAAATGATAAAAAAGCGGTATAACACGGAAATTGCCCAAAGCGCCGCCGAAGAGATAAAGCTTCGACTGGCCAATGCCCTGCCTGCCGCAAGCAGTGAAATTGTGACCGTCAAGGGCACGGATATGTACAGCGGAGCCTCCAAGACCGTTGCCATAAGTTCAAATGAGCTGAACGGTGCGATAAGGGAAAGCATAACCGGGATTGCGGAAACCATCCGTGCCGTCCTGGAGGAGACACCGCCCGAGCTTTCCGCGGATTTGATTGAGACGGGCGTCATAATGACCGGCGGCGGCTCGGCCCTGAGGGGCTTGGGAAAACTCATACAGACAACCACCGGCATAAGGGTTTATATGTCCGAGGACCCCATATGTTCCGCAGCAAAAGGCGCTGCCATGGCCCTGGGCGACAAAAATCTGCTCCGTTCGGGACTGCTGGCCGGCAAAGGAAGGAAAACCTATTGAGCTTTTCGGGTGATTCGGCCCCGCAAAGCGCGGACAACCTTCAAAGGAGAAGATTCGGTTGAAATTTATAAACAAGCATAAGACAAAATTCATAATCGGAATTTGCGCCATACTCATCATCGGCGTTATTGCGGTGTTTGGGATCTATGACGGCACCCCGGCTCTTGAGAATGTTTCCATGACTGCCATAAGCCCCGTCCAAAAATTCCTGAGAAATATCGGCAACAACGTCTATGACGTGACCCACAGTTTGGGTCTCTTGAAAGAGCTCAGAAATCGGGTCGGAGAATTGGAGAGCGCCAACGGCGATATGGAGAAAAAACTCGGCGAAAGCGAAGACTTGGCCAGTGAAAACGACCGCCTAAAGCGTATGCTTGAACTCAGGCAGGACAATCCCGACCTTGCCATGACGGCAGCCTCTGTGGCGGCGGACGAGCCATCCGTTTGGTTTTCGGGCTTTACCGTCGACAAGGGCAAGAACAGCGGAATTTCAAAGGACAATATCGTCGTGTCGGAAGACGGCTTTTTGATAGGCAAAGTGGTTGATGTGGGAAATAACTGGGCAAGTGTGATGACCGCCCTGGACCCGGGCTTTTCCGCAGGTGTTATGGTGGAGCGGTCTCGGGATTTGGTCATTGCCGAAGGTGATGCGGAGCTGCGGGAAAAGCAGCAATTTCGCATCTCCAATATGTCAAGAGCCGCCGACATTCAGGTGGGAGACTATATCACAACCACAGGATTGGGCGGTATATTCCCGGCAGGATTTCGGCTGGGCAAAGTTGCGGAAATCACCGAGGATTCGGTCACAATGACCAAGGCAGCCACCGTTGACCTCTGCTTCGATATAAAAAACCTGCGGGATGTCTTCATCATAACCAACAGTATGGATATTGTCCTTGACGAGGAAAATGCCAATATGAGTGAAGCTCGAAAAAAGGCCGAGGAAGAGCAAGAGGAACTTGACAGAGCCGAGGCGGAACGGATTCAAGAGGAAAACGAGTCTTCGGAGGGGGATTCCGACGAAAGTGTGCCCGACAGAGATGTCTCCTCGGAAAATTATTCGGAAGAAGACAGCTCCGATGAGGATTATTCCTCGGAGGAGGCGGACAGCAGCAGCGAGGCTCAAGTTGACGATTCCGAAAATGCCGACGAAAACAGCGACGAGGGATTGTACGACTGAGGCCGGGAAACCGAATTACAAGGGAGCCTTAAAATATGAAGTTCTTACATCACGGAGCATGGCTGATCGTTGCCGTAATTCTCCAATCGATGATATTCAATTATATATCCGTTTTGGGCGTTCACCCCGAGCTGTTTGTTTTGATAGTTGCCGCCATTGCGTTGCTGTGCGGAAACATTCAGGGCATGGTCTGCGGTATGGTTTTCGGCCTTGTATATGACATTCTCATCGGCCGCGCCGTGGGCACGAATATGCTCTCTTTTGCCGTAATAGGCTATGTCTGCGGCATAATCGGCGGCAAATACTACACGGCCCCTCCCTTTTATGTTTTTATGATAATCGGCGCCGCAGTCACCGCAGCTGCGGAACTTATATATTTGGTTCCCTGCGTGATAGGCCTTCAAATCGATGTCCCCATCCTCTACGGTTTGAGAACCGTCCTGATTGAGGCGCTCATGAACGGCATTTTGATCGTGCCCGTGCTTTGGTGTGTGGGCCGCACCCTCAATTTATTCAAAATACAAACCCTTAACTCGTTTCGGTGATAGATATGGAATTTAACAAAAAAACAATCAGGGCTTTTATATTGGGCGGAATTGCTGTCTGCCTTGCTCTTGTGTGCGCAATACAGCTTTATAACCTTCAGGTGGTAAACGGCGATGAGTACAGGACGGTTGCGGACGGCAGTTCTGTCAGAACTTATATCAGCAAGGCGCCGAGAGGCGAAATATTGGACAGAAACGGAATTCCCATTGTGGAAAACAAGCCCGGCTACAGTATCCAAATTTTCAAAACCGACATTTCCGATGAAGAATTGAACCGAAACTTGGGGGACATTACGACTCTCCTGAGAGAAAACGGGGGAGAATTGGCTTCGGCCTTCCCCATCGTATATAACGAGGAGCTTGATTCTCCGGAGTATAATTTCGACGGTACAGACAGCGAGAGCGAAAAATATCTCCAAAAGATTGCGGACTGGGAATCGGAAAACGGAGTTAATAACTTCTCCACCCTTCGGGAGATTGTGGCATACTTTGAAGAAAAATACGGCATATCCGCTGCCTATGATGCGGCAACGGCCCTTGATATATGCGCCGTTCGATATGAAATGGAACAAAGAAACTTCGGCCGCCTGAACCCGATTATCATGGCCACAAACGTGAGCCCCATTGTTATGCAAAAAATCGAGGAAACCTATGCTTCCCAAGGTTTTGCGGACATTGTCACGGACACGGTCAGAACCTATGCCAAGGGAAATATGGCGTCTCACATATTGGGCCGAACGGGAGTGATATATGCCGAGGAATACGAAAAACTCAAAGACAAGGGCTACGGCGTGAATGACATAATCGGAAAGGACGGCCTGGAAGCTGTCCTTGAGCCCTATCTGAAGGGAAAAGACGGATACCGCAGCGTCCGTTTGGGAAGCGACGGCAGGTATGATGATGAGGTGGCCTCCGAAAAGCCTCACTCCGGGAACTATGCCGAGCTGACCATCGACGCCAATCTCCAAGAGTCCGTCGAGAATTCCCTCAAAACCCATATCGCCGAGGCGGTGGGCTCCGACGGTGCGGGAGCGGCCATTGCCGTTGACCCGAGAAACGGGGAAATCCTTGCCCTGGCCTCATACCCGAATTACAATCCCGAAACATTCACGGAGGATTATGACAGGCTTTTGAAAAAAGAGTCCAACCCTCTCTTCAATCGGGTCCTTAACGGAACCTATGCCCCCGGTTCAACCTTCAAAATTTTGACTTCCATAGCAGGCTTGGAAAGCGGACTGATAAACCCCGATACCTACATAACGGACCGAGGAATTTATACCTACTATTCCGACTATCAACCCACCTGCTTGGCTTATTCCTCAAGCGGAGCCACACATGGCACCATCAATGTGTCCGAGGCCATCGGCGTATCCTGTAACTACTTCTTCTATGACATAGGCAGAAGGATGGGCATCGACACAATCGACGAATACTGTGAGAAATTCGGTTTGGGAGAGCCCACCGGCATCGAGCTTTCCGAAAGCAGCGGCACCGTTTCCGGACCCGGAGAGCGGGAGGCCGCGGGGGAAGAGTGGCATCCGGGCGATGTGCTCCAAACCGCCATCGGCCAGTCGGATAACTTATTCACCCCCGCACAAATCGCAAGCTATATCAGCACCATGCTCAACAAGGGCAAGAGATATCGTCTGCACTTGGTCAAGCAGACCGTGGACTATGATACGGGAGAGGCAACCATGAAAAACGAGCCGGAAATCCTCTCCGACAATCCCATAAGCGATTCCACTTTCAATGCCGTGAAAGACGGAATGCGCAGGGTGGTGGCGGACGGCACCGCCGCCTCGGTTTTCGACGATTTTTCTCTGGAGGTGGGCGGAAAAACGGGAACCGCAGAGGTCCCCGACGGAGCCGACAATGTGCTTTTCACCGGCTTTGCCCCCTATGACAATCCGGAGATTGTGGTGGCCGTTGTCATCGAGCACGGAGCCAAAAGCTCCTTTGCGGCCCAAATAGGCAGAGATATGTTCGAAAAATATATGGAACTCTATCACGGCGAACCGGCGGGCGATGCGGGGACTTCCGATGATAGGGAAGTCGACTGACCAATAATCCTGTAATCCCTACAAATTAATTATCATATTTTGAAATTTTTGAGGTTTTTGAGGGTTTTTTGAAATATTTACGGGATTTTTAAAAAATTTACTTTACATTCCGTGGGAATTGTGGTATAGTTTTTTTGTTTGGAGATTGTTTCTCCCCATTTGATTGGTTGTGGTAGCCATATTAAAACTTAATATGTACAATCATAGCAGGCAGTTAAACCTTGAGACAGTTGTATCGATCTATGAGGACAAAGGAGGCGAAGGAAATGAACATAGCGCTTATTGCGCACGACAAAAAGAAGGATTTGATGGTTGATTTCTGTATATCGTACAGTGCAATCTTAAAGAAACATAACATATGCGCTACGGGGACAACCGGAGCATTGGTGTCCGAAGCCACGGGGCTTCCCATAAAGTGCTTTTTGCCGGGAGCGGACGGCGGCGACCAGCAAATCGGAGCGCGAATCGCCTATAACGAGATTGACGCCGTTTTGTTTTTCCGCGATCCCCTCACCCAGCAGAAATATGAACCCAACATCGACTCGCTGTACAGACTGTGTGATGTTCACAATGTTCCTCTCGCCACCAACATAGCCACGGCGGAATTGCTCATTATGGGCATAGAACGGGGCGACCTGGACTGGCGGGAATATGTGAACTCAAAGCGAATTGTTTAAGATTATATAAACCAAAGGCTCCGAATCCGGGGGGCCTTTTGAATTTGAAAAGATTCGGGAGAACAGACCATGTTCGGAGAGGGCCCTAAAAGTCAAAAGCTGAATTCCTTCCAACTGAAGATAATCGCTGCGGCGGCCATGTTTTTGGGGCACTTTGCCTATGTCCTTGAGGCGGCGCTGCCCGAGGGCAATCCGAGCCGAGCCCTCATAACCTGCTTTGACATAATCGGCCGAATTACCATGCCGATTATGTGCTTCTTTATTGCGGAAGGCTTATCTCATACCAAAAACTTCGGGAAATACCTGATGCGCCTCTTGGTTTTTGGGTTTCTCTCTCAGATTCCCTTTGCCCTGTTCCGTTTGGACGGCCCCGATTCCTCAACCGGGGAAATATTGGCCGCCCTCTTTCGGTTGAATGTTCTGTTCACTTTGGCGGCGGGATTGGCCGCCCTTTGGATTTGGCGTCGGAAAAATCTCAATCCCGGTCTCAAGATTGCCATAATCGGGGCATTGATTTTGTCCACATTTTGCTGCGACTACCCTTTCATCGGCGTCCTGTGGATCCTTATTTTCGGTGTTTTTCAAAATAGAGGGAAAGCCTTTTTGGCTTTCGGGCTGACCGTCCTGCTACGGTTTGCCGTTCAAGTTATCACGGGCTTAGGTGCGGCCGCCGTGATTCCTCTGTTCGCCCTTTTGGCTCTCCCCTTGATTTCTCTCTATGACGGCAGTCTCGGCCGAACAAGCGGGTATTTCTTTTATATATTCTATCCCGCTCACCTGCTGATTTTGGCCCTTGTCAAATTTATGTTCTAAGGCTCCCGAGGCTGTTTTTTTGTGTTTTCGACCGTGCCGCCCATGGGCCGAAACCCTGCGCGGCAGCCTCGGACTCACCCGCCTCCGGGCTTGACAAAAGCGGGACTTTTGTGCTATAGTTAGGCTGTGTAATTCATTTGCGGAGAGGGGTTCGGGCCGCGGAAGATTCGGAGATTTTGCGGGATTGCGGAATTTTTGAAAAATCGGCGGGGCCGAGGGAAATTGCCCCGGATTGGAGACGGCTATGACGGTGCGGGATATCATTGAAAAGCTTAATGAAAACGGCCTGCTTGATTTGATTCTCACGGATAGAACAACGGAAAAAGAAATCATCTGGGCCACGGATAACTATGCCCGATTGGGAGATGGTTACGGTCGGGAGGATGAAATCACGGCGAAAATGCTCACAAAGCCGGGTTTTGCTCTCAAAAGCCGGGCCGACAAGGCGGCGGCGGAGCAATCCGAGCGGACCAAGACCCACGCCGAGGTCTTCACCCCTTTTGAAATTGTGAAAAAAATGACCGACTATATCGACGCCGGAGAAATCGAAAAAATCAACTCCTTCAGCGGAGCCGAAAGAGAAAAGGCTCTCGAAAACTACATAGACACCCGATATCTTGAAATCACCTGCGGAGAGGCACCCTTTTTGGTGAGCCGCTATGATGCGGCCACCGGAGAGCCCATCCCCATCGAAAAAAGAGTCGGCGTTCTTGACAGAAAACTGCGGGCGGTAAGCGAGATATCTCAAAACGATGAGGCCCGGTGGAAAATATGGGCAAAACGGGCTTTTAGGGCCACCTACGGCTATGAATACCAAGGGGACAGCCTGCTGATTGCAAGGATAAACCTGCTGATGACCTATGCGGAATACTACGTGGATTACATGGAGGAGAAATTCCAAAAGAAGCTCACGCCCGATGAATGCGAGGATATTGAGGATATTGAGGACATTATCAAGATAATCACTTGGAATATATGGCAAATGGATGGTTTGACCGGAAAAACCCCCGGCACCGAGCCGCCGAAAGAAGACCCTTTGAAAGGTCTTGATAAACTTCCGGAAGGAGAAATTTTCAGTATTCCGGAGGATAAAGGCCCCAAAGAATGCGTAATAAAAGCTTGGAAAAAGGACTCCGATTCCTTGGAAGGAACCGTTTTGGTGTTTAATAAGTTGCAAGAAAAGAAAAGCGTTTGGGATATTAATACATAATCACATAGTCAACAATCTGCAGCCTATGAGAAAATTCATCGGACAGGCAAAAGCCCGGCCGCGTATATATAAATTCATAATTCGGAGGAATGTTTTATGGGAGAGAAACTTTTTAATTATATAATAGGGAATCCGCCTTATCAGGAGGAATATGAGGGAACATCAACAGGTAAAAATTCAATTTATCATTACTTTATGGATGCGTCATATTCATTAAGTGATAAAGTTATGCTGATTACACCGGCAAGGTTTTTGTCCGATGCGGGCAGCACCCCAAAAGACTGGAACCAAAGGAAGCTGGAAGATCCCCATATGAAAGTGGTTTGGCATGAGCAAAACAGTGCCAATGTTTTTCCCAATACTGACATAAAGGGCGGCGTTGCGATAACATATAGGGATGCTGATAAAGATTTTGGACCCATCGGCATTTTTACGCCCTTTCCCGAAATTAATACAGTTCTCCCAAAAGTTATCAATCGTGACGATTTTGAAAGTTTTTCTAAGATTGTTATAACAAGTTTCGCTTATCATTTCACAAAGAAACTATATGATGAATATCCGGAATTGCTTGGAAGATTAAGCAAAGGGCACGACTATGATTTGAAATCTAACGCCTTTGATAAATTGCCTGAAATATTCACCGAAGATAAACCAAATGACGGGTATGATTATATTAAAATTTTCGGAAGATTTTCCGGAAAAAGAGCTTACAGATTTGTTAGGAGAGACTTTGTAAACGATGTTATAAATTTGGATAAATATAAAGTCTTTGTGCCAAAAGCAACCGGATCGGGTGCCTTAGGAGAAACGCTTACAGCACCCGTTACCGGACAGCCCGCTGCCGGTCATACCGAAAGTTTTTTGTCAATCGGTTGTTTTGATTCACAAGCCGAAGCCGAAGCGTGTTTGAAATATATAAAATCAAAATTCGCACGCACTATGCTTGGAGTTTTGAAGGTGACACAGGATATTCCTCCGGAAAAATGGAAATACGTTCCCCTTCAGGATTTCACTGCCTCCTCGGATATTGACTGGTCAAAGTCCGTTGGGGAGATTGATTCGCAGCTTTATGAGAAATACGGATTGGACGATGAGGAAATCCGATTCATCGAAACCCATGTGAAAGAGATGGAGTGATTCCCGCCACCCACCCTGCGGTTTGTCCCCCCTCCGGGGGGACATCCGCGTAGGGGGACACCCCCTACATCCCCCGTGAGGGATCTTGTTATGAAAAATTTCAAAGGAGATGCAATATAATGCCGGCGATTAATATAAAAACATCCTCCAAGGTTGTTCCTCAGTGTTATGCCTACACCACACCCGGAGTGCCTGCCCATGAGGGATGGACCAAAATCGGGTTCACGGAGCGGGATGTGGAAACCCGCATAAGGGAGCAGACCCACACGGTGGGAGTGGCCCACAAAACCCATTGGGCCATGCGGGCGGCTTTTATGACGGAGCCCTACGGCACATTCACCGACAAGGACTTTCACGCCTATTTGAAAAAACTGGGCGTATCCCGCGAGGACAAGACCGAGTGGTTTTTCATTGAGCCGGGAGCCGCCCGAAATGATTTCATCGATTTTACCCAAAACCACGGCACCGTATCCGAGGAGGATGCCGATGCCTCAATCCCCTATGTGCTCCGAGACGAGCAAAAGGAGGCGGTGGAGAAAACCGCGGACTATTTCAAAGGCCGGGAAAACGGGGAGTTTTTGTGGAACGCAAAGCCCCGATTCGGAAAGACCCTCTCCGCCTATGACCTCTGTATGAAATTGGGGGCCCGAAATATCCTGATTGTGACAAACCGCCCCGCCATTGCCAATTCCTGGTATGAGGACTATGAGACCTTTTTCGGACCCAAATCCGGGTATATCTTTGTGAGCAACGTGGAGGGCATCAAAAGCCGAAAATATGTCCGCAGCCGCCGTGAATATACGGAAATGCTTGACGAAAATATAAAGGGCTGCATCGAATTCGTGAGCCTTCAGGATTTGAAAGGTTCAATCTATTTCGGAGGCCAATATGAAAAGCTCTCGGAAATCAGCTCCGACAATGGCCTGACTTGGGATGTGCTCATTGTGGACGAGGCCCACGAGGGAGTGGATACCTACAGGACGGACACCGCCTTCAATCAAATTCGCCGCAAGTGGACCCTGCACCTGTCGGGCACCCCTTTCAAAGCCTTGGCCAACGAGAAATTCCCGGAGAGCGCCATTTTCAACTGGACCTATGCGGACGAGCAGCAGAAGAAGCGGGATTGGGATTCATCAAGCGAAATCGAGAACCCCTATGCCAATCTGCCCCGCCTCTCCCTTTATACCTACAAAATGTCCGACATTGTTCGGGATAAGGTGAGAAAAGGCATTGAGCTGGCGGAAAACGATATCGAGGAATATGCCTTTGATTTGAACGAGTTTTTCAGAACCTCCGATTCCGGAAAGTTCATCCACGACACCGATGTGGACAAGTTCCTTGATGCCCTGACCTACCAAGAAAAATTCCCCTTTTCCACTCCGGAGCTGCGGGAGGAGCTCAAGCACACCTTCTGGATTCTCAGCCGTGTGGCAAGCGCCAAAGCCTTGGCGAAAAAGCTGAGGCTCCATCCGATTTTCAAGGATTATAAGATCATCTTGGCGGCGGGAGACGGCAGGCTGGATGAGGACGACGACAATGAGAAATCCTTTGACAAGGTCACCCATGCAATCGCCGAATATGACAAAACCATCACCCTGTCTGTGGGCCAGCTCACCACGGGAGTGACCATACCGGAGTGGACCGCGGTGCTTATGCTCTGCAATTTGGAGAGCCCCTCCCTCTATATGCAGGCGGCCTTTCGGGCCCAAAACCCCTGCCTGTTCACGGACAAAAACGGAGACTCCTTCAGAAAGCAAAACGCCTATGTGTTCGATTTCGACCCGGCCAGAACCCTCAACATTTTCGAGAAGTTCGCCAATGACCTAATCCCCGAAACCTCCGGAGATAAGGGAGATTTCGACAGCCGCAAAAGGCATGTGAGGGAGCTCTTGAACTTCTTCCCGGTATACGGCGAGGACGACGAAGGGACCATGATTGAGCTGGACGCCGAGAAGGTTTTGACCATCCCCCGCCATATCCACGCCAAACAGGTTGTGGAGCGGGGCTTTATGTCCAATTTCCTGTTCGCCAATATAAGCGGCATTTTCGGGGCCCCCAAGGAGATTATCGACTTAATCAACAATATGCAGGCCATTGAGGAGCCGAAAATCCTCACCCCCGCCCCGGTGGACGAAACCACGGCGGACAAGCTGAACCTGAACGAGGACGGAGAGGTGGAAATCCCGAAAGAGAAAGTCATCGGCACCGCCAAGGATATCTTTGGGGATAAGATCTACGGCCAGGTGAAAGACAAGCTGGACGAGGCCGCGGAGGAAGTCAAACAGGGCGCCGATTCAAGGCCCGACTCCAAAAAGAAGGAGCTGAAAAACCTTCGGGAGACTTTGGGAGCGCCCATGGCAGACACCTTTTTGGACACCGCCAAAGACCGATACGGCAAGGAGTTCGGCAAGAACACGCAAACCCGCCTTCGTCACAAGATTCGCCGGACCACGGACGCGGTGGTTGACAGAGAATACGGGGACTTCACCGTTCGCGACAACCGCCTTGAGAAGGAGCACAGGGACAAAATCAAGGAGGCCCAAGAGTCGGGAGCATCCCTCACCGAAATCACCAAGCTCGAAGAGAAATTTGAGGCCCGAAGAGCCCAAGGCTATGAAGAGATGGTGAACAGGATAAGAGAAAAACTCCGCAGCGAAGAGACCATGGAAAAAGCCGCACAGGCCATTGTGGAAACCGTGGAGACCGAAAAGCTGATGGAGGAGAAGAAATCCATCGAGCAAAACGTCCGCGACCACCTGCGAGGCTTCTCCCGCACAATTCCCGCCTTCCTTATGGCCTACGGCGACGAGAACACCACCCTTGCGAATTTCGATTCCCTTGTGCCCGAGGAGGTATTTTGGGAAGTCACCGTCAATCCCCAAAACGGCCAAGGCGTGTCCCTGAGCCAATTCCGTATGCTGCGGGACGGAGGAGACTATGTGGCGGAAAACGGTGAGACCAAGCATTTTGACGGCCACCTTTTCGACGAGGTCGTCTTCAATGACGCCGTGCAGGAGTTCATGGCAAAGCGCACAGAACTTGCCGACTATTTCGAGCCCGGCAACAAAGGGGACATCTTTGACTATATCCCTCCCCAGCGAACCAATCAAATCTTCACCCCCAAAAAAGTGGTCATCCAAATGGTGGATATGTTGGAGAAGGAAAACCCCGGCTGTTTCGACGACCCCAACGCCACCTTTGCGGACCTCTATATGAAATCGGGAATGTACATAGCCGAAATAGTAAAGCGCCTGTACCAAAGCAAGAAGCTGAAGGCCCTGTACCCCGACGACAAACAGAGGCTTTCCCACATCTTTGCAAAACAGGTGTACGGCTGCGCCCCCACGGAGATAATCTACAGAATCTGCCGCCGCTACATCCTCGGCTTCGCCGACGAGAGCTTGACAAAAAACAACCACATCCGCAAATGCGACACCCTGAAGCACATAAAAGACGGCACCTTGGAGGAAACCCTGAAGACCGAATTCGGCCTGTAACCCCAAAACCTCCATCATCCTACGAATTACATCCATAACAAACACCCTATCACCGATTTCTAACCCTATTATAACAAACAATTCGTGCCTGTGCGTGCCATCTTTTTATTTTTCGCTATGGAGGACAGAATTTTCCTCCAATGGTGGACAAAATCGTCCTCCAATGGGGGACAAAACCGTCCTCCAATAGGGGACGGAAATGTCCTATAGAATAGATAATATAATAAATAAAAGAATAAGAGAGAGAATCACTAACCTCTCTCTTTTCTTTACTTGCCACACCTATACTATACTCACCTATACTATACTGTGTCGACATCTTGTCGACATAGCTCCTAATAGGCGCCCACCGCCTATCTCCCAAAATCCAAAAAATCCCCCTTGACAAAAAGAGGGATAAGTAGTATAATCTAAGTATAAAAGGGGAGTGGCGGAACGTAGAACGGTTTGCTGCTTCGGTTAGTTATTTAAATAACAACCGCCAAAGCGTGCAAAACTTTAAAGGCGGTTGTTATTTTTAATACACTTTTAAAGGATTTATCAAAAGTATGATGATAAATACTACAAGTGCAATGAAAAATTTCAAGTTAAAATTCTTCATACGCAACACCTCCTTTAAATTATCATAAGCACGAATAACGTGCTTAACAGAGGTGAAGCAGCAACCACACGTCGGAAATCCCTACGCCTGCTTGTTTTTCCCTGATGGGCAAAAGCTGCGCCTGCTTCGGGTTTCCTCCTTTTCCCAAAAAGTGCACTTCGTTGGCGCTTTTTGGGAGCCCCAAATGAGCCTTTTAGAACGTCGCATTTTATTTGCGCCGAAATACTCCCCCGCTTGAGAAAGCCTCAGGCTAACGACACAAATGTCGCTATGGTCATTATACAGCATTATCCGGACAATGACAAGTTAAATTTTGGTTACAAGATGGGAGTGGCTCTGCAACTCTAAAATCCTCCGTATAGTATTATACTCTCTTTATTTACTCTTATTATCTACTCTGGTGGAACTTTTGGTGTATACCCCCCG
>CAZTYF010000018.1:38855-39329 GCA_964617455.1 uncultured Oscillospiraceae bacterium | reverse complement strand
TTCTTTGATTGTTCTACACTAACCTCTCTCTTCTCTTTACTTGACTCACCTATACCATACTTACCTATACTATACTATACTATACTATACTATACTGTGTTGACAACTTGTCGACATCCTGTTGACAACTTGTCGACATCTTGTCGACATCCTGTTGACATCTTGTCGACATCTTGTCGACAAACTGCCGGAACGGCTCACAAGGACATTATTTCGGACCGTTAAATGTTTGGATTGCCTGTCCAAAAAACTCGGTGTGCCCTTGCGGCTCAATTCGGCAGAGGCGGCTTTGGGGCCTTTGCCACGGAATGGGGCTATGCCCGTCATACTAAAAGGGGCAGACAAAGAATGTCCGCCCCAAAGTTCGCATTTTTTTATTCCTCGGGAGCAATCTCCTCGGCGGGAGCCTCTTCGACAGCTTCCTCGGGAGCAATCTCCTCGGCGGGAGCCTCTTCGACAGCTTCCTCGGGAGCA
>CAZTYF010000018.1:0-38755 GCA_964617455.1 uncultured Oscillospiraceae bacterium | reverse complement strand
ATCTCCTCGGCGGGAGCCTCTTCAACCGCTGCTTCTTCGGCAGTCTCCTCGGGAGCAGCTTCCTCGGCGGGAGCCTCCTCGACGGGAGCCTCTTCGGCAACTTCCTCGGGAGCAGCCTCCTCGGCGGGAGTCTCTTCGGTCAAAGCCTCGGAGAGGTCCTCGGAATCCAAAATGTCACCAAAGGTGAATGTGGCATCTTCTATGTATGAATTGGGCAGAGCCTCTTCTCCTTCGCCGTCCGAGGCGGGAGCGTCGTTCTTCATCAATGCCTTCATGGAGAGACCGATTTGCTTGGTGTTGTTGTTGATTTCGATGATTTTGCAATCCACCACATCGCCGATAGCCAAAACATCGGAGGGCTTGTTGATTCTCTCGTTGGAAATCTGTGAGATGTGAATCAAACCGTCAACATACTCGGCAACTTCCGCAAAGGCGCCAAAGGGCAGGATTCTGACAATCTTGGCCTTGATGTTGTCGCCCACCTTAAGGTCTTTGACAGCCTTAACCCAGGGGCTGTCCTCTTCCTTTTTGTATCCCAGGGACACTTTGTCCTTTTCTTTGTCGAGAGCTTTGATATAGACCTCAAGCTCCTGGCCCACGGATACGACTTCGGAAGGATGCTTGATTCTGTTCCAGGAAAGCTCGGATATGTGAACCAAACCGTCAACGCCGCCGATATCGACAAAAGCGCCGAAAGGTGTTATGGATTTAACGATACCGGTATAGGTTTGGCCAACCTCCGCCTTCTCCCAGAACTGAGCAGCCTTCTGCTCTTTGAGCTCTTTCACAAGGGAAATTCTGTTCTTGGCCTTGTTGAGCTCTTTGATATAAACTTCTATCTCATCGCCCACCGACACAACCTCGGAAGGATGTGCGATGCGGACGGGGGAAAGTTCGGATATATGAATCAGACCGTCAACGCCGCCCAAATCCACAAATGCGCCGAAAGATGTGAGGGACTTGACGGTACCGGTGTACTTCTTGCCCACTTCGGCATTTGCCCAGAACTCTTCTGCGGCTTTGTCTGCTTCTTCCTTAGCAACGGATTTTATGGAGCCGACAACTCTCTGTCTGCCTCTCCTGTCCGTATCCATCTTGATGATTCTGAACCTCTGCTCCGTGTTGAGCAGCACGCCCAAATCCGAAAGATAGTTGATTGCACACTCCGACGCGGGAATAAATACGCGCACACCGTTGGCTATGGTGACTACGCCGCCCCGAACCAGTTCCACAACTCTGCCTGTCAGGATTTCTCCGTTGTCGAATGCGTCTTTCAGCTCTTGCAATCCCTTAACTGCGTCAATCTTCTTCTTAGACAAGGTGACAACTCCGTCTCTGTCGCTCACATGAACGATGTAGACATCAACTTCTTCACCGATTTTGACCAAATCGGAAGGGACCGCTCCCGCATCCGTCGTCAACTCATCCAGCGGGATAACACCGTCGTATTTGCTTCCGATATCAACCTGTACCTCTGTGGGGGTGATACCGATTACCACGCCCTTGACAACCTCTCCGGATTTTAAGGGCTTCAGTGTCTCTTCCACTGCTTCCGCAAAATTCATTTCATTTTCCGCCATGGTTAAATAGACCTCCTTGATTACCGACTCGGGAGTGGATGCCCCGGCGGTAATACCGACTTTGATTAAATTTTTTGATATATTTTGTTTATGTTTATTTTTTTTCTCTCTCAATTCCGAGGCATTCTCAACCAAAACCGTGTCGGGCTGTATCTCCCGACACACCTCAAACAGCCTTTTGGTGTTCGAACTGTCCCGTCCCCCGATGACAATCATCACGTCGGAATCTTTCGCAAGCTCCGCCGCAGCCTTCTGCCTCTCCGAGGTCGCATTACATATTGTATCAAAAAAATCCACACTTGTAAAATGTTTTTTCAAAATTTGTACAACTTTTTTGAATAAATTCTCCCTTATGGTGGTTTGGGCAACGACAGAAAGAGGCAAATCCTTCGGTTTTGATAAAATTTCGCTCAAATCCTCTTCGTCACCCACTATAGAGGCAGAATTTCCGCACCAGCCGTTTATGCCGATGACTTCCGGGTGGTCCTTGTTTCCCACTATTACGATATGTCTGTTCTTTTCAAAAAACTCCCGACTGACGATGGAGTGGATTTTTTTCACAAAGGGGCAAGTGGCATCCGCCACATCCACAGACCTTGCCTCAAAGGCTTCTATATCCGCCTTTTTCACTCCGTGGGCTCTTATAATCACAAGAGAGCCTGGCTCCGCCTCTTTCGGGGATTCTATGGAGCGGACGCCTCTCTCTTCCAAGTTGCGAGTCACATCCCGATTGTGAATCAGTTTGCCGTAGGTGTATATGGGCCGTATGCCGGACTCCGCCATATCATAGGCCATTCTCACGGCTCTGTCGACGCCGAAGCAAAACCCCGAGCCTTCGGCGATTTTGATTTCCGTTTTCATATTGCTTTCATCTTATTGTTTCATCCCGATATATTTCGGGTTTTATATATTTCCCGAACAGGCCCCGCATTTTGCGAACCCCGACAAATCCAAATGGCGAAATCACATGGGCACCGCCGACAATTCGGAAATGGCGGGCATCAAAACTCCCTCGGTGAGGGCTTGCATTTCGGAGTTTGGGACTTTTCTGTCACGGTATTCATCAAGCTTGATGGGCTTGCCTATTTTGACCGTCAGTTTGGAAAAAGGCCTGTAGGTGCCGTCGATTCCGATGGGCAGAATATCCGCATCCGCCTTTATCGCCACCAGCACGGCTCCCATTTTTCCCTTCCGCAGTCGATCCTCATGGGACCTGCCCCCTTCCGGAAAGATAACGATATGGCCCCCGTCCTTTGTCTTTTTTATGGCGGAGCGCAGGGCGCCGAAATCGGAGGCCCCCCGTTTTATCGGGAAAGCGCCCAATTTTCGTATCAAGGCAGCGAAGGGCTTGAATTTGAACAGCTCCTCCTTTGCCATATACCCGATTTCATAGGGCATTGCCAGCCCTATCAGGGGCGGGTCCAAATATCCCTTGTGATTGGAACAGATAACAAACCTGTCCCCCTCTTTGGGGATGTTTTCTCTCCCTTCGATTTTCAGCCTGAAAAAAATGTGAAAAAAGGCGCTTACCACGGCCCTGCCGAATTTATAGAGGGTCATTCGGAGCCGCCTCCCCTCTTTTGCCCTCCGCCAGGTCCCTTATGAGGCGAATAACCTCTTCCGGGGACATATGGGTGGTGTCCACGAGCACGGCATCCTCCGCCTGTCTCAAGGGCGCAAACTTCCGCTCCGAGTCGTTTTTGTCCCGGGCGATAATCTCCTCTTCGATTTTCGCCATATCGGCAGTCTCACCCTTTGACGCAAGCTCTCTGTATCTGCGCAAAGCTCTCTCCCGAACGGTGGCGGTGAGGTATATTTTAAGCTCCGCATCGGGCAAAACATAGGTCCCTATATCCCTGCCGTCCATAATAACGTCGGCCTTTTCCGCCATTTTTCGCTGCAAATCCACCAGCTTCAGTCTCACGGCGGGGATAACCGCCACGTGGGACGCCGCCATGGAGACGGGATTTTCCCGTATTCTTTCGGTGACATCTTCGCCGTTTAGGTAATATCTTTGGGCTCCCCCGTCGTTTTTTATATCGATTTCGATTTCATCAAGGATGCTCAAAACATCCTCTTCCCGAGCGGGTTTGAGGCCCCTGTCCAAAACGGCCAAGCCCACACTCCGATACATGGCCCCGGTGTCGATATAGACATAGCCGAGGCTTTCGGCCACCGCCTTTGAAATTGTGCTCTTGCCCGCTCCCGCGGGACCGTCAATGGCAATCTTCATTCCGTAACTTCCTCTTCCCTTTCACCGGCTTCCGAGGGCTCCGACTCCCTCAGCAGCCCCTTTTCTTCCAAAAAACCTTCCAACCCGTTCAGGTTGTCGAATATATTTTCATAGTCATAGCCGCTGCTTTGGGTGAAAATCACTTGGGCCCCGGCCTCTCCCGCCGCGGCGAGCTTGTCGGAAATGTCGGCGGCACTGTCGGTTATGAGCAGTTTCGCTTCCGTATCCTTCAAAACCCGAAGTATCCCCTCTCGGCCGAAAAAGTCGTTATACTGTTTCACATTCAGCAGGGGCACTCCGTATCCGAGCGCCAAATCCACGTCAAATTCCGCCCCCTCGGCGATGGGCACATAGAGGGCGTTTCGGTCAAAAACCTTCTCGGCGATAATGCGGACATTGACGGGTCGGGAAAAAAACACCGCATTTCCCACGGTGTTGTTGATTTTGGAGGCCACCTTTTCGTATGAATATTCGATGACTGTGTCCACTTTTTTCGGGTCCGCAGCCACCGAAATATTCTTCGGCACGGTGGGCCTTATGAGCTTGGCGAGGGGGAGTTTCAAGTCTTCCGCCACATTGAGGGCCACCAGGGAGCCGTGGGCTTCCGGGGTGGGGATTGAGTCGATTATTCCCGTAATCCGATTCTGTTTCACGGTCCGCAGCAGGCTTCTGTAGCTGAGCTTGCCTACGATAACGTCCCCTTTTCCGAATCCCCCCGCTTCCGATAAGTCTTCAAACCAGAACATAAACTTCCCGTCGCTGCGGCTAAGGCATTCGCTTATCTCTCGGGCTCCCCGTCCGCCTTTTGACAATACCAGCAGCATAGACTATTCCTTGGGACTCTCCTCTTTGGCACCCTCTTCGGTGGGAGCAGCCTCGTCGGCGGGCTCTTCCGCCCGAGTCGGCTGCGGCGGAGTATAGTACTCCTGTTCTCCGCTTACTTCCGCATCCTTGTCAACAGCCAAACGGGCTCCGCATTTGGGGCAGAACTTGTTATCATCCTTCACCTTTTCTCCGCAACTTGGGCATTTCACCATGGATTTGTAGGTGTAGAGTCTGCCGTCATAGGCGTCGATTTCGCTTTGCAGCTCATCGATACGGGCGCATTTTTCCCGAACAACGGAGTCAAGAGGCGTGTTGTTTTTGTAGCTGGTATAAACCGCCTCTCCGATTTCCTCTTTGAGCTCCTTTATTGTGCCCTTGGCCTCATACATGGCGTATTTGATTTTGGAGACTTCCACAACCTCTCCGGATTTCTTGGCGACGGTTTGAGCCGCCGAGCCTACTGCGTTTTTAACATTTTCTAAAAAATCCATATTAGCATCTCCTTATATTAATATAAAATAAACTCTTTTTCACACATTAAATCTGAAAAGCACTATGTCTCCGTCTTTCATAACATAGTCCTTGCCCTCCGAGCGGACCAACCCCTTTTCCTTGGCGGCATTCATGGAGCCGCAGGCCATCAGATCGTCGAAGTGAACCACCTCGGCCCTGATAAAGCCCCTTTCGAAGTCCGTGTGTATTTTTCCCGCCGCCTGAGGAGCTTTTGTGCCCTTTTTTATGGTCCAGGCTCTCACCTCCGGCTTGCCTGCGGTAAGGTAGCTTATCAGTCCCAAAAGGGAGTAACAAGCCTTTATCAGCTTGTCGAGGCCGGATTCCGACGCCCCCAGCTCGTCCAAAAACATCTGCCGCTCGTCATCCTCAAGACCCGCGATTTCCTCTTCTATTTTGGCGGAAATCACAATCACCTCCGCCTTGTCCTCCGAGGCATATTCTTTTATCTTTTTTACGAATTCGTTGCCGTCCTCGTCCCCATAGACATCCTCCGCCACATTGGCGGCGTATATGACCGGTTTCATGGTCAGCAGGGACACATCGGCCAAAGTCTCCGCCTCCTCCTCGGTCATTTCCATGGAGCGGGCGGTTTTGCCGCTCTCCAAGTGAGCTTTGAGTTTTTCGTAAAACTTTTGGTGGAACAGATACTTCTTCTCGCCCCCTCGGATTGACTTCATGATTTTGTCAATCCTCCTATCAAGGATTTCAAGGTCCGACATAATCAGCTCGAAATTTATGGTTTCGATATCCCGAATCGGGTCAATGCTTCCGTCCACATGGACCACATTGCTGTCCTCAAAGGCCCGAACCACATGGACAATGGCGTCCACTTCCCGAATGTTGGATAGGAATTTGTTCCCCAGGCCCTCGCCCTTGCTGGCTCCTTTCACCAACCCGGCAATATCCACAAACTCCACCACCGCATAGGTGGTCTTTTGGGGCTTGTACATCTCGGCCAAGGCATCGATTCTCTTGTCGGGCACGGGCACGGTGCCTATATTGGGTTCTATGGTACAGAAGGGATAGTTGGCAGCCTCCGCTCCCGCACGGGTTATGGCATTGAACAGGGTGCTCTTTCCCACATTGGGCAGACCCACGATTCCTAATTTCATTTACTTTTCCCCTTTTCCGCTTAATTTGTATTTCTCGGCAAAACGGTCTTCGGCTTTTCCGTCAATTCAGCTTTTCTTCGAACAGGTCGGCCAATTCCCGAGCCCGCTTTGTTATAAGGTCGATATCCTCTCCTTCTATCATAACCCGAACCAAGGGCTCGGTTCCGGAGGGACGGATAAGGACTCTGCCGCTGTCTTTGAACTCCTCGTTCAGGGCGGCTATGCCTTCCCGAATTTCCGGGAACTTCATATAGTTTTCCTCGTTCTTGAGCTCGTTTTTAACTCTGGCATTCACCAAAACCTGAGGATAAATTCGCATTATTCCGGCAAGCTCCGAAGCCTTTTTTCCGCTGCGCTTTATGATCTCCGCGAGCTGTATGCCCGTCACCAATCCGTCTCCGGTGGTGTTGTAGTCAAGGAGGATAACATGGCCGGACTGCTCCCCGCCTATTTTGTGATTGTGTTTGAGCATTTCCTCAAGCACGTATCTGTCCCCCACCTTGGTCCGTTTGATGTTTATGCCGTACTTTTCTCCCATAACGAAGAATCCCAGATTGCTCATAACCGTGGCGACTATGGTATTGTCCGGGAGCTTGCCCCGTTTTTTCATATCCAGGCCGATTATGGTCATAATCCTGTCGCCGTCAATTATGCCTCCCGCCTCGTCGACGGCCAAAACCCGGTCCGCATCTCCGTCAAAGGCCAGGCCCAAATCCACATCATTATGCTTCACGAATTCGGTCAAGGCCTCAAGGTGGGTGGAGCCGCAGTTCCTGTTTATATTGATTCCGTCGGGCTCGTCGTTTATGATTAACACCTCCGCCCCCAAGGCTTTGAGGGTTTTCGGGGCGGTAACACAGGCCGCTCCGTTTGCGCAGTCTATGGCGATTCTCATGCCCGAAAGGTCACTGCCGCAGGTGCTTTTTGCAAATTCCGTATATTTGTCAACCAAGGTGTTGTCGGAAATCACCCGCCCTATGTTTTCATGGGTGGGCGTATTAGGCTCACGAGTGCCCTCCGAGATAATCGCCTCGATTCGATCCTCTGCTTCGTCGGGCAATTTATAGCCCGTGCCGCTGAAAAACTTGATCCCGTTGTGCTCAAAGGGATTGTGGGAAGCGGAAATCATAACTCCCGCGTCAAATCCCTCGCTCCGAACCAACCGGGCGATGGCGGGGGTCGGTATAACTCCGGCGATAACCGCCTCTGCGCCTACGCTGCATATTCCCGCCACCAAGGCGCACTCCAAAAGTCCCCCGGAAATTCGGGTATCTCTGCCCACCAAAATCTTGGGCTTTCCGCCTTGGGAGCCTGCCAAAACATAGGCCCCCGCTTTTCCTATATTAAACGCCAACTCCGGCGTGAGCTCGCTGTTGGCCACTCCCCGAACTCCGTCGGTGCCGAATAATCTCGCCATTTCAAAAATCACTCCTCCGTCGGATATCCCTCCGACCGCACTGATTAAATTATAAGACAATACCGTCTTTTTGTCAAATGGTATTTTGCCCATAAAGGGGCGGGATTCGTAAAAGTGTCACCGATATGTTATGAAAAAAGAAGAAAAACGACCTCGAAAGTGTTATAATAAAAAATAGCAAAGAAATATAGCAAGAGGTGAGTTTTTCTTCATGTACGGTAGAACACAAGACGCACGGTTTCGTCAACGGATAATCAAATATTTTGAGAAAGAAGGAATAACACATCATTGACACTTCTACACAGTCCCGGCGGCCGCGCAGGCAATCAATTCTTGACAAAAAGCGGGGATTGGTTTATAATACTGTCTTGAGAGATGATTTGTGACGGATTTAAAATCTTATCAAAAGATTCCTTGGGATAAGGAGATGATATTATGCGGAAGAGAAAAATCTTGGCGGGGTTGCTTGTGGCGGCTCTTTTGTGCCTGAGCCTGCTGCCCGTGTCCGCTTCGGCTTTCTACGATGTGGCGGATGATTTTTGGGCTGCCCCCTATATTTCCAATCTTGAATCTCGGGGCATTGTCTCCGGCTACGGAGACGGATATTTTTTCCCGAACAACAATGTGCAAAGGTGCGAGTATGCCAAAATGCTGGTGAACGCGGCGGGAGTTCCCCTGTCCACCGCAAGGACCAGCCCCTATGCGGATTTGAATGTGAATGAGTGGTACCTGCCCTACATCAATGCCATCACGGCTCAGATGCCGGGCTATCAAAGCACCACCGCAGGGGACACGAGAATCTATTTCAAGCCCGAGGACCCTGCCACCCGGGAGGATGTGACCGTGGCCCTGATGCGGGTGCTGAACTATGATTTGTCGGCCTATTATCCTATCAGTGACGGTCTGCTGTCCGACGTGTTTTATGACTATGCCTCGATTCCCAAACAGGACAGACCCTACATAGCCGAGGCGGTGAAACAGGGATATATAACCGGAACTCAGCAGGGCACCTTTGAGGGCTCCGACCCCATAACCCGATGCGAAGTATGCGCCGTGTTGTGCAGAGCTTTCCCGGAGAGCGGTGTGGCCTATGTGGATGCGGAGAGTTTCAACAGCGGAGAGGTCCTTTTGGCCGAGCCGGAACAGGAGCAAGTACAAAACGAAATGCCGGATGTTGCCCTTTCCGGCATTTCTGATATGAAGGTTTATTTCATAGACGTGGGCCAGGGGGATTCGGAATTCATTGAATTCCCCGACGGCAAAACCATGCTCATAGATGCGGGAACCGCAGACCACGGGGACGAAGTCTGTTCCTTTGTGGGAGGTTTGGGCCATTCTTATATAGACTATGTCCTGGCCACCCATCCCCACGCCGACCATATAGGCGGAATGGGAGACGTGTTGGACGGTTTTTCGGTGGGGGCCTTCTATATGCCCGACGCGGAAACATCCACCCGCACCTTTGAGAATATGCTTCAAAAACTGATAGACAAGGGTATTCCCACCTATCCTGCGGCGGGGGGCACCGTTCTTGAGAGCGGAGCCTACACCGTGGAATTTTTGGCACCGATTGCCTCCTATGATGACCTTAACAACAGTTCCGTCGTGACCCGTGTGACCTACGGAAATACCGTGTTCCTGTTTATGGGGGATGCGGAAAAGGAGGTTGAGGGAGACCTTATCGCCGCAGTCTATGACAAGCTTGACGCAGACGTGCTGAAGGCGGGCCATCACGGCTCTTCGTCTTCGAGCACTCCGGAGTTTTTGAATGCCGTATCTCCCTTATACGCCGTGATTTCGTCGGGAGCGGGAAACCAATACGGCCATCCCACCGAAAAGACTTTGAATAATCTGGCGGCTGTCGGAGCCACCGTTCTAAGAACCGACACGGAGGGCACCGTGGGATTCGGAGTAAACAGCGGCGGACTCTACAGATTGGATATTTAGGTGTGAGTTTATGAGAGGAATAATAGACAGATTCGAAGGGGACTTCGCCGTTACGGAAACGGAGGAGGGAATGAAAGATATCCCCCGCAGCAGCCTCCCCCCGGAGGCCAAAGAGGGAAGCGTCATTGAAATCACCGAGGACTCAATCATCTTGGATGAGAAAACCACCGAGGAGAGAACAAAGCGCATTCGCACCATGATGGATGAGCTTTTCGGCAAAACCGATAGGAGCCGATGAGATGAACAACTATATCATAACCTACAGCGGAGCAAAGGTCACCCCTCTCGCTCCGAACTCAAGCCAAATAAACATCGCGGACATAGCCCATGCCCTGTCCGTGCTGCCTCGGGCCAACGGGCACCTGAGATACCTCTATTCCGTGGCTCAGCACAGTATCAACTGTGCCGCAGAGGCCGAGGCGGAGGGCTTTTCTCAAAAGGTCTGCCTTGCCTGTTTGATTCATGACGCCAGCGAGGCTTATCTCTCCGACATTGTCCGTCCCGTCAAGGCGGAGCTTGGGAACTATCTTGAAATCGAAAAAATCCTTCAGGATTGCATATACGGCAAATATCTGCCCTCCCCTTTGACGGACGGGGAGCGGAGACAGATAAGCTCCGTGGATGATGCCATGCTCTATTATGAGTTTCTGAATATAAACGGCATTGAATTGGGTGAGGAGGTTCCCAAAATCTACGGCGAGTTGGATTTCAACTTTGAGCCCACCAGGTTGATTGAGAGGAAATTCAGAGAAGTGTTTAACCGATTGAGCAAATAGCCTTGGGATTTGGCAACGGATTTGGCGAAAATGTTCGGTTTTCGGATTATATAAAAATCGGTGAGAGGTAATAATTTGGAGAGGTATAAAGAGATAGAAAGGTCCATAATCAAGACCTACAGAAAGACGATTTGGAAGAGATTCATATCGGCCGTAAGCGAGTTTGAGATGATAAACGAGGGGGACAAAATCGCCGTTTGCATATCCGGCGGCAAGGACTCCATGCTGATGGCCAAATGCGTTCAGGAAATCCGCCGACACGGAATTGTGTCCTTTGAGGCGGAGTATATCGTTATGAATCCGGGCTACAGTCCGAAGAATTTGAGTTTGATAAAGGAAAATGCGGAGACTTTGAATATCCCCGTGAAAATTTTCGAAAGTCCCATTTTCGATTCGGTGGCAAATGTCACCGACCATCCCTGCTACCTCTGCGCTCGAATGAGGCGGGGGTATCTCTATGAGGAGGCAAAACGTCTCGGCTGCAACAAAATCGCCTTGGGCCACCATTTTGACGATGTTATCGAAACAATCCTCATGGGAATGCTCTACGGGGCGCAGGTCCAGACCATGATGCCCAAACTCCGCAGCACAAGCCACCCGGGAATGGAGCTGATACGGCCCATGTATATGGTGAGGGAGCATGACATAATCAACTGGGCAAAGGGCAACGGCCTGACGTTTTTGAGATGCGCCTGCCGTTTCACCGAGAACAATTCCAAAGCTGAAGACGGGGTGGGGGATTCCAAGCGTCTTGAAGTCAAAGAGCTCATAAAAACCCTGCGAAAAACCAATCCCTATATTGACATAAATATCTTCAACAGCGTTCGAAACGTGAATCTGTCCACAATAATCAGCTATAAAAAAGACGGGACCTTTCACAGCTTTATGGAGGATTATTGAGAGAGAAAGAGAAAAATTTGCCTTTTCAAGATTCCCGTAACCCTTGACGAGTTCGGGAAAATGGTCTATAATATCCTTCGGAGATGTTTTGCGCATCTTCGAATGTTTTATAAATTCAACCGATATCAAAGGGGTGTTTCGATTTTATGAGAGCGCAAACAAAGAAATACGGAAAAGCAATAAGGCTCATAGCCATAGCCCTTGCGGCCCTTTCGGTTTTTGCCCTGGCCTCCTGCGGCAATGAAGCCGAAAAAGCCGAAGAGGCCAAGCAGGCCCTCACCGCCGTTATGGAAGGTTTCAAAAGCGGCGATGAGGAAATCGTCGGACGGTATGCGGACTTAAGTTCCGACCCGGACTTGGCCGCCCTGCTGACAAGTTCCCTTGAGAATATGAGCTATGAGATAAAGTCCGTCACCGTTGACGGGAACAAGGCGGAGGCCGAGTTGTCTCTGACCACCGTGGATTCTTCGCAGATTATGCAGAAATATATCGAGAGTGTGGCGGCCATGGTGTCCGGCGAGGATTATCAGAGCCGAATCGACACCATGACCAAGGAAGAGTATGACAAACTCATGGATGAGCAGCTCGAGAATATCCTGACCGGAGGTGAGGTGGGCACGGTCACATCCGACGAGAAAGTGTCCTTGACCAAAGAAAACGGAGAGTGGAAACTCGGTGATTCCTCCTTGGGTGACAAGCTCTTGGGCAACACCTTGGGCGCCATAAAACAGATTAAGCAGTAGAGATAAACGGCAGCGGGGCCAAACAGCCTCGGTTTTGGAATATAGTTATCGGACTAAATTCGGATTTGGAGGTTTTATTTAATGGGTATAAAAAGGGTGATTGAAAAAATCATCGGAACATACAGCGACAGAGAGCTTAAGAAAATCTATCCCGTCGCCGACAAGGTTATGGCCCTTGAGGGAGATATGGAAAGGCTCACGGATGCGGAGCTGAAGGGAATGACTCCCAAATTCAAGGAGCGCCTCAAAAACGGGGAGACCCTTGACGACATTTTGCCCGAGGCTTTTGCGGTGTGCCGAGAGGCGGCATGGCGGGTTCTCGGAATGAAGCATTTCAGAGTCCAAGTCATAGGCGGAATAGTGCTCCACCAGGGCAGAATCGCCGAAATGAAAACCGGTGAAGGCAAGACTTTGGTTGCCACATTGCCAGCATATCTCAATGCTCTCACGGGCAAAGGCGTTCACATTGTCACCGTAAACGACTATTTGGCAAAGCGTGACAGCGAGTGGATGGGAAAGCTCTATAACTTCTTGGGCCTCACGGTGGGCCTTATTATTCATGACAAGACCAACGAGGAGCGCCAAGAGGCTTATAATGCCGACATAACCTACGGCACCAACAACGAGATGGGTTTTGACTACCTCAGGGACAATATGGTCATATACAAAGAGAGCAAAGTCCAGCGGGGCCACAACTATGCCATCGTGGACGAGGTCGACAGCATTTTGATTGACGAGGCCAGAACACCTCTTATCATTTCCGGTATGGGGGATAAGTCAACGGACCTCTATGAGCAGGCCGACCGATTTGCCAAGACCCTGACTTTCAAGAAAATCGTCGAAACCGATACCAAGGTGGAGATAGAAGACGAGGATGAGCTTAACAAGTATGACTATATCGTTGACGAAAAAGCCAAGACCGCCACTTTGACGCCCCAGGGTATCAAAAAGGCAGAGGAGCATTTTCATGTGGAAAACCTGACGGATCCAGCCAATATGACCCTGTCCCACCATATAAACCAGGCCATAAAGGCCATCGGAGTTATGCGCAGGGACAAGGACTATGTGGTCAAAGACGGAGAGGTTATAATCGTCGACGAATTCACGGGCAGAATGATGTTCGGCAGAAGATACAACGACGGTCTCCACCAGGCCATAGAGGCCAAAGAGGGTGTGAAGGTGGAGCGGGAGTCCAAAACCCTTGCCACCATCACTTTCCAGAACTACTTCAGATTGTACAAAAAGCTTGCGGGCATGACGGGCACGGCCCAGACCGAGGAGGAGGAATTTCAGGAGATTTACAGCTTGGATGTGGTGGTTATTCCCACCAACAAACCCCTTGTGCGCGTGGATGAGCCGGACAGCATATACAAAACCGAGGATGCCAAGTTCAATGCGGTCATAGAGGATGCAATCAAGGCCCACGAAAAGGGGCAGCCGGTCCTCATAGGCACCGTATCCATCGAAAAGTCCGAAAAACTCAGCCGTATGCTCCGCCGCAAGGGCATTAAGCATAATGTGCTCAATGCCAAGTTCCACGAAAAGGAAGCCGAAATCGTGGCTCAGGCGGGCAAGAAAGGGGCCGTTACCATTGCCACCAATATGGCGGGCCGCGGAACCGATATCGTCCTCGGAGGAAATGCGGAGTTTCTCGCTCGGAGCGAGATGGAAAAGTTGGGCTATTCCGAGGAAATGATCGTTCAGGCCACAGGCTTTGCGGAGACCGATGACCAAGAGATTTTGGAAGCTCGGGCCAAATTCAGGGAGCTTAACGACAAGTTCAAAGCCGAAATCGAGCCGGAACAAAAGGAAGTTTTGGCGGCGGGAGGCCTTAATATCATGGGCACCGAGCGCCACGAGAGCAGGCGAATAGACAACCAGCTCCGAGGCCGTTCGGGACGTCAGGGAGACGTGGGCAAATCCAAGTTCTATATTTCCCTTCAGGACGATTTGATGCGGCTCTTTGCTCCGGAGCGAATCGAAAAGGTTATGACCACCCTCGGTATGGACGAGAGCGAGGCCATAGAGAGCAAGATGCTCAGCGGCACCATAGAGACCGCCCAAGAGCGGGTTGAGGGCAAAAACTTCGACATTCGGCGGAATGTGCTCCAATTCGACGATGTGAACAACCAGCAGAGAGAAATAATCTACAAGCAGAGAGACCAGGTTTTGGACGGCGGCGACCTGCGGGAGAACATCATGAAGATGCTGCGGGACGTTATCGAAAACACCATAGCTCTCCACGTGGGAGACAAGGGCAATGCGCCGGAGGAATGGGATTGGCAAGGAATGCGGGAGCATTTCGAGGCAATCCTCGGCGAGATGCCGGAAGATTTTATGAAATACACCGATGTGGAGATAGATAAAATGACCCCGGAGCGGCTCACCGACTATATTTTCGAGGATGCCGAGAAGAAGTACAAACTCAAAGAGGCCGAGTTCGGCGACAATATTCGGGAAGTGGAGCGGGTTATCACCCTCAGGGTTGTCGACCAAAAATGGATGGACCATATTGACAATATGGAACAACTCCGCCAGGGTATATACCTCAGAGCCTATGCCCAGCATGACCCGGTTGTGGAATACAAGTTCGAGGCCATGGATATGTTCGAGGAGATGACCGAGGCCATAAAAGAGGACACGGTGAAATATCTCTTCCACGCCGTGCCCCAGACCAAGATAGTGCGTGAGCAGGTTGCAAAACCCACGGCGGAAAACGCCGGAGGCGACGGCACCGTCAAGAAAAAGACCGAGAGACGGGTGAGAAAAATCGGCAGAAATGAACCCTGTCCCTGCGGTTCGGGCAAGAAGTATAAAAACTGCTGCCTTGACAAAGACAAAGCAGCCGGCCGAGCCTAACCGACCCGCATGAATATCTTGATAAGGCCGGAGTGGACGGCGAGATAAAAAAGCATAAAGAGAGGTGGAAGTATGATAGCATTTGACGAATACAAGCTTGGGCTTGAAAATATGCAAAAGGATATTACGGAATTGAGGGATTCACTTTGACCTGGCCGGATTAAAGGCCGAAATTGAGACCTTGGAGGCCGAAAGTTACGGTGCGGATTTTTATTCCGATATGGAAAAAGCAGGTCGGGTTCTTCAAAAAATCAAATCCCTCAAAGATAAGGTGGCGGGTTTCGAGGCGCTGTATTCCAAATGGGAAGACCTTAGTGCCCTTGTGGAGCTTGGCATAGAGGAGGAGGACGAGAGCCTCATAGATGAGATAAAGCCCGGCTACAGGGATTTGGAGCAAAGCCTTGATTCCATGAAACTTGACACCCTCCTTTCCGGAAAGTATGACAGGCTCAATGCCATTGTGACCCTTCATTCGGGAGCGGGAGGCACGGAGGCTCAGGACTGGTGCGAGATGCTCTATCGGATGTACACCATGTGGTCGGATAAGCGGGGTTTTAAGACCGAGGTTATAGACTATTTGGACGGCGAGGAGGCAGGCATAAAGAGCATTACTTTTTCGGTAAGCGGCTTAAATGCCTATGGGTATATGCAATCGGAAAAGGGCGTTCATCGTCTTGTGCGCATTTCGCCTTTCGATTCCGCGGCAAGACGCCACACTTCTTTTGCCTCCTGTGAGGTTATACCGGAGCTTGACGAGGAGTTGGATGTGGAGATAAACCCGGACGATTTGAAAATCGACACTTACCGTTCCAGCGGCGCGGGAGGCCAGCATATCAACAAAACCGAATCGGCTATCAGAATAACTCACATTCCCACGGGTATTGTGGTGACCTGTCAAAACGAACGGAGCCAGTATAAAAACAAGGATTTTGCCATGAAGGTCCTAAAGTCCAAATTGGTGGAAATTGCGGAGCGGGAACAGAAGGACAAAATCGACGACCTTAAGGGGGTCCAGACGGAAATCGCCTGGGGCAGCCAAATCAGGTCCTATGTTTTTCATCCCTACACCATGGTCAAGGACCACCGAACGGGCTATGAAGTGGGAAATGTGAATGCGGTTATGGACGGCGACATCGACGGTTTCATCAACGCCTACCTAAAAGCGAAGTCCAAAGGCGAGATTAAAGGAGTCTGACATATGTTTGAGAAGCTTTCATTCTTGGAGGAGCGATTTGAGGAACTGGCGAAGCAGATCAGCGACCCGGAAGTTATGGCCGATATGGAAAATTGGACAAAATTGTGCAAAGAGCATTCCGAGCTTGCACCCATTGTGGAGAAATATCGGGAATATAAGAAAAACAAAGAGACCATAGAAGATGCCGCAGCTATGATGGATGATCCGGAAACCGACCGAGAGTTTCGGGAAATGCTTACGGAGGAGAGCAAAGAAGCCAAGGGGAACATCGAAAGGATAGAGGAGGAGCTCAAAATCCTGCTTTTGCCCAAGGACCCCAACGATGACAAGAATGTTATTATGGAAATTCGCGGCGGTGCGGGAGGCGACGAGGCCGCCTTGTTTGCCGGAGACCTGTTTCGGATGTATTCCATGTATGCAGATTCAAAACACTGGAAAATCGAGGTGCTGAACCTTAACGAAATCGGCATTGGCGGCATAAAGGAGATAACCTTCATGGTCAAAGGGGACGGCGCCTACAGCCGTCTCAAGTTTGAGAGCGGAGTTCATCGGGTTCAGCGGGTGCCGGAGACCGAGTCAAGCGGCAGGATTCACACATCCACCGTCACCGTGGCGGTGCTCCCGGAGGTTGACGATGTGGAGGTTGAAATCAACCCGGACGACCTTGAAATCGACACCTACCGCTCCAGCGGCGCGGGAGGCCAACATATCAACAAAACCGAATCGGCCATCAGAATAACCCATGTCCCCACGGGCATTGTGGTCACCTGCCAGGACGAGAGAAGCCAGCACAAGAATCGGGAGGCGGCCATGAAAATGCTCCGTTCAAGGCTCTATGACAAAATGGAGCGGGAACGGAATGCGGCCATTGCCGCCGACAGAAAGAGCCAGGTGGGCACCGGCGACCGCAGCGAGAGAATAAGAACCTATAACTACCCTCAAGGCAGAATGACCGACCACCGCATCGGTCTGACCCTGTATAAATTGGAGCAAATCCTAAACGGCGACTTAGATGAGATAATAGATGCCCTGATAACCACCGACAGAAGCGAGAGATTGAAGAACGGATAAAAGGCCGGCCCAAAGCGCAAAGAGCGGGAAGCCCGTATTCTCGGGGCGGCCGTCGGGGATCAAAAAGCAAATTAAAATCGAATGAAAATCAAAACCAAGTTATTCACGGGCAGCGAGGCGGACCTGCTTGAGGCCGCGGCCCTTATTCGGGCGGGGGAGACGGTGGTCTTTCCCACGGAAACGGTCTATGGCATCGGGGCGGACGCTCAAAACCCGGAGGCAGTGAAGAAAATATTTCGGGCGAAGGGCCGTCCTTCGGATAACCCTTTGATTGTGCATATTTCCGACAAATCCCAAATCCTCAAAGCGGCGGCCGAAATTCCCGAAAGTGCGGAAGTCTTGATTGACAGGTTTATGCCCGGCCCCATCACGATAATTTTGAAAAAGAACCCGAGCATCCCAAACGAGGTGACCGGGGGCCTTGATACGGTGGGAATCCGTATGCCGAGAAACCGAATCGGCTCGGAATTCCTGCGTCTCTGCGGCTGTCCCGTGGCAGCTCCCAGCGCAAATCTTTCCGGGAAGCCCAGCCCCACCCGAGTTGAACATTGCATAGACGATATGGACGGCAGAACGGCGGGCATAATCGACGGCGGTCCCTGCGAAGTGGGAATAGAGTCCACAATCATCGATATGACAGGCCCTCCCGTCATATACCGCCCGGGCCGCATATCCCGAGGAGAAATCGAAGATGCCCTGGGCCGAGAGGTTTCCGTCGCCGGCGCCCTCAAAGAAGGCGAGGCGCCCAAATCTCCGGGCCTCAAATACAGGCACTATTCCCCGAAAGCGGAGGTTGTGATTTTGAGAGGCAGCGCCCGAGATATGGGCAGGGCGGCATCGGCCGCATCTTCCCGAGGCGTCCCCTGCGGAATCATAGCCTTTGATGAGATTATTGCGGACCTGGGCCCCACGGACGGAATCCCTTGCATATCCCTCGGCAGCCGAAACAATCCCCAATCGGCGGCCTCGGCTCTCTTTGCCGCACTGCGCCGAATGGACGATTTGGGATTGGAAGTGATTTTCGCCCCGGAAATCCCCGATACGGACCCCTGGTCCGGATTAAGAAACCGCCTCTACCGAGCCGCCGCCGGAAAGGTGACGGACTCGGCGGATATAATTGCGGGGAGATAACTCTGCCGGAGCGAATGAGTGAAATGCAGCACCCGGCAGGGCGCATATCGACCCAAAAGTAAATATCGGATATATTTTTCCTCCCAATATCAAAAAATGCTTGCATTTATTTGTATTGTGTGGTACTATGCTGTGGTGTTGTTTGTAAGCACAGCTTAAAAAATGATAATGTGTTAAATATTTTCGGAAGGAACAAGGTTATGTCAATATATCAATTAAAAGAAGACCTAAAGCTTGTTGTAAAATTCATTTTATGGTGTGTACTTGTGTTTAACGTACCCGGAAACAACAAGAAATGTGCAAAATGTCGTGACTACCTCAAAACCTTGAAAAATATTCATAACGGTGAACGTTGTTTTATTATAGGTAATGGACCGAGTCTCACAGTGGAAGATTTAGATCGGCTTAAGGAAGAAAATGAAATCTGTTTCGCCTCTAACCGTATCTTTAATCTTTTTGATAAAACGGATTGGAGACCCACATACTATTGCATCACCGATGCCGCCCTGCTCAGACGCCTTAAGGATGATATTCCGCTCAAAATACAGTGTGAAAAATTTGCGGGAATAAATAATAGAAACTTTACTCCCGATATTGAAGGCGTAAACTATTTTGACTTTAAGTGCGAAAAATTCTGGCCGGGATTGCCGAAATTTTCTGAGGATGTATCCGAGTGTTGTTATGAAGGGAAAACCGTCACATATGCTTGCTTTCAAATAGCAGCATATATGGGATTCAAAGAAATATATTTGCTTGGAGTCGATAACAGCTATTCCGTATCAAGAACATTAGATGGGCGAATAATAAAAAATCCGGGTGCGTCAGACCATTTTTATGAAAATAAAGATAATATTATGCCGTCTACAGAGTTAATGGATTTGGCATATGAAGCTGCAAAAAAGTATTCAGATGAGCATAATATTAAAATATACAATGCCACTCGTGGTGGTAAGCTTGAAATATTTGAAAGAGTGAATTTTGATGAGTTATTTTAGGAGGGGTTGGTTTGAAGGTCACGGCTTTATTGACCGGACGCGGGAATAATACACTTAAGGACAAAAATGTGCTTGATGTTTTAGGAAAACCGGTATTGTATTACCCCGCAAATGCCGCTGTCAAGGCAAAAAATGTCGATGATTACTATTGTAGCAGTGATGATGAAAAGATTCTCAGCGCATCTGAGGAACTTGGCTATGAAAGAATTTTGAGACCGACAGAACTTGCGTTGCCAACGGCACAGCATATAGATTGTATCATGCATGCACTTGGTGTTTTACAAGAAAGAGAAAAGAGTCTTCCGGATATTCTTGTTGTTTTGCTTGCCAATAATGTTACGGTTAAATCCAAATGGATCGAAGATTGTATTAACATTATGAAAGACGATATGTCAATTACGGCAGTTGTCCCAGTGTACGAGGATAATGACCATCATCCGTTAAGAGCAAAAACGGTGAACGCAGATGGCACACTGGCTATGTATGAAAAGGGTGTAACTGGAAAAATATCAACAAACAGACAGGACTTACCTGAATGTCTTTTCCTCTCGCATAATTTTTGGGTTTTGAACACAGAGTTTTTGTTATCCGGAAAAGAAGGCCAGCAGCCTTGGGGATTTATGGGAAATAAAATTATTCCATACAGAATTGAAGAATCCATTGATATTCATAAGGAAATTGACCTCTATATAGCAAAAGAGTGGATAAAAGAAAATTATGATGATAGTACTCTTTAGATGTTGTCATATTGTCTGACTTGAAAATTTCTGTTGGTGAGGTGAGTTACCATGGAAAATGTAAAATATGCACCGGTGATTATACCGACATTATGCCGTTATGAACATTTTAGGATGTGCATAGAATCCCTCAAGAAAAATCCATGGGCAAAGTATACGGATATGTATATTGGATTAGATTATCCCGCCAAAGAGGAACACTGGGATGGATATAATAAGATATGCGAGTATTTGGATACGGGGGATTTTTCCGTATTCAAGTCTTTTAGTGTTACAAGAAGAGAAAAAAATTATGGCCCTGCGGGGAATTTTAATCCGTTACTCAAAAACGTAATGGAAAAGTTTGATCGGTGGATTTATGTAGAGGATGATCTTGAATTTTCACCAAATTTTTTAGAATACATAGATAAATGCTTAACAGAATACGAGGATGACGACAATATAATCGCTGTTAACGGATACAGTTTTCCTCTTGACTGGGTTTCGGTCAAAGGCGCCAATGTTATTATCCAATCGTCAGTTTGCAAAGCCTGGGGTGTAGGATATTGGAGAAATAAGTATAAAACCTTAGAAAATTTTTTAGACCAAGGTTATTTGATAAAAAACTTTGACAAAAATTTTAAAATTGGGAAGATAAAAAATATGGACCATGCAAATCAGTGTCTCTATATTAATGCGGCTTTGGGTGGAAGAAAAGAGTCTCTTTTGACAAGATTATCTGACCTATCGATTGGAACATATATGCAGGTTGATAATAAATTTGTAGTGACTCCAACGGTTAATAAAGTGAGAAATCATGGATTTGACGGGTCTGGAAATTATTGTTCGGAAATTATAAAAACCAATAACAAGAATTCACTTTCTTATGATTATGACAATCAAAATATTGATGCCTCGACTCATTTTGATTTGAAACCTGATAGCTTTATGTACAGGGATGAAAACAGAAAATTGATTGAGGATTTTTGGGGGATGCATTTTAGAGATAGGTTTATTGCAAAAATTCTATTCACAATGTATAAAATATTGGGTGTAAAAAAGTACAAAAAAATTATGAAAAAGATGTCAGTTTTTTTCAGGAAAATGAATATAAAGTACTTGAGCAATATTTCGTACGATTACCTCGAGGAATACAAAGGTGATTGACACTTTATGAGCGGAGATATAAAAAAGCAGACAATATCCGGGCTTTTTTGGCGTTATGCGGAGAGGTGCGGTGCCCAGGGTATACAGTTCATTGTGGAGGTCGTTCTTGCAAGACTGCTTACCCCCTCAGACTATGGAATAATCGGCATTATCACCGTGTTTATCGCCATAGCTCAGGTGTTTGCCCAAAGCGGTTTGGGACAGGCTTTGGTGCAGAAAAAGGATGCCGACAATAAGGACTTTTCCACGGTCTTCTTTTTCAGCATTCCCTTTTCCCTGTTGATATATGCGGTTCTGTTTTTCGGAGCGCCTTTGATTGCGAGATTCTATGAGATGCCCAATCTCACTCCCGTGGTGCGGGTGCTCGGAATCAGCATAATCATCGCCTCCATAAACAGCGTACAACAGGCCTATGTTCAAAGGACGATGCAATTCAGGCGCTTTTTCTGGTCGACTCTGATTGGAACCCTGATTTCTGCCGTTGTGGGCATAGGGATCGCATACAAGGGCGGAGGAGTTTGGGCCTTGGTGGCCCAGCAGCTGACCAATCAGACAATCGACACCATTATCCTTTGGATAACGGTCAAATGGCGGCCGAACCGAGTGTTTTCATTCAGACGGGTTAAGGCCCTCTTTTCCTATGGCTGGAAGCTTCTGTGTTCCTCGGTTCTTGACACGGTGTATAACAATGTATACTCCTTGGTTATCGGAAAGTTTTATTCCGAATCCGAGCTTGGAATATATAACCGGGGAAAACAGTTCCCGATGCTCATTATAGCGAACATCAACAGCGCCATAGATACGGTGATGTTTCCGGTTCTGTCGGGGGCTCAGGACAACAGAAAAACTCTTAAAGATATGGTCAGGCGGTCCATAGTCACAAGCACCTTTTTGATTTTCCCCTGTATGGCGGGCTTGGCTGCGGTTGCAAGACCGCTGACCCTCTTCCTCTTGGGCGAAAAGTGGCTTCCGGCGGTGCCCTTTATACAATTTTGCTGCTTTACCTATGCCTTTTGGCCCATACATACGGCGAATCTTCAGGCAATAAAAGCGGTGGGCAGAAGCGATATATTTCTAAAGCTGGAAATCATCAAGAAGGTTATAGGTGTGGCAACGCTTGTGATAACTTTGCCTCACGGCCTTTATGTTATGATGATAGGAAACTGTGTTATTACAACACCTATGGGGGTTTTTTTGAACTCATTTCCCAATAAGAAACTACTGGGTTACAGTTTTTGGGAGCAGATGAAAGATATACTTCCGGCGATGCTGCTGTCCCTCTTTATGGCAGCCGTTGTGCTTTGCGTAAACCTGTTGGGTTTGGGCAGCTTTCTCACAATGGTAATACAGGTCATTGTGGGAATCGGAATATATTTCCTCGGCGCCAAATTGCTCAAGTTTGAAAGTTTGGATTTTATTGTGAATACATTAAAAGAATTTAAAAAGTGAGGGGTGAATTGAATATTGAGAATTTCAAAAATGGCACAAAGCATACAACCGTCCCTCACGCGGCGGTTGTTTGACAGGGCCAAAAAATATGACAATGTTATAGATTTCACCTTGGGTGATCCGGATTATATAACACCCAAACATATTAGGGATGCCGGATGCAGAGCCATAAACGAGGGCAAAACCAAATATTCCGCAAATGCAGGCATAAGAGAACTCAGGGAAGCAATTTCCGACAGCATATATCGGGAAACAGGCGTAAGATATAATGCAAGCAGCGAGACAATTGTGACTGTGGGTGCCATGGAAGCCCTTTATCTGTCTCTTTGCTGCATAATCAATCCGGGAGATGAGGTTATCATTCCCGCACCCTATTGGATAAACTATGAGCATATGACTTGTATGTGCGGAGGAAAACCCGTCATAGTGAATTCCGATGAGGAGCATGATTTTGTTGCGGATGCGGACAAAATCGAGGCTGCGATTACTCCGAAAACGGTCGCAATAATCCTGAACTCACCGAACAATCCCACGGGCACGGTGTATGATAGGCAAACCCTTATCTCAATATGCCGCCTTGCCGAAAAATATAATCTTGTGATATTGTGGGATGAATGCTACAAAACAATCGTATATGACGAAAAATTTGTATCAATTCTTGAGTGCGGGGACATTAAGGACAATTTGGTGGTTATAAACAGTTGCTCGAAAAAATATTCAATGACCGGCTGGCGTATAGGATATGCTGCGGCTCCTTCCGAATTCATAGCAAGCATGACTAAGCTTCAGGAAAATATAGTCGCCTGCGCATCTTTGCCGTCCCAATATGCGGCAATTGAAGCCCTCAAAGATAACACCGATGATACCGAAATTATGCGGCAAGGATTTCTGAACAGAAGGAATATCCTTGTTGAAGGAATAAACGGCATACAAAAACTTGACTGCAAGTATCCGAAAGGCACGTTCTATGCCTTTGTGAATATAAAAAATACCGGCCTTGACAGCACATCTTTTGCTTATAAATTGCTTGAGGAAAAGCAAGTCGCTGTGGTTCCCGGGGTCACATACGGAGAGAATTATGACGGATTTATCAGGATTGCATATACAATGGATGAAGATAAAATAAAAGTGGGACTCAAACGAATAAAGGAATTTGTTGACAGTTTGTGAGAGGTTAGTAATATGAAAAAAATACTCTTGCTCGGTGGATCAAGGCTTTTGTTACCGGTAATTGATGCTGCTCATAAGCTCGGATGTTATGTTATAACCTGTGATTATTTGCCGAATAATGCGGCACATAAATATTCGGACAAATACTTGAATATAAGTATCATAGAGAAGGAAAAGGTGCTTAAGGCAGCAGATAAATTAAAAATTGATGGGATTATGTCATACGGTTGCGACCCGGGTGTAGTTTCGGCTGCATATGTAGCCGAAAAATTAGGCTTGCCCTCTGCCGGTCCTTATGAATCGGTGTGTATATTGCAAAACAAGGGAAGATTCAGGAATTTTTTGGCGGAAAATGGATTTAATACTCCAATGGCAAAACAATATTCGGATTTTCAAGGTGTAATTCCTGATACTGATATGTTTAGATGGCCTGTTATCGTTAAGCCAACGGATTCTGCGGGGAGCAAGGGCGTTATAAAAGTAAATAGTCCCGATGACTTGGGAAAAAGTGTTGATTATGCACTGTCATTTTCTCATTGTGGAGAATTCATTATCGAAGAATTCGTTGAAAAACAGGGCTTTTCTACCGGATCGGACTCATTTTCCGTAAATGGTATATTAAAATTCGTATCATTTGCAAATCAACTTTTTGACAGGAAAGCACCTAACCCATATACACCATCCGGTAACACTTGGCCCTCACTTATGGATAAAGCTCATAAGAAAGAGTTGACGTCGGAAATACAGCGATTGCTTAAATTGCTTAAAATGAGAACTTCACTGTACAATATTGAAGCTCGTATTGGTACAGACGGAAAAGCATACATTATGGAAGTTTCCCCCAGAGGTGGCGGAAATAGAATTGCAGAAGTGCTTCAATATGCAACGGGGGTGGATCTGATTACCAACGCCGTTAGAGCTGCGATAGGAGAGGACGTCATTGGAATAGAGCAAAAGCCGTACAATGGGTTTTGGTATAATATGGTGCTACATAGCTATAAAAAAGGCAAATTTGCCGGCTTGACCGTTTCCGATGATATTAAAGACAACATTATTGAAAAGGACATATGGGTTAATGTTGGAGATGAGGTCTGTCCTTTTAGCGCCGCTAATGCTGCTTTGGGTATGATTTTTTTCAGATTTGATACACGTGATGAAATGGTCGAAAAAATGAATGATATGGAGAAAATGATTAGGATAAATGTGGAATAATTGTGAAGTAAGTATGATGAAAGAAATCGGCGGATATATGGAATTTGACAGAACTCACGGAAATGAATATCATTCAAGCGCAATCGCTTTAAACAGCGGAAGGCACTGTTTGCAATACTTGATTTTGGCAAAGCATATAAAAAAATTATATATACCATATCATCTTTGTGCCTCTGTTCGGGGCATTTGCGAAAAAACAGGTTGTGATTATGAATATTACAATATTGACGGACATATGCTGCCTATATTTGAAAAAACTCTGAAAACCGGTGAATATCTGTATATTGTGAATTACTACGGACAAATTGACAACCGACAGATAACCGAATATAAGATAAAATACGGAAATATAATTATCGACAATGTTCAGGCTTTTTTCCAAGAACCTGCCAAAGATGCTGACACAATATATTCTTGCCGCAAATTTTTCGGTGTGCCCGATGGAGCATATCTGTACACCGATGCCAAACTTGATGATAAGCTTGAACAAGACATATCATATGAGGAAATCGGCTATATCCTGGGCAGATTTGAAAGAGACGCATCGTCTTTCTATGGCGAATATCAGAAACACGAGCGTGCGTTTGAGACAAAAGATTTAAAAGGAATGTCAAAGCTCACGCATAACCTGCTCCGTGGAATAGATTATGATTTTGTAAAAAAGTCTCGCAGCGAGAATTTTGTTTTATTGCATGAGAAACTTGCAAATATTAACAAATTTGAGCTTAAAACTCCCGAGGTTGCATTCATGTATCCCTTATTTACGGAAAACGGCAGCGAGTTAAAAAATCGCTTGATAGAGAAAAAAATATATGTACCCACTTTATGGCCGGATACTTTTGATGTTATCGAAAAAGGTTCGGTGGAATGGGAATTTGCGGAAAATATTGTTCCTCTTCCGATTGACCAAAGGTATGGAATTAATGAAATGGATTATATATCAAGGACAGTTAAGGAGTATATATCGTGAAAAAACTTATGATGTTAGGAGGCGCAATAAACCAAGTACCTTTGATTCGTGCAGCAAAGAGCGAGGGATATTATATAGTCTTGTGTGACTATACTACTACAAACCCGGGGATACCCTTGGTGGACAAACATTATCAAGTGAGCACATTAGACTTCGATGCGGTATTGGAAGTTGCAAAAAAAGAAAAAATTGATGGGATAATTTCAAATTCAGAACCTGCAATGGTGAATGTTGCGCTTGTCGCTGAACAACTCGGATTACCCGGAAATCCAAGCCAATCGGTGAAGGCATTATCCAATAAGATACAATTTCGTCGGTTTTTACATAGCAATGGTTTTTATGCACCATATTCGGAAGGATATGAGGATTTTCAAAGCATGGGAAACTCAACATCAAAGTTTCGGTTCCCGGTAATCGTTAAGCCTGTTGACAGTTCGGGTAGCAGAGGAGTCAATAAAGTTGACGATCCGAAAGATTATGAGTTTGCCTTTAAAGATGCTATGAAATACTCAAGATGCGGACAAGTCATTGTGGAGGAGTTTATTGAAAAAAAAGGCTACCAAATTTCCGGTGATTGTTTTGTCATAGATGGAAAACTTGTCTTTGGTTGTTTTGGAAACGAGTATTATGGCAAGGATGGAGTAAAGGAATATGTTCCGCTGGGCGAATGTTGGCCAAGTGTTTTGCCTTCTGTTATATTGGATCGTGTCCAACAAGAGCTTCAGCGACTTATATCTTGCTTAAGTATGAAATTTGGCGCTTTCAACGTTGAAGCAATACTTGACCGGAATGATAATATTTATATATTAGAAATGAACCCCAGGAACGGAGGCAGTTTGATTCCGCAGATTATCCAATATGCCACCGGGGTCGATACTATAAAATATACAGTAAAGGCAGCAATGGGAGAAGATTGTTCTGATTTATATATGGTCGAACCCGAAGGCTTCTGGTGTAATTATATGGTGCACAGTAAAGCAGCCGGCGAACTGGTAAATGTAACTATCGCCCCGGAGTTGGAGGGCAATTTTGTTGAGTACCAAACGAATTACCACGAGGGTGATTCGGTTTGTGCTTTTAGCAATGCTGGGGATGCTTTGGGAACCATGATATTTCGATTTGATGATAAACAAGAGATGTTTTCAAAAATTGATAATTTCTCAAATTTGATTCAAGTTGATGTTATTAACAATAACATATAAAAATAAAGAAAATGAATATAGATAAAATCGGAGATATATTATGATATACGATAGATGTTTTGAGTATGAGGAACTTAAAAATTTTTTACTAAGAAATGATCAAGAATTTATGACTCCTTTGTCCGAAACCTTAAAAAGATTTCAGACCAATATTGAAGATTACGCAAGGAAGTTGTGTACTAAAGGAACAATAGCATGTCAAAAGCATAACAATGAAATTTGCTGCACCATCATAGGCTACACAAATGATTTACCGGAAGATAATGGATCTTATATCACTCAGGTTATGACTGATCCGAAATATCGTAATCAAGGTATAGCTACAAAACTTTTAAAAGAATACATATATTACTGCCAAAAGAAAAAGATCTCGTACATATGGCTTACGACGGAGGCGAAAAATTACAGAGCTCAAAGAGTTTATGAGGGAGTTGGATTTTATCGCGTTGATATCGATGATTCAAGAATGGTGCGATATGAGTATGCCCTCACCGAATGAAGTTCAATAGATTAAATAGGGAATAATAATGTGCAAAATTAATCAAATCAACGTAACCCGCTCATCCATGCCGAATATGGATGAATATATCAAAGAAATAAAGCCTCTTTGGGATAGCCGGTGGCTCACCAATATGGGGACGAAACATAACGAGCTTGAGGAACGCCTTCGGGAGTATCTCTCGGTGGATCGTATGTGCCTCTTTACCAACGGGCATATGGCCCTTGAGGCTGCCATTGCCGCTCTTAGGCTTTCGGGAGAGGTCATCACCACCCCTTTCACCTTTGCCTCCACAACTCAGGCCATAGTGCGCAGCGGACTCACTCCGGTTTTTTGCGACATAAAAAAGAATGACTATACCATGGATGCGGACAAAATCGAGGAGGTGATTACCGAAAAAACTTCCGCCATAATCCCGGTTCACGTTTATGGCAATATCTGCGACACCGAAAAGATAGAAAAAATCGCCAAGAAACACAATCTTAAGGTGATTTACGATGCGGCCCACACCTTTGGCATTCGGGTGGGAGATAGGGGGGCGGCATCCTTTGGAGATGCGTCCATGCTCAGTTTCCATGCCACCAAGGTTTTCCATACCATAGAGGGCGGCGGAGTGGCCTGCTCCGATGAGAGCCTTTGGAAGAGGCTGTGCCTTGAGCGGAACTATGGCATGGAGACACAAGAGTCCTATACCGAAGCCGGAGGGAATGCCAAGCTTGATGAATTTCGGGCCGCCATGGGCCTGTGCAACCTTCGCCGAATCGATGAGGACATAGGAAAGCGCAAAAAGGCGGTGGACCGTTATATTGAGCGCTTGGATGGAATCAAGGGCCTGCAAATATGGAAGCCTCAAAAGGGCGTAAAACCCAACTATGCCTATTTCCCGGTTCTGTTTCACAAAGAAAAGTTCGGCAAAGACAGGGACCGTATCGCAAAGGACCTTGCGGACAAAAACATATATGCA
Organism: uncultured Oscillospiraceae bacterium; assembly: GCA_964617455.1. Taxonomy (GTDB): domain Bacteria; phylum Bacillota; class Clostridia; order Monoglobales; family Monoglobaceae; genus Monoglobus. Next base: position 10,109 of record CAZTYF010000018.1, on the reverse strand, counting down.
AGAAAATATTTCTATCCCCTCACAAGTGCCTTTGAGTGCTGCAAAGGCAGGTTTGAGATCAACCCCACTCCCGTTGCGGAATATACGGCGGCAAATATTTTGACCCTGCCCCTGTATGCGGATTTAAGTCTTGAGGATGTGGACAGGATTTGCGATATAATATTAAATTAAAAGAGAGGTATAACAAGTGAAAATAATCGAAAGCATCAAAAAGAACAAATTGTGCATAATATCATTTGCGGTTATAACCATTGTGTTTATATGTTGCGGAATTATAAAATCCGATTTCTTTTTGGACGAAATATATAGTTTTCGCAAAGCGAACACTGGTTTTGCAGAGACGATTTTTTCTGGGACGGCGGCTTCCTCTGCCGAAGACAGCGTTATTGACAGAATTATAACTCAGGAGGAAATTGAAAATCTTGTATCTGCTTCAGATAATAAATTTGATTTTCCGGGGGTATACATAAATTCCATTTCTGATGTGCATCCGCCAATGTATGCTTTCATTTTACATACTGTTTTTTCGGTAGTAGGTGGAGGCTACTCTTTTGCAAAATATAAGGCTATTGCACTCACGTTGAATTTTGTCTTTTATGCTCTTACTTTGTTTTTGCTGTACAAAATTTGCAAAAGGCTCTTTGGCAGCAACAAGATATCTACCATTACCATGGTCCTTTACGGACTGAGTGCAATGGGATTATCCAATGCTCTTTACATAAGGATGTATCTTTTGATTACCCTTTTTAGTGTTTTACTTGCATATTTGATTGTGTTGCTGCTTCAAATGGGCAAAAGATTTTTATATCCTCTAATCACTTTGGTGATATTTGTGGGATTTTATTCCGATTACTATTTTGCCATATATGCGGGACTTTTGTGTGCGGGAGCATGTGTCTATTTGTTAGCAAAAAAACAATACAAAAAGCTCATATGTTTTTCCCTTTTTGCTCTTGCCGGAGTGGCGCTTATGATACTTGTATTTCCGGAAGTTCTTAATGATGTGTTCGGCAGAACCGGTACTTTGTCGGGACAGGCGGCTGTCGAAAGTATTGTGACTAAAAAGAATTACGGATATAAACTTATGAAATTTCTAGGGATCACTTCAATCTGTTTGATGGTTGCGATATTAGTTGGTTTTGTGGCAACCATAATGATAATAAAAAATCGCAAAGTTAAGGAAGTATTGAACATTATCCGCAGGGACGCAAATGCACATATCGCATTAATGCTTTGTGTACCTGCATTTATTGCTCTGGTGATAAGTGGTGTAATCTCTCCATTTACTGCTGCAAGGTATGCATTCAATTTGTGCCCTTTTTTGGTTTTGACGGTCAGTCTTACAATATATTTACTGAATAAAACAAGCATCAAAAAAACGCTGTTGCTGAGCAATCGATTTGCTTTTGCAATGATGGCTTTGTCAATTGCGGCCCTGTTCGTAATACAGCCGAGATATTTGTATCCCGAGTACAGAGAATACAACAAAATTATTGATAAATATGCGAATGAGGCGTGTGTTTATTATCTTGAAAGTGATTATTATTCTCAAATTGGAAGCGATATACCACAATTGATAAAATTCGATAATATTTTTGCAACGGATAATTTGGACTCGGTTGGGCTGAGGGATTACCTAAAATCAAAAGGTGATCCGGATAATATAATTTTTTATTTTGGTACATATACTGCAAAAAATGCTGCACAAAGAGGTAGCGTAAAGGTTGATGAAAAATACCTTAAAGAGCAGGTCGACAAGAAACTTGAAGAAGTCCTCAATGAAGTTGCCGAAAAAACCGAATACAAATCCTATGAAAAGTTATTTAATGGTGATTTCAGTGCCACCTATCGTTTATCCAAACAACTCATAACATCGGAGGAATAGCCTATGAAAGGTATTATTTTGGCCGGGGGGCGGGGGACCCGGCTTTATCCCATGACCCTCACCGTGTCCAAACAGCTGCTGCCGGTTTATGACAAGCCCCTGATATATTATCCCCTGTCGGTTCTGCTGCTTGCGTACATCAAGGATATACTCATCATTTCCACCCCTCGGGACATCGACAGCTACAAAACCCTGCTGGGGGACGGCTCAAGAATAGGGGTGCATTTTGAATATGCTGTCCAGGACGAGCCCCGGGGCCTGGCGGACGCCTTTATTTTGGGTGCCGATTTCATCGGAGGTGACAGCGTGTGCTTGGTTTTGGGAGACAATGTGTTCTACGGCCAGGACTTTTCGGGTATACTCAAAAGGGCGAAGCAGCAGGCAGAATCGGGCGGCGCGGCCATTTTCGGCTACCCGGTCAAAAATCCCAAACAGTTCGGCGTGGTAGAGTTTGACGAGGACAACAATGTGATTTCCATTGAGGAAAAGCCCAAAAAGCCCAAGTCCGGATATGCGGTGCCGGGGCTGTATTTCTATAACAACCAAGTGGTTGAGATTGCCAAAAAAGTGAAACCCTCTCCCCGAGGCGAGATTGAGATAACCTCCATAAACAACGAGTACCTGAAACAGGGCCGCCTCAAGGTGACCCTCATGGGACGGGGCATGGCCTGGCTGGACACGGGAACCCCCAAGGGGATGCACAAGGCGGGGGATTTTGTGAAGACGGTTCAGGAGATGCAAGGGTTCTATATTTCCTGCATTGAAGAGATTGCCTGGCGCCGGGGCTTCATCGACGACGACCGGCTGAAAAAAATCGGCGAGGAGCTGAAAATGACCGACTACGGCAAATATCTGCTGTCCCTCTTGGACGGCGGGGAGGACGAGTGACCCCGCAAGGGCCGAGAAATAAACAAATCGGAGGAGAAATATGACTATCATTGTGACGGGAGGCGCCGGTTTCATCGGCAGCAATTTCATATTTTATATGCTGAAGGCCCACCCCGATTATCGAATAATATGCCTTGACAAGTTGACCTATGCGGGCAACCTGTCCACCCTCAAGCCCGTTATGGAGCAGCCGAATTTTCGATTTGTGAAGGCGGACATCTGCGATCGGGATGCGGTGTATGCCCTGTTCGAAGAGGAAAAACCCGACGTGGTGGTGAACTTTGCGGCAGAATCCCACGTTGACCGCTCCATCGAGGCCCCGGATCTGTTCCTCAAAACCAATATCATAGGCACATCGGTGCTGATGGACGCCTGCCGAAAATACGGCACGAGCCGTTTTCATCAGGTGTCAACCGACGAGGTTTACGGCGATTTGCCCACGGACAGACCGGATCTGTTTTTCACCGAGGAGACCCCCCTCCACACCTCCAGCCCCTACAGCAGCTCCAAGGCTGCCGCAGACCTTTTGGCGCTGGCCTATCACCGAACCTATGACCTGCCCGTGACCATCAGCCGCTGTTCCAACAACTACGGGCCCTATCAGTTCCCGGAAAAATTGATACCCCTGATGATAGTCAACGCCTTGGCCGATGAGCCCCTGCCCGTATACGGCAAAGGCGAAAATGTGCGGGATTGGCTGTATGTGGAGGACCATTGCAAAGCCATAGATCTCATACTCCGAAAGGGCCGCATCGGAGAGGTCTATAACATAGGCGGCCACAACGAAATGCGCAATATTGACATTGTGAAAATGATTTGTGCGGAGCTGGGAAAGCCGGAGAGCCTGATAACCTTTGTGACCGATCGAAAGGGCCACGACCTGCGCTATGCCATAGACCCCCAAAAAATTCACCGTGAATTGGGTTGGCTGCCCGAGACGAAGTTTGAAAAAGGTATAAAAAAGACAATAAAATGGTACCTCAATAATCGCCCCTGGTGGGAGGAAATCATAAGCAGGGGATAATCCGCTCGAGGACGCATTGACCGAAAAACCCGATTTTTTGACAAAGCAATATAATGATAACGAAATCAAGGAGATGATATTCCGTGGGAAAAAATCAAAATCCGCAAAATCCCTCCTCCGAGGAGGAGAGCCCCTATGTTATTGAGCTCATAGATGACGACACGGGGGAGACCGTACCTTTTGAACACCTTGACACCGTCCGCATCAAAGAGGATGACTATATCGTTTGCATTCCCTATGACGATGAGGAAACCGAGGTGACCGAGGTTGTGATGTTCAAAATCGATAAGGATGAAAACAGCGAGGATTGTCTCAGCCAGGTAGTGGATGAAGACTTGGCGGAAGAAATCTACGGAGAATTCAAAAAACGCAACGCCGACAAATTCGACTTTGCCGATTAATCTCAAAATCGGCGCCCCTGTATGACGCAGGCGGCGCCGATTATATTATCGGATTTTCTATGTCCATGTTGGCGTAGGCGTTCAGGTCCGAGGGTGCCCTTTTGCCTGCAAGGTATTCATAATATGCGCAGCAGCCGATCATTGCTCCGTTGTCGGTGCACAGAATTGGGCTTGGATAATAAAGTTCAAGGCCCCTCTTTGCAGATTTTTCTTTCACGAGTTTTCTGAGTGGCAAATTTGATGCCACGCCTCCCGCAAGGGCAACGGCTTTTACTTTTTTCTCCTCTGCCGCAATCATCAGATGGTCGGACAGAACGTCAATTACCGCCTGCTGAAATGAGGCCGCCACATCCCATTTGTTGATTTCTCCGCCCCGCTGCTCTTCATTGTGGATATAGTTCAGAACCGCCGTTTTAACGCCGCTGAAGCTGAAATCGAGACCTCCCTCGCCCATATTGACCCGGGGGAACCTGATTGCGTCTTTGTTGCCCATCTCCGCCGCCTTTTGAATTGCGGGCCCGCCGGGATAGCCCAATCCGAGAACTCTCGACACTTTGTCGAAAGCCTCCCCCGCCGCATCGTCGTTGGTGGTTGCAATCACCTCATACTCCGTTTTGGATTTGACGAGCACAATATTGCTGTGCCCTCCCGATGCCACAAGACACACAAAGGGCGGCTCCAAATTCGGGTTCTCGATATAGTTGGCGCAGATATGGCCCCTGATATGATGGACCGGGATGAGGGGCTTGCCTGTGGCAAAGCTGAGGCCTTTGGCATAGGACACCCCCACAAGGAGAGCGCCTATAAGACCCGGAGCATAGGTGACGGCAAAGGCATCAATGTCCTCAAGAGTCGTTTGAGCGTCAAGTAGAGCCCTGTCGACCACTTTGGATATGTTTTCGATGTGTTTCCTGGAGGCAATCTCCGGTACCACCCCTCCGTATACCTTATGGAGCGCAATCTGACTGTTTATCACATTTGACAGCACATTGATTCCATCCTCCACAACCGCCGCTGCGGTTTCGTCACAGGAACTTTCTATGGCAAGAATTTTCAAAATATCACCTCTGCAGATTCTTCGACATCAATATGGCGTCCCATCGGCCGCCGTAATAATTTTTCCGTCTGCCCACAGGCACAAAGCCGAAACTTTCGTAAAGCTCAAGAGCAACGGCATTGTCGGCCCGAACCTCAAGATTAATTTGGGATATATTTTTCTTGCGGCAGATACCTTCAAGGAAGTCTAAGGTCTCTTTCCCAAAGCCCCTGCCCCTGAATTCGGGCGCCACCGCAATATTGGTAATCTCGGCAATATCTCCAATAAGCCACATTCCCCCATAGCATACGATGGCACCGCTTTCCTCATCGATTCCGGTGACAAAAAAGGAAATCGGATTTGAAAGCTCCGATTCAAACATTTTCTTGGTCCAAGCTCCCGTCAAGAAGGACTCTTTCATTATGCCGAAAATGTCATCTATATGGGTCTCCTTCATGGGTTCAAACCTGATTTTCATTGATTGCAAAGCCTTTCAATCACTTTCTCCACCGCATTTTCAATCTCGGTCAAGCATTTTTTATAGGTTTCAAGGTCTCCGCCTATGGGGTCGGAAATCTCGCCCGCCTCGTTGGCGTATTCCTTTAATGTATACAGTTTGTCGGCAAGCTCCGGGGCGGCAGCCCCGAGGGCGGCCTTTTGTCCTGATGTCATAGTCAAAATCAAATCGGCATCTCGAACCGATTCGGCATCTATGGCGGCAGGTATATGGCTTTTTATGTCAATCCCCCGGTCTTCCATGGCCGATATCGCATTGTCGGAAACCCGGGAGCCGGGAATCACAAACATACCGGCGGATTTTGCCTTCGAATCAAGTCCCCGCTCCTCGGCAATCCGATTGAACAACCCCTCCGCCATGGGGCTGCGGCAGGTGTTGCCCGTGCAAATGAACAATATCTTTGCCATAATACAAAAACCTCCGTTTTTATCATATCCTCCCGGGTTTTGGAGTGCATCACACAAAGCCTCTGCTCATTATAAACAGAGCTATATTGAAAAATATGAAACAGGAAAAAGCATCCATTATCGTGGTGATAAGGGGCTGAGCCATAAGGGCGGGATCCAAGTGGCATAGTTTTGCCAAGACGGGCAGGAGTGCACCGAGGCACTGGGCCAATACCACAATTGCAATAAGGCTGAGGCCGGTGGTCAACGAGAGAAACAGAGGATTTTCACCTCTGTACATCAAAAAAATCCTTGCGCCGTTGACAAGGGCCAAAGTGATTCCCGAAATCAATGCTACCCTTATCTCTGTGAATAAAACTCTTACTATGTCTTTCGGACGGATTTCTCCCAAAGCTAATCCGCGAATAATCATGGTCGAACTCTGAGAGCCGCAGTTGCCGCCCGTGCCCATCAGCATGGGAATAAAACCCACCAAAATCGGTGCTGCCGTAAAGGCAGCCTCATAGTTGTTTATTATTGCCCCTGTAACGGTTGCGGAGAGCATTAGCAGCAGCAGCCACACAATGCGGTTTTTGGCGTGTTTCCAAATGGGAATTTTAAAATAGTTTTCATCACTGGGTTTTACCGCACTCATCTTTTGGATGTCTTCATTATGCTCTTCCCGCATAACATCAATGGCATCGTCGAAGGTTACGATTCCCACAAGACGTTTTTCCGTATCCACAACGGGCAGGGATATGAAGTCGTATTTGTCAAATTTGTTGGCAACATCTTCCCTGTCCTCGGTGGTTTCAACGCTGATTATGTTGGTTTCCATTATGTCACTGACCGAGGTGTTGTAGTCGGAAAGGAGCAGTTCTCGCACGGATACGAGGCCCAAGAGCTTTCGGTTGTCGGCTATGACATAGCAAATATAAATAGTCTCTTTATCCACTCCCGTTCTCCGTATTCGCTCAAAAGCGGCCGATACGGTCATATCCGGCCGTAGGCTCACATATTCCGTCGTCATAATGCTTCCTGCACTGTCTTTGGGATAGCGGAGTATTTCATTGATGGCGCTTCGGGTTTCCGGATCCGTGTGTTTCAGTATGCGCTTCACCACGTTGGCGGGCATTTCCTCTATCAAATCGACGGCATCATCCACAAATAGCTCATCAACCACTTCCTTGAGCTCCCGCTCGTTGAAAGCATTGATAAGCAGTTCCTGTTCGTCGCTGTCCATTTCCACAAAGGTGTCGGCTGCCAACTCTTTTGGCAATATCCTGAATAAAATCGGCAGGCGGCTGTCATCAATTTCCCCCAAAAGTTGAGCTATATCCGCAGGCTCCATGGACATAAACAGGTCCCTGATATCACCAAACTTTCGGGCGTTCAGGTATTCGGTTATAACTTCCGCCATTTCTTCCCTATTCAAAGTACGGGCCATAAAAACACCTCCCCAACCGAGAAATTTTTCAATCGTTTTAATCGGTTATTTTTGATTTTGTATATTGTTATAAAGCCTTTCTATGAGAGCAATGTAGCGGCTTCGGAAAAATCCGGGTTTTTTGGCGGGCTGCTCTTGGGCCTCGGTCTTTTGAAGTTCCGAAGGCTTGACCTCGGCAGGAAGAGCCTTTGCCGCCTGCTCCGCTTCTCTCATCAGAACTTCCTGGGCATTCACCGAGCTTAGGGTGTTGTCCTTTGCGGAATATGTCCCGTCCCTTTCCAAAACCATCTCTTGACAGGTGTCACTCAGGCAGATGTCAATGTAGTGATGGATTTTTTCTTTCACGGTTTCCGAGTAAATGGGACAGCCCACCTCAACTCGGTTGTCCATGTTTCGCGTCATTATATCGGCGGAGGCAATAAACAGCTTTTCATCCTCGCCTCTGCCGAAACCGTATATCCTCGAGTGCTCCAAAAACCGTCCCACAATACTGTATACTTTTATGTTTTCCGTCACTCCGGGAATTTGCGGCAAAATGCAGCATATTCCCCGCACCAACATAACAATCTCAACGCCGGCCATACTTGCATCCCTAAGTCTGCGGATTATACCCTTGTCGGTGACCGCATTGACTTTCATAAATATCTTGCCATCTCGGCCCTTTTGGATTTCCTCGTCGATATAGCCTATGATTTTGTTTTTCATGGCATTCGGGGCCACCCACAGGTGTTTGTATTCTCCGTCAAGGTTCGAAATGGATATGTTGCTGAAAAAGTCTGCCGCATCTTCGCCGATTTCTCTGTTCTGAGTGATGAGAGAAAAGTCGGTATATTGTTTGGCGGTTTTCTCGTTATAGTTTCCCGTTCCGATTTGGGTTATATAGCGGGTTTCGCCGTTCACATTTTTAGTGATGAGACAGACTTTGGAATGGACCTTATAGTCCTCAAGGCCGTATATGATGGTGCAGCCCGCCTGCTCAAGACGCTCGGACCAGTCAATGTTGTTCTGTTCATCGAACCGAGCCCTAAGCTCAATCAACACCAACACCTCCTTGCCGTTTTCGGCGGCGGTGCAAAGATGCTCGATTATTTTGGCATTTTTGGCCAATCGATATATGGTGATTTTTATGGAAACCACATCCGGGTCCGTAGCGGCCCGTTTCAGCATATTGAGAAAGGGTTCCATACTTTCGTATGGGTATGAAAGGAGCACATCGTCGCTGTCATCCTCGGTCATAATATCCCGATAGGTCAGCTGGGGTTCAAAGGGCGGATAGCACAACGCTCCACGCTGCTCCGGAGTAAATCTCGATTCCAAATCGGAAACATATCCCAATTTGATGGGAGAGCGGGTCACAAAAATTTGATTGTCGGCAATACTGAGTTTGTCGCACAGCAGCGACTTGGTATAGCTGTCCGGAGGAGAGGCGACCTCAAGGCGCACAACAGCCAAGCGGCGGCGCTTTTTCAGCAGTTTTTTCATTTTGCTGCGGAAGTCCTCGTTTATTTCATAGGCCTCGTCGTTGGGATTTATATCCGCATTTCGGGTGGCGCATATTATATTCTTTTCGGTGATGGTGTATTTGTCGAAGAGGGAATCGAAGTACATATAAATTATGTCCTCAATGTGTATGTATCTGATTTTCTTCCCCGGCATAAACAGAACGGGCGGCAAGGTGGGCGGAACGGCCACGAACCCCACTTCCTGAGTCTTTTTCCGCTGAGTTTTGCCTATCACGCAGAGCTGTTTTGAGGCTATGAAGGGGAAGGGGTGCCTCTCGTCCAAAAGCTGAGGTGACAAAATGGGCTCCACGTAGTTGTTGTAATAATCCCGCACAAACTTAACCTCGTCGGCCGTAAGGTCCTCCGGTTTCAGATGGTATATGTCGTTTTTCCTGAGCTTGCGGCTCACCGCATCATAGACCTCATCTTTTTTCTTGTAAAGAGGTGCCACCGCCTCGTAAATTTTGCACAATTGCTCACTGGGTGTCATACCGGTTTTGGAATCGGTGGCCTTTTTGTCCGCAATGGACAAATCAAACAAGCTTCCCACCCGCACCATAAAAAACTCGTCCAAATTGCTGACGAATATGGATATGAACTTGAGTTTTTCATAGAGAGGTGTGCTTTTGTCAACAGCCTGCAAAAGCACCCGCTCGTTGAACCTAAGCCAGGAAAGCTCGCGGTTTTGCATATATTTGTATTTGGACTTGGTTTTGCCCGAAGTCTCTGCCATTTGAAAACATCCCCTTTCGTCGCAGTTCGCCTCTTTGCTCGTTTTGCCCTAAAGGGCAAAACCTTCGCCTTACCGGCGACTGCTCCTCTTTCCCAAAATGTGCATTTCATTGGCGCATTTTGGGAGCCCTTAAATGTGCGCCTCTTAGCTCGTTTTCTCGCAAGCGAGAAAACTTCGCCTTTCCGGCGACTGCTCCTCGTCTCGGCTCCCGCCTCGGTCAGCGCTGCTTGATTGCCACCGGCAATCCGCACCCCGCAAAGTGCACTTCGCCCAAGCTTTTTGGGAGCCCT
>CAZTYF010000017.1:0-43768 GCA_964617455.1 uncultured Oscillospiraceae bacterium | reverse complement strand
AATGCCGTCAAGGTTTTGGAAGACAGATACGGCGACGGGAGAGACAGGGCAGCAGAGGAGGCCGCCGAGAAAAGGCGAAGGGCCTACGAGGAAACGAAACGCTCGAATGAAAAAGCCATGGAAGAAATGGAAGAATTGAAGAAGCTTATGGGGATTAGAGAATGAACGGATATGATGAAAATTTATCACCAAACACACTGCCTTGCGACACAGATGCCGAATATGCAATATGTGCCGCAGTGATGTATTCGCCCGATTTATACGGGGCGGCGGCGGAAATTGTGACACCGGCCGACTTCTTTGACGACGGGGCACGGGCGATGTTCAAACACTCTGTCATTTGCGAAATCAAAACAGGCTTTTGTTGTAAGCTTTATTTTCGAAATATCCGATTTATTTGGACAAATCCCTTGCATTTTTTTCTATATTTGATATAATGTTATGCGGGCGGTTAGAGTAAATTTGTTAATATGAGGATTATCGGAACTTTTTCGCCAAACCGTCGTCTAAACTATTGCAAAAAGGTCAAGGTGGTTTGCGGATTTTACTTTGAAAGGAGATGCGTTATATGAAAAGGCTTGTGTCAAAAAGATTCATATCTTTTTGTGCGGCAATCGTGCTTTTGGTTTCCTTTGTTACGGTTCCCGTTTCGGCAGAATATAATGATATACAGAAACCCGGAGAATATGTGGGAGAGGCCCAATACACGGATATCGTGACCTATATAAATCACTATGCCATCCCCTCTTGGATTGTGAACGGATATCCCATGGTGGCCGTGGAAGATTTGAACAAATACGGGTTTGATGTACTGTGGGACAAAGTGAATCGCACCTTGAGAATTTTCCGAAACAACAAGCTCTATCCCAACCCTCTTCCGGTGTATTTGCCGACCGAAAGCCAATTGGGCACAAAACAGTGTGATGTGTATGCCTCAAATATCAAGGTTTATATAAATGACTATGAATATCAAATCCAAGGTTTTTCCGGAATCGCGGGATATACTTTTATGTATGTGGGAGATTTGACATCCCTTGGCGCGACCATGTATTACGTGAGTGAGAACAAGGCAATCAACATATGGATAGACGGCATGAGCATCGCCGAATATCAAAGACCCACCACCACAAAGGCTCCCGTGTATAATATTCCCGTTCAGAATACCGTGACGGACAGCATGGTGTATTATGACTATATTGACAAAAATATGCCGGATTGGGCCGTTCCCACGGTGACAAAATTGCTTAACAAAGGCTATATCAAAGGGGACGCCTACGGCCGACTCAGGCTCACCGATGAGGATTTGAGATATTATGTGGTAAATGACAGGGCAGGTATATACGGAGACTGATATATGAAATTAACTTAAACACCGGGGCAAAATCGTCCCCGGTGTTTTTTGATTTCCCAAAGTCTTTTTCATCAAGCCCGGAAGAAGGCAATCGCGTGTCAAATATATTACAAAAGAGTGTACACCATCTTGCATACCTCGGCTCGGGTTGCGGGAGCTTTGGGGTCGAAAAGATTGTCCTCTTTACCTTCGATGATACCCATATTTCGCATATCCGAAACCGCATCCTTGGCATAATCGGAAATCTCCGCCTCATCGGCAAAAGGAATCGACTCCCTCTTCTCTTTGACTATATCTGAATTTTTACGGATTCTTTGCAAAATAACACAGATGTCCTCTCGGGTGATATCTTCGTCGGGGCTGAAACTGCCGTCGGGATAACCGATGATATAGCCTGAGTCATAGGCCCAAGCCACATATTCAAAGGACCAATCTTCGGGTTTTACATCCGTGAAGACGGGCTCTGTGGGAGGCTCGGCTTCGATTATGCCAAACGCTCTGTAAAAGACGGCTGTAATTTCGGCACGGGTTATGTTATTTTCCGGCCTGAAGGTGCCGTCTTCATAGCCCCCGAAAATGCCTTTGCCGATTAAGCTTGATATATAGGGAAAGGCCCAATGGGAGGGGTCAACATCCTTTGGACCGGAAACTTCCTCCGAATTGCCCGACGGGGAGGATGTGGGCTGCAAAGTGGGAGCGGAAGACGGGGACGGAGTGCCGCCCGAGGCGGAATCTCCCGTACCTACGCCGCCGGAGCCGCCCGATGCCGGGCTGTCTGCAGTATAATCGTCACTGTAGTAAAGGACCAAATCGTCGCCGTCCTTGAGAGTGTATGAATCGATTCCCACATTTGGCCTCGTGCCGTTCACCGTATAGAGCCAGCCGCTGTTTTTGCCGTTATCCCGCTCGCCGAGAGTCATCCCCTCCGGGGTGGTTATTGATTTGATATATCCGCTGTCAATGCCTTCCGCCGAATATTTGTTCTCCGTAAGGACCGATTTGAGGGCTGCCGCTACACGAGTGCCGCTCGGGAATGTTTTTTTGACCGTAGGAATCCAGGTGGGGTAGCTTCCGCTATGCTTGCCATCGCCGTGAACCGTGTCACCTTTTACCGTAATTGTAACGGTTATGTTTTGTCCCGAAAAGCCGCCCGAACCTCCAAAGCCGCCGCTTCCGTGACTGCCGGAGTTTCCGGAAGAAGGCTTGAGTTCATCCCCGGTGTATACATTGTATACTTTCCCTTCCGAACTTTCAAACCCTTTGAGTGCGATGAGTGCCCGAAAGGCCTGCTCGGTTGCCATGGCATTGAACTCGGAGTTGTCCGTAAAGCCAAAGCCGCTATTGTCTTCAAGGGCGTAGCTCATCAGGCCGGCGATGACACTGTTTCCGCCTTTTATGAATCTCTCGTCCTTCCTCGGGTCTGTTCCGATTGCAGCAAGGCCCACGATAACCATGGCATCCGTATTAGAGCTGTGAAAAGTTCCGCTCTCGTCTTGAACAGATGATAAAATCGAAACAATGTCGTCAACGGCGGTTTGGATTTCTCTGTATCGGCTCTCGCTTATGCCCGCTCTTTGGGCCGAACTCTCGGTGTAATATTTTCCAAGGGCCGCGAGGACCATTGCCGACGAGTCATAGTCGGGAAAATTCTGCCCATTCCACTCATATCCCCAAATTCCGTCACCGGTGCGACTTGTGAGGATATATTCAAGGAGCGCACCCCGAGTGAGATTACCGTTTGAGGTATAGTTTCCCGAATCATATGTCAGCAGTGCAAACACTGCATCGGTAACATAGGTTATGTCTTTGGTGTCAAAGCTTGAAAGCTTTTTGATAAGGTCAAATTCCTCCCCCGCCGATGTTTTGAGTTTTTCAAGATTTCCGTTGAGAGACCGAATTGCCAAAGCATTTTTTGAAAGTTCCCCGATACTCTCCGAGGCATAGGCCTTGTCAATAAGGCCTTGAAGCGATGAAGCTTTGTCGGCAAGCAAGTCGCCATACCCTCCCCGAGCCATATCCATAAGAGCCCATGCATCGTCGGTATTCGTATAGGATTTTGAAATGTTTTCCATCAAAAATTCGGACCGAGCGTCCAAATCGATATTGGGTGTGGGAGCAACCGTGGGCGCTTCTGTGGGGGTCTCCGTAGGTGCATCGCTTGGTGTATCGGAAGGTATGGGAGTATCTCCCGCTTCCACCGTAACTTGACACCAGGGCTGAATAAAATATGTGAAGTCATCGGACGCACTCTCGGCGGATATATAATAGGTCCCCGCACTGTCAAAACGTATTGAAAATCCGCCGCTGTCATCGGTAGTGATTCCTCCGGCTGTCAGGTTATTTGCATCATTCCCGAAAACAATGGCAATGTCGCTTATGGGTTCGGTATATTCTTCGATCATATCAATCGGATAAGATCCCCACATCGTCATGTAGCCGTTGAGATTGAGGCTGATTTCCTCACCCACATTCGTCACAATTTCGGATTGATTAAAAAATGAATAATAATCGGTGTAATAATCGACATCTTGATAGAAAAACAGATTGACCGTCTCGCCGCCCGATAATATGGATTTATCTGCGGTATATGCGGTGTATGAACCATAGAGCGGATTCAGCACGCCATCATTTGGCTGTATGCCATCAACCAAAAATCCCGAAGCACGGCTGTCGCCGAGTATCAAGTCGACATAGCCGCTCTCGGTTATGTTCAGATAATCTTTTGCGGTATCGGATGTGAAGGCATCACCGAGAAGATATTCATGGGATGCGACAAATACATCAAACACACTGACGGTGTTTTCATCGTCGGTGTATCCGTATTTTTGTGCGGTGTCGGGTGCCACATTCAGCATGGTCGGCGGCAAAATTACATTTTCGTCGCTTATCATCACTGTGATTTGCACCTCATCGGCAGCTGTGGCGCCGCAGATGATCTGCGGCAACAGCAAGGCAAGGCACAACACGATTGCCATAAATTTTCGCACACATTTCCTTTTCTTCATAAAAAGTCCTCCTTAAAAATATTACCCGTGCAGGGCACGGGTACAACAACACAAACCGATGCTCGATATCGGTTCATGTGATTGCCTAATTCAAGACCCTGTGAATTATTTTCGGCTGATTAAAGGCAGGTCTTCCGGCTCGGGGTCATTGCAATGAGGCGCCTTCCCGATTATAAATCAGTGGCAATTTGCTCCATCGCTCTCCGTTACGGCAGCAGGACTGCTCGGGATTTTCACCCGTATTCCCTATTATCGGACACCGCGGCGTCCGCACCGTTTAATCATATTAAATTTTTATAAAGCATAAAATCAATGCAGCTCGGACTTGCTCAAAGTTTTACTTTGCGTCCGTACATTCATAGCTTTTGACAAAATTTTTGAGACAAGCAAAACTCTCTTCGCTAATCACGTGTTCAATTCGGCATGCATCTTCAATGGCTGTCTCCTCGGATACACCGATATTCATAAGGTATCGACTGAGCAACCTGTGGCGCTCGTAGATCTTTTCCGCAATCTTTTTCCCTGACTCGGTTAATTCAATAAATCCATGTTCGCCAACGGTTATATATCCGTTCTCCCGCAGGTGCTTCATGGCGCGACTGATACTGGGTTTGGTGAATCCGGTCTCGGTCACAATGTCAATAGAACGGACGCGGCCGATTTTGTTATGGAGGATCAATATCGTCTCCAAATAGTTTTCCGCCGATTCCATTATTTTCATTTTCATACACTCCAACACAATTACTTGATACTGAAATTTTATCATAAGGGAAAAACCCTGTCAAGAGTAACTCAAAATAAATACCCTTCGAAAGTGCCATCAAATATTCGTCACCATCAATCCGTCTCCCCTTTCATGAAGGATCTTACATCTCTGTTTTTTCGCCGGTGGATTCGGTGTATTTGAAGTGTCTCTCGGGGTCGCCTTGTTCGGTGAAGTAGAGGGTGTCGGCGCAGCGGAGGAAATTGTAGGCGTAGCTTGAGTCCTCTTCCAAAGGTGTCAGGCGGGATTCGTTGGAGCCGCTGATTCTTGAACAGTAGATGGTTCTGTCCGCCTGATAGTATATCATGCCGTCTATAACATCGAATCGGTTGCTGAAGCACCTGAAAGCATAGAGATCGATATTCCCGTTTCCATCCTTGGGGGAACGATATATCCTGTAACTTTGGGTGGCATCCTCAAAGGCGGAGAAGAATACATAGTCTCCGTAGACGACAATGCTGTCGGTGGGCACCGGAAAGCTCAAAATCTCGGTCTTGTTGTTTCCGTCGTAGTCCATACGATACAGGGTGGTGCCGCTTTCGGCCTTCTCGGAATCGCTGCAATAGATATAATCCCGGTCGTATCCGTATATGACATACCGGCCCTCGATGGCCTTTTTGGTTTCACCGGCGCCTATGTCATAGCGGTATATTCCGTCGTTCATCCCCTCATCAACTTCGGTATAGTAGGCAGAATAAATTCCCCCGTTCACATAGGCGGGTGAGCCTATGGGGGATGCGAATTCGGTTATGGAAATGTCGTTGTTGCCGTCGGTTCCGCAGCGGCGCAATTCGGGGGCATATTTTTCGTCTCCGGGAGTTATATAATACACATCCTCCCCCAAAATGGCAAAAAGCTCGGAGTCAATGGGGATTATCTCCGCCCCGTCAATATGCCTCTCTTTTGAAACGGAGCGGGTGGTATAGAGGGTGCCGTCCTTTTCCGCCAAGTAGGTGAAAGGCACTATTTCCTCCTCCTCAGCCGCCTCAGCATCAATTCCCGGGCCACTTCCCTCGCCACCTTCGCCGGAGGACTCATCGCCGCTCTCAATATTCTCAACGACCTTTTGATTTTCTTGAATTTCTTGGCTTTCTTGGGTTTCATTTTGGGCACCGTCCTCTCCCGTGTCGGATATTAATATTCCCGTTCTGTATCCGTAAATGCCGAGGCCCGCAAGCCCCACGCCCAAAAGAAGGGCAAGCACCAAAATGATAATATGCGATCTCTTCATAGACTTTTCCTTTTCGACTTCCGAATTTCAGCGGTCCTTTGAGTCTTTGGGCTTTTTGAATATCCACAATTTGCTCAGCACATAGTTGAGAACCACAATCACAATCTGAGCGATTATATTCATAAGGATTTCCGGATAGTGACAAACATTCACCATGACGGTCATAAATATCAGCTCAAAAACAAGGGTCGAAAGGCGGGCGGCAAAGAATTGGACCACCTCTTTGAAAATCGCCGCAAAGCCGGTGGTTGTGCTTTTGAACACGAACTTTCGGTTGGTCACATAGGCAAACAGGATGGCAACCGCATTTTTGAAAACCAAGCAGACATTGTGAAGAATGGGATTGTTATCAAGGCGCAGGTGTTCGTTTCCCGCAAACAGGGCAATCTTGTCAAAGACGAAGACCAAAAGGCTGTATAGGCCCACGGAAATAACCGTCGTGAGCACGCCGAACACCAAATATAAAATTACCTCTTCGTATTTTTTGTATAGCTCTTTGATTTTTTTGAATAGCTTTTTGATTTTTGTCATTACAACCGATGAACCCCCTACCTTGGAATTATAAGATTATCATAATACACCGCCCGACGTTTGTCAACGAATTTCGAGCAATTTTAAAATTTATTTAACACAAAAAGCCTCCCGCAAAGGGGGAGGCCGTTGTTTTACAATGCCGTATAGCCCGCAGCTTCTATGGCTTGTTTCAGGGTCTCATCGGGTACATCCCGACTTAGGGTGACTTTCGCAACACCTTTCTTGTGGCTGGCGCTTGCGCTGATGACGCCGGGGATTTTTTCCAAAGCACCCTTCACCGTGGCCTCGCAATGGGGGCACATCATACCCTCCACCTTGACGGTTTTTTTGATTTTGTTCTCCATGGTATCTCGCTCCTTTTTGTTTATATGGTTTTTAATTTCGTCCTCTTTTTCGCCTTCCCCGATTTTGAGGCTCTCCTTGGGATTTGAGCCGGTTTGGGAAGGTTTTTGGGGGTTCTTTTTGATTTTCACAAAGTTGAGCCTGAGGGCGTTGCTCACAACGCAAAAGCTGGACAGGCTCATGGCCGCCGCCGCAAACATGGGATTGAGTTTCAGTCCAAAGAAGGGTATCAGCACTCCGGCTGCCAAAGGTATGCCTATTATATTATATATAAAAGCCCAGAACAGGTTTTCTCTTATGTTCCGAAGGGTGGCTCTGCTCAAGCGTATGGCGGCGGGAACATCGGACAGGCCGTTGTTCATCAGCACCACATCCGCCGCATCTATGGCCACATCGGTGCCTGCGCCTATGGCGATACCTATATCCGCCGTTGTGAGGGCAGGGGCATCGTTTATGCCGTCGCCCACCATTATAACCCGTCCCGACTCTTTGAGTCTGCGAATTTCCGCTTCCTTTCCCGCAGGCAGAACTCCGGCAACAACCCGATCAACGCCCGCTTCCCTGCCTATGGCATTGGCGGTCTTTTCGTTGTCTCCGGTGAGCATCACAACCTCGAGGCCCATATCTTTGAGCTCGGCTATGGCATCGGCGCTGTCCTCTTTGATAACATCCGCCGCAGCCATAACTCCGAGAAATCTGTCATCCTCGCAGAAGAACAGGGGAGTTTTGCCCATCTCCGAAAGTTCCGCCGCCACCTCGGACACGCTCTCGGGCACGGGGGCAAATCGGCTTATGTAATCCAGATTTCCGCCTCTCGGATATTTTTCACCCATGCGGCCCTCAAGACCCAGACCGGGCAATACCCGAAAGTCCTCAAGCTCCTCCGCTTTCACGGCACCGCTGCGGCATCGGTCAACCACTGCTTTGCCCAAGGGGTGCTCGCTGTTTTTTTCCAGAGAGTAGGCGACAGCCAAAAGCTCATCCTCCGTGACACCCTCTGCCGTGATAATATCCGTAACCCGAGGCTCTCCCTTTGTTACGGTACCGGTTTTGTCAAGGGCAACAACGGAGGCCTTTCCCGCATTTTCCAAAGCCACGGCGGTTTTGAACAATATGCCATGCTTTGCGCCCACGCCGTTTCCCACCATTATGGCAACGGGTGTGGCCAGGCCCAAGGCACAGGGACAGCTGATGACCAAAACGGAAATGCCTCGTGACAGGGCAAATCCCGCCCCGTAGCCCAAAATCAGCCACACGGCTGTCACTGTCACGGCAATCGCAATAACAACGGGCACAAACACGCCGGACACCTTGTCCGCGATCTTGGCAATAGGGGCCTTGGTGGCAGCTGCGCCTTCCACCATCTTGATAATCTGAGATAAGGTGGTGTCCTCCCCCACTCGGGTGGCTCTGCATCTGAGTATCCCCGAGCCGCTCACGGTGGCCGCCGACACTGTATCTCCCGATTTCTTGTCAACGGGAATGCTCTCCCCGGTCAGGGAGGATTCGTCAACCGCTCCGCCTCCGTCGATCACAACTCCGTCAACGGGAACCGTGGAACCGGGGCGGACGATGAAAACGTCTCCCACCGCCACATCTTCTATGGGCACCTCCGTCTCCGCGCCGCCTTTCAAGAGGGTGGCCGTCTTGGGGGACAGATTCATAAGTCCCTTGAGAGCATCGGTGGTTTTTCCCTTTGAGCGTGCCTCAAGCATTTTGCCGACGGTGATTAGCGTCAGGATGGTACCCGCAGACTCAAAGTAGAACTCGTCCATATATACCATTGCGCCCTCAAAATCCTTCGCCGCCCAGGCTGCGGTCATGGCGAACAGGGCATAGGTGCTGTAGACGAATGATGCTCCCGCACCCAAGGCGACCAATGTGTCCATATTGGGTGCTCCGTGGATTAGGCCCTTAAAGCCGTTTATGAAAAACTTTCCGTTTATTATCATAATGGCCTCTGTCAAAAGCATCTCCGCAAGTCCCAATGCCAAATGGTTTTCCGATAAGAACTTTGGCAGGGGGAAATGCCACATCATATAGCCCATGGAAATATACATGAGGAATACCCAAAAAACCAAGGACCAAACAAGCCTCCGCCTTAAGGCCTTAAACTCGGCTTCCGCCTGGTCCTCCGCATCGGTTGCCCTTTGGGCCGATTTTGCATTGCTCTCCTTCGGGGATGCATCATAGCCCGCAGCCTTGACAGCCTCCATAATATCCTTGGGAGAGGCTGTGCCCTCTACACCCATGGAACCGGTCAAAAGATTTACGGAACAGGAGTCCACTCCCTCCACCTTCAGGACCGCCTTTTCCACCTTGGCGGCACAGGCGGCACAACTCATTCCGAAAACGTTGTATTGTACCAAATTATTCACCTCGATTTTGTCGGTTTTATAAACTCTCGATATTTGCTTGCGGAATTTTACAGATTCGTTAATCCAAGTCCTATCCCCGCGGCTTCGTCTATTTAATCATTTTTTGCAGGGTTTCCACCAGTTCGTCCACGGTCTCATCCCTGCCTGCCCGAATGTCGTTTACCACGCAGCTTTTGATATGGCTCGCCAAAAGCTCTTTGCCGAATCCTCCCAAAGCCGCCGTCACCGCCGACACTTGGACCAATATATCCGGACAGTAGGCGTCCCGCTCCACCATGCCCTTGATACCTCTGATTTGACCCTCGATTCTGTTAAGACGATTTATCAAAGACTTATACTCTTCCTCGCTCCTCTTCTTGGTTCTGTGACAGCATTCACTCATAATTCTCCCCCGCTTTCAGGTTTTCAAAGGTTTGTATTTCTAAAATCGATATACCCCCTGTGGGTATATCGATATTGTATACCGCCCGGGGGTATTTGTCAAGGGAAATTTGTTTAAAATCGGAATATTTTTTGGGGAAAATAAAAAAACGGAGATAATGAGTTCTCGGCAGGCTTGATTTTGGAGGGTTTGGCAAAAAAACCGTAAAATTCCCCCCGGTGCGGGGCTCGTCTTTTGGGGAAGCCGCAGCACGGATGGGGGATAAAAATCGGGCGAAACCCGAAAAGGGCGCAAATTCGTTAATTGTGGATAACTTTGATAATTTTGGATTTTTGAGGGTTTTCACCTAAAAAAAGCGGTGGATAAAGTGGATAAGTCTGTTAATAACTTGATTTTCGGCAGGTTTTTGAGGGGGAAAAATTTGTCTGTTTATCGTGCCTGTATTTGAATTTTAATATTTTTGAAATTTCCCCTTGACATTTTTCGATTTTTGTGGTTTGATAATTTTCTTTGAAATATATTGAATTCGGCATAAAATTACAGATATTTTGCAAAAGAAAAGCCGAACGGGAATCAGTTCTCGTCCAGCTTCTTCTTGGCCCTTTGCAGGGCGTTATCTATTGATTTTTCGGGTTTATTGACCGCTTCGGAAATTTCGCTGTATGACATACCCTGGAGGTGCAAAATCAGCACCCGCTTTTCCAAATCGCTGAGCTTTTCGTTGATGTCCTTTTCAATGGCCCTGATATTTTCGTTTCTGATGTAGAGGGTTTCCGGATCTATATTATCCGAACCAACCAGGGTGTCGGACAGAGTGATGTCGGGTTTTTCGTCGTCAAGGGGTTTGCTGAGGGACACATAGTTGTTAAGGGGCAGGTGTTTCTGCCTCCCTGCGGATTTTATGGCCGTGAATATTCTGCGTCTGATACACAGGTCGGCAAAAGTGGAAAAGGATGTGTCCTTGGACGAATCAAAATCGCCCACCGCTCCCAACAGACCGATCATTCCTTCCTGGACCAAGTCGTCGTTGTCGCCCCCTGCCAGGAAATAGGTTTTGGCTATGGTGCGGACCAAATCCTTATATTTGCCCAAAAGATATTCCGCCGCTCCCCGGTCGGTTTTGGCCATAACCGCCAATTCTTCATCGGTCTTATTTTGATAGTCCAACTTCCGTTCCCTCCTTTTTGTTTCGTTTCCCTCGGTGCCGTCCAAAAGAGGGACGGAGCAAATGTCCGTCCCTCACGAATTTCGGTTCCGACGCCTTGGTTTATTTCACAAGGGCAACGGTCTCCCTTGCGATGGCAAGCTCCTCGTTGGTGGGGATAACCATAACCTTCACCTTTGAGTCGGGAGTTGAGATGTACATCTCCTCGCCCCGCTTGCTGTTGTTCTCCGGGTCGATTTCAATACCCAAATAGCCCAAATACTCGCAAATTTTGCCTCGGGTCGCGCAATCGTTTTCACCGATTCCGCCCGTAAAGGCAATAGCATCGACGCCGTTCATGGCAGCAACATAGGAGCCTATATATTTGGCAACCCGATATATGAAGGCGTCAAGGGCCACTTGGGCTCTCTCATTGCCCTCTTCCGCCGCTGCGCTCAGGTCTCTGAAATCGCTGGAAACGCCGGAAATACCCAAAACACCCGATTCCTTGTTGAGGATGTTCAGCACTTCGTCAACGGTAAGGTTTTCGTTATTGGCAAGGAATTGAACGACCGCCGCATCGATGTCGCCGCTCCGAGTGCCCATAATGAGGCCCTCAAGAGGGGTGAGGCCCATACTGGTGTCCACACACTTGCCTCCTATGGATGCGGAAATGCTGGCTCCATTGCCCAAGTGGCACACGATGACTTTGCAGGTCTTCTTGTCCAAATTTGCAAACTCGATGGTTTTGGCGGATACGAACTTGTGGCTGGTGCCGTGGAAGCCGTATTTGCGGAGCCCGTATTTTTCGTAATACTTATAGGGTATCGCATACATATATGCTTTGGGGCTCATGCTCTGGCCGAATGCGGTGTCGAAAACCGCCACCTGAGGTTTGCCCGGCAGAGCATCCTCGCAGGCTTCGATTCCGATAAGGTTCGCGGGATTGTGGAGGGGGCCCAAGGGGAAGCAATCCTTGACCACCTTTTTCACGTCGCTGTTGACTA
Source organism: uncultured Oscillospiraceae bacterium (assembly GCA_964617455.1). Classification (GTDB taxonomy): domain Bacteria; phylum Bacillota; class Clostridia; order Monoglobales; family Monoglobaceae; genus Monoglobus. The sequence continues at coordinate 31,631 of CAZTYF010000017.1, read as the reverse complement.
TAACGGAATCGCTGTAGACCTGGCCTCCGTGGAGAACTCTGTGCCCCACTGCGGAAATCTCGTCTATATGGTCGATAACCCCATGTTCCGGGTCAACCAACGCCTCAAGCACCAACTTTACGGCGGTGGTGTGGGTGGGCATCTCCTGCTCTTTCACATACTCGGCTTTGTTTTCCGGGGAATGAGTCAGTTTGGAGCCCTCAAGGCCTATTCTCTCGCACAGACCCTTGGCCAAAACCTCTTCCGTATCGGTTTCGATGAGTTGATATTTGAGAGAGGAACTGCCCGCATTTATAACTAATACTTTCATATGTAAACCCTCCGATATTTATTTTCCGTTTTGATTTTTTAAAATTCAAACTACATATTCTGGGCCTGAACGCTTGTTATGGCCACAACCCCCGCGATGTCCTCCGCACTGCAGCCCCGGGACAGATCATTGACCGGCCTTGCCATACCTTGGGTCATTGGGCCGTAGGCTTCGGCTTTGGCCAATCTCTGGGTCAGTTTGTAGCCTATATTGCCCGCGTCCAAATTGGGGAATATGAGCACATTGGCACTGCCCGCAACGGTGCTTTCGGGAGCCTTCAGCTTTGCAACACTGGGAACGATGGCGGCATCAAGCTGGAGCTCGCCGTCAAGTTTCAGGTCGGGAGCCAACTCTTTGGCAATATTGGCGGCGTTTCTCACCAGATCAACCTGCTCGGATTTGGCACTGCCGTAGGTTGAATAGGAGAGCATGGCAACCTTGGGCTCCTCGCCCACCAAAGCCTTGAAAGATTTGGATGAGGATATGGCGATTTCCGCCAGCTTCTCGGAATCGGGATACTCATTGAGTCCGCAGTCCGAGAACACGAAAGTTCCGTCCTTTCCGTATTCGCAATCGGGAACTATCATCAGGAAAAAGGCAGACACGACTTTGGTGCCCGGTGCCGTCTTGATGGTCTGAAGAGCGGAGCGCATAACGTCAGCCGTAGCGTGAACGGCGCCTGCAACCATACCGTCGGCCTTGCCGGTCTTTACCAACATACAGCCGAAATACAGCACGTCCTTTATGATTTCCCCGGCCTGTTCCGGAGTCATTCCCTTGTGCTTCCTCAGTTCATACAGCGCATCCGCAAGCTCCGGCGCAAGCCGGCTGGTGGCGGGGTCTATAATCTCGGCAGCGGAAATATCCACATTCGCCGCCTTGGCCTTGATAACATCCGGATTGCCCAAAAGGATGAGCTTGGCATATCCCTCCTTCAGGACTTTTGCCGCCGCGTCGATGGTTCTCTGCTCTTCACCCTCGGCCAGAACGATGGTTTTTATGTCTGCCTTCGCCTTGGCCTTGATTGTTTCCATGAAATTTGACATTTGCTTAACCTCATTTCATTATGTATTTTTGATTATTATTTTGCATATATCGATATCAAATCAAAGTAAGAATTTAATTAAATTCCGCCCCCTCTTTCAAGGAATATTATACAACTAAACCGCCCTCATTTCAAGGAAAATTTTGGGGAATCCACAAAAATATCGAAAAATTTCAAGGTGGCAGCCATATATGCTTCTACGCCCATGGGAAACGGCGGGCCGGATGCCCGCCGCTTTTATTGGGAAGAAATTTTATATAAGTTTTACTTGTTTTTTGATTAGCGAACAACTATGTCTTTGGCGTCCGCCAAGGGCCTTATTATATCGGTTCCCGTCCAGAGGAACACCTTGGCCGTCTCGCCGCTCGCCACCGCAAAGTCGGGAATTGTGTACATGTTTGCGCCGTCAATCTTAACGGCTCCGCTCATGGCCGTAACAACGCCGCCTTCGCCGTATTTGGCGGCAATGAGCACTCCTTCGGGCGGGGTTTCGGCGCCGCCGTAGCTCACCGTGACCTTTACACCGCCGGACTCTGCCGCTGCACTGTCGATTGAATATCCGGTGATAGGCTTGGCGGGAGTCTGTGTGGGTCCGGCAGTTGTTTGAGGCTTGTCGGTTGTTTGAGGTGTGTCCGTTGTTTGAGGCGTGGCCGTTGCTTGAGGCGTGGCAGTTGCGGGAGGAGCCGTGGGAATCGGAGGAGCCGTGGGGCCAGGCTCCGGAGCAGCTCCGTCGGTAGCCGGGTAAGTGGCAGGTGATGTATAGCTGTATACCAATGGGGTTTTGTAGTTCACAAGCTTTTCGCTCAGTTGCGCAATGCGGTCGTAATTTGCATCCTCGGTCGCATCGTCAAATTCGTATTCGAAATCGCCGCCCTGCACTCTGCCGGCATAAGCCTCAACTTTTTTCACAACATCGGCTGTTTGGTCGGGATTGTATTTATAGAAATTGGATTCGGTATCGAAGTTGCTGTATTTGCTGCCATCGGATTTGCTCGTTACGGTCTCCGGGACCTTTTCGGATGCGCTGCTGACTTCATATGCATCAATGTTGTTGACATCGGTACCATCCGGGTTCTTTTGGGTATAGTAGGACTGGGACTGACTTCCTGTTTGTATGTCATTGTCAAATGCCTTTATCATTCCGCCGGTCTCACCGGAGAATGTGCCTTCATTTGTTCCGTGCACATCGCTGCCCTGAAGCGATATAAGCATGGGATATTTGACATTTCTGAATACATTCTTTTCAACGAATGCACTGGAACCCGTTGTGGCGCCTACGCCGTACTTGGAGTTTCCGTCATAGTAGTTATTATAGATATGCACTTGGTCGCCCCTGATGCGCGGATGGCGGGAGTCGGAGTGGTCAAACCAATTATGATGATATGTAATGTGGTATCCCTGAAATGAATCTTCTTTCATACCGCAGAGGGATGATTTTCCGCTGTCCCAGAAATGGTTAAAGGAGAAAGTGCAATAATCGGAACCGGACTTTACATCAAGGGATCCGTCACCCTTCACCTGATCACCGCCTCTGTCCTGCCCGTAGAACACATCGCAGTTGTGAACCCAGCAATTGAAGTTATCGGTATCAAGAGAAATGCCGTCATCATAGAATTCCATAACAGCCAAATTCCGAATTTCCACATTCTCTGCCGACCGAACGAGGAAAGACCAATGATATGTGGTGGCATCGTCACCTACGCCCTCAAAGGTGATATTTTGACAAGCCTTGAGCTGAACATATCCCGCGCTGTTTTTGCCTTCCGGACTGTCCACCAGACCTATCATACGAATGGCAAGAGGAGTTTGTTCCGAGCCGTTCTTCTCCCGCAGTGCCATAATGTTCACCAGGCCTTGGGCGGTGGTCGGCTTGCCTTTGACATTTACCGTAAATTCGACGGTGTCCTTGTTTTTATTGTCTATGTAGAGAACCTGTGCTCCGTCTTTGAGGGAGCCGTCCGGTTTATACGCGCCGATTCCTTCGGAATGATAGTGTGGCGATGACGGGTCAAATGCAAATCCCTCACGGGTGTGGGCGGTAACATTCAAAACATCCGTTTCAACGTAGTCGGTTTCTTCGTTTCCCATTACAGCCGCGATCTTCATCCGATACTGTCCCGCAGGCAGTCCGAGAGCATCGGCTCTGTAGTAATTTCCGTAATAACGCACCAGCTCGTCGTCAATCTTGGAATATTCTCCTCCGGAAGGAGCCACATACACATTGTATTTGTCAACTGCGGCGGAGTTTCTCCATTTTACATAGGCACTCTCGAGCCATCCCCCGGAATCCGCTATCTCTATGGCCGACGGAGGCGGTGCCTGGGGTGTAAGGGAAATCGGGTTTGAATCTTTTTCTCCGTTCTTATTAATTGCCGTCACTTGATATTTGTAAGCCGTGCCATTGACGAGGTCCGTGACCCGGTGGGAAAGACCCGTTATGTTTTCGGCGATCACTTTGTCGTCTTGCTTTACACTGTAGGAAGTTGCCCATTGTGATGCGGTCCAGGTAAGAGTGGCGGTGCCATTGCTGGCCGTTCCCGAAAGAACAAAATCACCGGGAGGATCCGTCGGCTCCTTCGGAGTGGCAGTCACGGTGACTCCTCCGCTCCGCCCCGCATTATTTACGGCCACAACCTTAAACGTATGTTTCACGTCGTTTTCAAGTCCCGTTACCGTGTATGAAGTAGTCTCCGAATGAACGGAAATGAGAGGTTCTGCAGCATTATCGACAAAAATTTCATAAGTCTCCGCACCGGTTGCGATGCCCCAAGTGAGCGTTACTTCCCCGTTTCCGGGAGTAGCCGTAAGATTGGTTACATCGGAGGGCGGATTGCTTGACTCGACTATGAACGAAATCGATGAAATATATGCATGATTGGTGCCTATTTCTTTGGTTGTGCCGTTACCGTCATCATATGCTTTTTTCTCGGAAATTCCGGAAATGGTATAGGTTCCTCCCGGCATATTCGAAAGTGTCCAGGGACTCTCTTTATCATTCGTGGCATATTGTTTACCGTCCGGAGTTGTGACGAGAATACCCTTTGGTCCGTTGCTGTGAGAACTCGAAAAGTCTGCCGACCAGGTCCCATTCACGGTGAAGGTCAGCTTCGCATCTGCATCGGATCTATTCAATTGAATGTACCCCTTTGTTCCGGCAGGGGTAATATCCGAACCGGTAAATCCGGGGTATTTTTCGTTTCCCGGCTCTATTGATTCCTCCTGAAACTCGGAAAAATCGTAGGTTGTTGTACCTTCGGGAACGACTCCGCTATCCGCTGCGGATGTGCTTGCTATTGTCAGTCCCACAAGCAGGGTCACCGCTAAGGCTACGCTCAAAAACAGAGCTATGTATTTTTTCAAAACCGATAATTTTGGCATAACAATGAGACCTCCTTGAAATTTTTTCATCTCAAGAATATAATAATATACCCGCTCTTTTTATTCAAGTACTTTGGAACGCTGTGTAAAATTTCCTGTAAATAAAAGCAAAATATTTTCCTATTTTACATCATAGCAACTTTTGTCCGAAAATTATTAAAGATTTGATTAAAAAATCCAAATAAACCAGGCTCTTCCCGAGCATATCGCAATATGATAAAACAGCAACTTTTTGTAGGTGATATTAAGGTTTCTTGATTTTCTTGCCTTTTCTTTGATTTTATGCCACAGGCCTTTTTTTCGGTGCAAAAAATGGCACAGACAAGCGGCCGGCTAAACTGCCGGCCGCCTTGGTTTTTTGATTTTATCCGAAATACCTTTTGAGGAGACCTTCAAAGCCGCAGCCGTGTCTTGCCTCGTCCTTTGCCATTTCGTGAACCGTGTCGTGAATGGCGTCATAGTTGAGTTCCTTGGCAAGCTTGGCCAACTCCAACTTTCCTGCGGTGGCGCCGCATTCCGCCTCGGCTCTCAATTGAAGATTTTTCTTTGTGTCGGGATATACAACCTCGCCCAAAAGTTCGGCAAACTTGGCCGCATGGTCGGCTTCTTCATAAGCCGCCTGCTGATAAAAGGCTCCGATTTCCGGATATCCTTCGCGGATGGCCTGTCTTGCCATGGCCAAATACATACCCACTTCGGTGCATTCGCCGGTGAAGTTGGCTCTGAGGCCTTCCACAACTCTCGGGTCAACATCCTTGGCAACACCTATAACATGCTCGCAGGCCCAGGAAAGGCCGCTCTCCTGCTCTTTGAACGCATTTGCGGGGGCGTTGCACTGGGGGCATTTTTCGGGAGGTGTCTCTCCCTCATAGATGTATCCGCATACTCCGCATACCCATTTTTTCATAATAATTACCTCCGTATGATTTTATATAATATTTTCGTATTTTCTTATCCGATTTTTTGATTTTTAATCCCGCTATCTCTCTTCAAAGGGGATATACTCTCTATGCTCCGCCACATTTCTGTAGGCGGGCCTTATGATTTTGCCTGCGCCCACCAGTTCCTCGATGCGGTGAGCACTCCAGCCTGCGATTCGGGCAATGGCAAAAATGGGAGTAAAAAGCTCCGTGGGCAAGTCCAACATATTGTACACAAAGCCGCTGTAGAAATCCACATTGGCGCTGACACCCTTATATATCTTCCTCTTTTCGCAGATGACTTCGGGGGCCAGGCGCTCAATCAGGGAATAGAGCTTATATTCTTCCGTTCTGCCCTTTTCCTCCGACAGCCGCTCCACAAAGGTGCTGAACACCCGGGCTCTCGGGTCGGACACTGAATAGACCGCATGGCCCATACCGTAGATTAAACCGCTGTGGTCGTTGGCCTCTCCGTCAAGGATTTTCCTCAAATATGCCTTAATTTCATCCTCGTCCGTCCAATCGGAAATGTTCTCTTTGATGTTCTCGAACATACCGACCACCTTGATGTTGGCGCCTCCGTGTTTGGGGCCTTTGAGGGAGCCCAAAGCCGCCGCGACAACGGAATATGTGTCCGTTCCGGAACTGGTCACCACATGGTCGGTGAAAGTGGAGTTGTTGCCGCCGCCGTGCTCCGCATGGAGAATCAGGGCGATGTCCAAAATCATTGCCTCTATTTTTTTGAACTTTCCGTCGGGCCGCAGACAGTGCAGGATATTCTCCGCCGTCGAATAGGTCGATACGGGCTGATGAATAAAGAGGCTGTTTCCGGAGTAGTAGTGGTTATAGGCCTGATAGCCGTATACCGAAAGAAGCGGAAACAGGGCAATGAGCTGGAGGCACTGGCGCAAAACATTGGGCACGGATGTGTCGTTGGCATTTTCGTCATAGGCAAACAAAGTCAGCACGCTCCGCTGGAGGGTGTTCATCATATCACTGCTGGGAGCTTTGAGAATAATATCCCTCACAAAGCTGGTGGGCAGATTTCGATACTCCGAAAGGAGCTTAAGAAACGGCTTCAGCTCCTTCTCTCCCGGCAACTCTCCGAAAAGCAAAAGGTAAACCGTCTCCTCATAGCCGAATCTGCGGCCTCCCAAATTTTTCACAATGTCTATTATATTATAGCCTCTGTAGTAGAGCTCACCGTCGCACTGAACCGTTTTTCCGTCGATTATCTTATTGGAAATTATTTCGGAAATCTCGGTCAGGCCCGCAAGGACGCCCTTGCCGTCAATATCTCTCAGGCCTCGCTTCACATCGTATTTGGTATAGAGCGCCGGGTCTATTTTGCTTATTTCCAAACACTTTTTGGCAAGCTCGTACACCTCCGGGGAAATATCGGACATTTTGCTCATGTTATTCATCTCTCCAATTCACTTGACTCGGTATATCCTTAGTATATTTTTATTATAGCATTCTTCGTAAAAACAGTCAATTGAAAAAGTCAATTTTAACAAATTTTTAAAATTCCAACAATTCCCTTTCGGCTATTCGATATAATCCCGCACTCTGAAGGTGACCCCCGCATCCCGGGCCCTTTCTCGGCACCACTCCATATCTTCCGGGGACATGGTTTTGTCAACAACGCTGAACACCACATCCTTCACATAGGCCTTGGCTTTTCGGGCAAAATCAAGCAGGGCATCATAGGCCTCTTCCCCGTATATGCTGTGGCAAATTTTTTGATAGGCCTCCGCAGCGGGGGCATTGAGGCTGATTGAAACCACATCGATGGCGCCCTCAAGTTCCGGCGTGACATCCCTGCCGTTTATCAGGTTACCCTGGCCGTTGGTGTTGACTCGGATTTGTATGTCCCCCTTGCTTTTCAGCCATTTGGCGATTTCAATCATATCGTCAAACCGCTCGGTGGGCTCTCCGAATCCGCAAAACACCACAGCCTCATATTTGTCAAGGTCCCTCTTTTCAAAATCTGCCTTAATTTCGGATACGGACGGCTCCCGCTCCAGCCACAGGTCGTCCTCCCCGTTCACGGTATCGTGCTTGGAGCGAACGCAAAACTCGCAGGCATTGGAACACCGATTGGTCATATTGACATAGAGAGAATTTCCCAGTTCATAGGTAATGGTCATAACCTCAATCCTTTCATCATAATCCCGATTCTTAATCATAACCCACCGGAAAGAAAACCCCCCTTTTTTGAAGGGGGGCGGAGGGGATTAAACTATTCCGTGTGCCATCATCGCATCGGCAACTTTTTCGAAGCCCGCGATGTTTGCGCCCATCACATAGTTGCCTTCATGGCCGTACTTCTTGGCGGCCGTGTCGCACTTTTCGAAAATGCCTTCCATAATCTCCTTAAGCTTTGCGTCAACCTCTTCAAAGGTCCATGAATATCTCATACTGTTCTGGCTCATCTCAAGAGCAGAGGTGGCAACGCCGCCGGCATTGGCCGCCTTTGCGGGTCCGAACAAAACGCCGTTTGATTGGAATACGGATACGGCTTCCGGAGTCGAGGGCATATTGGCACCCTCTCCCACTGCGAAACAGCCGTTTGCAACCAACGTCTTGGCGGATTCTTCGCTTATCTCGTTCTGGGTGGCGCAGGGCAGAGCTATGTCACAGGGGATGGTCCAAATTCCCGAACAACCTTCATGATATTCCGCCTCGGGATGAGTGGCGGCATATTCCTTGATTCTCTTTCTCTCCACCTCTTTGAGCTGCTTTATGCAAGCCAGGTCTACACCGTTCTTGTCATAGATATATCCGTTTGAATCGGAGAGAGCCACAACCTTGGCGCCCAATGCGGTGGCTTTTTCCGTGGCATAGATGGCAACATTGCCGGAGCCGGAGATAACAACCGTCTTGCCCTCAAAGGATTTGCCGTTTGCCTTCAGCATAGCGTCCGTGTAGTAGCAGAGACCGTAGCCCGTGGCTTCCGTGCGAGCCAAAGAGCCGCCGTAGGAGAGGCCTTTGCCTGTGAGAACGCCCGTAAACTCATTTCTGAGTCTCTTGTACTGGCCGAACATATAGCCGATTTCGCGGCCGCCTACACCGATATCGCCGGCGGGAACATCCGTGTCCGCTCCGATATGCTTGCTAAGCTCTGTCATAAAGCTCTGGCAAAATCTCATAACCTCGGCGTCCGACTTACCCTTGGGGTCAAAGTCGCTGCCGCCCTTGCCGCCGCCTATGGGAAGGCCTGTCAATGAGTTCTTGAATATCTGCTCAAAGCCCAAGAACTTGATAATTCCCTGATATACCGAAGGATGAAATCTGAGTCCGCCCTTATAAGGTCCGATTGCGCTGTTGAACTGAACCCTGAATCCTCTGTTGACTTGGGTCTTTCCTTTGTCGTCAACCCAAGGAACTCTGAAAGAAATCACTCTCTCGGGCTCAACGAGTCTCTCGATGAGGCCGACTTCCTCATACTCGGGATGGGCTTCAACAACGGGTTCCAAGGATTCCAAAACCTCTTCCACCGCCTGCAGAAACTCGGGCTCGTTTGCGTTTCTCTTCTGTACTTGTTCAAATACACCCTTCAGATAACTGTTTGAAATTGCCATTTGAATAAAATCTCCTTTACTGTTTATATATTTTTAATTTATTTTTTTCGATTTAAGGGACACCGAGACCGCCTTTTATTTATTTTTCAGGTATTCGTCGATTGAGGCGGCAGCCGTTTTGCCGGCTCCCATAGCCAAAATCACGGTGGCGGCTCCCGTCACCACATCGCCGCCCGCATATACTCCCTCTTTGGAAGTGGCGCCGGTCTCTTCTTTGGCCACAATGCAGCCCCAGCGGTTGGTTTCAAGGTCGGGAGTGGTGTTTTTGATGAGGGGATTTGGAGTTTGGCCGATGGCAACCACCACCACATCCGCCTCTATATCAAACTCGCTTCCATCCACGGGTACCGGCCGTCTTCTGCCGGATGCATCGGGCTCGCCCAGTTCCATCTTAATGCAGGTGACGCTCTTTACCAAACCGTCTTCGCCGTTGATTTTAACCGGATTATTAAGGAGCCTGAACTCTATTCCTTCTTCCTTGGCGTGGTGGATTTCCTCTGCTCTGGCGGGCATTTCCGCTTCGCTGCGGCGGTATACTATGTACACATTCTCCGCACCCAACCTTTTGGCGGAGCGGGCGGCATCCATGGCAACATTTCCGCCTCCCACCACAACCACATTTCTGCCCACATATATGGGGGTGTCGTACTCCGGGAACTTGTATGCCTTCATCAGGTTTATTCGTGTCAGAAACTCATTGGCGGAATATACCCCGTTCAGGGATTCACCTTCGATTTTCATAAAGCCGGGCAGACCCGCTCCCGTGCCTATAAACACGGCATCGTAGCCTTCCTCGGTTAAAAGCTCGTCAACCGACAGCACTTTTCCGATGACCATATCCGTCATAATCTCAACGCCCAAATCCTTGAGCTTGCTGACTTCTTTTGCCACAATATCCTTGGGCAGACGGAACTCGGGAATGCCGTACACCAGCACTCCGCCGGGGGTGTGAAAGGCCTCGAAAATCGTGACTTCATATCCCATTTTCGCCAAATCACCCGCACAGGTCAAACCCGAGGGGCCTGCTCCCACAACGGCCACCTTTTTGCCGTTCCGCTCGGGTACATGAACTTCCTCGCTGCAATTTTCCATATACCAATCGGCCACAAACCTTTCCAATCTGCCTATGGCCACCGGCTCACCCTTTATGCCCCGAACGCAGTATTTTTCACACTGGGTCTCCTGGGGACACACTCTGCCGCAGATGGCAGGCAGGGAACTGGTCTCTTGAATTTTCTTATAGGCCTCCTCAAATTTGCCATCTGCCACAAGGGCGATGAAATCGGGGATTTGAACCATAACCGGACAGCCTTGCATACAGGGCTTGTGTTTGCAGGAAAGGCAGCGCCGGGCTTCTTCGATTGCCATATCCTCCGTGTAGCCCAATGTTACCTCTCGGAAGTTCTTGTTTCTGACCATCGGATCCTGCTCGGGCATGGGCATTTTCTTTAATGACATATTAGGCATTCCGCATTCCCTCCAATCTGCATTTGTGAGCCTCCATAGACTCTGCCTCCTGCTTTCTGAACATACGGGACCGAGAGATGGCACTGTCAAAGTCAACCAAATGGCCGTCGAAATCCGGTCCGTCAACGCAGGCGAACTTGGTCTCTCCGCCTACGGTGACCCGACATCCGCCGCACATTCCCGTGCCGTCAATCATAATCGGGTTCATACTCACTATTGTTTTTATATCAAACTTCTTTGTCAGCTCACACACGGCCTTCATCATTACAAGAGGGCCTATGGCAATAACCAAATCGTAGCCCTCGCCGGCCTTTATCAGTTCCTCCAATTTGGCGGTGACAAAGCCTTTGTTCCCGTTTGAGCCGTCATCGGTCATGGTGTATAAATTGTCACAGGCTTCCCTGCACAAGTCTTCTATTATAATCAAATCCTTGTTTCTGAAACCGTTTATCATATCCACGGGGATGCCCATGGAATGGAGTTTTTTGGCTTGGGGATATGCTATGGCGGTGCCGAGGCCGCCTCCTATCACCGCCACCTTATTGGCTCCGTCAAACTTCGACGCAACTCCCAAAGGACCCACAAAGTCTTGAATGTAATCTCCCTCATTCAGCTCATTGAGCCTTTGGGTGCTTTGCCCCACCACCTGAAAAATGACGGTTATTGTGCCCTTCTCCCTGTCGTAATCCGCTATGGTGAAGGGAATTCTCTCGCCTTTTTCGTCGATTCTGAGGATGATAAACTGACCCGGCTCCGCCTTTCGGGCAATGTAGGGGGCCTCCACCTCAATCATGGAAACAGTGGGATTGAGCACTTGCTTTTTTAGAATTTTAAACAATTACCACACCTCCGAAAAATATGAGCTCCTTTGCTCTTTTGATTGGGCATAGGCTTGTTTGCCTATCCCGATGTATTGTCGTTGTTTAGCGAATTGTTTTTGGGACCGCCCTCGGTGTCTTCCCGACCCGGTCCGATTCCCTTTGGGGTTTGTATGCCCCAAAAAGCGACCGATTGCAATAAAAAAAGGTACAGCCCATAAAGCCACACCCCATTGTGCGTCATTGAACAACCCGTATTAAATATATTGCAATCACTATATGGGCTCACGCCCCATTGCGTATTTCGAGCCCAACTTTTTTGATTATATAACACCCCAATATATTTGTCAATAAAAAAATATAAATAGTTAATTTTCAAACAATATGATATGTTTTCAAACAATATCGGCAATATTGCCGCCTGTGGCCCAGGCGGCTCTTCGTCGGAGACGAATGTTTTCACACCCGAACTTTTCCCAATATTTTGAACACAATCGCCCTGCCCCAGACGCCTCCGAGGATGGCGGCAACGGCACATACGGCCGTATTGAGCACGAAGGGCAAGCTTGTCACGGAGGCCATGAGGATTCCCGCCAGGAGATAGAACACCCCGCCGGTTATTTTGGAGCCCAATATTATAAACACGCTGATTTTGAACTCGGCAAAAGTGGATTTTTTCCGTATCAAATTAAAAACTTCGATAAGGAGCCACAGGACCAAGGTGATAAAGGTGCAAAAAACCCCAAGCTTTACGGTTTTGGGAAATCGGTTTGCCGCACCCCTCATTGAGGAGTAGCCTCCGCCCGCTCCGGTTATCATGGCCGCATCAAAGGCATAGATTGACCTTCTCTCTCCGATTTTGGGAAAGGGCAATGCTTTGAAAAATGCCGTCCTTGCAAACTGGGAACAGGCCACATGAATGATATAGGAAAGTCCGAATACTCCGCAGCCGTTTTTGAGGGCGCTTACGACGGCTTTGGATTTTTTTACGCCCCGTTTTATGCTTAAGAAAAAGACGGCAAGCCAAGAGGCGAAAAACAGAATAAGACAGCGGAAGAATCCGGTGGCGCAGTCATAGAGCAGAGACTCCTTTGTCATGGGTGTGCAAAGGGCAACGGATTGCTTATAGGTCAAGTCGGAGGCGCGAACAAGGGATTCCGCCCGATTTTGGTCGGTGACACCGGGAACTTTGCCCTTTGAAATCCTGCTGCGGAATTCCGCCACCGCATCTCCGTACATATCCTTGGGAACCTCCACTGCCATGGGATTCCCGTCCCCGTCCAAATATCTGTACATTCCACCATTTTTCCCGTCGAAACAAGCCTCTATGCACTCCTTGCCGGAATTATAGAACTTGCTTTGAATGTAGGCCCCGTCAACAAGGCGGTCGGCACCGTTTTTCGCATTGTCCCTGCCTACCACGGCGGCGTCCCTGCCCTTAAGTCGGTCGATTATGGTCTGGGCTTCCTCCGCCATTATTCCGTGGCCGCTTTTGGAATTATTGATTGAATAATTTGCCGGAACGACACCGTCTGCCGCAGCGCCCAAGGCGCCCGCTTCCGCAGCCCCCACAGACTCGGATTTTTCTTTTGACGCTATCATAATACCTCACCTTTTGCGGGCGGTGAAAAAAATCCGCTCGCTTTTGTCATTGGGCTCTTCAAAGGTCAAATCGCCGAACATTTTGATTTGCTCAAAGCCCGTCTCCTTAAGGAGGGCCGCCAAATCGGCCGATTCGAAAATCGTCTCCTCCTGATATTCCCCATATCGGGAATAACGGCCGTCCTTTTCCTTAACAAAAAAATTAAGCTCAAAACTCACAACAGCCTCCTCCGGAAAGCAGCCGCAGTCCCAAACGCAATAGGCGGAATCATCTTCGTATACAAAGGTGTTATTGCCTAAAACCTCCAAAAGCTTGTACTCCGAATTTATATCAAAAATGAAAGTACCTCCGGATTTGAGATTTTCAAATACCCGCTCAAAGCATCGCTTAACATCCTCCGTGTCCTCAAGATAGTTTATGCAGTCCAAGGCGGATATAACGCAGTCGACCGGGTTGGGCAACTCAAAGGAACACATATCCATATTGAGGAACAGGATTTCCCGCCCCGCATCCTCCGCCTTTCTTTGGGCCAAGGCAAGCATATCCGGAGACAGGTCGATTCCAATCACATCGTAGCCCGCCTCCTTAAGGAGCAAGCTCACGTTTCCCGAGCCGCAGCCTAAATCCGCAACGGTTTCGGGCTCCGTTTTTTCCCTCCGAAAAACCTCTTCGTAAAATCGGACAAAGGCCCCATAATCCGTTGTTTGAAACCTGTCGTAAATCTTTGAAAAATCTTCGTAAATACCCATACCGCAATCCGTCACAGCCTTTCAAAATTGGAATAGGCCGCCATCATATTCTTTCTGCCGACTTCGTCGAAGTCCACAACCACGAGCCAATCCCTGCCCATCTCTTTTGCGGAAACCACGGTTCCTTCCCCAAACTTTCGATGCCTGACCCGGTCTCCGGGCTTGTATTCTTCATCGGAAACAGCCATGGGAACCGTCTCTTTTTTATAAGAGGGTTCGGTTCCGAAACCACCGTAGGCTCCCCCGTAGCGCCTTCTGCCGTAGCCGTATCCGCCGAAATCCCTTTCCGCGAAGCTGTGCAAATCTTCGGTTTTTTCAATCAAGTCCTTGGGAATTTCATCCAAAAATCGAGAAGGCAGATTATAGCGGGTCTGGCCGAAAAGGGTTCTTTGCTTTGCCGCCGTCAGGAACAGCCGAGATTTGGCTCGGGTAATGCCCACATAGCACAGCCGACGCTCCTCTTCAAGTTCTTCCTCGTCGCCATAGGCTTGAGAACCGGGGAAAAGGCCCTCTTCCATGCCCACCAAGAAGATGTTTTTGAATTCCAAACCCTTTGCGCTGTGGAGAGTCATAAGGGTCACCGCCTCTTGAGCCTCATCATAGTTGTCTATATCCGAAATGAGGGATATGTTCTCAAGGAGCTCATTTAAAGTTATATCCGCATTTTCCCGAACAGCCTCTTTGACCATTGACAAAAACTCATCCAAGTTCTCAAGCTTTGTTCGGTTTTCCACGGTTTTTTCCTTTTGAAGGGCATCAATCATACCCGATGTCTTCATCACCGTTCTCACAAAAAGCTCAAGACCCATACCCTCTTCCAAATCGGCTCTCAAATCCTTTATCATATCGGAAAATTTTATGAGTCTTGAGGCGGAGGTCGATTTAAACTCCGAAAAATCCTTTGCCCTTTCGCACACGGCAAACATACTCATATTTTTTGAGGCGCTCAAGGCGGAAATTTTCTCCAGGGTAGATGCACCTATGCCCCGTTTGGGTTCATTGATAATCCTCTTCAGGGCGACTTGGTCGTCGGAATTGGCAATCAGCCTCAAATAGGCACCTATGTCTTTAATCTCTTTTCTGTCATAGAACCTCAATCCCCCAAACACCTTATAGGGTATGGCGGCACGGAGCAGAGCATCTTCGATTATACGGGACTGGGCGTTGACTCTGTAGAGCACCGCCGTGTCATTGAGCTTTCCTCCCAAATTCTCAATCGTGTCGGCCACAAACCGAGCTTCGCTGTGTTCGTTGTCGGCAATCCGAAGGGTGATTTTCTCCCCCGAACCGTTGGAGGTCCAAAGGCTCTTGCCCTTTCTGCCTCCGTTGTTTTTTATGACTCCGTTTGCGGCATCCAGAATATGTTGGGTGGAGCGGTAATTTTCCTCCAACTTTATAACCTCGGCATCGGGGAAATCCTTTTCGAAATCCAAAATGTTCCTTATATCCGCTCCCCTGAATTTGTATATGCTCTGGTCGTCATCCCCCACAACACACAAATTACGGTGCTTTTCCGCCAAAAGACTCACCAGCCGATATTGAGCATAATCGGTGTCCTGATATTCGTCAACCAAAATGTATTTGTATTTGTTTCGATAATATTCCAAAACATCCGGGCAATCTTCAAAGAGTCTGACGGTAAGCATAATCAAATCGTCAAAATCCAAGGCATTGCTGTCTTTGAGCCTGCGGCTGTATTCCGTATATACCTTCGCCACCGGCTGCAGATAGTAATCCTTTTCCGCCTCGGCCCTATAATCAAGCGGGTCAATCAGCTTATCCTTGGCGGCGCTTATGAGAGTTCCCACCAATCGGGGGGAATATCTCTTTTCGTCGATATTTAAGTCCCTGAGGCAATCCTTTATAACCGTTTGACGGTCTGCGCTGTCGTATATGACATAGTCCCCGGTGTAGCCTATCTCCTCTATGTTCCGCCGAAGGATACGAGCGCACATGGAATGGAAAGTTCCCGCATGGACATCTCTCCCGACGGGGCCCAATCGAGCCTCAAGCCTTTCTTTGAGCTCCCCCGCCGCTTTGTTGGTGAAGGTAATGGCGAGGATGTTATAGGGGGGCAACGGCTCCTCCCAAAGGCACTCCTCAAGGTCCGGGCTCAACTCGTCAATCTCCCCGTCTCTGTACCAGCGAAAAATCTCAAGCTCCTCCTCGGAAAAATCCCGAGGCACGGTTTTGCTCGTATAGGCTTTGCCGTATTTCATCAAATGGGCAATCTTGTTGACTATCACCGTGGTCTTCCCGCTGCCCGCTCCCGCCAGGACAAGAAGCGGCCCTTCGGTGGAGAAGACCGCTTGTTTTTGCATATCATTCAGATGCTTATATTCTTTTTCTATTATTTCCTGTCTGATTTTCGGAAAATCACTCATTGCTTTTTATGGTACCTCCGCCGATAACAATGTCAAAATCCTTATCATAAAACACAACGGCCTGGCCGGGGGTCACCGCTCTCTGAGGACTGTCGAAGGTCACCCTCACGGAGCCATCGCCCGCAGGCTCAACTCGGCACGAAGTCGGTTTTGCGCTGTAGCGGACTTTGGCCAATGCCTCAAAGGGCTCAAAGTTTTCCATATCTTCTTTGGTATCCAGGGCATAGGCAATAAAATTCATCCCGTCCGCCGTAAGGGAGGATGAAAATTCGCTGCCCTTTTCCCCAAGGGTCACCCGATTGGTTCGGGGGTCTATATGAGTGACAAACATAGGCTTGCCAAAGGCCACTCCCAAACCTTTTCGCTGGCCTATGGTATAGTTTATGATGCCCTTGTGCCTGCCGATAACATTCCCGGCCGTATCCACAAAATCTCCGGGCTCGGAGCATACGCCGTCATATCTCTCTATGAAGGCGGCATAGTCCTTGTCGGGCACAAAGCATATCTCCTGGCTGTCCGGCTTTTGGGCCACATCAAGGCCCAATTCTTCCGCTGTTTCCCTGACCCGCTCTTTGCTCGGCATCTCGCCCAAAGGCAAAATCATCTTTGAAAGCTGATTTTGAGTGAGAGAATAGAGAACATAGCTCTGGTCCTTTGCGGCGGCCTTTCCCCTTCGCAGCACATACCTTTTGAGATTTTCATCGTAGCCGACTCGGGCGTAGTGGCCGGTGGCAATATAATCCGCATCCAAAATCCGAGCCTTGTCAAGCATGGCGTCGAATTTTAAAAACCGATTGCAGGCAATGCACGGGTTGGGGGTTCGGGCGTTTTTATATTCTTCCACAAAATAATCTACCACATTCTTTTCGAAATCCGAACGGAAATCAAGAACGTGATAGTCTATTCCCAATTTATAGCAGGCCCGTCTCGCATCCTCCACCGAGGACAGGGAGCAGCAGGAACCTTCCGTCTCCCCGTCCCACAAGCGCATGGTGACACCTATGACTTCATAGCCTCTGTCTTTCAAAAGGGCGGCGGCAACAGTGCTGTCAACGCCGCCCGACATCCCTACCACAACACGCTTCGGCATTACTTCTCCCCGTGAATTTCTTCCGCAACGGTGCAGGACGAACAGCAGCCGTTACACTGGGGTATGGCCGATGCATCCATTCCGCGGTTTTCGTAATAATTGGCAAGAGCCGCATGGACCGCCTCCTCGGCCAAGTTGGAACAGTGCATCTTTATGGGGGGCAAACCGTCCAAAGCTTCGGCAACGGCCTGATTGGTAAGTTTGAGAGCCTCGTCTATGGTCTTGCCCTTCACAAGCTCCGTGGCCATGCTCGATGTGGCAATAGCGGCGCCGCAACCGAAGGTTTTGAATTTGACGTCCTCAATGACTCCCGTATCATCGTTAATTTTCATATATATTTTCATAATATCTCCGCATTGGGGATTTCCCACCTGACCAACCGCGTTGGCATCGGGAATCTCCCCCACATTTCGGGGATTGGAAAAATGGTCCATAACCTTCTCACTATACATAAAAAATCCTCCTAACATAGTGACGGAATTTCGGAAAGGGAGGGCAACCGCCCAAACAGCTTTGGGCGGGCCCTTTGCGATTTATTCCTTGTTATTCTTTATAAAGTCCTCATAGAGGGGCGACATACTGCGGAGCAGAGGCACTATTTCGCAGAGGGCATCCACAATCAGGTCAACCTGCTCTTTGGTATTGCTCATATCAAAAGTGACTCTGAGAGAGCCGTGGGCCACCTCATGCCTGAGTCCTATGGCAAGGAGCACATGGGACGGGTCAAGGGAGCCGGATGTGCAGGCGCTGCCGCTGGAGGCCGATATCCCCTTCATATCCAAGCGGAGGAGCATACCCTCCCCTTCGATAAACTCGAAACTAATATTGGTATTACCCGGCAGCCGCTCCGTGGGATGGCCGTTGAGCCGAGAGTAGGGGATTTTGTCCAATACCTGCTTTATGTAGTAATCCCGAAGCTCGGTAAGTTTTTTTCTCTTTTCCGAAATGTTGGCGGTGGCAAGCTCGATGGCCTTGCCCATGCCGACGATACCGGGGACATTTTCCGTGGCGGCTCTTTTGCCCCGCTCCTGGGCGCCTCCCGTAATGAAAGGCACAAGGCGAACACCCTGTTTCACATACAGAGCGCCGACACCTTTGGGACCGTGGAACTTGTGAGCCGTGAGAGAGAGCATATCCACATTGAGGTCATTCACATCGATTTCCGTCATTCCGATGGCCTGAACCGCATCGGTATGGAACAGAACCTTCTTTTCCCGACAAATTTCGCCTATTTCCTTGATGGGCATAATCGTTCCGATCTCGTTGTTGGCGTACATAATCGACACCAAAATCGTGTCGGGTCTTATGGCGGCTTTCACATCCTCCGCCGATACCCTGCCATATTTGTCAACGGGCAAATAGGTCACTTCATAGCCCTGTTTTTCCAAATCCTCGCAGGTATGGAGCACCGCATGGTGCTCAACGGCACTGGTGATAATATGCTTACCTTTGTCTCCATAGGCTTTTGCCGTGCTTCTTATGGCCCAGTTGTCGGACTCGGTTCCGCTTCCGGTGAAGTATATCTCCTTGGGACTTGCACCTATGGCAGTTGCCACCTTTTCCCGAGCCGTTTCAATGGCTCGCTTTGCCTCCCGCCCCTCGGTGTAAATGCTTGAGGGGTTTCCCGGTATCTCTTTGATACACTTGATCATTTCCTCGGCAACCTCATCGGCAATTGAAGTGGTTGCCGCATTGTCAACATAAATCCTCATTATGTCTGTCCTACCTTTCGTTAAATATTATACGCTCAATACGCTCAATCCATGAAAAGTAGATCTACGTATCCGCAGAAAACTCACTCGGCGAATTCGGCAAACTTCTTCGCCTGTTCGGTTGCCATTCGGTCGCACTCCTCGTTTTCGGGATTGCCGCTGTGACCTTTGACCCAATGAACAGTGACCTCATGATATTCAATGAGTCCGAGCACCTTTTCCCATAAATCCGGATTTAGGGCCTTTTCCTTTTTGTTCCGCATCCAGCCGTTGTTCTTCCAATTTTCGGCCCAGCCTTTTTGCACTCCGTCCACGAAATATTTGGAATCGCTGTACAAATCGACCCGACACTTTTGGTTGAGGGCTCCGAGGCCCTCGATAACAGCCGTAAGTTCCATTCGGTTATTGGTTGTCAAAGGCTCCCCGCCTGCAAGCTTCTTCTCGTGAGTGCCGTATCTGAGAATCGCGCCATAGCCGCCGGGGCCCGGATTTCCGCTGCACGCGCCGTCGGTATAAATCCGAACATATTTAAGTTCAGCCATATAACACCTCGCTCATTTTCCCATTTAATTATAACACAACCAAATAAAAATTCAACGGTTTTTTGGAAAAATTTATCCGTGGTAATAGTCATAGACGTTTTGGGCGGCTCTTTTGTCTATGACCCCGCTGAGCTCCTCAAGGGTGGCGGATTTTATTCGACCGATGGAGGAGAAGGAAAGGAGCAGTTTGTTCCGCTTGGCGGGGCCGATGCCTTTTATGTCATCAAGCTCGCTTTTGAGACTCGCCTTTTCATGTTTCTTCCTGAAAGCGGTTATGGCAAATCTGTGGACCTCCTCCTGCATTGCCGCTAAAAACTTAAACAGGGCGCCGTCTTTGTCGATTTCAAACTCAAAATCCATATCCGTGAGAGCTCTTGTTCTGTGCTTGTCATCTTTGACCATACCGTATACGGGAATTTCCTCACCCATGGTTTCGAACAATTCCCGCACCTTGGAAATATGTCCCCTGCCTCCGTCAAGCAAAATCAAATCGGGGAGAGGCAGAAATTTCGCCTTGGCCGGGTCAAGGCTTCCCTCCCTGATTCGGTCTTCCTCCTCATAGGCCCGATTGATTCGGCGGAAAATAACTTCCCGGGTGCTCTCATAGTCGTCTGCCCCTTCAACGGTTTTGATATTAAATTTTCGATAGGCCGACTTGAGAGGACGGGCGTTGTTGTATACAACACACACACCGACACTCTGAGCCCCGGATATGTTGGAGATATCATAGGTTTCAATCCGAGTCGGCACATTGTCAAGGCCGAGCAGTTCCATCAATTCTCCGAGGACTGCATTTTGGTCGGTCCTATCCTTGTCCCGTTTGAATTTGTGGAGCTTCAGGGACTCTTCCGCATTTTTGTTGACCATTTGGACGGCACGGGCCTTTGAGCCCCTGAGAGGCATATGCACATTGATTTTCCGTCCGCATTTTTCCGAAAGCCACAAGGATATGCCTTCTCTGTCTTCTATTTCAGCAGGGATTAAAATTTCCTTCGGAATGCTTGTGGCGGAATAGTAGAACTGCTTTATAAAACTTGAAATCAAATCCGGGATTGTATCTTCGAAATTCTCGAACACGTATTTTTCCGAGCCGAGCATCTTGCCGCCCCGCATATAGAACAGCTGGACGCAGCAGTCCGAACCGTCTCGGAAAAAACCGATTATATCCCGATTGTCTTCGTTGGCGGAGACCATCTTTTGCTTTTCGTCAAGGGCCTTCAGATGGGCAATACTGTCTCGGTAACTCGCCGCCTTTTCGAATTCCAATTTGTCTGCGGCCCTGTGCATTTTTTCGGTCAGCTCGTCGGTGAGGACCCCGTAGTTCCCCGAAAGGACGGAGGAAATTTTGTTAAACATCTCGGAATACTCCTCTGCGGAGATCTTGCCGTCGCAGGGGGCGCTGCACTCGCCTATGTGATAATAAAGGCAGGGCCTCTCCTTGCCTATGTCCCGAGGCAGGACCCGATTGCAGGAACGGATTTTAAACACCTTTCTGATAATCTCAAGAGTCTCTTTGGTGTTTGCCGAACTCATATAGGGACCGAAATACTTAGAGCCGTCTTTTACCACTCTGCGGGTCAGGAATATTCGGGGAAATGCCTCTTTGGAAGTTATTTTTATATAGGGATACTGCTTGTCATCCTTGAGGAGAATATTATACTTGGGCTTATACTTTTTGATGAGATTGCACTCCAAAATCAGTGCCTCAACCTCACTGTCCGTAACCATATAGTCAAAGTCACAGATGTTTTCCACAAGCCTCAAGGTTTTGACTGAGTGTCCCTTTGAATTTATAAAATAGGAGCTGACCCGATTTTTCAGGGCTTTGCTTTTTCCCACATAAATAACATCTCCCGCCTCGTTTTTCATAAGATAAACTCCGGGGGACATGGGAAGCGTCTTAAGTTTTTCTTTGATTGAATGTAATATTTCCTCAGTCATGGCAGTTTTGATTTTATTTTAATTTATCCTTTTTTTCCTATCGGAAGCCGACCGTATTTTCGATTTTGAAATAAAAAAGAGTAAACCGAAAATGCGGCTTACCCGGTCGTTTGGTATTTGAAAGCGGCTTACGCAAAATTCGAAGAAATCAAGTTAACCAAATCATTGACGGAATCCTCTTCATCGGGGCCGTCTGCAATGATGGTGATGGTAAGACCTTTGGTTATGCCCAAAGACAGAACACCCAAGAGACTTTTTGCGCTGACCTTTCTGTCTTCGCTTTCAACCCAAATGCTCGATTTATATTCGTTGGCTTTTTGGATGAAAAACGTTGCCGGTCTTGCATGAAGCCCAACCTGGTTTTGCACCACTACTTCTTTCATATACATAATACCCGCTCCTTATGTGTTCTCTGACTTTATTACAAGAATAAAACAATAATACTATAATACAAGAAACCCCAAAATAAGTCAAGAAAAAATTTCGATTTTGTACTGTAAAGACGAGGTTTTTTGCGAATATTGTAAGAGTGCATAAAATCACAAAAAATTACAAATTTTTATTTGTGGATTTTTTTGACACCTCTCTCCAAACTTCCGAAAAGGACCATCCAAAAGGGAAGTTCCGCCAAAGGCCCCCGAGACTAATCCGAGGAGCCTTCGTCCGACAGCTTTTTCCTTACATCGGAGATTGAAATCCCGTATTCATCTGCGATTTCGGCCATATCGTCGTGGTCCCACTTTGCCTTCGTAATTCCGTATCCGGACGAGACCTTCCGCCTCACGCTGCCATACTCCGAGGGAATTGTTTCCTCATATCTGTCCAAGGTATACCGCCCGCATTTGTATTCCCGAATTCCGATGGTGGAAGTGTGTTTGAAAATCAATCGAACCATCTTTTCCCGTTCCCCCTCGCCGCACAGACAGGAGAGCAGCACTCCGGGACGATTCTTTTTCATTCCCGCGGGGGAAGTGAAAACATCCAATGCGCCTCCCTCAAAAAGCTTATCTATGGCATAGCTTATGTCCTCCGCCGTCATATCATCCAAATTGCAGCAGAGCTCCCACACGTCCCCGAAAGCCCTATCTTCGCTCTCTCCCAAAAGGGCTCTGACGCAATTGGGAGCTTCCGCAAATTCCTTGGTCCCCATGCCATACCCGATTTTTTGAATCTTTATGGGCGGCATTGCCACAAAATCCGATGCGAAATATTTCAAAAGGGCCGCTCCGGTGGGGGTGCAAAGCTCCCCTTGAACGGTGCCTCCGTAAATGGGAATGTCTTTCAAAATAAGGGCCGTGGCAGGTGCGGGTACGGGAAGAATTCCGTGAGCCGCCCGAACGGTGCCGAAGCCGACGCATATGGGTGAGGATTTGATTATGTCCGGTGCGATATCGTAAATCAGGGAGCAAACTCCCACCATGTCCGCAATGGCATCAAGGCTTCCGACCTCATGAAAATGGATTTCCGAAACTTCCTCTCCGTGGACGGCGCTTTCCGCCTCCGCCACAATCCGATAGATTTTTTTGGCATTTTCCGCAACTTTTTGGGGCACTTTGAGTCCGTCTATTATTCCGTAAATATCCCCAAGGCTTCTGTGCTCGTGACGGTGCTCCGAATGTTCGTGATTTTCCGATGGGTGATGTTCGGGCCCTGCCTCCGAATGCCTATGAATAGGGGAAAGCCCGTCCGACTCGGACGCACCTCTCACCGACACATCGGTGTGTATCCCGCAAATACCTCGGCTTTTCACATTCTCACAGCGGAATTTGACCCCTTTGAGGCCCATATTGTTCATTCTGTCTATAAAGCCGTTCGGGTCCGGGTGAAGGCCAAGGAGGGCGGACATAAGCATATCCCCCGCAGCTCCCATGGGGCAGTCGAAATAGAGTATCTTCACAATCTTTCACTCCTTTTCATAAGCAAAAAGCCCGCTCTCACGGGTTTTCGGACAAAATAAGGCGGCAACAAGGGCCGCCCGATATTTTGGTCGAGGTGACAGGATTTGAACCTGCGGCCCCTACGTCCCGAACGTAGTACTCTACCAAACTGAGCCACACCTCGATCTGCAACTATGTCAGTATAACACACCGACCCGTATCTGTCAAGGAAAATTTTTTGAATTGCGTCACAAAATCCGTGCCCGGGCGGGCTTGCAAAATTCAAAGGTTTGGTGTAGAATTAATTTGGAGATGATAGGAATGGACAAAGACACAATAAGGGATATCTTAGACAAAGTGGCAACCGGAGAGCTGTCTCCTTCCGAGGCGGAGCTTAAACTTAAAATCCGGCCCTTCGAAGATTTGGGGTTTGCCAAGGTGGACCATCACAGGGCCCTGAGGCAGGGAACTCCCGAGGTGATTTACGGAGCGGGAAAAACCGATTGTCAGATTATCGAAATAGCAGATGCAATGCTGAGGGGCGGTCAAAAAACCGTGCTCGTAACCCGAATCGACGAGGACACCGCCCAAGCGCTCACCGAAAAATTCGGCGATAAGTTCACTTACAACAATTCGGGGAAAATCGGTGTTGTGGGTTCGGTCCCAAATCCCCGCCCGGGAGGCCATGTGGTGGTGGCAACGGGAGGTACTTCAGACATCCCCGTTGCCGAGGAAGCCGCAATTACAGCAGAGGCCTTGGGCAGCAAAGTGATAAGGCTCTATGACGTGGGAATTTCCGGCATTCACAGGCTTCTCAGCCATGCCGAAGAAATTATGAGCGCCAAAGCGGTTGTGGCCGTTGCCGGTATGGAAGGAGCCCTTGCGGGTGTCATAGGCGGATTGGCAGACTGTCCCGTTATCGGTGTTCCCACAAGCGTAGGCTATGGGGCTGCCTTCGGAGGGGTGACGGCCCTGCTCTCCATGCTCAATTCCTGTGCCTCCGGAGTCAGTGTCGTGAATATAGATAATGGGTTCGGAGCCGGATATTTGGCAAATATGATAAACAAATAGCAGACACATCTGCCCCCGTTTCTCCCAAAGGAAACGGGGGCAGTGCTTTTGAATATTTTGATTTATGTCAATTTTTCACCGCCAAAATTATGCGGATTTTGCCACCGTTTTCGGGAGGCTTATCATAATATACATAGAGGGTGCGGCTCGTGTCTCCCACCAAATCCTCCGAGGGAATCATGGTATATTCATCGGAGAGGGAGTAGGGCTTTTCATAGACCTGAACGTCGGCGGGAATCTCATAGGTTTTGCCGTTGCAGGACAGGGAACCGCCGCTTAAGATTTCAATTTTTCCCTCAAGCTCCGTAAGGTTTGACATGGAAGTGGGGTTTTGAGGCGAATTCATCCTGACCCCCATATCCCGTCCCACGGTGAATATGGTATTGTTGGTGCTTGTCATATACCTTGTGCCGTTTACCAAATAGGAGTAGGAGCCGTTTAAAACCGGGCCCATGCTGACATTTTCCGCCGAGGTAACAAGGCCGTAGGTATAGGAATCTCCGGTCACATCCTCAAGAATCAACTCTTCCACTTCCCCGAGACCGTTCTTTGACACATAGAGAATTCTGCTTCCGCCGATATTCACATTGTCGAGGCGTTCCGGGTATACCGAGCAATAGAGAGGGGCTCTGTCTTTGTCCGTTGTTCCCACATCGAGGATTTTTATATCCGATGAAACCTTGTCGCCGCCGAAGGTGGCCCTGCTGCCGTCATATCTGAATATGCCGCCGACCCCTCCGGGCTTCTCCGCTCTGCGAACGGATGCGGTACCTTCATTGAAGGATACGGTAACCACGGAGTTTCTGTAGTCGGAGCAGTCCCTGTCGCAGGTATATTCGTAGGTCTCCCCTCCCGGAGCAACCACTCCGATATAGTAGCTTGAGTAATTTTTTAGGTCGCCGGTGGTGTAGGTCTTTGTGCCCGTGTCATAGGCGTAACCCGTGATTGTCCGAGGAGCCTCCTGCGCTCCACCCGTCGTGAGCACATCTGCCGCATCGTTGTTCTTTCCGAGGAGAAGGGTCACGGTTTGTCCGTATTCGGCTCCCCCTGCGGAGGAAAGTTTTTTGAGAGCATTTGCTCCCTCTATCTTGTATGCAACTCCCGAGACGGTAACCTCAGTGGGCGCATCAATGTTGGGGCTCGCCTTTTC
This sequence comes from uncultured Oscillospiraceae bacterium, assembly GCA_964617455.1. GTDB lineage: Bacteria > Bacillota > Clostridia > Monoglobales > Monoglobaceae > Monoglobus. Next base: position 5,990 of record CAZTYF010000017.1, on the reverse strand, counting down.
ATAGATGCCCGTGACTTTGTTTGTGTAAACAAAGGCCATATTAAGTTCCGGCACATAGTACAAAATGTCGTTGCTCTTAAGGTCGGAGAGAGAGGCTCCCTTTCCCCCCCGGCTGATTTTTGTGGATTCGGTTATACCCAATTCTCCCAAATATCCGCTGTCCTCGGTAACGGTGTAGGGTCCCTTCATTCCGCCTTTGTTAAAAAGAACATAATCCACATCTCCCCCCGTGCGGCGGACATTTATCACATCCCCCATTTCCAAGGTTGACTTCACCGCCCCGTAAGTGGAGCGCTGGGTTCCGTCATAGGCCGCAGCCCCGTCGGGTATGTCAAGGATTTCAAAATCACCGTCCCTGTAGGTCACCACATCGCTTCCCAACATGGTATAGACCACATATTTCTCATCGGGGGAGGTATCCCGATCCGGAAAAAATCCGATTACCGTTCTGCCGTCTTTGAGGGCCAAATCCCCTTTCATACCGATTTGGGAATAGTCAAAATCCTCCCGTATTTTAAAACTTCCCCCATCGGTGAAAACTTCATCGCCGGGGATTGCGCTGTCTTCCCTTGATGTGGAAATCAAAGTCACATTTTCGGAAAATGCCACATCGAAAAGGGAAATAAGCTCCGCTCCGGAATTTTTCACGGAGCACCTCAGGGTGTTGTATATGAGAGTTGCCACATCGCCCCGATTCATATAAGTCCCTGTATCGGTATTTTCTACATTGTCAAGCATATCCAAGCTCCGTGCCATTCCTATCTGTCCGTCGGGCCAAGAAATCCCAAAGTCGGCGTCGGTATATCCCAATACTCCCAACATCATGGTGATACCCTCTTCAAAGGCTACCGGACTGTCGGGAGCGAAAGAGCCGTCGGGATAGCCCGATACTATGTTGTTCGTCACCGCCACACGAATATAGGGGGCGGCCCAATGGTTGTGAGGCACATCATAGAAAGGAGATACGGAAAGCCCGGATGCCACACTGTGGCGATAATCGGAACTTGCCACGGCAGCTTTGGCGAACTCCGCCCGTGTGACCGTGTCCCCGAGTCTCATGTTCCCGTCCGGATCCCCTTCCATAATTTCCAATTCTCCCAAAAGCTTCAGGACTTGATCTTTATTTGCGCTTGTCTCATGGGCGAAGCAGGGCGTAATGCCCGATACCGTTATGAGACAAATCAAGAAAATGCTTATGATTTTATTTTTTATATTGCCGTTCATAATTGCCTCCGCTGTTTTTATTCATATCTGAGAGCATCTATGGGATTCAGCTCTGCGGCATTTTTGGCGGGCAAATACCCAAAGATAATCCCGATTGCCACCGAAACCCCAAAGGCTATCCCGATGGCGGAAAGTGACGGGACCGCATTAAGGTCCATAAGTCTGCCGAAGGCCACCGACAGAATCGACCCGACTATAATCCCGATAATTCCTCCCACTCCGCTTACCGTGGCTGCTTCGATTACGAATTGAGATTTTATATCCCGATTTTTTGCGCCGAGGGATTTGCGTATGCCTATTTCTCTTGTTCGTTCCGTGACGGAGACAAGCATAATATTCATAATCCCTATTCCCCCCACCAAAAGGGAAATTCCCGCAATGCAGATGAGCAATGTCTCCATGGTGCTCGTCATGGTGTTCACCATATCCATAATCTGCTTGACGCTGATTACATTGTAATAATCGCTGTCGCCGATTTTGTTTTCAAGATATTGTTTGATTTTGGCCACCGCCGAGTCAACCGCATCGTTTGAAACCGCTTGAGCCGCATAGGATGATATAAAGCCGCTCTGGGACATGGGAATGGCCGCCGTGTAGGGAATATAGATGACCTCGTCCAAGCCGCCGCTTTCCGAATCGGCCTCCTCCGAGACAACTCCCACCACTTTGAAACTCTTGCCGTTTATCTTGAAGGTCTGCCCCAAGCCCTGTCCCCTACCGAACAGTTCCTTTTCGATATATGTTCCGATGACGCACACCTTCTGCTTCCGCTCAATATCCGTAAATCGCAAAAACCGACCCTGTTCCAATTCCACCTGTTTGATTTCTCCGTACTGCTCGTCAACTCCGGTGATTGATGTGGTCAAATCATTTTCCGTAGTTTTCACCGTAGCGGCGGGAATGGTCACTTTGGGACTTATGGCGTTTATATAATCACGATTTTCATCTGCGAGTTCATACATATCGTCCTCGTCAACCGTTCTGCTCCCGCCTCTGTCCGTAACATTGACGGTTACGGAATCTGCGCCGAGCTTTGCGAATTCATCATTCATAAGGCCTATCATTCCGTCCATCAGGCTGATTAGGATTATGACCGCCGCCACTCCGATAATTATTCCGAGCATGGTCAAAATGGACCGCATTTTGTCAAAAAGGAGATTTTTGAGGGCCAAAGTGAAGGATTTTTTAAAAGTCATTCATTCCTCCTCCTTATCTCCCGCATAGGCAATGGGGGCAAACTTGCTTATATCCGGTTCGCCGTCATAGATTATTCTGCCGTCGTGAATTCTTATTACCCGCTCCGCCCGAGCCGCAATGGTATTGTCGTGGGTGATGAGAACAATGGTGTTCCCCTCATTGTGGAGCTGGTTTAAAAAGTTCAGCACCTCTTTTCCGGTGCCGGAGTCAAGGGCACCGGTGGGTTCATCCGCCAAAATTATCGACGGATTCCCCACAAGGGCCCGTGCTATGGACACCCGCTGCTGCTGGCCTCCCGAAAGCTGCTGAGGCATATTTTTGAGCTTTGATTCAAGGCCCACCCGTCTTAGGGACTCAAGAGCCCTCTCCCTCTGCTCCCGCTCCGAAAGCCCTCCGTACATCAAAGGCAATTCCACATTCTCTTCCACATTGAGCTTGGGTATCAAATTGTATTGCTGGAAAATAAAACCCAATTCCTTGTTGCGGATTTCCGCCTGTTCGTCATCTTTCATGGTGCTGACGTCCACACCGCGGAGAAAATATTTTCCCCTTGTGGGTACGTCAAGACAACCGATGATATTCATGCAGGTGGACTTTCCGCTGCCGGACTGGCCTACGATGGCCACAAACTCACCTTTATATATTTTCATGGATATACCGTCAAGGGCGTGCACCTCCGTGTCGCCCATAATGTATATCTTGTATATGTCATCAAATTCGATAAGAGGTTTTCCCGCCGTCATTGAGAATCCCCTCCGGCCATATTGTTACGAACGGCTTCCCGATTGCTCTCCATCATGTTAATCATATCTTCCATGGCGTTGTAGTTTTCGGTGTATATCTCATCTCCCTCGGAAAGGCCGCTCAAAATTTGGATATACATATCGTCCGTCGCTCCGGTGGTTACGGAAACGGTGCGATATCCCTCCGGAGCCGTATCGTTCTCTTGGGTCTTTTCACCTTTTACATAAACGGTATCTCCCCGATTCAGGCAGCTCACCGGTATGGCCAAAACATCTTTGACACTTGACAGCACAATATCGGCATCGATGTTCATGCCCGGCAAAAGGTTGTCGTCAAAATTAATAATGTCAATGGTCACCGGATAGGTTGTGACACCGTTCTGACCCGCCGAACCGTTGATGCTGACCGTGTCCACTGTGCCCACATATTCTTTATCAGTCACATCGGTGGTGATTGTCACCCTTTGGCCCGGACGGATATTTTTTATATCAAGTTCATCCACATCCAATGTGCACTTCAGGCGGCTCATATCATAGATGACCGCCAAAGCAGAGGACTCGGCTCCCGAAAGGGCGGCTCCGCCGCCCGACATTGATGCGGCAGAGGTGCCTCCCGAAGTCAAACCCGAGTAGGATGAGGAGGCGGCGGACATGCCCATGGCCTTGTCCCCCTTCTTTTTGTTCTTGGTGGCCACAATTCCCGAAATCGGCGCCTTGATGGTGTAATCCTCAAGCTGCCGCAGCAGATTATCTTTTGAGATTAGGGCATCCTCATACTGGAGCCGAGCGTTCTCAACAGCCGAACTCAATTTGTCGTCACCGAGGGCAAGATTTGCGTCGGCAGACTTGCTGTTCGCTTCGGCTCGGGTCAATGCCTCTTTTGCATCGCTCAAATTGAGGAGTGCCATATTCAATTGGGAGTCGGCGGAATCTTTGTCGAAACTCAAAACCAAATCCCCTTGAGTCAAGTAGGAATTTTCGGATATATACAGATGCTCGATTTTGCCGCTTGCGGGGGAATATATGGTCTCGTCAACTATGTATTCAAAACTTCCCGCATCGGCACAGGCAATGCCGCAAGCTGTGGCTGTGGCCGTGTCTCCCGCAGCTACCGCACCGGGATTTGCCACCTCTATCGTGACATTGTTATACAGGGTGTAGCCGGGCCCCGCCACGGAACGGCCGCTCACTTCGGTGACCACGCCGCTCAGGAGAGAACCGCTCTTCGTCAATGTCAAATCGGCGGGAGCACCCACATAAATATTCCCGATATCCGCAGAATTGAAAGGAACATCGATTTTGAGGGCGCCGCTGTCCACAATATCGCATATAGGCGACCCGGCCGCTACGGTATTCCCCTCCGAGACCTGCACATTTGCCGCATATCCCGAATATTCGGATGTAACATCCGTATCGTTTGCGGCTCTGAGCGCGTCATCGTAGGATTGAAGGGCTTTATTCACGGCGATTTTGGCACTCTCAACGGAGCTGGACCCGGACACCCTGTCCCTGTAGGTCAGTTCATCCTCTTTCACCGCGTTTTCATAGGATATTTTGGCCCGGGCAATGGCAATGTCGGCGCTTTTGATGCTGTTTTCGATTGCCTCGGAATCGACCATATACAGCACATCGTCTTTATTCACCCTGTCTCCCTCTTCGAAAAAATCCTCCACAATCTCTCCGGAAACGTTGGCTGTCACGGAGTATTCCCTGTTTGGCTCCACTATGGTGGAATCGCTGATTTTCTCCTCTATATCCCGCCGCTCGACAATGACCGACGTGTTGGCGTTTTTGTCATCTCCCCAAAAGAAAAAACGGAAAACGCCGAAAAGGACGAAAAGAACCGCCAAGGCCGATATCAGGGAAACTGCCTTGTGCCTTGATATAAAATTTTTCACCTTAGCGGCGCCTTTTTTCGTCGTGTCCCAAATTGAACCGAGTTTTTCTTTCATAGCCGTCCTCACCGGGATTTAACCCTGTTCTCGGATATATTTACAAGAATTTCCGCCGTCTCCCGAGCAAACTCCATCATCCGCTTGAAATTCTCTTCGCCCAATTGATTTTTCACAATATTGATGTCCTCGGCATGATATGTGTCACCTTTTTCCACAAGTTCTCTGCCCGCATCCGTCACTTCAAAATAAACCCGACGTCTGTCCCTGTCACCGATGCGGCGAATCAGGAATCCCCGCTTTTCCAAAGACGAAGTGAACTGTGATACGGCCGCCTTGGAAATCGGAAACATACCGCTCAATTCGGCGGATGTGATATTTTCACTGCTCAATATGGCTTTGAGAATCATAAACTCCCGAGTATTGATTGAAAGAAACCTCATGGTGTTTTGGGCCGCTGTCCGCATATTTTCGATAATTACACTGATTCCGTCAAAGTCTTCGCAGGAACATTTGATATCCTCCATAACCCGGCCCCCTTTTTATTAACCAACTTAAACGTTAAGCAGCTTAATTGTATCAAAGTCTCCGCCCCCTGTCAATATCAACCTTGAAATTTTATCCGAATAATATTCAAAAGAAAAACGAGATGGCCGTTTGGTGTCATCTTTTTTTATATATCTCTTGAAACAATTTCTTCAATGTGGTATAATCTTGGATAATGAAATCCGAAAAGGCGCAGCTTTTGCCCTTCGGGGCAAAACGAGCTAAGAGGCGGAAGGGCTCCCAAAAAGCTTGGGCGAAGTGCACTTTGCGGGGTGCGGATTGCCGGTGGCAATCAAGCAGCGCTGACCGAGGCGGGAGCCGAGACGAGGAGCAGTCGCCGGAAAGGCGAAGTTTTCTCGCTTGCGAGAAAACGAGCTAAGAGGCGCAC
>CAZTYF010000016.1:0-44315 GCA_964617455.1 uncultured Oscillospiraceae bacterium | reverse complement strand
TTGGTGGGAGTTATAGGGCTCGAACCTATGACCCTCTGCTTGTAAGGCAGATGCTCTCCCAGCTGAGCTAAACTCCCACATCTTTCCCATCAAGAAATGCAGTGTGCCGCACATAGCGACAACGCATAACATTATACATATTAAAAACATAAAAGTCAAAAATGATTATTTTTAGTTATGAGCGATTATACTATAAAATAATAGGCAAAACTTTATTTTCCATCGAATAACTAACGATATCGATATATTTCAGACTATCCGGTTTCATTTTTTTGGACTTGCTTGTTTGAGCAGCCTCAGATGGTTATTGCAGCCGAACATTATAAACGCAAATAATATACAGTTCGGCCTTTATCGGGTTATCGATTTAAATTCGGCATTAACCAATTTACATAAATCCTTTGGGTTCATTTTTATTTGAACTCCTCTTTTCCCGCCGCTGAAATAAATCTCATCAAGGGACTTCGCAGAACTGTCGATAACGGTCGGGAACTGTTTTTTCATACCGATTGGGCTGCATCCCCCTCTGATATACCCCGTAACGGACATAATGTCCTTGACGTGAATCATTTCAAGGGTTTTCCTTTTAACTGCGGAAGCACATTTTTTTAAATCAAGTTCTCCCGCAACGGGGATAACAAACACAAAATTTTCATGGGATTTGTCTTCGGTTACGAGTGTTTTATACACCTCATCCGGATTAAGACCGAGCTTGGCTGCAACGGTGATCCCGTCGGTAAATTCATCGCATTCATAAAACATGGTATCAAAATTTAAGCCCGTCGTCTCAAGTATCCGTATTGCATTGGTTTTTACATGTTTTCTTGCCATTATTTCACCTGATTTTTTTGCATTCGAGGTAATATCTCTTGTCGGATGCTTCTCCCATGGAAAAAGTCTTTCTCGGAAGTGAACCATCTCTGATAACGGTTTTAAAAAGTTCGCTTTTTTTCATAGGGTCAACCATAAAGCCTATGGTATCGGGTTTTTGGGCAAGTTTTATAACGGTATCATCACCATGAATAAAATCCACACGACCGCTATTGTTGTCGAGATATTCTTTTATAAAATCCCGAATGATAGCAACCGGTAGGCGAGTAGCTTCCTCTTTGATATACATTTCCCCCAATTTGCCGTTATATGTGTATCGTATCCTATGACCGCCATTATTTTCAAAAGAAAATTTCGGATTCCGCTCAATAAACTTTTTCAACACATGCTCAGGATTCACACCGAACAACACCCGTTGAATAGAATCAAATTCCAAAGCCTCATCATGGATATTTTCAATTTCAACCAAGGCATAGCGGGCAGGGTGGGTTTTGATCTCTTCTGCGGTTAAACCTATCTTTATTTCTTCCCAGCAGGCCTTAGCCGTTGCAAGCGAATGGTTTCCGTCGCCAACCGCATAAACCAATACATCTTCGTCATGCATTCCGTATTTGCTGTTGAAAGCTTGCTTGTTTTCAAGTTCCGAAAGAGCATCAAATATTCGTCGGTGTTCTTTTAGAGGAACAAGATAGCCGCTTATATGCCCTCCATCAAGCATTAAATCAAAATCGTAGAGCTTTTCAAAGTCGAATTTTTTCTCATTTAAAGGCTCAATCACGGACCGGGCCCTATCATCAATCAACATTATAATGTGAGGCACTTCAAGGGGGGCGTCACTTCTTATTTTCTGCCGAGGGGGTATCCGGCCCGTAATAGTGCCTTCTGTGGCTCGTATTTTGGATTTGGAACCCGGGCTGAAATCATATTCCTCAAGGTCAATCATACCGACTATTCCGCAACTTGTTTTACCGTTGGATTGGGTGCGGGTTATGTAAACAAGGGCCTCATCAAACTCTTCGAAAATACCGGAATTTAGGTATTCATTCATGGTTGAATTTATTTTTTTGATTCTTTCGTCTCTGCCCCGGTTGTTTAAGTATATTTCCGGAAATATAATGTTAAAAGTTGAGGGACTGCCATCCACAATCTCCTTTACTTCTTCCCAATACTCCGGCTCGGAGGTATGCTGGTCGCAGGCAATCACGCTCCACTTTTTAAAATCTATACCTTTGGGAATAAGAATATTCGCCGGTTTAAAAATCATATTTGTCTCCTCATGCTGCATAGGGCAGAATAATCCTGCCCTTTATAAAGTATTTTTTATTTTGTTTATGCCGTATCTGTCTGATGAGCACCGTTTTCTTCTACTCAAATTTTTGTATGGTTCCCAAAACGGTTTTAAGCATATCACTGTACTTATCAAGTTTTTTCCGCTCCTCCTCCACTACTTTGGCAGGTGCTTTTTCCGTGAAGCCTTTGTTGTTAAGCTTGCCGCGAGCCCGCTTAATTTCACTCTCCAAACGCCTCTGTTCTTTGCCGAGGCGGGCAAGTTCCTTTTCCTTATCAACAAGTTCATCAACAGGCAGGAGAATTTCCGCCCCGGGGACAACAACAGAAACAATATTCAAAGGCGCAGCGCTTTTGTCGGCGCAAATATTTACATCCGATGCGAAAGCCAATTTTTTGAAGTATTCAACACCCTTGCCGAAAATCTCCGGTCTGTCCGTTACTATATAGAGCGCAGCTTTCTTAGAAGGCGGAACATTCATTTCATTTCTGATATTGCGAACACCTTTGATGGCGCCCATAATCATGCCCATTTCATTTTCCGCTTCCTCGTCCTTGAAATCGGAATTGTATGTCGGGAATTCGGAAATCATAATGCTCTTTCCCTCATGGGGGAGTGCCTGCCAAATCTCCTCCGTAATAAATGGCATAAACGGATGCAAAAGCTTAAGCGTGTTGCTCAGTACATAAACCAAGACCTGCTGCGCCGTTATGTTGTCCTCTTCTCTATTTAAGAATCGAGGCTTCACAAGCTCAATGTACCAATCGCAGAAATCATCCCAAATAAAGTCGTAAAGTTTGGAGACGGCTATGCCCAATTCGTATTTTTCAAGATTATCCGTAACCTCTTTTACCAAATCGTTGTATGCAGACAAAATCCACTTGTCGGCAATTGTAAGCTTTTCGAGTTCGGGTAAAACACACTTATCAACGGAAAGATTCATCAGCACAAAACGTGATGCGTTCCATATCTTATTGGCAAAATTACGACTTGCTTCCACCCGCTCAATGTAAAATCTCATATCATTTCCGGGAGAGTTGCCGGTAGCTAATGTAAAGCGCAGGGCATCGGCCCCATACTTGTCGATTATTTCAAGAGGGTCAATTCCGTTACCTAAGGATTTGCTCATCTTGCGGCCTTGAGAATCTCGTACCAATCCGTGAATATAGACATCCTTAAACGGTACGCGTCCCGTATGTTCAAGGGCAGAAAATATCATTCGAGCTACCCAGAAAAAAATTATGTCATATCCCGTAACAAGGACGGAGGTAGGATAAAAATACTCGAAGTCTTTCGTTTTATCGGGCCAACCCAAAGTCGAGAAAGGCCACAAGGCACTGGAGAACCAGGTATCCAGCACGTCCTCATCCTGTCTGACATTGCCACTGCATTTGGGGCAAACCGTTATATCATCTTTTGATACAATGGTCTCACCGCAATTTTCACAATAAAATGCCGGAATTCTATGTCCCCACCAAAGCTGACGGGAAATACACCAATCATGAACATTTTCCATCCAATTCATATAGGTTTTGGTAAATCTTTCGGGGATGAATCTTGTTTCACCCTTTTTCACAGCCTCAATTGCAGGTTCTGCCAAAGGCTTCATTTTTACAAACCATTGCTTGGATGTTATCGGTTCAACCGTGGTTCCGCACCGATAGCAGCCGCCAACGTTGTGTTTATGAGGTTCCACTTTAACAAGGAGACCCTCTTTTTCAAGGTCCGCAACAATGGCATTGCGAGCCTCATATCTGTCCATTCCCTCATACCTGCCTCCGTATTTATTGATTGTGGCATCATCATTCATGACTTTGATTTCTTCAAGATTATGACGCTTGCCCACCTCAAAGTCATTGGGGTCGTGAGCAGGCGTAATCTTAACACAGCCCGTTCCAAACTCTTTGTCAACGTATTCATCGGCAATAACCGGAATTTCCCGTCCGACCAATGGCAAAATCAAAGTTTTGCCGACCAAGTCCTTATATCTTTCATCATCGGGATTGACCGCAACTGCGGTATCTCCCAAGAGAGTCTCAGGACGAGTTGTAGCTATTTCCACGTACCCTTTGCCATCCTTACGAGGATATTTAATATGCCAAAAATTCCCCTCGTGTTCGGAATATATAACCTCAGCATCCGAGAGAGCAGTTTTGCAGGAGGGACACCAATTGATAATACGAGTTCCTTGGTAAATCAAACCCTTGTCATAGAGATTTACAAAAACTTCGCGAACTGCCTTGCTGCACCCTTCGTCCATAGTGAAACGCTCCCTGTCCCAATCGCAGGAGGAGCCTAATTTTTTAAGTTGATTTATTATACGTCCACCGAACTTTTCCTTCCAGGCCCAAACCCGATCCAAGAACTTTTCTCTGCCCAAATCATATCTTGTGAGGCCGTTCTCGTTTATGCGCATATCTTCCTCAACCTTAATTTGAGTGGCAATGCCCGCATGGTCCGTACCGGGAATCCATAAAACATTGTATCCCTGCATACGCTTTGTTCTGACTATAATATCCTGAAATGTTTCGTCAAGTGCATGGCCCATATGAAGCTGACCTGTGACATTAGGAGGAGGGATCACCACCGTAAACGGCTTTTTGCTGTCGTCGGGTTCGGCGTGAAAATATCCGCCGTCAACCCATTCCTGATAAATCCTCTCCTCAACCGCTTTGGGGTCGTAGGTTTTTGAAAGCTCTTTAGCCACAAAAATCGCTCCTTACTGAAAAAAATTTGTACTTTCCGTTCGGCTTTTTGCCATTGTATCATAATCTTTCCAATAAATCAAGGGGTTAATTCCAAAAGATGGTGCAAGAAAGCGAATGACAATACGAATATCGGCCGGAGCGGATGAATGCCCCGACCGAAACCTTCGCATCTGACAAATAAAGTTAGTTACTTAACATTTATGTTGAAAATTACGGAATGACCGTTGTCTGTTACAGCTGTTACCTTTGCCTCCCCCACATTCGCAGCAGTAACAGATATTGCGCAGGAACCATCCTTCGCAGGCAGTTTGCCTTTGAGATTGTCCGGTAATATAATACCACAGTTTGAAGGTATAAACGACACATATGATGTTGAATCTGCGGGGGTAACGTTGACTTTGAGTTCTATAGTATCACCTACGGTCATATTGAGAGAGGTATTCGAAGAAGCGCTGATGCCTGTTGCAGGTTTTCCGGCCTCTGCTTCCGGAAAAGTTAAATTCCTAATGGTGAATGTTATATCAATTTTTGTCGGGCTGATAATCTCGCTTTCATTTTCAACCGCAAAAGGCTTTATACCACCAAGATCGCTCCAAATAAATGCTTTTGCCGAACCTCCCTCGGGGACATCAAGATTAAATCCCTCGACATTCAGCTTGTTTCCAATTATATCACTTGTCGAGAATTGCTTACTGTCGGTTTCAATAAGTACATTTTCTGAATCATATACAGAAACAATAGCAGTAAGCGGATTATCAGCAGGTACACGATTTACATCTGCTTCAACCCTGCTGACTTTTCCGTTTTCAACAACAGCCTTTGTATCATCAAAGTTATATTTGAGAAGATTAAAATTAATAACATAGTTCTTCTTATCAACAGTAATATCATTGTCGGAAACGGCAGAACCGTCCCAAGCATTAAACGGATTACCGGTATCGAACACAGCGCCGTTCAATGCCGATTTGAAATTACTGTCGGTAATGGTAAGAGGAATATCATTAACCTTTATTTCGTCCCAGCGTATCTCACAACCCTCAATCGGGCTCTTTGAGGTACCGCCCATATCGACATCATAGTCCTTTAAATACAGTGAACCGAAATTATTTATCTCGGTTATGCCTGCTTTTTTGCCCGCATCGGAAAGATCGGAATTCAAATCGAACGACACGGTATACTGCCCATCGCTGCTTATCGTTACCGGCTTTCCCCGCTCTGTTCCGTTGTATTCCTTACCGTTATATAAGACATTTGCGGCGACATTTATCTTCTTTTCACCGACTTTTTCGGTAACAACGACAGGAACCGATACCGTATATCCGCTCTCGGCGGATATCGTAATATACGTCGAACCGGGCGCAATTCCGACGAGTTTGCCTTCGGCGCTTACCGTGGCTACATTTTCATTTGAACTGTAATAAAGCAGGTTTTCACCGTTATCAGCTTTGGCATTAATGAAAACATAATCATCTTGAGCAACCTCATAGTTTTCCGAAACGGAAATTTCAGCGGCAGGATTTTCTGATTTCTTGGCTTTCACAACAACCTTAATCTTTGTTTCGACAGAGCCGCTCTGTGAGTAGGCCGTCACATAGGTCGTGCCTATTCTTGAGCCTTGAATAAGTCCGTTATACACCGTGGCAATATTGTCGTCTTCGGATTTCCAAATTACAACATCGTTGGTATTGTCCGGAGCTGTCACGGGAGTCAATTTTTCGCTACCGCCAACCTCGAGAGTTACTTCGGTCTTGCCGGGGTCTATTTCCGTTATGGGAATGATTTCGGGATTTGAAACTATATCCGACATATCAAAGTTTTTATTCTTGGCACTCGGTTCCAAGAACATACCGCGCATCATTGCGTCGGTTATGGTTTTAAACACAGGTTTGTTGCTTTCTCTGTCCCAAACGGTATATACGCCGGTCTCATAAAGATCCTGTCCGGCACCGCGGCTGTCGTCCCAGACTACGGGAACGGTCATGCCTACTTGAGAAGCACGGGTTGCACATTCGTAAACATAAGCTCTGCCTATGTCATTAAAGCCACTGGGATTTCCGGAGTATGAATTGTTCCTATATCCATACTCTCCCAAAATAACAGGCACATCTTTGAATTTATTGTGAGCTTGCTGAATGACCTCGGTGGTTGCCTTTGCACTTCCAACCGATGGTGTGGCGGTTGGCGCTGCGGTATTATTTGGGTCAACTGTCGCATTGCTGTCGGGTGTGGGCAGTTTTCCGTCCCAGGTGTATACTTTTTTGCTTGTATCTTTATAAACATGGTGTGAAAACATCAAACGGTTTTCGCTGTTATAGCTATCGGTCGGCAGTGCGAAGCCATTACTCGTGCCACGACTCGCAAAATGCGTGAGCGAACCCAGCCAGCGTTTTGTGTTATTTGAGCCGGTGGCACGCACCGTATTTACAAAAATCTGATTGAGGTTCATTATTATCGGGGTGTCCTTCTTTTGAGCCTCGGAAGAGTTTTTGTTGTCGTCGCTATGGGATGTGCATGTTAGCTCATTTATTGACTCAAAAATCAAATGCTCGTCATAGTCTTTAAAGCGTTCGGCAATATTGCGCCAAACTCCCTCGAATTTTTCGTAAACATAGTCAATATTGTCGGAGCCAACCGCCAGCCAACCGTCCGCCCCGTCATGATGGATGTTGATTATCGCATACATATCTTGCTCAACGCAGTAATCCACTATATCCTGTACCCTGCTTATCCAGCCGTCATTTATGGCATAGCCGTTTTCGTCATCAATCATATCTCCCCAGGTAACGGGAATTCTGACCGTGTTAAAGCCCGCATCATGGACGGCCTTGATCATTTCTTTTGTGGTGGTAAACTGCTGCCAGGCGGTCTCGCCGGGATGGAAACCCGCATGTCCATCCATAGTATTACCCAAATTCCAACCTACGCCCATTTCTTTAACCGTATCCTCACCCGAAAGAACACGGAAGGGCCGAGGATTACCCGGGTCGGTACTGTCCTTAAACAGCAATTTTGCCTTTGCCTTTTCAAGATTGTCACGTGCGGTCTGAAACTGCGCATCTTTTGCGGAAGCATTGTTTAATACGCCTTCCGCTGTCGTTATTGCGTTTTTAAATGAGTTAAACGAGTCCTCCCGATATTTGGCGGGATCCATTGCCTTGGCGTAGTTTACCGAATATTCAAGCCAGCCGCGAGCCGTTTTGGGAAGTCCGGTAGGTTCCGATAAATATGAATATTCCGTTAAGGTCACAACAACACCTTCCGGAGGAGTTGCATAGTAAATGTTAATGCCCATCACAGGAAATCCTGTGCCTAAGGATGCAACTATGTCCGCAACCGAAACGTAAAGTGTGTATGTGTCCCCCTCCTTTGTGGCATCACCCAATGTAAAATAGTTGTCATTCCAGCCGCCATACTTGGAATCAAACGGTTTGAAGCAAAAGACATTGGTGTCGGCGCTCATCTCTCCCGACACGGTAAATGCGGCTTTTAAATATTTGGCAGCCTCAAAATCCGATCCTTGGATGCTGTAAATGAAGCCTTCATTGCCTTCGGTAATTTCATCGCTTGAAGATATTCCGTTACCGGCGGGAGCGTCAAGTTTTGCCTCCTCAAGTCCGCTTACATCCGGAACCTCGGCAGAAAATCCGACAACGCTTACAAAGCAGAGCATCACCGCAAAGGCAGTCACAAGCGCAACAATCCGATTCTTTTTCATAAAATTTACCTCCAATAATATATTAATTTTAAAAATACTTATCCCCTTACAATGTGTAAACAAACACATTTTTGTCAAGATATTCGGTGCATCCGTATCACTTATAGAGACATTTGTTCCTCATCAATGGCTTACTACGATAAGTATACAAACCCATTAATTCTTTTCAAAACCCAAATCGTTTATAAAACTTTCCATATTGCGCCAGTTTTCCTTTACTCTTACCCAGAGCTTTAAATATACCTTTTCTCCCAAAAAACGCTCTATGTCCTCTCGGGCTCGGCTGCCTATATCCTTAAGTTTTTCACCGTTCTTCCCGATGATAATTCCCTTGTGGCTTTTCTTTTCACAATAAATAATCGCCGATATTTCATATGTACCATTGTCCCTTTGCTTCATTTTTTCGATCTCCACCGCAATGCCGTGGGGGACTTCTTTATTCAAAAGCCGTAGTGCCTTTTCGCGAATATACTCGGCCACAATTTGTCGCTCCGGTCTGTCGGTTATAACATCATCGGGGAAGAATTTGGGCCCCTCTTCCATCAATCCTTCCACAACTTCAAGCAGCTTGTCAACATTTTCTCCCGATTTGGCGGAAATGGGAACAATACTTTCGAAATCATATATATGCCGGATTTTATCAAGGAGAGGCACCATATTGATTCTCGGTATTGTATCTATCTTGTTCACAACAAGTACAACAGGGATGTTCGATGTTTTGAGTCCTTCAAGAGCCTCCTTCTCTTCTTCCAACTCCCGTTCGGGGATGCCCACATCTACCATATACAAGAGCGTATCAATATCTCGAGTTGCAGAGTATATATATCTTTCCATACGCTGCCCCAACTTATTGTGAGGCTTGTGAATTCCGGGCGTGTCAATCAGAACCAACTGACACTCATCCGTTGTATGAACGCCCAAAATTTTGTTTCTCGTTGTCTGAGGCTTTCGGGAAACAATCGCAATCTTTTCTCCCACCAATAGATTCAAAAGTGTTGATTTTCCTGCGTTGGGTCGCCCGGTTATGGCCACAAATCCCGATTTCATAGGGTCCTCCTTTGTGTATTTCTTGTGGATTCAGATAAACTTACAATTAGCCCAAGTTTCAAAAACAAGTCATCTGTGCTTTGCCAAAAACACAAACAGCGCCGCACCGATTACATAGACGACGGTAAAGTACCAAAATCTCAATACACTCCGAATCGCGGGTACAAGCCTCCTCATGTCTCCGAATATGAAAAACGCAACAAGAAGAGAGCATATTGCCGATATCAAAACCGCTCCCGCCGCAGCATCTTTGGCAATCCGAGCATACTCATTTTTTTCGGATGATGCGAGATTGACAGCGTTTTCCACGGCGGTATTAAGCGCTTCCAAGGCAAGAACCATCGCTACCGTAAGCGTCAAAACTGCCGCTTCGATTTTAGTGACTCCGTAAATCACCGCAAAAATCAGCACCGTCACCGCAGCAACGATATGAATCCTGAAATTTTGCTCCCGAGCCGCACAATCAAAAATCCCCCGTCCCGCATTAATGAAACTTATAATCAATTTCTTCATTTTAGTCATCTTTTAAGTCCCATTTTGTCAAGGATTTCTCTTTGATAGCCAAACATTTCATCCTCCTCTTCCGGACTCACGTGGTCATAGCCCAAAAGATGCAACATAGAATGTACAGTCAAAAAACCGACCTCCCGCTCTGCCGAATGGCCGTACTCATCGGCTTGTTCCACCGCACGTTCAAGGGAAATAACTATATCCCCCAATACAATATCGCCCATCTCATTAAACTCGGCATAGTCCTCATGAATATTGCCCTTTTCATCATATTCAAACATGGGAAATGACAGTACATCCGTTGCATCATCAATCCCCCGATGGATATTATTCAGCTTTCTTATACCCTTGTTATCCGTCAGCATAACACTTATTTCAATATCATTACGCAAACCAAAACAGTCCAAAGATTCTCGCACCGCAGTTTTAATCAATTCACGCATTTTACAGGTGACGGAAACTTTATTTTGCTTGTTCGATATAAAAACTTTCATGGTTGTTTCGTCTGCCTTTCCTTCCTCCTTTGAGCTACCCGTTCTCGTTCAAGAGTTTTCTTTTCGTAGGCTTTGACTATTTTTTGAACAAGAGGATGGCGCACCACATCTTTTTCGGACAAATACATAAATTCAATGCCCTCAATGTTTTTGAGTACAATCTCGGCATCTCGCAGCCCGGACTGTTTATCTCTCGGCAAATCCACCTGCGTCACATCACCGGTTACCACAATTTTGGAAGCAAAACCCATGCGAGTTAAAAACATCTTCATTTGCTCCCGAGTAGTATTCTGAGCTTCATCCAAAATAATAAAGGCATCGTCAAGAGTTCTTCCCCTCATATAGGCCAAAGGAGCGACTTCAATTTGTCCTCTCTCAAGAACCTTGTGAAACGCTTCGAAGCCGAACATCTCACCTAATGCGTCATACAGAGGCCTCAGATAGGGATCCACTTTTTCTTGCATATCTCCGGGCAAAAAGCCTAAGCTCTCCCCTGCTTCGATAGCGGGACGCGTTAAAATTATTCGGCTGACCTCTCTTTTCTTAAAGGCAGATACCGCCATTGCCACCGCAAGGTATGTCTTTCCTGTTCCGGCAGGGCCAATTCCAAAAACAATGGGGTTCTGTTTTATCTTTTCGACATATCTCTTTTGGCCGATGGTTTTAGCTTTAATGGGCGCTCCGCTTGCCGTAATACAGATAACATCCTTTCCAAGGTCCTCAAGTTCTTCCTCGTTGCCCTCACTGACTTGGCTCATTACATAACGGACTTCCCGCTCCCCTATTTCCTCACCTCGAGCTTCCATGGCCAAAAGCTGGTTTATGGCAGACACAGCTATGTCAACCTTTTCGGGCTCTCCTCCTATCTTGATGGCAGAGCCACGATTGAT
Source organism: uncultured Oscillospiraceae bacterium (assembly GCA_964617455.1). GTDB lineage: Bacteria > Bacillota > Clostridia > Monoglobales > Monoglobaceae > Monoglobus. The sequence continues at coordinate 32,832 of CAZTYF010000016.1, read as the reverse complement.
TATAGCCACATCCAATTCCTTTTCTATTATTTTAATGTTCTCGTCGAAACTTCCGAAAAGATTTATAACATATTCAATTTTTTCTACTTCTATGAATCTTTCCATTAAGTAAGTATCCTCTTCTTTTTTATTTCGATTTCCGTGTACACCACCCGCATTCTACATCATAATCATAATCCAAATCCGTGCTTTTGTCAACGTCTTTTGATAATTAAATTTAACGACTTACCGGGAGATTGTAAATTTAAGAGAAAAAGTATGGAGCGAATAATAAAAACCATAATCGCCGAAAAGGGGGAGCTGTATGTCACCTCGATCGGCAAGCAGCGAATGTCGGCGAAGTTTGACGGGCCAATCGAGATATCGGAGCGGCAGGATATGATACCGATACCCGGGACGATGCCGAAGGGGCTGAAAAGCATATGCGGATATCGATTACAGCGTGAATGAACCAAGCGAGCTTATCGACAGCGGCAAGGTATATGACGCCATTGCCGATGTGGAGGGTGAAAGAACCCGATTGGCGGGGCTTCGGTTCAAGGACTCCAACCCGATAAAGAACAAGCTTGTTTTTGAAATTACGGACCTTGAGCTAATACAAAAGCTGCTGACATAGAAAATACTTTACAAGCCGGAATAAATGTGGTATTATGGTAATGTAGAAGAGTTATTTGAGGTGGAAGAATACGTCCCGTCCACACGCCGATGGTTCGACAAGGGTGTAAACCCTGAGAGATGCAGGAGAATGGGACGCCTGCCAAATAGCGCTTTGCATTAAACCGCTTTGAGAAATCAAGGCGGTTTTTGTATGCGGAAAATCAGAGGAGAGGGAAGAATGAAAGTCTTTGATACGGACTTGGGAGGCAAGTATATATTTCTGATGATAGAGGGCAAGAGATATGACATATTGTTTCGAGACAGAGTTTTGAAAGGCATATATTATATACAGGTCCGTGATGATACGGGCGTTGCGGATTAGCAGATTATTTAAAAATTGTTTAAAATTTGTTTAGACATTTTTGATTTGGTATGTTATAATTACTGTGATATATAAAAGAATATAAGCGAGGTGCGAATCATGGATACGAAGACAAAGATCCTGATTGTGGATGACGAGGAAAATATATGCGAATTGGTCCGCCTATACATTGAAAAAGAGGGCTTTGAGGCAATTATCGCAGGGGACGGACAGGAGGCGGTTGCAAAATTCACTGCCGAAAAGCCCGACCTGATTCTCCTTGATGTTATGCTGCCCATAAAAGACGGGTGGCAGGTATGCCGTGAAATCAGGGCTCAGAGCAATGTTCCGATTATTATGCTGACCGCCAAAGGGGAGACTTTTGACAAAGTTTTGGGATTGGAACTTGGGGCGGACGATTATGTGGTAAAGCCCTTTGAGCCCAAGGAGTTGGTTGCGCGGATTCGTGCCGTTTTGCGTCGGAGCGCAGGTACCGAGGATGAAAAGGAAGACGAGGACGAACTGAAATTTGAGGGTCTTCGAATAAACCAGTCAACTTATGAAGTGTATATCGATGACAAAAAAGTGGAAATGCCTCCCAAGGAATTTGAACTGTTATATTTTCTTGCCAAAAATACCAACAAGGTTTTCACCCGGGATCAGCTTTTGGATGAGATTTGGGGTTATGAATTTTTTGGCGACTCTCGGACCGTTGATGTTCATATAAAACGAATACGGGAAAAGTTGGAAGGTAAGGACAGGAATTGGGCGCTGAAGACGGTTTGGGGCGTCGGATACAAGTTTGAGGTGAGCTGATTGTTCGGCAAAAATATCTTTTCCCGTGTGCTATTCACCAATTTGTCAACCGTGCTGATAGGCATAATCATCCTGGCGTCTCTCCAAATGGTTTTGGTGAATAACTTTATATCGAAACAGATAGAAAACAATATTAGCAAAAACGCCGACTCCATTGTGAGTCTTATTAACAACGGCATCTCCCGAGAAAGCCTCGAATCGGTATTGACGGGTTTTTCCCGAAGCAGCAGCAGTCACATCATAATAACCGACTCGGAGGGCACCATGCTCATAAATACCGACGACAGCGGTTATTGGTCGGGCAGGGAAAAGTCCATACCCACCGATGAATTGCACGATGTGCTTGCCGGGAAGAGAACCACATCTATGGGGACAATGAGCGGTGCCTTTAATGAAACAATGTTCACTCTTGAGGTGCCGATTATGAACAATGACCAAAATGTGGTGTTCGGCGCCGTTTTGGTGAGTGCTCCCGTCCCCCAAAGACGCAGCACAATCAATGAGATGTTTAAGATACTGCTGTTTTCCGCTTTGGTTGTGATTGTAATCTCCTTTATCCTTTCATACCTGCTTTCCAAAATTTTGGCCAATCCCATCAAACGGGTAAGTACCAGTGTTAAGGAGTTTGCGGGCGGTAATATGAAATCAAGAGTTGAGATCGACCGTTTTGACGAGAATGTTGAGGAACTCACGGAATTGGCCGACAGCTTCAATAATATGGCTGACACAATAGAAAGGTCCGAGGATGTGAGAATGAACTTTATATCCGATGTTTCTCACGAACTGAGAACGCCTATGACAACCATAGGGGGCTTTATTGACGGCATTCTTGACGGAACAATTCCTCCGGAAAAACAAACCGAATATCTCAAAATCGTCAAAGACGAAGTAACCCGCCTGACCCGTCTTGTAAATACTTTTTTGGACATTACGAGAATGCAATCCGACAAGGTAAATCTCACCATGACGAATTTTGATATAAATGAAACGATAAGGCTTATCATAATCGGTCTCGGCCACAAGATTGACGAAAAGAATCTCGACATCGATTTAATTTTCGACCGGGATGTGAGCTATGTCAGAGCAGATGCCGATAAAATCAAGATGGTTCTCACCAATTTGATTGATAATGCCATAAAATTTACCTACGAAAACGGAAAAATCACCGTAAAAACTTATCCCAAAGGCAATGAAGTGTGGATTTCGATACATAATACCGGCGTCGGTATCCCGCCGGAGGAGCAGAAAATCATTTTCGAGCGTCTCTATAAGGTTGACAAATCCCGTGCCATAAACAAAGAAGGAACGGGAATAGGTCTATTCATTGTCCAAAGTATGCTTGCCGCCCATGGAAAGGATATAAAAGTGGAAAGCGTGGAGGGCGAATACGCCGAGTTCACTTTCTGTCTTGACAAAGGCAAGGAGCCAAAAGTAAAAAACAAGGAGCAGCAATAACTTCACAAAATATACAAACAGCGCATTCCGCAAAATGAGTCGCGGGATGCGCTGTCTGTTGCATCGCAAAATTCAATTTGCCGCCATAACGATCATTTTCTCACTTTGATTTATATCATCGGGGCATCAATGATGGAACAGGCGAATTCCCGTGAAGGCCATGGCTATTCCGTATTTGTTGCAGGCCTCTATGACATTGTCATCCCGGATAGAACCTCCGGGTTGGGCTATTGCCGTAACTCCGGACTTGTGTGCCCTTTCGATATTGTCGCCGAACGGGAAGAAAGCATCACTGCCCAGGGCCACATCGGTATTCTTTTTCAGCCATTCCTTCTGTTCTTCTTTTGTAAAAACGGGAGGCTTGGTTTTGAAAGTATTCTGCCATACGCCCTCCGCCAAAACATCCATATATTCATCGGAAATATAAACATCAATGGCATTGTCTCGGTCTGCTCTGCGAATTCCGTCGACGAAGTCAAGAGCCAAAACCTGGGGCGATTGCCTGAGCCACCAGTTGTCCGCCTTGTTTCCTGCAAGGCGGGTACAGTGAATTCGCGATTGTTGACCTGCGCCTATACCTATTGCCTGACCGTCTTTGACATAACATACACTGTTGGATTGGGTGTACTTAAGGGTGATCAGAGAAATCATCAAATCCCTCTTTTGAGCCGATGTCATTTGGGCGTTATCCGTCACAACATTCGACAAAATATCCTCGCTGATATCAAGCTCATTTCGGCCCTGTTCAAAGGTCACGCCAAACACCTGTTTGTGTTCTACCGGGTCCGGGGAATATTTCTCGTCAATCTGTATGATGTTGTAATTCCCTCCCCGCTTCTTTTTCAAAATTTCAAGAGCTTCCTCTTCATAGCCCGGAGCAATTATGCCATCCGATACTTCCTTTGCGATTAATTTGGCTGTGGGCACATCACATACATCGGAAAGGGAGACAAAGTCCCCGAAAGAGGACATCCTGTCGGCGCCCCTTGCTCTTGCGTATGCACAGGCCAAGGGAGACAATTCGGCGGGGTCATCGACAAAATAAATCCTTCCGAGAGTTTCGCTCAGGTCAAGGCCAACCGCCGCTCCGGCAGGCGAAACATGCTTAAAAGACGTGGCAGCAGGCAGCCCCGTTGCTTTTTTCAGTTCCCTGACAAGTTGCCAGCCGTTTAGCGCATCAAGCAGGTTAATGTAACCGGGTTTGCCGCATAGGACGGTTATGGGAAGATCGTCACCGTTCTCCATGTATACCCTGGCAGGCTTCTGATTGGGGTTGCAACCGTATTTTAATTCCATCTCATTTTTGTTCATAACCAAATGCTCCTTTTTATTTGTTTTTATTTACTATTCTCGATTGAGTCTCTCCGGTGGCAATGTCAATATATCTGACAAACAGTGAAACCTTATTGTCCTCATTCAGGCTTGCCCACAATGTGTCGGTAAACTCATCGACAGAATCCGGAATTTTGACTTGTTTAGGCTCACCTTCAAAGCTTGGAAGGGGATTCCCGTCGCCTTTATATGTATGTATAAAATGTCCGTATCCGTTCACCGGGTTTGAATAGGCAAAGGAAAATCTTTGGCAAGATTCCGGATTGCCGTCTGCACTTTTGAGTATGGACAGGGCATAGTTATAGCTTCCGTCCGATACTTTCATGACGGCCGAAATTCTCGGTGTGTAATTGGGAGCATCCGGCTCAAATTCCCGTCCCCTCAAGGACTGCTCAAAAGTCATTTGCTCATTCATCAAATTATAGATAGTGTCGGTTTGGTCGCCGTTTGTAACAATCGTCTTATTTCCCAAAACCCGAACGGGTGTGTAAATTATCAGAGACGGATCCTCAACCTTTGATTCATCATATGCCTTTGTTCTTATTCCGTCGCCGTATTCCATAAAGACCCGATTCCGACTGTTTGAGCTTCTGCCCATGATGAAATATGCGCATACGGCACTTTTCCCGTTGGCGGACTTGCCGACGATTATGCCCCTGCCCGGGTATGAGTTGTTCTTCAATTCTTCGCTTATATCTATCGTTTTCATAATGATTCCTCCTTACATAACATTTCCACGGCCTGCGGCAAAATAATCCATTCCGCCTGCTCCATTACACGCCTTTGCAAAATCTCGGGGGTGTCTCCTTCTTTGACTTCCACAGCCTTTTGCAGCAATATCTTGCCGCCGTCAACCACTTCATTAACCAAGTGAGCGGTCGCCCCCGTGACTTTCACACCGTAATCAAGGGCGGCCCGATGCACGTTGAGCCCATACATTCCCTCGCCGCAAAAGGCCGGAATAAGAGAAGGATGAATGTTTACGATTTTACCGGAATATTCCGAAAGCAATTCCCCTCCGAATATGGCAAGAAATCCCGCAAGCACAATCACATCAACTTCCATTTGTTTCATATAGGCACAGATTTTTGAACTGAACAAATCAACATCTCCGCCGCAATCGGCATTTTTTCGTATAACTCTCGTGGGTATCCCGGCTTTTTGAGCCCGAACCAAGCCATAGGCTCCCGCACTGTTCGAACATACGCAAACGATTTTACCGCTCTTTATGATACCATTTTTTCCCGCATCAATCAACGCTTGCAGGTTGGTGCCTCCGCCCGATATAAGAACTCCTATTTTTTTCATATTATTTCAACGCCTCTCTCGCCGGCTGCTATTTCACCGATAACGCTTGCCTTTTCTCCTGCGGATCTCACCGCCTCAAGAGCCGTATCCGCTTGATCTTCCGACACCGCAAACATCATGCCGATACCCATATTGTATGTGTTAAACATATCGTGTTCGGATATGCCCCCCGTCTTTTGAATTTTTTCGAATATGGGCAAAATATCAAAGTCGTTTTTATGAATTATGGCTTTTGTGCCCTCTTTGAGCATACGGGGAATATTCTCATAAAAACCGCCACCCGTTATATGGGACACCGCTTTCACATCGGCGGCTTCAAATGCGGCAAGCATCGGTTTGACATAGATTTTCGTGGGAGTCAACAGTGCTTCGCCGAGAGACATCCCCAAATCATCATCGTATTTTTCGAGGCTTTCCAAAGAGCTGCGGCTGCCGTCGATGTTAAAAATTTTCCTCACAAGGGAATAACCGTTACTGTGAACTCCCGAGGAGGCAATCCCGATTATGATGTCACCGACTTCTGCTTTGCTCCCATCGATAATTTTATCTTTTTCGACCACTCCCACGGAAAAACCGGCTAAGTCATATTCATCGGGTCCGTAAAAACCAGGCATTTCCGCGGTTTCGCCGCCGATTAAAGCACACTCCGCCATAACACAACCATCGGCAACGCCTTTGACTATATCGGCAATCTTTTCGGGTATGTTTTTGCCCGTTGCGATATAGTCGAGGAAGAATATGGGCTTTGCTCCTCCGCATACTATGTCATTGACACACATGGCAACGCAGTCCTGTCCGACCGTGTCGTGTTTATCCAAAATAAACGCCAACATAAGCTTGGTCCCGACTCCGTCAGTGCCCGATACAAGGACGGGATTTTTGTAACATTTTCCTAACTCGAAAAGTCCTCCAAAGCCGCCTATACCCGATATAACGCCAGGTATATTCGTCCTCCTTACATGCTTCTTGATAAGTTCAACGGAACGGTAGCCTGCTTCTACATCAACTCCCGCATTTTTATATGCTTCGCTCATTGCATCGCCTCCCTATTTATTGCCAAAAAGTTCTTCCTGCAACTTCCTGTCTTTCCCCTCAACGGATTTTGCCATAGAGGCTTTATACCGCTCGAGTTTTTTGGAAAGGCCTTCATTTTCAAGGGCCAGCATTTGGACCGCCAAAATACCGGCATTTTCGGAGGCGTTCACACCAACGGTCGCCACCGGTATCCCAGTCGGCATTTGAACCATGGAAAGGAGAGAATCAAGGCCGTCCATGAAAGAGGATTTGATCGGAAGAGCTATAACCGGTAATGTGGTATAAGCCGCAATCACGCCTCCCAAGTGGGCTGCTTTTCCCGCCGCTGCGATTATAACTTTAACACCCTTTATCTTGGCATCCTTGGCGAACCTCTCCGCCTTTTCCGGAGTTCTGTGAGCGGAAATAACATGGGCCTCGAAGTCAACATCAAAGGACCTCAGGATATCAATTGCGCCTTTCACCACGGGCAAATCCGAATTGCTACCCATTACTATTGCTACTTTTGCCATAATATCCTCCTGATTTATTATATTATTTTATCTTTCGTATACAATTTTGCCATTGACCATTGTATATTCAACATCGCTGCATTTGGCCGAATATATAAGGCTCGAAACAGGGTTGAGCATAGGCATAAGGTGAGGAGTATTAAAATCCACCACAACCAAATCCGCCAGATAGTCTGCTTTTATCATCCCCAAATTCTCAAAACCCAAAGCCTTGGCACCGTTGACGGTAGCCATTTTGAGAGCGGTCTCGGCCGGAATGACCGTAGGGTCAAGACTTGAACCTTTGTGGATAAGGGCTGCCGTCTTGATTTCTTCAAACATATCAAGGCTGTTGTTGCTGGCTGCACCGTCTGTGCCTATGGCTACATTGATTCCCATATTGAGCATTTTGGGCACAGGGGCTATTCCGGAAGCAAGTTTGAGATTGCTGATAGGATTGTGAACCACCGAAACATTGTGTTCTCTCAAGATTTCCAAATCATTGTCCGTCATCACCACGCAGTGAGCGGCAATTGTGGGATTCTCAAAAAGCCCCGATTTTTCCATATATGCCGTAGGAGTCATATTGTGCTCTATCTCACAATTTGAAAACTCCGTCCGAGTTTCCGCAAGATGGGTGTGAATGGGCAGATTATGGATTTTTGCATACTCCGCACATTTTTCCAAAAGCTCGAAAGAACACGTATAAATCGAGTGGGGAGAAAATGTAAAGGTGATAAGGTCATTGTCCTTAAACTCCTTTTCCATTTCTTCCATCAGTTTCACCTTTCGCTCATATCCGTCGAAATTTACGCAGTCGCTCAAAACCGCTCTTATCCCCTTTTCGGCTGCCACTCTGCCTGTCTCTGCTTGGAAGAAGTACATATCATTAAAGCACGTTGTACCTCCGGCGAGCATTTCGTCAATTGCAATTTCACTGCCCAAATAAGCATCTGCGGGAGTCATTTTATCTTCAAAAGGGAAAATTTTATCGGACAGCCAATTTTCAAGGTTTATGTCATCGGCATATCCTCTGAGCAGAGTCATGGCACTGTGGGTGTGGCAATTTATGAGCCCCGGAATCAGAACTCTGTTTTTCCCGTCTATTATGCGGTCATACCGATCGTTTGGGAAGTCTGTTCCCACATATTGTATTTTATTTCCGTCGGTTGCAACACAGCCGCAATTTATCACGCCGACATCGTCATCCATTGTAACTACGGTTATGTTTTTGAATAGTACTTTCATAGAGTTATATACCTTTATATAATTTCATATTTTTCGTCGGCTGCAGTAACACATATTTAAGACTCATATCGCAAATCATTTTCCGTGAGACTTGCGATTTTTTCGCTGTAATTTTCGGCCTCTCGGTTCGCCTCTTCAACGCTGAGGTTCCGATAGTTTCCACACTCAAGCTCGCTCGCTCCGGGCATCTCCCCGTCATAAACGGCAATATCCCTGAAAATCCTCTTTATTAACGCCACTACCTTTTTGTTGTCGGCGTTTCTTATCAACAGATAAAATCCCGTCTGGCATCCCATGGGACCAAAATAAATCACATCATCTTTAAGTTCGGAATTGCGTGCCATTGTGGCAAAAAGATGCTCAATGGAATGGATTGTGATATTATCGAGAACACGGCCGGTGTTGGGTTTTCTCATCCTTATGTCATAAGTTGTGATATCACCGTCAACCCGAGATATATACACCCAAGGCTTTATTTTTCGATGGTCCACCGTAAAACTTGTAATTCTTTCCATAAAAATCCTCCTCAATCTACAGTTTTGGAATCATATTCTCAAGCAGCCTTATCATTTTCTCTCTTATCAGAGGCTCCGCTTTGTCTATGGCAACCCTGTTGAAACCGCCTCCTTCAATTCCCGCTGCCATATTCGAAATACCCGAAAGAGCCAAAATTCTCACTCCGCAGTGAGCCGCAGCGATAACTTCCGGTACGGTAGACATTCCCACCATATCCGCGCCGAGGAGCTTGAGCATATTAATCTCTGCAGGTGTCTCGAATTGGGGCCCCGCCATAAAGGCATAGACGCCTTTTTGGAGCCTGATCCCCATTTCGGAGCCGCACTCTTCGCACAGCTCAATCAGATTTTTATCATAGGCCCGAGTCATATCGAAAAATCTTTCCCCAAGCTCATCGGGATTTTCGCCTCTGAGAGGTGAGTCGGCACACAGCTTTATATGGTCCTTGATTATCACAACGTCTCCGGGAGCATAATCCGTATTTATGGCGCCGCTCGAATTGGTTAGAATGACCGTGTCGATTCCCATGGTTTCAAGCATCCGAATTATGAAAGCGGTGTCTGCCATATCGTAACCTTCATAGTAATGGAGTCTGCCTTCCATAAATGCAACCGGAACATCTTTAAGTTCGCCTACGGCCATACGGCATTTATGGTAATTCTTACCTATGGGCGGGAATCCGGGTATTTCGCCATAGGGTATCAGGACCTTTTCTTGAAGAAGGTCGGAAAGTTCCCCCAAACCGGTCCCCAGCACCACCGCAATTTCCGGAGTGCGATTAATTTTGGAGTTGACATACTCGGCGGCAGCGGTATATATCATGATTTTGCTCCTTTTGAGTTATTTCGATTATTCATCGCATTTTATGAAAAATATTTAACTCCGCTTTCAAACAGTTTTTGGTCGATATTGCCGGTTATGTTTTTATATACATTTGTTCCGATTCTCTCCGAATGACCCATTTTGCCAAAGACTCTGCCGTCGGGACTTGTGATACCCTCTATGGCATAATATGAACCGTTGGGATTGTAGGGCATTTCATAAGTGGGATTGCCGGATAAATCCACGTACTGGGTGGCTATTTGTCCGTTTTTCTCCATTTCCGCCATAACCTCGGGGCTTGCCACAAAACGTCCTTCTCCGTGGGAGATGGCAACTTGGTGTATATCTCCGAGGCTTACCCCCGACATCCAAGGAGATTTGACGGATGAAACCCTCGTTGAAACGATTCGGGACATATGCCTGCCTATGGTATTATAGGTGAGAGTGGGGCAGGTGTCATCCACTTCTCTTATTTCGCCGTAGGGCACAAGGCCAAGCTTAACAAGAGCTTGAAAACCGTTGCAAATACCCAATATCAAGCCGTCTCGTTTATTCAAAAGCTCCATAACGGCATACCGCAGCTTTGGATTTTCAAAGGCTGCCTTGATAAATTTTCCCGAACCGTCCGGCTCGTCACCGCCGCTGAATCCTCCGGGTATCATTAAAATTTGGGCTTCATTTACCGATTTGACAAATCTTTCAATCGATTCTTCCACATGGGCCTGATTTAAATTCTTGAAAATTCGAACATCCGTCTCCGCTCCTGCTCGCTCAAAAGCCCTTGCCGAATCATATTCACAGTTGGTGCCCGGGAAGGCGGGAATGAACACCCGAGGCTTTGCCGTCTTTATCCCGGGCGCAGAGGTGTTTCTTTCGCCCCATTCAAAAGTCTTGATTCCCACATCATCGTATTTGGCTTTCGTGGGATAAATTTTTTCAAGGGGTTTTTCCCATGATTTTATTATCTCATTTATGTCAATTTCTTCATCGGCGATTCTGATAATTCCGTCATCGGTGGTTCTGCCCAGCTTTATGGTATCAACATTGTCGCCTAAGTATCCCGTGGCATTATTGCCCTCAACTTCGAGAACTATTCCCCCGCTGTAGGCCGTGAAAAGATTTTCGCTTATTCCGCACTTTGTGAATGCAAAACCGAGTTTGTTGCCCATTGCGACTTTTACGACAGCCTCCATAACTCCGCCCCGTCCGACGGCATAGGCACTTCTAATGACGGTATTCGGGTCTGAAATCATGATATCCAACATCCCATAGAGCTGCTTTAGGCTTTCAAAATCGGGCAAATTGTTCTCATCGTATTTCGGCCGAAGGAGGAACACCATATTATCGGACCCTTTAAATTCGCAGGATATAGCCTTGTCCGAATCGATGGGAGCTACCGCAAAGGAAACGAGGGTGGGAGGCACGTCTATATCATTGAAAGAGCCGGACATAGAGTCCTTGCCGCCGATTGCCGCAAGGCCCAACTTTTCCTGGGCATAATAGGCCCCCAGCAATGCCGAAAGGGGTTTGCCCCAGCGGTTCGGGTCCGTGCCGAGCCTTTCAAAATATTCCTGAAAGGTGAGATAGATGTCTTTATAGTTTGCTCCGGCACAAACCGCTTTTGTTACGGACTCCACGACCGCATAGACCGCTCCGGCAAAGGGGTTGGCTTCGGATACCCTTGGGTTGAATCCAAAAGACATTATCGTGGCCGTTTTGCTCTCTTTCCTTCCGTCGAGAACCGGTATCCTTGCCACCATGCTCTGTTGAGGTGTCAATTGATACTTGCCCCCATAGGGCATAAAAACAGAGGCACCCCCTATTGTGCTGTCAAAACGCTCAACCAAGCCTTTTTGCGAACATATGGCAAGGTCGCCGACCAGTGAAAGTATTTTCTCTCTGTATGAATTTCCGGATACCCCGAATTCGTATTTATCCGTTTCGAAATCATCATCCGAAATCGAGACATCGTTGTTTTTTTCTGCTCCGTTGGTGTTCAAAAATTTTCTTGAGATGTCACAGATGGTTTTGCCGCACCATTTCATAACAAGCCTTGCATCATCCGTAACAACCGCAACAACCACGGCGTCAAGATTTTCCTTATCGGCTTCGGCGATAAACTTTTCGGCATCTTTTTGACGAACCACCACCGCCATTCTCTCCTGAGACTCGGAGATGGCAAGCTCCGTGCCGTCTAAGCCGTCATATTTTTTTGGCACTTTGTCAAGGTCAATCTCAAGACCGTCTGCCAGTTCACCGATGGCCACCGACACGCCTCCCGCGCCAAAATCGTTACAGCGACGGATCATTGTCGTGACTTCATTTTTTCGGAAAAGTCTTTGAAGTTTTCTCTCAACGGGGGGATTGCCCTTTTGGACCTCGGCACCGCAGGTTTCAAGAGAGGCACTGTTGTGTGCCTTTGAGGAGCCGGTTGCACCGCCACAGCCATCGCGGCCCGTCATACCGCCCAAAAGGATAACCACATCTCCGGGTTCGGGAGTTTCCCGAATAACATTCCTCTTGGGAGCCGCAGCGATAACGGCACCTATCTCCATACGTTTGGCCACATAGCCTTCGTCGTATATTTCATTGACTATGCCTGTGGCAAGGCCGATTTGGTTGCCATAGGAACTGTATCCCTCCGCGGCGCCCAAGACAAGTTTCCGCTGAGGCAGTTTGCCCGGCAGAGTTTCCTTGAGAGACTTCCTCGGGTCTCCGGCCCCCGTCACACGCATTGCCTGATATACATAAGCACGTCCCGATAAAGGGTCGCGTATTGCGCCGCCCAAGCAAGTGGCCGCACCGCCGAATGGTTCAATTTCCGTCGGGTGGTTGTGAGTTTCGTTTTTGAACATCACAAGATAATCCTCACAGGTGCCGTCCGTCATTTCGACCTCCACCTCGATGGAGCAGGCATTTATCTCTTCACTTTCGTCAAGAGCGGTGAGGATACCGCGTTTTTTAAGTTCTTTGGCGGCTATTGTCGCCACATCCATCAATGTGACATTTTTTTCGGCCGTTCGAGTGCCATATACGAACTTTCGGGATTCCAAGTAGTCACCGTATACCCCTTTTATGAATTCATTGTCGATATCGATATTTTTCAGTTTTGTGGCAAAGGTGGTGTGTCGACAGTGGTCTGACCAGTAGGTGTCTATCATCCTGATTTCCGTTAAAGTTGGGTTACGCTTCTCGATATCTCGGAAATATGAGCGGCAGAACTTTATATCGTCCCCATCCATCGCAAGGCCAAGTTCACCGATCATATCCGTGAGTTTCTCATCCGGCATTGAAATAAATCCGTCTACCGTCTTTATATCTTCCGGGTCATCGGCGGGTATGTCGAGAGACTCGGGCTTTTCCATAGATGCGGGTCGGGATTCGACCGGGTTGATGTAATAATTTTCGGCAGCAGTCACATCTGCATCCGAAATTTCTCCCGTCATAATGATAACTTTGGCTGTTTTGACAATCGGTTTCTCGCCCCCGGTGATAATTTGGACACATTGGGCGGCGCTGTCGGCTCTTTGGTCGAACTGGCCGGGTAAATACTCGGAAGCAAAATACTTGGAGCCCGTCGGAATTTCGATATTTTCAAAAAGCACATTGTCAACTTGAGGCTCGGCGAAAACCACCGGCAAAACGGCTTTGAGTTCCTTGTCGGATATCCCGTCTATATCATACCGATTCAGGATTCTGACAGACTCAAGGCCGGTGATTCCGAGGTTATTCACGAAATCATCCATTAAAGCTCCCGCTTCGATATCAAAGCCTTTTTTCTTTTCAACGAATATTCTCTTTATACTCATAAGGGTTTCTCCTTGCTTTTACATATTCGGCCGATTGTATAATTCCCGATTCAAATTTCCTTTGGAAATTTGTTGCCTTTCCGTTTGTGCCGTATAAATAACTCTATTTCAAAATTATGCCTTTTTCCATTTTGTGGCCGTTTAGGTAATCGGAAACAGCCATTCTCTTCCCGGCCTTCATTTGAATTTCTCTAATCAAAACGCTGCCTCCAAGGCATGCCACTTCAAGCATTTTATCTCTAACTCCCAATATTTCGCCCGGTCCCCCCACGCCTTTTGCAGGGACGGCTTCGAATATTTTCATGACTTCGCCCTTATAATCGGTGTAGGCCGCAGGCCATGGATTGACGCCCCTGATGAGATTGACGATCTCCCTCGGAGTTTTGTTCCAATTTATGTGCCCGTCCGATTTTTTCAACATGGGAGCATAGGTGGCTTTGGTCTCATCCTGCTTGAGCCTTTGGGCAGTGCCTTTTTCGATTGAATCCAAGGCTTCCGCAATAAGCTCTCCGCCCAGCTCGGCCAATCTTTCAAAAAGCTCTCCCGCAGTTTCGCTTTCGCCGATTTCTGTCTCTTTGGTTAAAATTATATCTCCGGTATCCATGGTTTTATCCATGTGCATCACGGTGATTCCCGTCGTGTCATCGCCGTTTATTATACTCCATTGAATGGGAGCGGCACCCCGATATTTGGGGAGCAAAGAGCCGTGGACATTTATGCACCCGTACTTCGGAAAATCAAGGATATATCCCGGCAAAATTTTCCCATATGCCGCGACCACAATTACATCGGGGTCAATCTTGGCCAATTCATCTTTAAAAAACTCATTTTTCAAAGTTTCGGGCTGATAAACGGGTATTCCGAGACTTTCGGCAGCCTTTTTAACCTCGGTGGGCTGAGTTTTATGGCCCCTTCCTTTGGGCCTGTCGGGCTGTGAAACCGCAGCCGCAATCTCATGGCCCGCCTCTGCAATCGCCTTTAGGGACGGAACAGCAAAATCCGGAGTTCCCATAAACATCACGCGCATCCGTATCCCCCCTTGTTTTTTCAACTCTGTACATTATACTACACCGAATTTAAATTATCAATACCAATTGAGCCAATATTGACAATTTTGTTAATATTGTGGTAGTATAATTGAGAGGTGACAAAAATGATAGGAATAATCGACTATGGAGCGGGAAATTTACGTTCTGTGGAAAAGGCTTTTGATTTTCTCGGCTTCAAAGCCAAAATATCCTCCGAGTCAAAAGAGCTGTCAAAAGCCGATAAATTGGTTTTGCCCGGTGTGGGGGCATTCGGCGTGTGTGCAAATTCAATCAGAGAATCCAAATTGGATGAATGCATATATGAATTGATTGACAAGGGCAAACCTTTTTTGGGGATTTGTTTGGGGTTGCAGCTGTTATTTGACGGAAGCGACGAATCTCCGGGTGCTGAGGGACTATCCGTATTTGCCGGGGGGAACCAAAAAATACCCAAAACACCGGGTTTGAAAATTCCTCATATGGGCTGGAATTCCATCGATTATGACAAAAACTGCCCCATTTTTGAAGGAATGGGAGACAATCCGTATGTGTATTTTGTTCACTCCTATCACATAGTTCCGAAAGATGAAGATATAATTTGCGCACGTACGGAGTACGGTGTCGAAATCCCCGTCGCCGTAAGCAAAGGAAATACATTTGCAACCCAGTTCCACCCGGAAAAAAGCGGAGATGTGGGGCTTAAGATACTTAAAAATTTTGGTATGCTGTAAAGGAGGTTTGTCCCATGCTTGCGAAACGAATCATCCCTTGTCTCGACGTTAAAAACGGAAGAGTTGTGAAGGGAGTAAATTTTATAAATCTAATCGATGCGGGAGACCCGGTTGAAGTGGCCAAAGTCTATAATGAGGCCGGAGCGGACGAGCTTGTTTTCTTGGATATAACCGCCACTCATGAAGCAAGAGGCACCGTGGTTGAGATGGCTAAAAGAGTGGCGGAAACCGTCTTTATCCCATTCACTGTGGGAGGCGGCATAAAAACGGTGGAGGATTTCCGCGAGCTTCTGCTTCAAGGGGCCGACAAAATTTCCATTAACTCCTCGGCAATCCGCAATCCCGCTCTCATATCGGATGCAGCCGAAAAGTTTGGCAGTCAATGTGTGGTTGTTGCCATAGATGCAAAACTGAATATCAAAAACGAAAATGAAAAGCGATGGAATGTATACATAAACGGCGGCAGGATAGACACGGGGCTTGATGCCGTGGAATGGGCCCAAAGAGCCGAATCCCTCGGCGCAGGTGAAATTCTGCTCACATCCATGGACTGTGACGGAACCAAGTCGGGATATGATATAGATTTGACACGAGCCATCGCAGAGAGTGTGTCAATCCCCGTTATTGCCTCCGGAGGAGCCGGAAAAGTTGAGCATTTTAAAGATGCATTGACCTATGGAAAAGCAGATGCCGCTCTTGCCGCATCACTGTTCCATTTCAGAGAGATAGAAATATCGGACCTTAAGGATTATCTCCATGGGGAAGGTGTTCCGGTAAGGCGGAGCTGATGATATGACTTATGAACAATCCCTTGAATATATTCATTCCATTCCCAAGTTCAGCCGAAAATTGGGGAATGAGCTTTTGGGCATTCTCTTGGATCACTTGGGAAACCCTCAGAAAGGACTTAAATTTATTCATGTCGGCGGCACAAACGGCAAAGGAAGTGTGTCGACTATGATTTCCGAGATACTGATATCCGCAGGATTCAAAGTAGGCCTATTCACTTCGCCTTATCTTGTCAAGTTCAATGAGAGAATAAGAATCAACGGTGTACCTATCGGCGATGAGGAGCTTTCGGAGATTGTGGAATATGTAAAAGAAATATCCGAAAGATACGACGCAAAAGTCTCGGAATTTGCGTTTATAACTGCGGTTGCCTTGGTCCGGTTTAAACAATGCCGTTGTGATTTTGTTGTTCTTGAAGTCGGTCTCGGAGGCAGATTGGATGCCACGAACATCATCGAAAAGTCCGAGGTTACCGTTTTGACCTCCATCGGTCTCGACCACTGCCAATACTTGGGGTTCACCGTTGACAGCGTTTCCAAGGAGAAACTCGGAATAGTAAAGCCGGGTTGTCCCGTGGTTTTATATCCGGATTCGGCCGAGGTTGTGCTTCAAAATACCGTGAAAGTATGCAGAGACAAAAATTCCGAATTGATTATCCCCGACTTACCCAAAAATTACAATCCGAAGAAACGCTCATTTGAGTATAAAGGCGAGGAATATTCACTGGCAATGGAGGGAGAGTTTCAAGCCCTCAACGCCTCTTGCGCCATTGAAGCGGCGAAAAAACTCGCTGATTTAGGGTACAAAATAAATTCCGCCTCCCTCAAACGGGGTTTGGCAAACGGAAAAATCGAGGGCAGACTTGAACGTATAAATAACGTAATAATCGACGGAGCACACAACCCGCAGGCCATAGAGACTCTTCTCAAGGAACTTGAGACCTTGCATGAGCCCATAACCTTCATAGTCGCCGTTATGGAAGACAAGAACTGCTCCGCAATGGCAACACTCCTATCAAAATTTGCAAAAAAACACGGCTCAACCCTCATTTTGACACAAATCAATAACCCCCGCTGCCTCGAGGCGGAAAAACTGAAACATCAATTCGAAACCGATAAATTAAATATACGAGTTGCCCCATCCCCCGCTCTTGCACTAAAAAAAGCCGCCAAAACAGACGGCATAATTTGCATATGCGGTTCTCTGTATCTGGCGGGCGAGGTTAAAAAGCTGTTGTCAAACAAGCAACTCGAGAGCCGCTGAGGACGGCTCTCGAATATGATAATTCAAACTGTGTTTTTATAGGGCTATATGCCAACTTAATCGTTATCAACTTCCCAGGAAACTATTGCTCCGTCGCTTACGCGAATCTCGGCGGAATACTCGGTTCTGCCCCGGCGGAACTCTATGTCATAAACTTCCACCCGGTCGTCATAATCTCTTCTTGCCTCGGTGAAAGTCACATCCGATGCGGCAAGGCCCGCTCTCTCCAAAGCGATTTCTTTTGCTCTTTCAACGGTTATACCTGCGGTTGCGGGAACCGAACCCTGATTATTGCCGTTATTTTGGCCTTGAGGCGCCGTATTTTGCTGCGCAGAGGATGCTCCGTTATTTTGAGGAGCCGGAGTTGTCGTGTCCGTCACAATTTGGTCGGCATCGGTTACCGTTGAACTCTCATCGGTGAGTTCAATACGTTTTTGATCTTCATACCAAGTAACTTTTTTGCCCATAATCTCACCAATGGCACGAATCGGGAGATAGGTTGAACCGTTATATAAAATCGGGTCAACGACTTCACCGTTTACATTTTTGAAGGTGCGCTCCGTTCCATCGATAACAACCGTAAAATCGGGCCTGAGTTCCGCTTGAATATTCTGAACAACCGTTGCGGCACAGCCGCCCACAGCCACACATAAGGCACACAACAAAACCACAGCGGAAATTGAAACTTTCTTATTAAGCTTTTTCATGATATACATCTCCTATCTTTATGGAATTTATCAAATTCTACCATAAAAACTCTCCCCAAATATAGATTTTTTATGAACAATTTATAAACAATTTCCCCGTTTGTCGGATGTGGCGTTGTATTGTTTGGTTGTAATTTTATATTGCAATTTATAGTTCATAATTTTATCATAAAAAACGGTGACAATGGAATATTTATATGATATAATAGGGTCAAGGGATTTTGTGTCCCGAGGAAATATATCGGAGGTTCCTTTTTTATGAAGGCAATTGTGCTCAGTGATTCTCACGGCGGGTTTTCCGCTCTTAAAAGGGCGGTGGACGCCGAAATCGAGGCCGGTGGTTTGAATATGATCATGTTTGCCGGGGATATTCAAAGAGATGCAGAGGCCTTAAAACGGGCCTATCCGAGGCTTCCCGTGGCGGCGGTATTGGGCAACAACGACTGGTCGGTACGGGATGTGCCGCTTGAGGTGACTTTCTCTTTTGCCGGCAAAAGGGTGTTTATGACTCACGGTCACAGGTACGGAGTCAAAATGGATCTTATCTCTCTCTTATATAAGTCCCGAGAGGAAAAGGCCGATATATGCGTCTTTGGACACACTCACCATCCTTATTCGGAAGAGGTTTCCGGGATACTTATGTTCAACCCGGGCTGTGCCCGAATAAGCTACGGGACTCTTGAGATTGACGAAAACGGAAAGATTACTGCCGAAATAAAGGAAACACCCTGAGAATTGCGGATTGCGAGGTAAAATGCTATGCTGCTTGTTATTGATGTGGGAAACACCAATATAGTGACGGCCCTATACAAGGGAGATGAATTTATTCGCAGCTGGAGAATATCCACCGACATAAATAAAGCCAGCGATGAATACGGGATACTGCTGACCCAACTGCTTATGAGTGAAAATGTGGGCCCTGAATCGGTCGACGATGTTATGATGGCCTCTGTTGTCCCAACTGTTATGCATTCGCTTACCAATGCGGTGAAAAGATATTTGGGCTGCACCCCCATGATTGTGGGTCCCGGAATTAAAACGGGTATGAACATAAAAATGGACAATCCGAGAGAATTGGGTGCGGACCGTATTGTGAATGCAGTAGCTGCAATAAACAAATATCGACCGCCCTTGATAATTGTGGATTTTGGCACCGCCACAACCTTTTGCTCCATTGACAAAAGCGGCTGCTATGTGGGAGGCGTCATAACTGCGGGAATGAAAATCGCCCTTGACGCCCTGGTCGAGCGGACAGCCAAACTGCCAAAAGTCGAAATCCTTAAACCGCCCTCACCCATCGGGAAAAACACCGTAAACTCCATCCAAAGCGGTGCGCTCTATGGCCATGCGGGGATGACCGACAGTATTGTGCGCAAAATAAAAAAGGAAATCGGCGAAGACGCCACCGTGGTTGCCACGGGAGGCTTGGCGAAGATGATTTCCCGTGAATCCGAGGAAATCGATGTGGTCGACAGTATGCTTACCGTAGACGGACTTAAAATACTATATGACAAGAACAAGGAGAGATAAAATGGATTACAACAAAGAGGCATTGCGTCTCCACAGGGAATTAAAAGGAAAAATCGAAGTGGCCTCCAAAACATCGACAGACAACGAGGATGAATTGTCAATCGCCTATACTCCGGGCGTTGCGGAGCCCTGCCGAGAAATCGCCAAAGACAAAAGCTTGGTCTATGAATATACCGGAAAGAGCAATTCGGTGGCTGTGGTGACCGACGGCAGCGCGGTGCTGGGCCTCGGCAATATAGGCCCGGAAGCGGGGTTGCCGGTTATGGAGGGTAAGTGCGTACTCTTTAAGAATTTCGCAAACATCGATGCCTATCCCATATGCCTATCCACCCAAGACACGGATGAAATCGTCAAAACGGTGAAAAACATCGCTCCCGGATTCGGCGGGATAAATCTCGAAGACATTGCCGCTCCTCGATGTTTTGAGGTGGAGCGGAGGCTTAAAGAAGAATTGGATATACCTGTTTTTCACGATGACCAGCATGGCACCGCCATTGTGGTATCTGCCGGAATAATCAACGCTCTTCGGGTTGTCAAAAAGGAAATCGGGAAAGTCAATATTGTGATAAACGGAGCAGGCAGCGCCGGTATTGCCATATGTAAAATGCTGATGAATATGGGTGCGGAAAATATCATCCTTGCGGACAAATTCGGTGCCATCAAAGAGGGGATGAAAGGTCTCAATTCGGAGCAGGGAAAAATGTCAAAAGTGACCAACAGGAAGAAGATTAGCGGAACCCTTGCCGATGTTTTGGCGGAAGCCGATGTTTTTATCGGAGTTTCGGCTCCGAACATCGTGAGCGGGGATATGATAAGGTCCATGGCAAAGGACGCCGTGGTATTCGCAATGGCCAATCCCACTCCGGAGATTATGCCGGATATTGCCAAAGAAGCGGGAGCGAGAATAGTGGGCACCGGCCGCTCCGATTTTCCCAACCAGATTAACAACGTGATTGCGTTTCCGGGTATTTTCAGAGGCGCTCTTGATGTGCGGGCCGGGGCAATAACGGAAGAAATGAAGACAGCCGCATGTCGGGCCATTGCAGGGCTCATATCCGACGATGAGCTAAGCGAGGAATATATAATCCCCAAGGCCTTTGACCCTAGAATCGCCGATACTGTTGCAAAGGCCGTGGCGGAGGCGGCACCCAAGATTTGACTCAAATTATATACGCCAAAATTGCAAATATAAATACAAGACTCCGGCGAAAGCTGAACTTACGCCGGAGTCTTTTTGGTGAGTTGTTTTTACTTTCTTTTCATTCTCACGCACGCAATATCGTTTTACGATTTAGCCTGCTACATCTTTGAGCTCTTGAGAGCGTCTGCCATACATCGCTCGTATTCAACATCAAGCACTGTTTTTACGGTATGTTCCGCAAGTTTGTCAAGAGAATTGTACTTCTTCACAAGTGTGACAACGTCGTCATCAATAACAAGCGGAATTTCATAGTCAAACACTTTGATATTGAGTGCCTTACACATCTTCATAACAGTGTTGAAACCGGTGCCCGAAATGCCATTTTTGAGAGCGCTGACAACAGTCGTTTGGGCGATACCTACGCTGAATGCAAACTGGCGTACGCTACGATACTGCTTCTTAATTTCCTGCTTAATAAGCATTGTCAAGTCGTCCATCCTAAAACCTCCTTCTCTACGATTCTGTAATATATACTCTTGTACCAAAGGGCATATTTGCTGCCATCCAGTTTATATATTTCGCCTGGCATCGCACACATCCCAATGATAATTTAACACCTACGTTGTTGTTATAAGGAGTTCCGTCATATCTCAAAAATGTCGAATGAAGGGCATAGCCTCCATAAAAAATCATTACGGGTCCCACATAGTAATTGGCATAGGACCATCTGTCTTGAGCCGCATAATACTCAAACGAGCCTGTTATCGTCTCCGTTCCCTCGGCGCCTATTCCCACCGTGAAATCCTTAAGCCACTTCCAATTCCCTTTCGAGCCTTCGAAAACGGCACAGCGAAATTTCTGCTTGTTTACCCAAATCATATAGTTCGTGGAACTTCCGATGCCGCTTTCATTCACCCTTTTTTCAAGAGCCGCAACAGACTCAAGAGCCAAAGGCGACTTGGTGAGATGAATATCTATATATTCCCCGGAATCGGAAAATTCCAAAGTGCTGCCGAAACTTTCCACAAAAGGTCTGAGCTCTATATATGTCAGGCTGTTGATGTTCGAAACCGGCACATTGAGCGCTTTGTCTTCCCCGAAGACCGTTATATAGGAATACCCTATATTGACAAGCATCTCGTAATCTCCGGTCTTGACCTTCACACTCTCATATTGAGGATAGTAGGTACAGTCGGTGATCCCAATCGCCTCGGCAATCTCCGAAAGAGGAGCAATTACGGATGACCCCTCAAAAATCGCCGGCGAGGACAGAGCCACATATTTCCCGTCCACATAGACATTTATCGTGTCCTGGGTTCTGATATGAAGTGTCATATACGCCTCGGCCGAAAACGAACCGTCCTCATTTGCGTATGTGTAAAGAGGGAGTCTCTCGGCAAGAGGCAGAGGGTAATTCTCGCTGTAATAGTCAACGGAATCCACTCCGGTCACATCAAGGTAATACACCGTTCCTACGGGTGCAGGGGGAACGTCATAGGCAAGGCTGAAACCCTCCGTGCCGCCTATGAACACGGTATGGGAACCGAGAAGCTCATCATTTGCCGAATACAGGTTAAAAACCGCATAATCATACCGAGGCCAACCGTCAAGAACGCAGGTAAAATTCACCGTGTAACCCGAGACGGTGAGCATATCGGGAGATGCAGAAGCGGCCCCCTCCGGCAGAGGTGTTCCCATGGTCTGCTCGGAATCCGTATAGGGCTCATTCGGAAACAAGGTTGCCTCGGGACCCAAAACCTCCGGGGCCAAAACCTCTGCGGAAGCGGGAGCTTCGTCAATCTCATCGGCCAAGGCATTACCCATACCGAATGGGGCCAGAACCATAACAACCGACATGATGCAAATGAAAAACTTCCTTTTCATAATACCTTCCTTTTAGTTCCAATCCATCTTCCTTGTTTCAATTGTATAACAATTTTTTGCAATTGTCAACAGGAATTTCGGAAATAATTCACTTATTTTGCTATTTTATCGAAAAAATCACCGACAAATATACGCTATCCACTCACTTGACCTTTTTTCTTCGATAATCTCAAGATTTTCTGCTTGGAGAGCCTTTGCAACTTCTTGCGCTCTCTCGTTAATTATACCCGAACAGATGAATTTTCCGCCGGGCTTAAGAAATCCCATAATGTATGGGGCCAGAGCTATAATAACATCGGCTACGATATTGGCCACAACCAAGTCATACTTTCCGAATCTTTTTCGGACATTATCGTCTGCGATTATATCCCCGCAACTGACATTATACAGTTCTCGGTCCAAGTTGTTCAGGGCCAAATTGGCATAGGCTACATCCACCGCTTTCGAATCGATATCAACGGCATCGCAATGGGAGGCGCCCAGCAACAAAGCGATAATCGACAATATTCCGCTGCCGCAGCCCAAATCCAAAACCGTATCCCCGGGTTTCAGAAACTCTTCTATGGCTTCGATGCAAAATCGGGTGGTATCATGAGTGCCGGTGCCAAAGGTCAATCCGGGATTAACCCGGAAGACAACCCTGTCGGCAGTCTCCTCAAGGGGCAGCCATTCGGGCTGAATCAAAACCTTGGACCCAATCTCGGTGGGTACAAAATATTGCTTCCAGTTTTCGGACCAATCCTCATCCTTAACGGGAGTCGTCACAATATCGAGAGAGCCGAACTCACCCCGGACATCTTCTTGCCTGAGTGCGGATATCCTTTTTTCGATTTCCGCAAGAGTCGACAGACCCTCCTCGTTATCTTCCGCATAGGCGGTTATTTTCGTGTCTGCGGTTTTGAGACTCTCCAAACTTTCATCAACATAGTCCCAGTATTTCCGATTTTCTTCAAGGAATTTGGCAAAGTCCTCCTTGTCGGAAATTTCGACTCCGTTTATACCCGCCTCCTCAAGAGCATAACATACCGGGTCAATGCCCCGGGAGGTGGTTATGATGTTTATCTTTATCCAGTTCAAATCAAATGCTCCAATTCTCGGATCTCAATTCCAAAATTTCCGTTGCGGGAAATTTTTCAGCCCGGAGGCCAGCCCAGGTTTCTGCCTGCCAAAAGGTGGAAGTGCAAATGGCCTACCGTTTGGCCTCCGTCCTCTCCGCAGTTGTTTACGATTCTATAGCCCTTTTCGGCAAAGCCTTTCTCTTTGGCAATCCCCGCGGCAACTTCAAAGATTTTGCCTATCACCGCCGAATTTTCGGAAGTTATTTCATTGGTGGAGCTTATGTGTTTTTTCGGTATAAGGACGATGTGCTCCGGAGCTTGAGGCGCAATGTCTTTAAAGGCATATATTTCATCGTCTTCATACACTTTTGTCGATGGGATTTCTCCCGCCGCTATTTTGCAAAATAAACAATCGGACATCTCTGTTCCTCCTTTGATTCGGTTGTCACCACCCGATTTATTTGTTTGATTCCGTACGGTTTTTGTTTGGATTATCTCTTTTTTCGGATTTACTCTCGTCCGAGTCCTTGGAATCCTTCTTTACCATTTTTTCCAGGATTCCCTTAACATTTCGAAGGGCTTCCTCGGCCTTTTCGGGAAGCTTGCCTCCGGCCTGAGCGCTTTCCGCTCTGCCGCCTCCGCCTCCTCCCAATTGCTTGGCAACTTCGGAGATGACTTTTCCCGCATGAGCGCCCTGCTTTATTGCCTCTTTTGTGGTCATGGAAATGAGATTTACCTTTTCGCCCACTTTGGAGGCAAGGACTATCAGAGAGTTGGGATGTTTCGCCTTGAGATTATCCCCTATTTCCCGCATGGTATTCATGTCGACTCCGTCGTCAAGGACGTGAGTCACAACTTTGATGCCGTCAACTTCCTCGGCTGTGTTCTCCGAATCGGCCAAGCTGTTTTTGGCAATCTTGCTCTTCAGAGCATCTATTTCGTGCTTTTGGTCCCGCACTTCGGCCATCAAACTTTCCGCGCGCTCCGACAGGTCGCCGACGCCGGTCTTTAATACCCTCGACACATCACTCAACATTTGCAGCTGGCTGCGGCATAGGTCAATCACATTATGGCCCGTGGTTCCCTCAATACGCCTTACTCCCGCGGAAACACCGGTCTCGCTAAGAATTCTCATGGTGCCCAAGTTTCCGGTGCAAGAGGCATGGGTGCCGCCGCAAAGCTCTATGCTGAAATCACCCATACGCACAACCCGAACCCGTTTGCCGTATTTCTCGCTGAAAAGTGCCATTGCGCCCATGGTTTTTGCTGTGGCGATGTCCTCTTCAAAGCACTCTATATTTATACATTCCATTATCTTATCGTCAACCAAGGTTTCAACTTCCAACAGTTCCTCGGGAGTCATGGCTTTGAAGTGGGAAAAATCAAAGCGGAATCTGTGCTCGTCAACATAGGAACCTGCCTGAGCCACATGCTTGCCCAATACCTGTCTGAGGGCAGCCTGGAGCAGATGAACGCAGGAGTGATTTCGCATAATTGCCTTGCGTCTGTTTGCATCAACAGCCACATTTACTTCGGTGCCAATGGTAATTTCGCCGTTTTGGACCACGCATCGATGATGGAATTTTCCGTTTTTCTTGGTCACGTCCTTGACCCTGACCGAAGCGGTTTCCGTGGTCATATATCCCGTATCGCCCACCTGTCCGCCGCCTTCCGCATACAGAACAGAGCGGTCCAAGACAATCACAACCTCGTCTCCCGATACGGCCCTGCCCACTCTCTCTTCGCCGTTGGCAATAGCCAAGATTTTCGATTTGCCGCTGAACTTTTTATACCCTTCAAATACGGTGGCATCTTTGATGTCGATGAATATATCGTCTTCCCATGCAGTGTCGTCATTGTTGCCCCGAGCGGTTTTGGAGGCGTTTCTCTGCTTGTTGAGCAGGTCGGCGAACATCTCTTCCGCAACTGCGAATCCGTTCTCTCCCATTATTTCACGGGTAAGGTCGATGGGGAAGCCATAGGTGTCATAGAGTTTAAAAGCCCGCTCTCCGTCTAACTCCGTTATGCCGCTCTCTTTCATTTCCGTTATATAGCTCTTGATTATCTGCATACCCTGGTCAATGGTGTTGTTAAAACGCTCTTCCTCGCCTTTGATTACACTTTCGATGTACTCAAAATTGGTATCAAGTTCCGGATATGCCTCCATTGATTCATCGGCCACAACCCGAGCCAACTTATACAAAAATGTGCCCTCGATTCCCAAGAGTCTGCCATGGCGGGCAGCTCTCCGAAGAAGTCTGCGGAGAACATATCCCCGACCTTCATTGGAGGGGAGAACACCGTCTGCCGTCATAAATACCGTGCTGCGAATGTGGTCCGTTATAACCCGCAGGGATGTGTCGGTGTGTTTGTCCTCCCCGTATTTCACTCCCGCAATTTCCGCTGCGGCGTCAAGAACCCGTCTGATTGTGTCGACTTCGAAAATCGAAGTGGTGCCCTGCATAATGCATGCAATTCTCTCAAGGCCCATACCCGTGTCGATGTTGGGATGGTCAAGCTTGTTATAGGTGCCGTTTTCGTCTTTATCGAATTGGGTGAACACCAAATTCCAAAATTCGACATATCTGTCACAATCACAGCCTACGCCGCAATCGGGGCTGCCGCAGCCGTATTCTTCGCCTCTGTCATAGTAAATCTCCGAACACGGACCGCAGGGACCGGTGCCGATTTCCCAGAAATTGTCTTCCTTGCCGAGATGAACAATCCTATCCTTTGAGACACCCACGTGATTAACCCATATATCTTCCGACTCGTAGTCATCTTCATACACGCTTATCCAAAGGCGGTCCTTGGGAATCTCCAAAACCTCGGTTATGAATTCCCACGCCCACTTGGTGGCATCCATTTTGAAATAGTCCCCAAAAGAGAAGTTGCCCAACATCTCAAAAAAGGTACCATGGCGGGATGTAAGGCCCACCTGTTCAATGTCCGGAGTTCTTATGCACTTTTGGCAGGTGGTAACCCGTTTGGCGGGAGGCACTTCCTTGCCGGTGAAGTAGGGCTTGAGGGGCGCCATTCCCGCATTTATCAAAAGAAGACTTGCATCGTTCTGGGGAACAAGGGGAAAGGAGGGAAGGCGCATATGGCCTTTGCTTTCAAAAAAACTCAAAAACTTTTCGCGTATTTCATTTAAGCCTAATTTTTCCATTGTTATACCTCTTATAGATTAAAATTAAATACTGTCGAATCATTATATCAAACTTTATGAACCCTCGTCAAGGGTTTTGCATATATACTTATAGATTTCAGGCGCACGGTTTTTGAGGGCTTCCGCCGTCCGAGCCGCTTGGAGGCGATGGCCCGCATCCAATTTGATTTCCAAAATGGGAGAGCCTCCGTCCATCATGGTAACGGCGGCAATGTACCGCCCTCCTCCGGCAGGCTCGATTTCGGTTGTAACTCCGTTGGGATTGACCAAATTCTCGAACTCTTCCCGCTTGACCGCATCGGAAATTTTCTTCCTGATGCTGGCGGGAACACGGTCTGCAAAGTAGTCGTCCGCATCTATGCCCCTGTCGGTAAGCTTGACACATTCCATATTGCGATAAAAAAGCCGTTCCGTGAAACCGTCCTCAATAAGTTCGCTGAGCATAATTGTCAGGTCAAAATAACTCATCACATTCTCATCCCAAGTGAGCAACTCGGTTAGTCGAGTTAAGGACACGGGGTGGGGATATTGCCTCAGAGTATATAAAATAGCAAACTTCATCTCGTCTTTTTCCAAAAACATATTAATCACCTGATATCAAGAACCTATTTTTCGTATTGGGTATAGGGCTTCTTATGCCTGAAATAGACCCCCACAAGCCCCACTCCCGCATGAGCCGTGATAACGGGTCCGATTTTACAGTGGGTAATTTTGGCGGGATGAAGCCGCCTCTTGAGCATTTCTTCAACGATTTCAACCTTGTCGGGTGCATCGGTATCGAGAATGAGAATCTCGTTTTCCTCGGGTTTTTCCATCCGCTCTTCGGCGTAATCCGCCAAAACGGACATGGCCTTTTTAAGGCCCCGCACCTTTCGATAGGCCTCCACGAGTCCGTCCGTAATCATAAGAATCGGTTTGATATCCAAAAGAGCGCTTATAACCATGGCGGTGGCTTTGATTCTTCCGCCTTTTTTCAAAAAAGTCAAATCATCCACCACAAAATAGGCGGTGTCCCGCTTGTATACGGTTTCAAGAAATTCAACAACCTCTGCCTTGGATGCACCTTTTTGAACCATATCCACCGCCTCAAGGACGGGCATTCCTATGGCCATTGTGTACATTTCGGAATCCAAAACGGTAATATCAAAGCCCTCATCTTTCAGGCTGTCCGCAACCATATGGGCCGTGTTGTTGATGCCGCTGCCTTTGGAGGAAATGGAGATGTAAATTATCTGATTTTCCTTTCCGATTTCCCGAAACATGGCCTCCACATCCTTCGGTGACATTTGGCTTGTGGTCGGAACGCTCTCGCTTTCTCTCACTGCTTTATAAAACTCGTCCGTATCAAAGTCTCTGTCGGCGATTATACTTTTCCCGTCTAAATTTATAACAAAGGGCAGCACATATATGCCCTTCTCCTTGGCTAAGTCGGAGGGGATGTCGGCACCCCTGTCCACCATGAATTTAATCATTTCCATCCTCCTTTTCAAGGCCCGGAATTCCCTCTTTTTGCATATTTTCGAATCCGTGTTGACGAAGAACTTCATAGGCAACTATGGCAACCGAATTTGAAAGGTTCAGGGAGCGCATATTCGTGAGCATGGGAATCCTTATGCAGCGGCCGTAATTTTGTTTGAGAAGCGATTCGGGCAAACCCTTGGTTTCTTTCCCGAACACCAAAAAGATATCTCTGCCCTTTTCGCTCTCGTCTCTGTAATTTACATCCGAATACACTTTTTTGCCTTTTGTGGAGCAATAAAAGAAACCGTCTTTGGGATATTTCTCCCTCACTTCATTAAAGGAGTTATATTCATACAGCTCCAATTCGGACCAGTAGTCCAAGCCTGCTCTGCGCACTTGCTTTTCGCTTATGTCGAATCCCAAGGGATGAACCAAATGAAGAGCCGCACCGATAACGCTGCAGGTTCTCGAAATGTTGCCGGTATTTGACGGGATTTCGGGTTCCACCAAGACAATATGAAGTTTCAACTCGAACATCTCCCTGTTTTTCAATATGTGCTATGCCCAGAATTTTCTGTCAAGAGAACGATATTGTATAGCCTCGGCTATATGCTCCGCCTCAATCCTGTCGCTGTCTCCAAGGTCGGCAATGGTCCTTGCCACCTTGAGCAATCTGTTGTATGCCCTGCCGCTCATGCCCATACTGTCAAAGGCAGCCTTGAGCATCACGTTTGCATCACTGCTCAATATGCAATATTCTTCGCACATAGCGGGGGTCAGGCTGCTGTTTGAATATATGCCCGTGCCCTTATATCTCTCGGTTTGAATTCTTCTCGCTTTGTTGACCCGAGCCTTTATGGCTGCGGAAGATTCGGGCTTGTCTTTACTGTCAAGGTCTTCATACTCCACGGCGGGAACCTCAATGTGAAGGTCAATCCTGTCAAGGAGAGGACCGCTTATTCTGCTCAGGTAATTCTGTATCTTTTTTGGAGAACAGGTGCATTCATGCTTTCTGTCTCCGTAGTAGCCGCAGGGGCAAGGGTTCATGGATGCCACAAGCATAACATTGCAGGGATAAGAAAAAGTCCCCTGAACCCGAGTTATGGTAACAACCCCGTCCTCCAAAGGCTGACGCATTACCTCAAGGGCATCTTTGCGAAATTCAGGCAGTTCATCCAAAAACAAAACTCCGTTGTGGGACAAACTGATCTCCCCCGGTCTCGGATTGCTGCCGCCGCCCGAAAGAGCCACGGCGGACACGGTGTGGTGAGGACTGCGGAAAGGCCTGGTAAGTATCATAGGTGCCCCCTTGGGCATCATGCCGGCAATGCTGTGAATCTTCGTGGCTTCGAGAGCCTCATCAAAGGTAAGGTCGGGAAGTATGGTGGGAAGCCTCTGGGCGAGCATGGTTTTGCCGGACCCGGGAGGCCCGATAAGAAGCATATTATGGCCCCCCGCCGCAGCCACTTCCATGGCTCGCTTCACATTTTCCTGGCCCTTGACTTCGGAAAAGTCGCAATTATAGACGGAAGCCTTGCTAAAAATCTCTTTTATGTCAACCACGGTGGGCGTAATTCTCTCTATGCCCGCAAGGTGGGACACCAACTGCCTCAGGGATTTGACCCCGTATACCCGAATACCTTCCACAACCGCCGCCTCTTCCGCATTGTCCTCGGGAACGTAAATTTCCGTCATACCGAGCTGATATGCTTTTATTACCATGGGAAGCACGCCGTCAACGCCCCTGACCGCTCCGTCAAGGGAGAGCTCTCCCAAGAAAACGCTTTTGGACAGGTCCTCGCAGAAAAGCTGTTCGGAGGCGGTGAGGAGCCCTACGGTTATGGGAAGGTCCAAACAGGCACCCTCTTTTTTAACATCGGCAGGGGCAAGATTTACCACGATTCTCTTGCCGGGCACCACATACCCCGCATTGTTCATGGCGCTTCTGATTCGCTCTTTGGATTCCCGAACCGGGGCATCGGGCAGCCCGACGATTTCCCAGGTGGGAAAGCCTCCGCTGACTCCCGTCTCCACACTGATAATATATCCGTCAATGCCCCGAAGGCCGCAACTGTTTATTTTAGTGATCATACTCACGCTTTTACCGCCGTCCTTTCATCACATCGTATTGCCGATTAGCGGCACCTATATTTCAACGTATCTTTTGTCATACTCGGTTTTGCCGAAGTATTTGACCAAAACCGGTTCGAACAGCACACCCTCCCGTATTCTGATTTCCGGATGTCGAATGGTGGCCTGTATCGCACTGTAAACGAAACCTGCGGCGATGTTCGCCGCCTCTATCAGGCTCTCTCCTTTAAGAAGCGCTCCCACCAAAACCGAAGTATAAACATCACCGGTGCCATGAAACAATCGGTTCACATATCCGCAGTCTATTTTGTAACACTTGCCCGTGTCTCCGTCATAAACCGCCACACACATGGAATTTTCGGAATCCATCACGCTGGTTATGGCAACATGCTTGGCGCCCAAAGCGGCAAGCTTTTTCAGATAATGCTTCATCATGGCGTTGTTCACGGGACAACCCGGATATTTTTCATCAATCAGAAGGCACGCCTCGGTCACGTTGGGAGTTATCACATCCACCATTCCGCACAATTCCTTCATGCCGTCCAAAAGAGCAGCAACACCCTCGGAATAAAATCCGTTATTCACAAGCTCGCTGTCTCCCATAACCGGGTCAACCACGGTCAATGCTCCGTAAGCTTTGGCCTCTTTCATGAAATTCTTGAGTATATTAAGCTGATCCGGACTGCCCATATATCCGCTGTACACCGCATCAAACTTGAGACCCAGCTTGCGCCAATGGTCTATTATACCCTGCATTTGGTCCGTCAAATCGCGGAAGGTATAATCTTTGAACTCATAAGTATGGGTGGAAAGAACCGCCGTGGGAAGAGGGCAGACCTCTATGCCCATGGCCGATATGATGGGAATAACCTCGGTCAGGGAAACCTTACCGAATCCCGACAGGTCATGCACCGCACAGACCTTGGGGATCGCATTGTATACGCCCTTATTGCCGTTTTTATCATTTTTGTCATTACCGTAATTCATTCTGTTCTATCTCTCCGTTCTTGAAGCAAATCAAGTTCATATTGCGTAAGCTCCCTTATCTCTCCGAGGTTCAGACTTTCATTCAAAGAGAGCCCGCCGATTTTGGTGCGCACAAGGCTCTTCACAGCCTTCCCCCTCGCCGCAAACATCCTCTTGACTTGGTGAAACTTCCCCTCATATATGACAACCTTTGCCCGGCAATCCTGAATTTTTTCAAGTTGCGCACTTTTGCAAACATACCCGTCTTCCAAAGTAATTCCTTCTTTGAAGGCCCTTATGTCATCATCCGTCACATCACCGTTTAGGTCGGCAACATAGGTCTTGGGAACATGGTTTTGGGGGCTCAAAAGTCTGTGGGCTAAAACTCCGTCGTCGGTAATGATGCACAAACCCTCCGTGTCAATGTCAAGACGTCCCATGGGGAACAAATTCCTGTGCCTGTAGCTTTCGGGCACAAGGTCGATAACCGTTTTGTGGTTTTTATCCTCTGTGGCGGACACATAACCCTTTGGTTTGTTTAACATCAAATACACAAATCTGCGGTACTCCGCAAGCTTGCCGTCAACAAACACCCGGGCCCGCTCCGGGTCAACTTTGGTATCGGCAGATACCCTCTCCATTCCTTCGATGGTCACCCTGCCCTCTTTTATGATTTTTTTAACATCTTTTCGGATGCAAACTCCCTGAGAGGACAGATATTTATCAAGTCTCATTATACACCTTTTTGTATTATTTGCAACTTTTCTAAGCCATTATATCATATCGCACCCGCTCTTGCAAGAAAAAACGGGATATTTAAAATAAAATCCGCAAAAGAGCCAATCGCCCCGGTAATATCATCGGATTTTCATCATATCCGTTCATTTTCTAATCCCCATAAGCTTCTTCAATTCTTCCATTTCTTCCATGGCTTTTTCATTCGAGCGTTTGGTTTCCTCGTAGGCCCTTCGCCTTTTCTCGGCGGTCTCCTCTGCTGCCCTGTCTTCCCCGTCGCCGTATCTGTCTTCCAAAACCTTGACGGCATTTTTAGGGCTCCCGCAAAGCGCCAATGAAATGCACTTTGCGGGAAAGAGGAGCAGTCGCCGGTAAGGCGAAGCTTCTCTCGCTTGCGAGAAAACGAGCTAAGAGGCGAACTGCGACGACGCAATCCAGTTTCTGTCATTCCGCCCGCTCAAAAACTTCGATTTCCCCGCTTTGTCAAAA
>CAZTYF010000015.1:0-47614 GCA_964617455.1 uncultured Oscillospiraceae bacterium | reverse complement strand
GTTCAGCCGTAGGAACGGCGGGTGTCGCAGTAGCCGTAGCCGCAGGTTCAGCCGTGGGCACCACGGGTGTTGCGGTTGCTACAGGACCGACCGTTGGTTCGGTAGGTGCCGAAGTTGCAGCAGCCGTAGGTTCAACCGTAGGTAGTGTCGGAGTCGTTGTGGCAGTGGCCGTTGGCTCAGTCATAGCGGTTGCTGTGGGCTCATTTCCGGGTGGCATAGTAGGTGTCGCAGTTGCCGTAGCCGTGGGTTCGACCGTTGGTTCCGGGGGTGTTGCTGTGGCGGTAGTTGTCGGATCCGGCGAAGGTTCGGATGGAGCCGCCGTTGCCGACGCGGTAGGCGTGGGCTCGGTTGTGGGAGTTGCAGCAGCCGTTGCAGTCGGCTCGACGGGCGGCCAGACCGGAGCGCTTGTCGCCGCTGTGGTAGCCGTAGGTTCGGGTGTAGATGTCGCCGTCGGCTCGGATGTAGGTGTGGGAGATGTTGGAGTCGTCGTTGGTGCCTCGGTAGCAGACGGCTCCGATGTAGGGGCAGCAGTTGCCGTGGGTTCGACTGTAGGTGCAGACGTGGTTGCAGGTTCCGACGTAGGTGTGGGAGCAGATGTCGCCTCGGCCGTAGGTGCAACCGTTGGGGAAGCCGTCGGCTTTTCCGTAGGTGCGGCCGTTGCCGACGGTTTGGATGACGGTAACGTCGGAATCGTTGTGGCAGTTGCCGACGGCTCCGGGGAAGGTATAGGTTGATTGATGGTTTCGGGCACAAATTGCAAAACCGTTAAATCGCTCAGGCCATTAAAATATTCCCATTGCCCCGTTGACCCGCCTCGCGAAAATCCGAACGATATTTTATCGAATGTTGTATCCTCCGGAAGCTTGTGGTTTTTATATGCGGAAAGCTCAGTATTGTCAAACATAAATTTTAATATTGTGTTTGTTGATGTGTCAACAACCAAGGTTATATTTTTTGTGAAGGTATTATTGCTTCCCGTAAAAATATTATCCGGACTTCCGTCGCTGTCCATATCGTCCCAAGTCGTCCCGGCGTTTGAGCTGACGTATGTGTAATATGAACCGCCGTCTTGTGCACATGCAATACGGAGACCCGAGCCAAATTGAATATATTCTCGATTGCTGGCTCTGGATGTTGATGCTTTGAAATACCAATCGGTATTATATGTTACAATTGCTCCCTCTTGGATATTAAAATTCTTTTCGGCGCTGTAGGAACTTGAAGGCTTAGTTGGATTAAACAATATTCCGCCGTTTTCCGGATCAACAACGGGTTTTACATTCCCCGTAACCGTCCAATCATCTATATCGCTTTCCTGCCAGGCGGTATCGGGCGTTGTGCCCTTTTCATACAGTGAACTTCCGTCGCCGCTCGCGGCAATGGATCGGGTATAAATCAAATCGGATATTGACGGACGCGCCGTAATTCCTCCCTCTCCGTCCTTTGCGGTGTACAACTTCACGGTTTTGAAACGGTTCCCGTTCAGTTCAAAGGTTTTGCTGTATTCGCTGCGATTGCCGGAGTCATCCTCATTACCGTATATTGTGGCATTGCAGACATCGTTGTCATAATCAAATTCAAGAGACAGATGCCATGTGGTGCTGCTCCGTCCGAAGATTCCGTTGTTACTCGAGCTTACTTCCGTCCAATCACTGTCTGCGTTTTGTGTCATCTCCGCCATAACGGTGCTTTGGGTCATTTGCGCCTTGGATTGATAACTTTGTGACAGGGTGAGCAAATTATTGCCTTCGACTCCGAGAAAACTTATACCGAATGTGTATTCATTTCCGTCCCAGCCCCAATCGGAACCGAGCTTCTGACCGCCTGTGCTGATATTCATTTTTAGAGTTACTTTGTTGTCGTTAAATATTTCAAAGTCCTTGTATGTCTCGCCGCCTTCCACGGCGTTTTCCTGGTTTATTCGAGCCTTATTCGGACCCAAGTTATCGGCATCCTTGACATTTTCGAAACTGTTGCTGCCCGTCGCATCACTGCTCTCACCGCCTGTGGCGGTGACGATTATATCTTTTTCAAATCCGCCATCGTTGGATTTAGCGGTGATTATCGCAGAACCCACGCCTTGTCCTTTCACATTGCTACCCGAGTCAACGGTCGCAACGGCACTGTCCGATGATGACCAATGAATCAATTTATCGGTAGCGTTTTCGGGTTCTACGGAGGCGGTTATTTTTTTGCTTCCATCGGTGAAGACCGTTGTGCTTTCGTAAGGTATGCTGAGCCCCTCGACCGGTGTGGTATAAACCGTAACCTCGCAGGTTTGTGTGAATGTGCCATTTTTGGTATCTTTCGCCGTTGCGGTAATTTTGGCACTTCCGTTTGATACGCCGGTTATCACTCCTCCGGAAACGGTTGCCACTTCCGGGTTATCCGATGCCCAGGTTACGCCTTTTTTGGATGCATCCTTGGGCTCAACCGAGGCAATCAACGCATAGGTTGTGCCTCTTTCCACCCGTACTTGGCTTTCGGACAGCGTGAGTCCTGTGACGGGTATGGAATTTTCATTGGGATATACCACCGATGTAAACGGAACCTTGGGTGCGAGATAGTTAAGCTCACTGCCGTCTGCGTCTTTGGCCAGCGCCGCAGAACCGATATAATAGCTTTGGTGGGGCGGCTGGTTGTAGGCTGTGTTCTGCCAAGCGATAGCGCATCGGTATTGACTGTCATGCATAAGAGTCGTCAATCTGTAATCCGAGGGTAAAGTTGATACAAATACTCTGAGAAACGGGGTCTCGTTTTCGCCTTTTCCCGTCGGAAGGATTATCTCCTCCCTCCAGTCGCCCAAAATATCGGCAACCAACGAAGGTGTGTGTTTGGTATAATTGTTCGACGTGCCCGGAATATAGCCGTTTCTGTCATCATAAAATCGTGTGGTATAGCCGGTGTCGGCATGATATTTCGCAAGCTGGTTGTCGTCAAGAATTTCGCGGCCCAGATCTCCGTCCCAGTAAACCAAAAAGTTTGTCATGGTTCTTGAGGAAGTGGCGGGACGTGCTTTGAGCTCGGCGCCGTTTAAATCAAATGCATTCGCATGCGAACTTGACCATGCCAGTGCCAAGGCGTTTGGGTTGTTTTTTGCGTATGCATCATCGATGTTGTCCATAACACCTCTGCCCGTATCGCCGGCTGCACCTTTTCCCCAAATTGTTTGGCCGGTTGAGGCGACTCTGAAATGTGCGGCGTTGTTTTTGTAACCGACGCTGTCTTCCTTGACCGAGAATACCTCCTGCACACCGTCGTTGTTGAAATCACTCACATGCATAGCATCGCCGTGCCCCAACCTCGTGTTGCCCATAATCGTTCCGTCATCGTCAAGAGCCGCCGAGCCGTATACGATTTCGTCTTTTCCGTCGTTGTCTATATCGGCCGCAGACAGATTGTGATTGCCCTGACCGTAAAGTGTGCTGGTGTCATTTTTGTTTCCGTTATGCTCCCATCTCAAAGAGAGAGTTTCGCCGTCCCAATCATAGGCACGGACCACCGCTTTGGCATAGTATCCGCGGCACATAATCAGACTCGGATGAACTCCGTCGAGATACGCAACTCCCGCCAAATAGCGTTCGCTGCGGTTTGCTTTGCTGTCTCCCCAATCACTCAAATTTCCTCGCGGAATATAATCCGTGGTATAAAGAGCATTTCCGTCGCTGCCGAAAATGGTCAGATACTCGGGTCCGGTGGTATTTTTGCCTTGTTGCGATCCTTCCGTCACATAAACATGAGAGTTGTCGGCGTTCCTTATTTCTTCCGTATCGCCCGCTTCCGTCACATATTTTCCGCTTGCATCCGTGCTTCCCGGAGCGGTTTTAACAGCGAATTCCGCCATGCCGTCACCGTCAAAATCGTATACCATGAAGGGCGAATAATGCTGGCCGGATGTGACGTTTACACCGAGATTGATTCTCCACAGCTTTTTGCTTGAGATTGAACCGTCTGCGTTTATCGTGTAGTCATAGGCATCAAAATATGTGTATCCGGTGTAGTCGCTGCCTGCGCTGTCCTTTGAATCCGTGGGGTCCCATTTTAATATTATTTCATAGTCCCCGTCACCGTCAAGGTCTCCGACAGAGGCATCATTTGCCCCGCCCTCTTTATCAACCGAGCCGTCGGATGTGGTGGTATTGTGATAATGGGAGGTTTTGCCATCCGCTCTTGTTACATCATCCGGTCGCTCTATCGGTATATCAAAATATGTGAAGGAGTTTTTCTCGCTGGTGCCTCCCGTGACCAAACTGCCCCTTGCGGTATGGTTGGAATTTAAAGGCGTTGATGCGGGGCAGGAATCTTTGCTCTCTCCGGTCCGTACAACTTGGTAGGCGTCACTTCCCGTTCCGTCTTTGTCAATATAATTCGTCGGGTCATGAGAACCGGTTGTTTTGAGCAAAGTTCCGTTTTTGTATATATCAAAGGCTTGGTCGGAAAGACTCTCGGTTCCAAGAAGGCGCCAGGTGATATACACTCCTTCGTCCGTTTTTGCGGTAAACAATCCTCGGTCGAGTTCCTCCATTTGTCTTGTAGTTGAGGCGGCAGCCACCCCTGCGGAGTCTGTATCGGCCGAGGCAAAAATCGGCATGACAGTGATTATCATACAGAATGCAAGTGTAACAGCCAATAATCTCTTTTTCATTTGATTTTTACCTCCTGACATAGTGATTAGTTATTATTTATTGGGTTATTATGTTTAGTATGCGGGACACGCTCGGAATCGTCATATCCAAAGCCCGAAGAGATTTGGGAAGCAGAGCCTCCCAAAAACTCTGGTTTGCCGAACAAAATCATTTGCTTTTTGGGGCGGCGATTGGAATTATTTCATTCGGATTGTTCCAAATGTAGGCTTTTATTTCATCGGTTTCTTTTGCGGGGAGATTGATTTTTATGTCTTTTGTTTGGTTTAAGTTCATTTCTATTTCCGCCGTATTGGTTCCGGTCAAAACCCCGCTCTCTTTGTCATAGGTCGCCGTTAAAAGTGTGGCTTTTCCGTCTCCAACCTCGTAATTTTTCGTGATATTCACGGTCAAAACGCCGTTTTCCGAATTCAAACTGTTGATTGTGTAAGCATATGCGGGCGGCTCCGATTCGGACGGTTCATCACTCGGGCCGGGCGTAGGTTCTGTCGGAACAGGTGTTGCCGGTGGATTTGTGGGTACCTCGGGCGTTGCAGTAGGGGCTAAGGTAGGCGGCGGAGTCGGGTCGATTATTTCGCCTTTGAGATAGAGCACATTTTTTACTCTCGGCGACCAAGTAACTTTACCAGTTGCCGTTGAACCTATTTCCACTTTCGCAAAGGATGTTACACCGAGAGCAATATCGCTTATGGTATATCCGTTTTCTCCCAATTCGTCCATCACCTTAAGTGTCGCCGTTTTGCTCGTAAAATCTATGCTGAGGGTAATTAACCACGTTGACGCACTGCGTTTTGTAATACTTGGACCGCCCGTTACATCGCCTTTGCTGACATTTGTTTTTTTGCTCGGATCGGTGTAATACTGAACTTCTTCAGCGCCGCCTTCTTTATATTCCTGACTGAGGCCCAACAATAGGTTTCCGTCACGATCCAAAAATTCAATGTAGTGGGTATATGGTCTGCCTGTCCAGTTCCATTCATTATTACTGTCTTTCATGCCGCCCGTGCCGTAGGTCATTTCAAAAGTCATTTTTCCGCTGTCCGTCGGATCAAACTCGGCTCCGAATTTTCTGCCTCCGTCGGTGCTGTTCTGTGCGAACGTCCACTGGCCGCCATTGAATGAAAGCTCCGCACCTTCGCCGTCGCCGTAAACAAATCGGCTTCCGTTTGCGTCCTTGTCGCTGTCATAGGAGTAGTCAATAGCTTGCATTTCGATAATAAGGTCTTTTGAGCCTGTTTCAGAGATCGTCACTCTGCCATAGGCTTTGATATATTTGCGGCATTGAGCTGCGTAGTCATAATCACCCGGGAGGAATTTTGCAATGATTTGTCCTTTCTCGTCCGATTTGAGTGTCCTGTTACCAATCACAACACTTGCGCCTGCAACAGTGTTTTCACCGCTCTTCACGGTGATAATACTGTCGGGAATTTCTTTAAGTTTTATCGTAAATGTGTTCACTTTCCCGGACTCAATCGTTATTTCTCCAGTGCCGGGGAAGTATTTTTCCGATTCTGTCCTGTATGTATGTGTTCCCGCCGCAACACGCAAGGATACGGTGCCATCCTCTCCGGTTGTCTTTGAAGTGTCTCCGATGGACACACTGACCCCCGCAGCGGGATTGCCTGCCTCGTCGGTCACAGTTATAATTACCTCTGGATCGGGTGTTTTTACATAGATATTGGGCTGCTTGTATTCCGAAATATCTTTGTCCGCCCCTATGTAATAGCTCTGATGAGGCGGCTGATTGTAGCCCGTGTTTTGCCAGGCTATAGCGCACCTATATTGACTGTCGTGCATAAATGTCGTAAACTTGTATTCACTGGGCGAAAGCGAGGTGAAAACTCTGAGAGCGCTATTGTCATCGTGTCTCAACACAAGCTCCTCCCGCCAATCGCCGAACAAATCGGCTTGAAGAGTGGGCACGGCCTTTGTGCTGTTGTTGGTTGCGACAGGATTTGATGTCCAGGTTGACCACAGACGGCTGAGACCGCCCTTGTTCATTAATGGATTTCCGTTTTTGTCAACAGCGGGATTTTTGTTGTAATCGTTTATCTGATACTCACCGTCAACCCACTTGCTCAGCCTGCCTTCGCTGAAGTGTTCTCTGTATATATCACCGTCCCAATAGATTGCAAAATTGGGATACTGGCCGTCCTGCACGGTTACAAGCTCATTCCTCGCATTGTAGGAGCCGAGGTTTACAATTTCACCGCCAAGAGTCCGAGTATTTAAGCCCGAGTCCCAAGCCAACACTCCGTACTTCGGGCTGAAATTGTCCATAATGCCCCTGCCGTCATCGCCTGTTGCCGTCTCATGCCAGATTACTTTTCCGTCGGGACCGTTAATGAAAACTCTTCCCCAGGTGGGTTTGTCCTCCAATACTTTGAAAACCTCCTGTTCACCATCATTGTCAAAGTCGGACACATG
Source organism: uncultured Oscillospiraceae bacterium (assembly GCA_964617455.1). GTDB lineage: Bacteria > Bacillota > Clostridia > Monoglobales > Monoglobaceae > Monoglobus. Next base: position 40,544 of record CAZTYF010000015.1, on the reverse strand, counting down.
AAGAGCGTCTCCATGGCCGAGCTTTCTGCCGGATGAATTCTTCGCAGACCACAGAACTTCGCCGTTGTCGTCAAGGGCTGCAGAACCGTAAATTATTTCGTCCTTGCCGTCATTGTCCAGGTCGGCAACCGAAATATTGTGATTCCCTTGACCGTAAAAGTCGTTATCTGAATTGCTTGTGCTGTCGATTATCCAGCTCTGTTTAAGATCCTTTCCGTCCCAAGTGTAAGCTGCAACTACGGATTTTCCATAATACCCGCGGCACTCTATAATGCTCGGATGAACCCCGTCCAAATAGGCGGTTGCCGCCAAATACCTGTCGGAGCGGTTAAAGTTACTATCGCCCCAATCCCTAACATTTCCGATCGGGGCGTGGTAGTCTACGGTTTGCATCGCCGCACCGTTTTCCCCGTTGAATATGGTCAGATATTCGGGACCTCCGGTTATGTGACCGTTAGAGCCGATATAAGTTTTCGAATTATCCGTGTTTTTAATCTCATCGGTATTGCCTGCGGCGGAAACATAGTTACCTTTTCCGTCTATAGAGCCGGGAGCGGTCTTTACCGCCATTTCCGCTTTTCCGTCTCCGTCATAGTCGAACACCTGAAATTGGGTGTAGTGCTGTCCGGCACGGATATTTCTTCCGAGATTTATTCTCCAAAGCAATGTTCCGTCCATTTCGTAGCAATCCAGATACACATTGTCCGTAACGCCGCCGCCTGCGCTGTCTTTGGCATTGTCCGGCTCCCATTTAAGAACCAACTCATACTCACCGTCTCCATCCACGTCACCGACCGAAGCATCGTTTGCTTCGTATGATTTGGCGGAAGTGAGGGGCGGCTGCTGCAGCGGTATATCAAAATAGGCATAGGGCGAATTTTTCCATGCTGAGTCCCGCTGCCCTTGGAGCATCGGGAACACATCGCTCATTTCACCCTCAACACCGTTTATAACCGGAGCCACCGCATATTTGGCATCGGCAGTTCCATCCTTATCGGTATAATTGGTGTTGTTGAGATTCGGAACCAGAACCTCGCCGTTTTTGTAAACATTGAACACGGTGTCCATAGGTTCCGTACCCAGCAGGCGCCAGCTTAGGTACACGCCTCCATAGGTCAGATTTGCCGCAAAACCTCCGCGAGTCAGGTATTCCATTTGCCTCGGCCCTTCGGCAGCCGCTGCGGCGTCGTTCCCGTCCGCCGCAAAAGCGGGCATGGCAGTAATTACCATGCATAGGGCAAGAAAAATTCCCAAAATTCTTTTTTTCATAAGATATACCTCCTAACATATTATTAAAAAATAATGACTTTAACGAATTATCGAGTTTAAATATGCCCGTGGTTTTTCGCCTCTATTTATATTTCGGAACAAGGGGAGTTATTTCGTTCATATTGTTCCAGATATAGACCGATATTTCATCGGTTTCTTTTGCGGGGAGTTCTATTGTTATGTCCTTTGTCTCATTCGCAGCCATCTCTATTTCCTTTGTATTGTTCTCGGTCAAAACTCCGCTTTCTTTATCGTAGGCAGCTGCAATAAGGATGTCCTTTGCGCCGCCTTGGTCCGAATTTTTCGTTATATTTACGGTCAGGATGCCGTTTGCCTTGCTTAGGTTGTTGATTGTGTATTTTTCGTTCCGTGCAGGTGCCCCGCCTGTGGTTCCGATGAACAAATTGTCGACGGAAAGGTCGGTTGCATCGCTGCCTCGTGTGTTGGTAAGAATCGCCGTGGGTGAAAGCTTCGGAACGTCACCCTTTGGCGATGCGGAACCCAATACAAATGTATCCCGCAGTGTGTATGTATCCTCTGCAGCATTTTTCGTATATACAGCCACGCTGTTTTTGCTTTTCGTATATACAAGCTTTAACGTATACCAGGTGCCGGCCGAAAATTTGAACCCGGTAATGGCAGCGCTTTTGGCGGTTTTCTCATCTTTTCCTTTTGACAGATAGTCCGTGAATGTCAAATTCCCGTTTCCGCTTATTATGTCAAACACTCTGCCGTCGGTGCCGCTGTAGGCCAAACTTCCGGGCACATTGTTTTTGTCAAGGACCCTTAAAAGTTGGATTCCGCTGCCCGTTTCGCCTGCCTTAAAATCCAATTCTATCACAAGTCTGTCAAGGTCAATCGGATTTCCGGGAGCATATGACCAGCCGTCTTGGCCGTTTCCCTTATCTGCGAAGTGTAAGAAATTGTCGCCGTCGGATTTTTGCTCCGCCTTCGGAGGCAGTGCACCGGACACCGATGATGTACCGTATTTAACGGAAATTGTTCCGCCTTTGTCGCCTGTTATTTTGTCACCGTCTGCGAATTGTTCGGAGGCCTGCAGGGAGTTAAAATCCCATGTCTCGCCGATTTTTTTCTCTTTTTCAAGCAAAAATTCAATCTGCCCCGCTCCGCCGACGGTCAGAGCTTTTTCTGCCCCGGTATAACCGTCACATTCGACAGTGATGTTATACTCTCCGTTTTCGGCTCTTAGTGTTACAGTGCCGTCTGCACCTGTCGTACCGTATCTTTCGTTGGGACCGCTCATGGTTACCGTTGCGCCCGAGAGCGGATTGCCGCCGCTGTCCTTTACTGTTACCACGGTTTCTGCGGCGTCTTTATCGTAGCCTATATAATAGCTCTGGTGTGGCGGCTGGTTATAGCCTGTGTTCTGCCATGCAATTGCCATTCTGTATTGATGGTCTTGAAGGAGGGTACTAAACATATAATCACTGGGACACAGGGACATAAATACTCGTAACCCGCTGTTGTCGCCTTTCCTCAAAATAAGTTCCTCTCTCCAATCACCGAACAGGTCTGCTTGGAGGCAGGGATTCTTTTTGGTGGTGTTGTTATAAGTCACACCCGGAAAGTTTAAAAATCTCCCGAAGGATGCGGTGTCATCGTTAAACTTGCTTATCCTGTTTCCGTCAAAATGCTCACTGCACAAATCACCGTCCCAGTAGATTGGAAAGTTGGCGTTTGACCAATTGTTGTCCTGACGGGGATTGTTGTTGATTAATGTGCCGTCTATGGTTCTTATACCAAAAGCACCGTCCCAGGCCAACACCCCATACTTGCGGCTGAAATATGCCATTGCGCCTCTGCCGTCATCATCGGAAGCCACATAATGCCAAATTTCCGTGCCGTTGCCTTCCCGAAAACCTATACCCCAGTTGCCGGTTTCCTCAAGAGGCGCAAATATTTCCTGGTTTCCGTCGTTGTCAAAGTCGGATACATGGAGAGCGTCTCCGTGACCCCATCCCATGGAATGGAGTACACTTCCGTCATCATCAAGGGCAGCGGAGCCGTATACAATTTCATCTTTTCCGTCATTGTCAAGGTCGGCTACGGAGAGGTTGTGGTTGCCCTGACCGTAAAACGGGTGTCCGCTGTTCATACCGCTGTCGATAAGCCACCGATTTGTCAGATTTTTGCCATCCCAATCATAGGCAGCCACCGATGAACGCTGGTAATATCCTCTGGCGAAAATCATGGAGGGATGCACCCCGTCAAGATATGCGGTCCCTGCCAAGAAACGCTCGGAGCGTCCGCCGTATGCATCTTTGCCCCATGCCTCTGCCGAACCTCGTGCAGGCTCATATTCGATTGTCTGCATTGCCGCACCGGTTTCACCGTTAAATACGGTCAAATATTCGGGATTGGTGATAACTTGTCCCAAGGTATTTCCGGAGCCGGTAGTGTTTACATACTCTTTTGAATTATTGGCGTTTTTAATCCTATCATTTACACCTGCTTGAGTAACATAAGAGCCGGTTCCGTCTATGGAGCCGGGTGCTGTACGCATTGCCACTTCCGCCTTGCCGTCTCCGTCATAGTCATAAACTTGGAATTGGGTATAGTGGGCGCCGGCACGAATATTGCGGCCCAAATCGATGCGCCAAAGCTGTGTTCCGTCATACTCGTAGCAGTCGATGTAAACATTCCCCGTTACACCCCCTTGGGAGTTATCTTTGGAGTTCGAAGGGTCCCATTTCAAAATGATTTCATAGATTCCGTCGCCGTCAACATCCCCTACGGAAACGTCATTGGGCCCGCCGCTTTCGCCTCCATCCGTTTTTTCCGAATTATAAGTGGCGTGCCATTCGCTTTCGTTATTTTTTCCGTATTTTCCGCTTGTGTCCGTCGGGATATTAACCGGTATGTCAAAATAGGCGTAGGGCGCACTTTCATAACCCACATCCGCATGGCCGTCAAGAATAGCAATATTGGGAGATTTTTCGCCCTCAATGCCATTAATGACCGATGTAATGTTATAGACATCGGCTTTTGTTCCTTTTTCATCAATATAGTTGGTGTTTGTGATACTCGTAAGCACGGAACCGTTTTTGTAAATATTGAAAGATACGGTGTCCGCAGACTCGTTTTCAAGAAGACGCCAACTCAGATATATGCCGCCGCCGGGATTTTCGGCACCGATTGCTCCGCGGCCGATGACTTCCTTTTGAGCCTCGGGTGTAACATCTTCATTCGCCGCAAAAACGGTCGGTGTTGCACTTATAACAATGCACAGTGCCGTAACCAAACAAAACAATCTGTTTTTCAAAGAATTTTTCATGGACTTCTCCTTTTGATTATTTTTAAAATATATTTAAAACGCATTGTGACAAATCGCAATTAATTTTCAGTCAACCAAAACCGGATCTCGGTTTTCCCTCCAAGGCAGACCGAATCTGTTAAGAGCCGACATAAATGGGTCGGGATCCATTTCTTCAACGTTGTATACACCGGGCTTTTTCCATTTACCGGTGAGAACCATGGCAGCTCCGATCATTGCAGGCACACCTGTGGTGTAGGACACGGCTTGGGAGCCGACTTCTTTGTAACATTCTTGATGGTCGCATATGTTATATAGACAGTATTTTTTATCTTTTCCGTCTTTTTTGCCAACAAAAATGCAACCGATATTTGTTTTGCCCACCGTTCGGGGACCGAGAGTGGCAGGGTCGGGCAATACCGCTTTCAGGAATTGAAGGGGAACTATTTCCCTTCCCTGATACATAATCGGTTTTATGGAGGTCATACCCACATTTTCAAGACATTTTAAATGGGTAAGATAACTTTGCCCGAAAGTCATAAAAAACCGTATGCGCTTTATACCTTTTATATTCAATCCCAAGGATTCAAGCTCTTCATGGTGCATAAGGTACATATCCTTTTTCCCAACACCCTCAAAGTCATATTCCCGTTTGATTTCCATGGGCTCCGTTTCAACCCATTTCCCGTCTTCCCAATAACTGCCTCTTGCGGATACCTCCCGAATGTTGATTTCCGGATTAAAATTGGTGGCAAAGGGGTAGCCATGGTCTCCTCCGTTGCAGTCAAGAATATCTATATAGTTTATTTCGTCAAATTCGTGTTTCAGAGCATAGGCCGAGAACACTCCCGTCACACCCGGGTCAAAACCGCTGCCGAGGATAGCGGTGAGGCCGGCCTCTTTGAATTTTTCCCGATATGCCCATTGCCATTTATATTCAAATTTTGCTGTGTCGGGGGGTTCATAGTTGGCAGTGTCAAGATAGTGAACACCGCATTTGAGGCAGGCGTCCATTATCGTTAAATCTTGATAAGGCAGCGCCAAATTGATAGCAATTTCCGGTCGGTACATACCGATAAGACTGCACAGCTCGTCAACTTTATCGGCATCGACCCGTGCGGTTTCAATGCGGGTGCGGCTTCCGATTTTTTCTTTATATTCTTCACAACTCTCTTTGAGTTTGTCGCATTTCGATTTAGTGCGGCTCGCAATCATCAAGTCGTCAAATACCTCTTGATTTTGGCAGCATTTGTGAGCCGCCACACCGGCTACTCCGCCTGCCCCTATTATCAAAGCCCTGCTCATTTTTAGATTCCTCCCAACACAGTGATTAATTATCGGTGAGCGTGTGCACCATTTTCAAACTGCTTAGTTCCGTACATTTTGGCTGTCTTCGGTTGATTGCCCGCATCGGTCAGTATTCATATTGCTATTAACATTTCCCGAAGAATTTTGCAAGCGGCCGCTGTGGATGCACCGCTTTGATCAAGATTGGGAGCAAGTTCCACAATATCACAGCCCACTATGTTAAGTTCCTTGCAAATTTTAATAACCGCATTCTGGAGTTCAAGATAGCTCACGCCGCCCGGTTCGGGTGTGCCCGTACCGGGGAAAACGGAGGGATCAAGAATGTCAAGATCCAAAGTGAAATATATGGGGTATCCCCTCAACCTTTCAACCGTTCCATCCAATCCTTCAAAGTCAAATTTGTGAAGGAAGGTGTGTTCATCCGCCCAATCAAACTCCTGTTTTTCTCCGCTCCGTATCCCGAACTGATAGATTTTTTTGTCTCCCAATATTTCCGCACAGCGCCGCATTACGGTGGCATGACTCAGCTTCACACCGAACAGCTCATCTCTGAGATCGGCGTGTGCATCGATTTGTATGAGTTTCAATCCGACTCCGAATTTTTCGGAGCAGGCCTCAAGAGCCCCCAAGGTCAACAAATGCTCACCGCCCACCATAAATGGAATTTTTCCGGACTCACATATGGCGGAGACATATTCCTTTATTGAACCAAGTGCCGCCTCCGAATCTCCGATGGGCAATTCCGGGTCTCCGCAGTCACAGATATTTTTATCCTCAAGGCTGCAATCTTGATATGGGCTGTAAGTTTCAAGGGTCCATGAATCATTTCGCATTGCGGAAGGCGCAAATCTTGAGCCCGATCTGAATGATGCGGTGGAGTCAAAACCTGCCCCAAAGAGGCAAATATCCGCCTCCTTCGGAGCTTTGTCGCAGCCCATGAATTGGGGCAAATTTACGGGTATATCGGTTGGTATAGTGTTTTCAGGCATTTTTGATTAGCTCCTTTACATAATTTGGCAAAGCAAAACAGCCAACATGAAGGTCTGTGTTATAATACTTTGTTTCAAGGCCGAGGGCGTTCCACTTAGCCGGGTTAAAATCCGCTATCGGGTCAAATCTGTCCGATGCAAAACCGAACAGCCAGTGCCCCGAAGGGTATGTGGGAATATGAGCCTGATAAAGACGGTGGGTTTTGAATGTGCCCCTGATTTTGGAATGGGTTCGAACCAATGATTTGGCATATTCGTCATAGTAGGGGCTTTCATGCTGATTAACCAGTATTCCGCCCGGTTTGAGAGCCCGTGCGCAGTTACCGTAAAATTCTCGGGTGAACAATCCCTCTCCGGGACCGAAAGGATCCGTGGAGTCAACAATAATCAAATCATATTCCCCTCGGCAAGAGCGGATAAAACGGAGCCCGTCTTCGTAAAAAATTCTGACTCGCTCATCGTCAAGGCCTGTGGTAAGCTTCGGAAAATATTCACGGCATACCCTCACGACCTCACTGTCTATTTCAACCAAGTCTATGCGTTCAACGGTATTATAACGGACTATTTGATTTACCGTCCCTCCATCACCGCCGCCGATAACCAAAATTTCATTTATATCGGGATTAACCGCCATGGGAACATGAACTATCATTTCGTGATATATGAACTCGTCCTTTTCCGTGACCATAATCAGTCCGTCAAGAGTCAAAAATGTGCCTAACTCATCCGATGTCATAACATCGATTCTCTGAAATTCTGTTTTTTCGCTGTAGAGCTGTTTATCAACCCGAACCGAAAAACGAATGTCTCGGCTTTGATTTTCCGAATACCATAATTCCATCTTCCACATTCCTTTCGGTTTGGCATAGGTTGTTACAACTGCATAACTACCTCTATAATGTAACATAAATGACAGAATATGTCAAGATTCATATCATAAACATTGGAGCTTTGTGACAAATTTACGGACCAAATTGCAAAAAATTCAAAAATCTCTGTACAAATAAATCCAATAATGATAAAATATAACCATGGTTTTGCGGGTGATGGATGAATCGAGTGATACGGTATAATACGACATTTTCTGAATTCGTTTGAGTCCGGAAAATTGATATACGGCTTGAGCTTGTTGTACTCATACACAGTCAAGTTTTTGAACACATTTTGATTTTGGGAAAGTTTAGTTTCATATCGACTTATAAAATTCCCGCATCTTTCCCCTGCAAATTTGAGGCCCGGAGAAGTCTTTTATGAATTTAAATCAAAAATAAAAAAATATATAAACAACACAAAAAAAGGAGGAAATATGAGAAACTTAAAACAGGTTATGGCTTTGATTCTGTCACTGGTCATAGTAATCGGTTCGCTCGGGTTTGTTTCCGTATCTGCGGCGGAATTCAGCGACACAAGCGGACACTGGGCAGAAAATGAAATCAACAAATGGGCGGATGCAGGTGTTTTGAACGGATATACCGATGGAACATTTCAGCCCGACAACAACATAACCCGAGCCGAAATGGCAAAGATTATCGTCACGGAATTGAATGTACAGCTTGACCCGGTCGAAAATGTTTTTTCGGATGTGGCAAGTGATGCGTGGTATTACGATTCGGTATCCCGTGCGGCTGCCGCAGGCTACGTAAACGGATACACCGACGGTACCTTCCATCCGGGCGACCCTATCACCCGACAAGAGGCAAGTGCCGTTTTGGCAAGAGCATACAATATCGGTGCGGGTTCGGGCTCGCTCACATTCTCCGATTCGGACATAATAGGCGATTGGGCAATGGAATATGTCTCCGGTCTGGTTGAGGCAAACATAATCACGGGCTATGAAGATGGCACATTCAGACCCACCGCAAACATAACCCGGGCAGAGGTTGTTGTTATGCTTGACAGATTGGAGGGCGGTTCCGAAAGTACTTCCACGTCGGCGCCCGAAAGCAGCGGTTCGCCTGCGGGCACGGCAGTTCCCACAGCTACCGCAACGCAGTCGTCATCGTCAATGTTCGGCGGCGGCGGAGGAGGAGGAAGCAATGGCGGTTTCAACTCGCGTCGGTACACCGTAGAGTTTGTCGATGGCACGGAAAGACTGTCAACAGTCGGAGTAACCGGCGGACGAAAGCTCACCTCATCCCAGATACCCAATATGGAAAAAGAAGGCTATGCCTTTGTCGGCTGGTATACGGACAGTACCTTTAGCGGTACGGCGGTAAATCTTGAGAACTACATCGTGAATTCCAACGTGATCTTCTATGCCCGCTGGCTGAAAGATGGAGAGATAATCAATCAAACCGTAACATTTAATTACGGCTATATGCCTCCGTATGTGAATCGGGAGGTTCCCCTTAATTCGGTCATAGATTTTGAGCCTGCGGTACGTCCCCATCACACATTTGTGGGTTGGAATACCAAACCCGACGGCACAGGCGAAACCATAACTTTCCCCTACACCGTAACGGGAAATGTTACCATCTGCGGAATTTACAAAGTGGACGAGGGTGTTCCGATAATATCCGATGTTAAAACCGCAGATGTGGAAGTAAACGGAACGACCGTAACATCCGAGGCAATCACCGGTATGACGGATATAGCTCCGGATGAAACTTTTGAAGTACAAATAAAGGCGAACACGGAAGGCTTAAGGTTTGACGGTGTCAAGTCCATTGCTCTCCGAATAGAATCGGGCAACGAGACCAAAACCCTTGAGTTTGTGAGGGATGAAGACTACACCGTGTCATCGGAATCCTCAGATGAGAAGAAATTAGTAATAAAATTAGGTTCCGAAGAGAAATTGGGTATAACCGTCGATACGGTCAATACAATCGTCATCACACCCGAATTCGTATACTCCGAACCGAGTGCCTCGACCGAACCGTCGGCAGAGCCGTCTGTGGAACCCTCAACGGAGCCCACAATCGAGCCTACTATTGAACCGTCAATTGAGCCTACAATTGCACCGTCAATTGAGCCTTCGGTCGGACCTTCAACGGAACCCACAATTGAACCTACGATTGAGCCGTCAGCGGAGCCTTCCGGCGAACCTTCGACGGAACCTACGATTGAGCCTACAACTGCACCGTCAAGTGAGCCTTCAACCGAACCATCCGAGGAACCCACAACGGAGCCTACGGTGGAACCGTCAATTGAACCTTCCACGGTACCCACAAGCGGACCCATAACGGAACCGTCCGAGGGCCCATCATCCGAACCAACAATTGAGCCTTCGACCGGACCTTCAACGGAGCCCACAATTGAACCTACGATTGAGCCATCATCGGAGCCTTCGGGCGAACCTTCGGTGGAACCGTCAATTGCTCCCACAACGGAGCCCACGGCAACACCGGTGCTTACCGAAGAAGATAAGGCGCTGCTTGCAGAAATCGAGGCCATAGCTGCGAAGACCGATGTGGGCGAAAAGGACGAAAGTTATAAAGAAAATATAAATGTCTATATGAACTGGGGCACCGTTAGTCCGTTGTATTCGCTGCTCAATGTTTATGCGGATATTGATTCTGCGAAAGCGGAAGGCAGAGAGCCCACCAAAAGCTTTATGTGGTACGAGAGGGCCAATACCGCCAACGAAAAACTTTTGCCCGAAAATGTCACGCTTATGAACAACATTGATGCCAAATACAACAACGGTGACTTCAATGCGGAAAATTCCAAACAATGCATGGGTTTTTTCAGAAAAGTATTCGAGACATATCCGAATGCCCACTATACCTTGTTTACCGATGATTTGAGAGCACAGTATGAGTTCCTTATGATGAACTATAACGGAGTTCCGAAAGAGCAGTACAACGTTGTTCTGGGAACCGATGGCACAGCGACTTATGCAAAAATCAAAGAATATCTGTACAAGGATTCCGATCCAAAGGATGTTGAGCAGGTTTTGGGCGAAGTAAACAGCAAGTGGGACCAATACGCATACTGGTATCACGAATATCAAAAGCGAATCTCGAACCATCAAGTGGAGCAGAGCAGATTTTTAAACAACAACGGAGGAGCAAGCTTTGTTATGTGGGAAGAGGCATCTCAGGATAATGTCGAGTATTGGATACAGTGGCCGGAGCTACTGGTGTCCGATGTTGAAGGCCTCAATGAGATAATGAACGAAAAGATGCATATTGTAAAGAAACATCACAACGATATGTTTGCGGCCCTTTCGGAGGAATCCAAAAAAGATTTTCTGAATTTGGTCCTTTCTGGTGCGTTTAAAGGTACGGATTATCCGATAGATACCGACTTTAAAGCTATGTATGACAACACATATATGCCGAATTATGCGAGCGGCGGAAAATATATGATAATATCCGGAACGTCTCAATCAGGGGAAAATCCGCCCTTTGAAGAAAGTGTAAATGCGGTTATGGAGCATTTCGGCGATGAATACACATATTTATACAAACCGCATCCGGCGTGGCCGGCGAGTAAATTCGAGGGACGTGCGGAATTCCTTGCCTCAAAGGGAATAAAGGAGCTCCCTGCGCAAACACCTATGGAAGTTATCCTATGGACCTATCCTAATGTAAATGTGGGAGGGTACAACAGTTCGCTGTATATGTCGGCGACCACACCCGGACAGGTTAAATTCTTCCTGACAGGCGACGTCGGCTCACTGTCGGAACCTTTACCGGATCTCTATAACCTTGGCTACTTCAGGGATGCGGAATTCTTTAATCCACCGCCTGCTCCATCTTCATCACCGACGCCGTCCGAATAAAAACAAAAGGATTTTAGATTATGTTATAAAATTCCCATAACAGATTCCCCCCGTCCTCAAAAAGGCGGGGGATTTAAAACGGGCAAAACAAATTCCTCGAGGGTTGATTTTGCCACTTGACTGATTTTGAAAGAAAATGCTTTTATTTTTTTTTCGTTTGTGATATAATGGTTCCACCGAATATTAAAACAAGGGGTGGTTCTTTGCTGCAGGATGATAAAATCCGAATTTCGACGGTCAGACGTGGCAAGAGGCATGGGACTCGTCCGCATTTTCATCGGGATCACGAGCTTTACTATCTTGAAGAGGGAAAGAGCAAGATGTTTGTGGAGACCAAACTCTACAGCTTATCGGAAGGCAGTTTGGTGTTTATTAAGCGTGGCAGAATACACAAGACCCTGTCTGCAGACAACAACACCCATGTGAGAACGGTCCTTATGTTCTCGGATGATGTGGTTAAGGAGCTCAAAGAGGCAGTCAGAGGCGAGTTGGGTATTGACGGCCTTGATTCCGTTATGGTTTATGTTCCGGAGATAATGCGCACCGCTGTTAAGCAAGTGCTTAAAGAGATTGAATCGGAAATTGAACTGCCGGATTGTATGTCGGACATAATGGTCAGAAGTAAAATAATGACACTTTTGATAAATATGTTCAGACAATACGAGCGGGAATCCTATGAATACCGTTCAAATCAAAATATGCTTGATGAAGTTATAAGAAACGCTATTAACTATATCAGGAAAAACTTTGGCTCGGATATAAACTTGGTAAAGACCGCGAATTATGTCAATATGAGCGCCACATATTTTTCAAAAAAATTCAAGCGGGAGACGGGTATCGGTTTTAAAGAATATCTTTGCAAATTTCGTCTGCACAAGGCGGAGGAAATGCTTGGCAGCCCCGATTTTGTGTCGGTGACGGATGTGGCGGAAAAATGCGGATTCAGCGACAGCAACTACTTTTCCACAGCCTTTAAGAAGGAATACGGCGTCTCTCCCAACAAATTCAGGCATCTTTCGGGAAATTAACAATCATAAAATGCGTATGATTATGTTTCCATGTTACGGAGCTTAAAATTCAAACCAAAGCAGGGCAAGGAAAGGATGAAATCAACAGTGAAATCAAATCAGGAAACCGACTGTATCGATGTGAGGCAATTGATAGAGAAGCTTGCCGCACCTCGGGGAGTGAGCGGAAACGAAAGTCCCGTGGCTGAGGTTGCCAAAGACCGTTTGAGCAAATATTGCGATGAGGTAAAACTTGACAAGATGGGAAATCTTCTTGGCCTAAGACGTGGTCATGGGAAAAAGAAAATCCTCCTTGAGGCCCACATGGACCAAGTGGGGCTGATTGTCACCAAAATAGAAGAAGACGGCTGCCTAAGGTTTGACTCCGTGGGAGGAATCGACAATGGAATACTGCCGTATATGCGGGTGAGAATTTTTGGCAAGGAAACCATTATCGGTATTATTGTCCTTTGTGATGATAAACTCGAAAAGCCGCCTAAAATCAAGGATATGAAAATATATACGGGATATGACAGTGCAGAAGAGGTAAAAAAATATACGGAGGTGGGTGACCTTGTCGCCTTTGATTATCAAACCGAGGATTTGCTTGGGACTCGCCTCTGTTCGGGTGCCTTGGATAATCGATGCGGAATGGCTGCAATGCTCCTTGCTCTTGAAAAGCTTGAAGGAAAAACCCTTGATGGGGATGTCTACACCCTGTTTTCCACCCAAGAGGAAGTGGGACTCAGGGGTTCGATAACGGGAGCCTTTTCCGTAAAACCGGACATTGCCGTAGTGGTTGATGTGACCCATGGCGTAACCCCCGATTCCAAGGATGAACCGGGAGTTTTCGATTTGGGAAGCGGCGCCGTTATTTTTCGCGGACCCAACACAGACTATGATATGAGTCTTGAACTTATTAACCTTGCAAAAGAGAAGCATATACCTTATGCCATAGAAGCGGGTGGCGGCCCGTCGGGCACAACAGCGTGGGCTGTCCAGACTGCGGGAGATGGTGTTTTGACTATGCTCATTTCAATCCCTCTCAGATATATGCACACAAATGTGGAAGTTTTGGACATTTCCGACATTGAAGCGGTTGCAGAGCTCGTGGCGGCCGCTGTCGAAAAATTTTCAATAGGCGGTGATGCCGAATGAAAGAAAAAAAGATCTGCGAAGAAACAGTAAATTATGATTTTATCAAGAAATTGTCCGAGGCCTTTGGAGTATCCGGAAGAGAAAAAGAAGTGAGAGAAATCATAAGAGAGGAACTTGAACCTTGCTGCGACAGAGTGAGCACGGACCCCCTTGGCGGCTTAATCGCCGAAAAAAACGGCAGAGACCCCGTACTTTTGGCGACGGGGATGGATGAAGCGGGTTTTATTATAACCGGAATCAAGAAAGACAGCGGAGCGTATTTAACATTTGACGAAGTGGGTAAAATCAAACCCTGCTCAATTATGTCTCAAACCGTTGCCGTGGGAGACAAAAAGCTGCCCGGAATAATATCACGCAAAGCTGTGCATCTCCTATCCAAGGAAGAAAGCGAAAAGCCCATTGACGTAAAGGATTTGTTTATTGATATCGGAGCCTCCGATGAAAACTGTGACGAGCATAATATTAGCATAGGGGATTATGCGGAATTCAAAAGTGAATGTGTTCGCTTTGGGAAGAGTAGAATTACGGGCAAAGCAATCAAAAGGAGTGTCTGCTGCGCCCTTTTGATATCCCTGCTTAAATCGGACTTTAGGAGGGGAGTAACCTGTTTTTTTACCTCTCGAAGTCAAGTGAGAAATGTCGGCTCAAAACTCAGCCTTGGATCCGTCCAAAAAAGTTTTTCCGAGGCGATTGTTATAGATTGCGTGGAAGCCGATGATGCCAAACCGGGCTGCGGTGTGGCAATACCGAATATGATCGGAGAGACCTGCGCAGATGAAACGGTGGTGCGAAATTTAAAAAGGACGGTCGAGAATGTCGGAAATCTCATACCTTTAGCCAAGAAAAACAAGGAGAGCGACCTTGCAAATTTAAGTGTCAAAGAGGAGGGCATGCGCTGCGGAGAGCTTGATATCCCCATCCGAAATGAAAATACAGCCTCGGAAATCGTCGATCTTAGGGATGTTTATGAGGCACATGATATATTGGCAAATTTCCTCGCTCATCATATCTGCGGAGCCTAGGACATATTTTAAAGAGATTGACTCATACGACAAGGAGTTATTTCAAAAAACTTCAAAATTTTCTTAGCCTTTGTATAGCGGAAGGCAGAAAGGTAACGAAATTATGCATGAAAAAAAATTACTGATAATAGATGGCAACAGCATACTGAACCGAGCTTATTTTGGCATAAAACCGCTCACAGCACCGGATGGAACACCCACCAATGCTGTGTACGGATTTTTGAGTATTATGCTGAAATATTTGGATGATGAGCGTCCGGATTATATGGGAGTTGCTTTCGACCTCAAAGCGCCCACATTCCGCCACAAAATGTACAAGGACTACAAAGCACATCGTAAACCGCCCGAGCCAGATTTCCTTGTGCAAATTCCCTTGATGAAGGAAATCCTCGGAGCTATGGATTGCAAATGTGTGGAATTTGAGGGCTATGAAGCGGATGATATTATAGGCACAATTTCCCGTATATGTGACGAAAACAACATTCTGTGCAACATTTTGACCGGTGACAAAGACGATTTGCAGTTGGCATCGAAAACCACTGTGATAAAATTGGTGGTCACCCGTCGGGGGACTACAGACACCACTGCCTTTGATGACGAAACCGTCATGGAGCAATACGGAGTAACTCCTCACGAGTATATTGATGTGAAAGCTTTGATGGGCGACCCCAGCGACAATATCCCCGGAGTAAAAGGTGTCGGTGAAAAAACAGCCCTGTCCCTGATACGGCAATTCGGGAGCATTGACCGTATCTACGAGAACATAGATGATTTGGATATTAAAAACTCGGTGCGAAACAAGTTAAAAATCGATAAGGAAAACGCTTACATGAGCAAAACTCTTGCTACCATAATTCGAGATGTGCCCATTGACTTTAAGCTTGATGATTACAAATGCCAAAATCCCGATTTGGAAAAACTCAGGGCCTTGTTCACAAGGCTTGACTTTAAATCGTTTATGAAGAGATTTAATTTTGCCCCCGCAGAAAATACCGCTTCAAAAACGATAGTGGCCGAAAGTCTCGGAATAGATAGAGACAATGCCATGGAACTTATTAAAAAAGCGGGCAGTATTCGCTATTGTCTGAATCGAAATGCCGAACAACTCACATTTTCACCCGACGACGATGAGACGATTTATGTATTTAAGCCCGATATAGCCACACTTCGACAGATATTCGAAGACAAAAATATCAAGAAAATCGGCTATGACTTAAAAAACGACATTCTCTATTTGATGGATAGAGGTGTCGGATTTGAGGGGATGGATTTTGACATTTCAATTGCCGCCTACATAGATGATCCAACCCGAGGTAAATATGATATAGATGGATTGTGCAGGGACTATCTTGATATGAAATTCGGAACCGAAGCGGGAGATGAAAGCGGTCAACAAATTTCCATGAATTTGGGGGGAAGGGATGAAAAACGAGATGCGGAGAAGTTAAAAGCCATATCGGACCTTGAAAAAGTATTTCGCAATAAATTGAAAGAAAAGGAACAGGAGAGTCTATATTTTGACATAGAAGTCCCTCTCATAAAAGTGTTGGCGGATATGCAAAATGTCGGCATGTATGTAGACAAAAAGGAGCTTTCGGACTTTGGCGACAAGCTCAAAATCCGTATTGGGATTTTGACCCAGGAAATATACGGCTATGCGGGAGAAGAGTTCAATATAAAATCTCCATACCAGTTGGGGGAAGTGTTGTTTGAAAAATTGGGTCTGCCTCATGGCAAGAAATCGAAGCGAGGATATTCCACCGATATTGCAGTGCTGAAAAAATTGATAGGCGCTCATCCCATAGTTGAAGCGGTTATCGAATATCGCACATTGACCAAGCTTGATTCCACCTATGTTGACGGTATGATTGGGGTTATAAACAGAGAGACCGGAAGGATTCATTCCAGCTTCAACCAGACTGTGACCGCAACGGGTAGAATAAGCAGCGCCGAACCCAATCTTCAAAACATACCGGTTCGCACCGAAGTGGGTCGGGAGATACGGAAAATGTTTGCCGCCGAAGGTGATAAAATACTCGTGGATGCCGACTATTCACAAATCGAGTTGAGAGTTTTGGCCGATATATCCGGAGACCCCAATATGTGTGCGGCCTTTCTTGAGGGAGATGATATCCATACCCGTACGGCAGCCCAAGTGTTCAATGTCCCTCCGGATAAAGTGACACAGTCTATGCGCTCCAAAGCCAAGGCCGTCAATTTCGGTATTGTATACGGTATCGGTGCATTTTCTTTGGCTCAGGATATAAAGGTGAGTCGAAAAGAGGCAGATAGGTATATTCGGGATTATTTGACTTTCTATAAGGGCGTGGATGACTATATGAAAAATATAGTCGAGAAGGCAAAGGCAGACGGATATGTAACGACCAAATATAATCGGCGCAGATATTTGCCCGAGCTGAAAGCCACCAACGCCAAGACAAGAGCCTTTGGTGAGAGAGTGGCCCGAAACGCTCCCATTCAGGGCACTGCGGCAGATATTATAAAAATCGCTATGGTCAATGTGGAGCGGAGGCTGAGAACCGAGGGCCTCAGGTCCAAGCTGATTCTCCAAGTTCACGATGAGCTGATTGTGGAGGCAGAGCCGGATGAACAAGAGCAGGTGGAAATCATCCTACGGGACGAGATGCAAAATGCCGCCAAACTCAAAGTTCCCTTGGTTGTTGACTTGAATTCCGGAAAGCGCTGGTATGACACAAAGTAACAATTCGGTTACAACATCCTAAGTATTGAGTTATTTTTAAAAATGGGGCCGCCTTTTGTGGTATAATCAAAAATACCTTGCAGAATTACTCCGAAGGTTTTATGGGTTAGGGAATTACAGAACATCGGATAGTATGGAAGTGGATGAGTATGTTAAGATTGGGCCTCACCGGCGGGATTGGCTCCGGGAAGAGTGCCGCGGCGAGAATTTTTCGCTCCTTGGGTGCATATATCGTGGATGCCGATAAAATATCAAGGGAAATACTGAAAAAGGGTAATAAGGCATATGATGAAATCACAGAAAGGTTTGGCGACAGAATTTTAAATCCGGATGAAACAATAAACAGAAGGACTTTGGCGGATATTGTGTTTGCCTCTCATAAGGACCTTGAGGCCCTTAATTCAATTACCCACAAGCACATACTTTCCTCTATGGAAAAGCAAGCAAGGTGGGCGGAGGATAGCGGCAGGTTTGATGAATCGATAATCGTTTTCGATGCACCGCTGCTCTTTGCCGAGGACTTTTCCGTGAGATATGACAAGTCCCTTGCGGTAACGGCTGAGGATGAGGTTCGAATCGGAAGGGTAATGAGGCGGGATAAATCGAGTCGCTCCGATGTTATTGCTCGGATAAAGAACCAACTTACGAATGAGGAGCTTGCAAGGCGAGCCGATTATGTCATTGAAAACAACACCGATGACTTGGAAGATCTCAAAACCAAAGTGACAGAGCTTTACGAAAGGCTGATATAAAACTATGAGAGAATCAACTCGGACAAGGTCATCCGGGCGTAAGAAAACCGGGCGCCGCAAAAAGCACAGAATTCTCAAAGGTCTGCTTTTGATTGTTATCATTTTGGGAGTTGTGTATGGCGGTTATCGCCTGTACGGAATGGTCGATGATCATATATATGCCCTAAGGAGCGAGATTATGCGGAGACAGTATCCCGTCAAATATGAGGCCATAGTTGAAAAATATTCGGATAATTACGACCTGGACAAATACTTGGTGTATGCGGTGATACGTACCGAGAGTAAATTTGACCGAACCGCTCTGTCCGGCTCCGGCGCATACGGACTGATGCAAATTCGGGAGGATACAGCCGGGGATTGCGCCAGAAAAATAGATATGGATGTAAATTTACCGGAGGATTTATATGATCCGGATACCAACATACATTTGGGAACATATTATCTGTCCTGGCTCCTAAAACGCTATGACGGGGATATTCCCATTGCCGTGGCTGCTTACAACGGCGGAATAGGCAATGTTGACGAATGGCTGGCAAACAGCGATTACTCCGACGGCAACGGAGGCCTCGGGGAAATCCCCTTTCCCGAAACAGCTGACTATGTCAAAGGTGTGAACCAATCATACGAAAAATATCGGGAATTGTACGAAAAACGTGAACAATAGATCAATAATCGATAGCCGGAATAAGGCTTATCGGTCAAAAAAGGAGGAACCGTATATGTCAAAAAATTTAATAAACAAAAACAACAATAACAAGCTCTCCGAATTGAGCAAGACCGAGACAAAGGTTATGAACGGGTATTGCGAGGACTATAAGGAATTTTTGAATCGTGCCAAGACGGAGCGGGAGTTTGTCAGGGAAGCGCAAAAATATCTTGAAGACAAGGGTTTTAGGATGTTGGATTCCTTGGATAAGCTAAAGGCGGGAGACAGAGTGTACACAATCAACCGGGGCAAGGGCATTATTGCCGCGGTTATCGGCAGCGAACCCATAACCGAAGGTCTGTCTGTCGTAGGTGCTCATATAGATTCACCCCGTTTGGATTTAAAGCCCAATCCCCTTTATGAGGACGGACATTTTGCTTACTTTAAGACCCATTATTACGGAGGGCTCAAAAAGTACCAGTGGACAACGGTACCTTTGGCATTGCACGGCGTTGCGGCTCTTGAGGACGGAACTCAGATAAAAATCAATGTGGGTGAAAAAGATGAAGACCCCACATTCATGGTGACAGACCTTTTGCCACATTTGGCAAAGGAACAAATGCAGAAAAAGATGACGGAAGCAATACCCGGAGAGACCCTCAATATAATTTTAGGCAATGCAGAGTATCCCGACGAGATGGAAGATAAGGAGATTAAAGACAAAGTTAAGTATAACATATTAAAGCTCCTTAATGAGCAATACGATATTCGGGAAGAGGATTTCGTAAGCTCCGAAATTGAAGCCGTCCCTGCATACAAGGCAAAAGATTTGGGCTTTGACAGGTCCATGGTCGCCGCCTACGGTCATGATGACAGAGTGTGCGCCTATGGTGCCCTAACCGCTGTGGCGGAGCTGAAAACCCCCGATTATACGGCGGTTTGCCTCCTTGTTGACAAAGAAGAAATCGGCAGCATTGGAAATACCGGAATGAGGTCAAGATATTTCGAAAACATTATGGCAAAGATAGTCGACAAATGCGAAAAAAATTACACCGATTTGAAGTTGCGGGAGACAATTTCAAAATCTTTGTGCCTTTCGGCGGATGTGTGTGCCGCCTTTGACCCCGACTATCCCGATACGGTTGAAAAGAACAATATCCCCGTTATCAACGGCGGTATCGGTGTTATGAAATACAGCGGCTCAGGCGGAAAGAGCGGGGCCAGTGACGCAAATGCCGAAATGATGGCAAAAATCAGAAAAATATTCAACGATGCGGATGTTAAATGGCAAACCGGCGAATTGGGTAAAGTTGACGGAGGAGGAGGAGGCACAATCGCGGGTTTTGTGGCCAATTTGGATATAGACGTTGTGGACGTGGGCGTTCCGCTCCTTTCCATGCATTCACCCTATGAAACCGCAGGGAAACTTGACATATATATGGCTCACAAGGCATATAAGGCATTTTTTGAAAGATAGGGCCGAACTCGGAGACGGAGGCAAAACAAATTCCGTCTCCTTTGGTGCTATTAAGAGGGGAGATATATTGTGAAAAACCTACGGTATATTGCAAAACATGCCATTGCTTCGGTTGCTGCCTTTGCCCTGCTACTCTCTTCGGCGGCAGCGGAAACAAATACACCTTATAAGACAGACACGGGAATCCGACTGACCCTTATAAATCCCGTTTCAAATATCACCGTCGGAGATGAGGTCTACGTTCGAGCGGAGGCAGACTCCGGCGATATTCGAAATCTTTGGGGCTATGAGTTTGAGTTTGAATATAACGAGGATTTTCTTTCATATAAGGAAGCCGAAAGCGGTTTGACAGGCGGAGTATACGCCGAAAAAGAAGAACCCGGAAAAGTGAAACTTGCTTTTTCAAAAACCGAAGTCGGCAGTATCAAAGAGGCATTGGCCACTCTGAAATTCATCGCCCGAAAAGCGGGAACGGGGGAAGTGACCTTGTTGTGGGCCGCCGTCGTAAATTCCGACATGGGATATGAAGAATTTGAAAATATGAACTCGAACCTTACAATCCCAATCGTTTCAAGACCTGCGGCAAACGGTGGTTTTGGCGGCGGCGGATATTCCGGAGGCGGAGGTATGTTTTCAGTGAACGGTATGCCTAACACCGTCACCGGGACGGCTCAAAATTTGGAACCCGTAGCTTCGGATGAGCCTAACTATGAATATCCATCTTTGAACGGAGATATTTTTAATGACCTGTCGGGTTATGAATGGGCAAAAGATGCCATAGAGAAACTATACAATTTGGGATCTGTGGAAGGGTATCGGGACGGAGGATTTCATCCGGGCAGCAATGTTACCCGAGCCGAATTTTGCAAAATTGTGCTCACTGCCCTTGGAGCGGAACTTCCCTCCGAGGCAACATCGAACTTTGAAGATGTGGATGTCGCTGAATGGTATGCACCTTACATCTCCGCCGCATATAAGCTTGAAATCATAAACGGCTATGATGACGGAACCTTTCGACCCAATGGAGACATTACCCGTGAAGAGGCTGCCGCTATTATAAGTCGCGCCATTGATACATTGAACCTTCTTCAAAATGATGTGCGGCTCAATGTTAATTTTGCAGACGAAGATGAAATCGACGAAATCTTTGTGGGATATGTTGATAAGCTCTATATGATGGGCATTGTTAACGGCGATGACGACGGATTTTTCCGTCCTCTTGACAGCATCAGCAGAGCCGAGACGGCGCAAATGACGGTAAACCTCCTTGATGCAATCGGAGGGGAGACTGCCGAGCCCTCCATCGGTCCGAAACCGTCTTCGGATTCGGAAGGATTTTCCACACCGAAGGGAAGAAAACCGGCTAAAAACGACGATTTCATACCGGTTGCGGAATTGCCCGAAGATGAAATCGGTTCGGATGAGCCGTCGGAGAGCAGGGGACCCGCAGAATCGGAGCGCCCCACAGAGACGCCTTTGCCCGAACCGAGTTATGAACCCGGGTCAACGGAGGCTCCGACCGATACCCCTTTCCGCGAGGATGTAATTTTTGATTGTGAGAGCACAGAGGAGCTCTATTCTTTCGAAAACATCTATGCCTATGAGATTCCCGATGACGGAAGCCGCAGTGCTTTTTATGATGATTTCACAACATTTCAACGACCGGGCCCCGGGAATGCCTTTGTCGTATATAAAATTCCCTACTGTGAGGAAATTCGAGCGGAAACATACTTCTATGGGGGAGAGCCGGTGAGAGATTTTTCCTTTGAATTATCTCGAGAAGGAGAAAATTGGAGCAACGGAGATTTTACGGTCTCATACCTTGAGGCAGAGAATAAATGGACTCGGGGGGATTATACGATTGATGCGGCGGATGATATGCCCTATATAAAAATCAACTATCCCGAAACAATAAACAGCTGGACTCCTTTAATTTCAAAAATTACGGCCACGGTGGGTGCGCCTCGCCCGACGGGGGCTGTGATAGAGGGCGAGACAGAGCCGATTATCCCCCTGTATGGCAGTCGAGATTACAAGTATGTCGCAACCCTAACGGACCAAATAGGGGAGCCCTACCCGGGCAAGATGAAGCTTTCAATCACCGACAGTGATATTCCCGACCTTTCCATATCGGATAGCGGCGTTATAACCGTAACAAGCGATATGAAGGACGGTGGAGAATTTACGATTCGGGCCGAGTTAGGTGAGTTTGTTGCCGAGCTCAGGCCAAAATTGAAAAAAGCTCTTTGGGGAGACCTTGATGGGAGCGGTTCCGTTGATAAGGCCGATATTGACATTATTGTCAAAAATTACGGTAAAAGGATCGATTCGGATGATTGGGCAAGCATCCGGGACGGAGATATAAATCAGGATAATAAAATCAGCATTATCGATATTGCATATATAACGAAAAAGGCGGTGGACAGCATTGAGTAAGTTTAAAATGGCGGGCGTCGTGCCTGAATCCATAACCGATGGTGAAGGTATAAGATATGTTCTCTTTGTGCAGGGCTGCCCTCATCACTGCCCGGGTTGCCACAATCCGGAGACTCACGATTTTGACAGAGGAAAGGAAGAGGACACGGAGAATATTCTCAAAGAGTTCAAGAAGAATCCTCTCCTCAGCGGCATAACTTTCTCGGGCGGGGAGCCCTTTTGCCAGGCGGGCCCTTTGGCGGATTTGGGAGAGGAGATTGTCCGCCTGGACAAAAATGTGACTGTTTATTCCGGATACACCTTTGAACAGCTCTATGAGATGGGTAAAAGCGACCCCGATATTTTGAGGCTTTTGAATGTGGCCGATGTTTTAATCGACGGCAGATTTATTCTCAGTGAAAAAAGTCTTACCGTAAGGTTTAGGGGAAGTAAGAATCAGCGTATGATTGATCTTAAGAAAACCATGAAAGACGGCGGGAAAAAGGTCTACACATTTGAATAGATCAAGCAAATCATTTAATTCGGAGAATGGATATGGAGAATGGCAAAATGGGTTCAAAAACAAAAAAACGGATATTTGGAAGACTTGCCGCGTTTTTGGTCGCGGCAGCGGCCGTAATCGGGATTTTATCGGCGGTTTGCGTATATGCCGATGAGAATTCGACGAGCGAACTTTTTGACGATTTTGCGGATTTTTCCAAAATCGCGGCCAAGAGTGAAGGCCTTGTCATTGATATTGTAACCGAGGAAAACAAGTATGCCTTCGGCGGCGACGACACCCATCTCATCAGAGTCACTTCCGATGCGGAATGGATTGAATATGAACTGCCTCAAGAGGGATATCCGATTTTTAATGCAGCCTATGCTCCGAATGAGGCTGTTTCCCATTTCACTTTTGAGTACACCTTGGACGGTGAAAATTACAAAAAAATCAATCCGATTATAACCACCGATTCGGTGTCCGGAAAATGGATTCCGGTTCATTACAGCTTGAAGAAGCTTCCGGAGGATGCGAAGAAAATCAAGATCACCTTCGGAAATGTGGGCGGCACCCCCTGGTCCCCATGCCTTGAAAGCGCAGAACTCAAGAGTCGAACTACAGATGATATCGGATTTTCGGATTGTATCGGCACGAATTACTATGATGCCACGGCAAAACTTAAAAATTTAGACCTTGTCAGCGGATACGACAATTCGCGATTTAATCCGAAAGGGACGATTACCCGTTCCGAATTTGCCTCTATGATTTCAAAACTCCTTGCTCTGAATGAGACCGTAAACCCCGAAAATTTCAAAAAGGTGTTTTCCGATGTGGACCCGGACTATTGGGGTGCGGGAGCCATATATGCTCTCTATTCTCTCGGAGTTGTCAACGGAGATGAAAAAGGGAATTTCTGTCCCGAGGAGAATATAACCTTAAAAGATGCCACCAAAATCATGGTATCTTCTTTGGGGTATACCGCCTATGCCTTGGACAGGGGCGGATATCCCGAGGGCTTCATAAGGGAAGCCGCAAGACTGTCTCTTCTTGATGGCTTAGGTTCGGACTACGATAGTCCGCTGATTCGGGGAGACGCCGCCCTATTGATGAATAACGCCCTTGACATTTCTGTGGTTACTCAAAACATATACGGTGAGAGCGGCGCCTATTCTTACGGTAGCGAAACAATCCTCGGCCGATATCATAATATTGTCACATATGAGGGCGAAGTAACCGATGTGGGGTCGGCAAGTGTCTATGCAGAAAATAACACAAGCGGCAATCGTTTTATGCTCGGAGACAAAATATATCAATCGGGAGATTTTGATATGCTGCCCTATCTTGGGATACAAGGCACCGTGTACCTTAAAGAAAACGGAAGTGAATATACAGCCGTATATTTCGAAAAGAGCAGCGGCACGGATGTAATAGATTTGGATTTTTGCGAGTATGACGGTTTTGACGACGGCGTCGTTTATTTTACCAAAGACGGACGGGAGCAGAGAAGAAAACTTTCGGACGACACCAAAGTTATCTATAACTATCAATACCTGACACGGGTTGGACTGTTGAATGATGAAGAATTACCCTTTGGATGCGGATTTATGAAAATAATCTCGAACCCGGACGGCGGAGATTATCTTATGATATATGACTTTGATACATATATTCCGACAAGCTCCGTGCGTCTCGGAGGAGTGATTAACGACAAGAATACCGGAGCCGTCAATCTCAATCTTGCCGATGCCGAGGCCGTTATGGTTCGATATGACGGGGATAGAACAGAGTATTCTCCGGGCTATATGCTGAGCGACGGTTCGGTTGTGAATGTGGCAAGGAGTTCGGATGGGAAGATTGTCGATATCAGAATTTCCGTAGACACTGCCACGGGATATATCGAAAAAGTTAATCCTACGGAAAACGAGTATATCATTGACGGACAAGCCTATTCGGCATCTGAATATTTCAAAACAGGCAATTATCGGGTCGATCCTTCTCGGGGCGAAATTACGGCCTATCTTGATATAAACGGAAATATCGCAGATATTGTCGGCACAGTTTCCGACCTGAGATATGGTTATTTGGAATCCGTGGATTCTTCGGGAGATCCCTTTTCGGACAGTGTACTTTTGAGGATTGTAACCGAGACCGGCAAGGCGGAGATATTGATTGCAAAGTCTTCTTCCATATTGAACGGAGAAAGATTTTCCCTTGACAAATTTTCGACCCTCACACCCGGACTTGTGAAGTTTTCCTCCGAGGAGGACGGCACAATTTCGGAGCTTCTGACGGCAACGGATGCCATCGGTATCCCAAACGGAGAGCGGTTCTCTCGAAATTATGTATCCGAATCCTCAAAATATTACGATGGGTTGAATGTTTTTGCTTCAAAATATCAGTTGGATTCCGCAACGAAAGTGTTTATAATACCAAGCGGCGCATCCGATATTTTCGATGTCACAAAATATAGGGTTACCGACAAATCCGAACTCCTTTCCGATATGGCTTATAACACGGAGATTTTTGACCTAAGTGATGAATATGTTGCAGGTGCCGTTGTGATTAAAAGTGACGATGCGGGTACCGTTTATAATTACAGCCCGGTCTTTGTTGTGGAAAATGCGGGCATATTTGTGGGTGATGACGGTTTAACACGGTTGAGTCTTACGGGCTATGTTAACGGAGAAAGCAGGGAATTGCAATTTGATCCCGAAGGTGCAACGGATGTGACAGGCTCTTGGCTTCCCGACTATACCGAAAGGTCCACAAAAGACGGCGAAAATCCTTTCAGCCCCGGAGAGGTCTTCCAATTTTCGGAACGGGACGGAGTCTGTCGAGGCTTTAGGATGCTGCTTACCGAAGATATTATCGAAACCGGTGTATACTACGAGAAAAACCTCGGTGACTATGGTCCTTTGACCGACGAACAGTACTACAGTGAGTTGTATACGGCATTTGGCACGGTCAATAACAGATTTTCAAACAAATGCCTTTTGTCGCCCGGAGACGGAGAAATACTCAGAACGATACCCTCCGGAGGCTCTGTTTATGTCTATAATAAAAGCACCAAGAAACTCTATGCCGGGGATGCCACCGATATAGAGCAAGGCAGCGACATTTTTACCGAGATGCGCTTAGGTGCCACGAATATAACCATCGTAATCAGATGATTGCGGTATAATAATGTGCCATGGATATAGGTAAATCCCGGCGAAAAATGCAACGACAGCCAAAAGCCCGACTTACTTGACATAGGAAATACTCTTTGCCTTGACAAGGTATTCGACCGATGCTATACTTAGTGCAGATGAGCAATATGAATGGATTGACCGAGGTGTATCTGCCGGGGAATCGAGTTTTGAAGGTTCAAAAATAACGAGGGAAATTCAATGTTAAAAAATAAATATATGGAGGAACAAAAGATGAGTTTGACGATTAAATCGGTAAAAAGCGAGGACTTTTGCAAATACGGCAGAATAGTTGAGGGCTATGATTGGAGCGAACTTCTTTCAACTCTCGAAAGTTGCTCTCCGAAACCGAATGATGTTGTTTATGTGCCGTCGTGCCCGGAACTTGAAGCGCTTGATGCCAAAGAATATTTAAGGGACAATGTATATGGGGGTATGCCCATTCAAATCGGATATTGCAACGGTACCAACACCAAGCTCAACTGTCTTGAATATCACAGAGACAGCGAGATTGACATAGCTGCGGATGATGCGGTTTTGTTATTGGGTAATTTGTGGGACGCTCGGGAGGGAGCCTATGATTCCGCAAATGCAGAGGCATTTTTGTGCCCGAAGGGCACGGCCGTGGAACTCTATGCCACTACTCTGCATTATGCACCGTGCAGCGCAAAAAAGGACGAGGGATTTCGGGTTGTTATTGTGCTGCCTAAGGGCACCAACTATGATATGCCTCAAATAAAAGTCACCAATGATGAGGATAAACGCTTATTTGCCTGCAATAAATGGCTTATTGCCCATCCCGACGCTCCCGAGGCAAAAGAGGGTGCGGTTGTTGCCATATCCGGCGAAAACATCGATATTTCGAACTTAATCTGAAAAAACGGAATATATTTCATAGTGTGTCTCGGAGCCTAAATTTCATTTCGGGACACTGGCTATTGCATACATAATTTCGGAGGAATTTACAATTGAACTTTTTGGAAATTTTCAAGTCGGTCATTTTGGGAATTGTTGAGGGAATAACCGAATGGTTGCCCATAAGCTCAACGGGCCATATGATTTTGGTCAATGAGTTTATGCGCAATACCGGTTTTACCGCATCGGACTTATATATTTATGTGATTCAGCTTGGTGCGATTTTGGCGGTTGTGACTCTTTATTTTCACAAACTTAACCCGTTTTCACCGAGCAAAACAAAGGCGGAAAAATCCGACACGTGGCAGATGTGGTTCAAGGTGATTATTGCCTGCTTGCCCGCTGCGGTTATAGGTTTGCTCCTTGACCCGATTATGGAAAGGTTTGAAAATTGGGCGGTTGTATCTGCCGCTCTTATCATCTACGGTATCGCTTTTATTATCATCGAAAGACACCCTCGAAAAGTCCTTGTGAAGGATATGAATGGGATGACATACAAAACCGCTTTGCTGATTGGATTATTCCAAGTCTTGTCTGTCATACCGGGAACATCCCGTTCGGGTTCGACCATATTGGGCGCGATGCTTGTGGGATGTTCTCGGGAAATTGCCGCGGAATTTTCATTTTTCTTGGCTGTTCCGGTTATGTTCGGCGTCAGTCTGCTCAAAATTCTGAAATACGGACTTGTTATGACCGGAGGGAAAGCAGTCGTTTTGTTGGTCGGCCTTATTGTGGCCTATGTGGTTTCAATGGCGGCTATAAAATTCCTTATAAATTTTGTAAAAAAACACGATTTCAAGGCATTTGGCGTATACAGGATAGTTTTGGGCTTGGCTGTTATAGCATATTTTTTGATATTTTAATCCAGGATAGCTGAAAAATCGGTTGCGATTACGGAAAAATCAAAGGTCCGTTGAGGAATACGACAAGAAAAATCATGAAAAACGGCACTTTTGTCTTATTGTTACCTCAAAAAATGAAAAATTTTTAAAAATATGTTGATTTTTTGGGGGACTAATGATAGAATTACTAACAAGGTTGTTCTATTTGCAAATCAATTTATTTGGGGAGATATATTCGTATGTTAAAAAAGACATGGATTCTTAAACAGTTTGACAAAAACAGGGTGCTTGAGATTTCGAGGGCTTTCAAGATTTCGCCCTTGACGGCTATAATACTCTATAATCGAGGCATAAGAGATGATGAGGAAATCAGCAAGTTCCTGTCAAGAGATCTCACTCAGCTTCATGACCCGTTTCTGATGAAGGATATGGATAAGGCTGTGGAGCGGATTTTGATGGCGAGCAAAAACAAGGAAAAGATTACCATCTATGGCGATTATGATGTTGACGGAATCACCTCTATTGCCATACTCTACAAGCAACTGGAGAAGATGGGCATTGATGTGGGATTTTATGTTCCCGACCGTATGGTGGAGGGCTATGGCGTCAACCGAGAAGCGCTTGACAAAATCAGAGCCGACGGCACCAAATTGGTCATAACCGTGGATACCGGAATAACTGCTGTAGAGGAGGCAGAGTATGCCAAATCCATAGGAATTGATTTCATTATTACGGACCACCATGAGTGCAAGGAAAAGATTCCCGATGTATTTGCGGCCATTGACCCCAAACGGAAGGATTGCAATTATCCGTTCAAGAGCCTTGCCGGTGTGGGTGTTGTTTTTAAATTGATTCAGGCCCTTGACAAAAGCGAACCTCTTGAAAATATCATGGACGAATATGCCGATTTGATGTGCCTCGGCACGGTTGCGGATATTTCGCCTCTGATTGATGAGAATCGGGTTATTGTTACCGAAGGCCTAAAGAAGTTCAATTCCACCAAGAATGTGGGCCTAAGGGCATTAATAGATGTCTCTACCAACGGAAAAGCGATAACCACCTCCACGATAGGCTATACAATTGCTCCTCGAATAAATGCCAGCGGACGGTTGGGCTGTGCATCCACCAGCGTTGAACTGTTTCTGACGGATGATAAAAATAAAGCTGCGGAGTTGGCCGAGTCTCTCTGTCATGAAAACACTTTGCGCCAGCAAACCGAGCAAAAGATGTTCAAGGAGGCCCTTGAATATATTGATGAACATCCCGAAATCAAAGATGACGACATTTTGGTAATTCCCCATGAAAATTGGCATCACGGTATTGTGGGAATTGTTTCCTCGAAAATAACCGAGAAGTATTACAAGCCGTCGATTCTGTTTGCGGTTGACGGGGATTCCGCAAAGGGAAGCGGCAGAAGCGTCACCGGATTTAACCTTTTCGGCGCTCTTGAAGATTCGGCGGACCTTTTGGAAAAATTCGGCGGACATGAGTTGGCTGCCGGCTTGACAATCAAATCCGAAAATATTGAAGCTTTCAGGAAAAAGATAAACGAATATGCAAAGGTCAATTCGGAAAAGGTAAATCGAGTGCCTGAAATTTCCCTTGATGCCCAAATAAAGGTGACATATATAACCCTTGACACCGTTCATGATATAAACAGGTTACAGCCCTTTGGCGTCAATAACCCGACTCCCGTATTTGCTGTTCGAAACATCAAAATTCACAGAATCAGTGTGATGAGTGAAGGTAAGCACCTGAGAATGACCCTGTTCAAAGACGGAAAATACCTTGACGCTGTGGGGTTCGGTATGGGCGACTATTACAGCAGCTTTGAAGAGGGCGATTTCATAGATGTTGCATTTGCACTTGACATTAACGATTACAAAGGATTCCAAAATGTACAGCTGATTTTGAAAGATATGAGACCCACGGAATCAAAATAAACGTTTGGGCGTGAGGGGACATCCTTGCGCCTAAAATTATAAAAACGATATTATCAAAGGGGAGGGTCTCAACCGAGCCTTTGAAAGGCAAAATCACACGAATGTTATGACGGAGGCACCTGCGGCAAATGAAGGGCAACGATCTTTCCGATTTAATTGAACTGATCAGAAAATATAATAAAACCGGCGATCTTTCTCAAGTTGAGAAGGCTTATAACTATGCCGTCCTACACCACAAGGGTCAAAAACGCAGATCCGGAGAACCTTTTGTCAACCATCCGATTCAGGTTGCTTCGATTATAGCCGAAATGGAGTTCGATACTGAGTCTATTTGCGCCGCTCTCCTTCATGATGTGGTTGAGGATACCGATGCCACTCGGGAAGATTTGGTGCGGGAGTTCGGCGAAACCGTGGCTATGCTGGTGGACGGTGTTACCAAACTGACCAAAATTCCCTATTCCTCAAAGGAAGAGCAGCAGGTCGAAACTCTGCGCAAAATGTTTTTCGCCATGGCAAAGGATGTGCGGGTCATTATCATAAAATTGGCGGATAGGCTGCACAATATGCGCACATTGCGATATATGCCGGAAGACCGACAGAGAGACATCTCCCGAGAGACCTTGGAGGTATATTCCCCCTTGGCTCATCGTCTCGGTATGGCGAAGATAAGGATGGAACTTGAGGACCTGGCCCTTCGGTATCTTGACCCTATAGGCTACTATGAAATTGTGGATAATATTGCTCAAAAGCGGGAAGAAAGAGAGCAATACATCAGCGAAATCATTGAAATCATCAACAAAAAGCTTGATGAGATGCATATAAAAGCCACAACCTACGGAAGAGCCAAGCATTTTTACAGCATATACAGGAAAATGTTTATGCAAAATAAAACCATAGACGAAATCTATGATTTGTTTGCCGTGCGGGTTATTGTTGACACCGTGGCCGACTGTTACGCTGTCCTTGGTATGGTTCACGAGCTTTATACGCCTATGCCCGGAAGATTCAAGGATTACATAGCAATGCCCAAGCCAAATATGTACCAATCCCTTCATTCCACTTTGATCGGACCGGGAGGCACCCCCTTTGAAATCCAAATAAGGACTTGGGAGATGCACCATATTGCCGAAAACGGTATTGCTGCCCATTGGAAATACAAAGAAGGCAAAAGCGGCGCCGATGATATGGACGAGAAATTGGAGTGGATAAGAAATCTCTTGGAACTTCAAAAAGAAACGACCAATCCCGATGATTTTATGGAAACTCTGAAAATCGATATGTTCAGCGATGAGGTGTTCGTGTTTACGCCAAAAGGCGATGTTAAGGCTTTGCCCTACGGATCCACTCCGATAGATTTTGCCTATAAAATTCACAGTGCCGTAGGCAACAGAATGATTGGCGCAAAAGTCAACGGAAAGATTGTTCCGCTGTCTCATGTGCTGCAAAACGGCGACTTTGTCGATATAATCACAAGTTCCACCCCTCATGGACCCAATATTGATTGGCTCAAGATCTGCAAAACCAATGAGGCCCGAAACAAAATCAATCAATGGTTCAAAAAAGTCAATCGGGAGGAAAATGTAGAGAAGGGCCGAGTGACTCTCGAAAAAGAGATGTCCAAAAACAATATACCCTCCAAATATATAGAAGACAGCGAATTTGTGGACCCGCTCCTAAAGAGATACGGTTTTAACGAATTAAATGATTTGTATGCTGCCGTAGGTTACGGCGGAGTAAATGCCACAAGGTTCGTCAATCGATTTATATCCGAATCAAAAAGGCGTATGCTTCTTGAGAGGGAAGTTACTCCCGCGGAGCTTGATGTGCCCATCAAAGTCAAACCCGGCGGCAAGAGCAACAACAGCGGTGTGGCCGTTGAGGGAATCGAAAATTGTATGGTTCGGTTTTCTCACTGTTGCAATCCCGTGCCCGGAGACGATATAGTCGGATATGTTACAAGAGGCAGAGGTGTTGCAATACACAGAGCGGATTGTTTGAATATAATCAATGCCCGGAGCAATGAGATAGAACGAGGCAGGCTGATTTCGGTTCATTGGATTGAGGATATCGAAAATCCCCAATCCTATAAATCAACGATAACCATCACCGCATCCGACCGCGTAAATCTGTTGGTTGACATTATGAATATCATAAACGACACCAAGGCGCCCGTCACCAATGTCAATGCAAGGACGGGGAAGAACGGTCTTGCCATCGTGGAGGTTACGGCTCAGATTGAGAATACAAAACAACTTGACAAAATAATCGGGAATGTGAAGGAATTAAAAGGAGTCATCTCCGTCAACAGACGGCGCCATTAAGGAGACTGATATTATGGACTATGTCAAGATAAAAAGATTGATTTTGGGCCCGGTTCAGACCAACTGTTATGTTTTTTGCGACATGAAACGAAAAAAGGCTGCGGTTATCGACCCGGCTGCCGACGGTTCCCTGATATGTGACACCGCAAAAGACGAGGGCTGTGATGTTGAACTCATAATCCTAACCCACGGGCACTATGACCATGTGGGCGGACTTAAAGAACTGAAAGCCCTTACGGGCGCTACCGTATACAGCCATGTAAGAGGCATAGAGGTGTTGGGCGATTTTCAAAAGAACTGCAGCGTGGACATCGGCGGGGTTGTTGAGACTTTTGAACCGGACGAAACGGTGGCGGATGGTGAAAAGATAAGCTTCGGGGACTATGATTTTGAGGTGATTTACACACCGGGCCATACTGTTGACAGTATGTGTTTAAAATTCGGGGATTACGTTTTTTGCGGAGACACCGTGTTTTTTGAGAGTATCGGAAGGACGGATTTGCCCACCGGAGATTTTAATACCGAAATTGAGTCCATAAAGAAAAAACTGCTGGTTTTTGACGATAAAACTCCACTCTATCCCGGGCATGGTGAGTCGACCACCGTCGGCAACGAAAGAAAAAATAACATATACTTGAAATAGAATACTATTTGAGAAAGAAAATGAATGCAGCAAATCCGTGGGGTGTGCTCACCGGAATTCGCCCCGCCAAAATAGCGACCAAACTCCTTGATAAGGGAATGACCGATGAGCAGATAATTGATTACTTTGTTACCGAATGCAAAACAGAATACCAAAAGGCCACCCTTGCTCTTGAATGTGCAAGGGCCCTTGTTCCCGTGCGAAAAAAAATGTACGACAGAGGCATCAGTCTGTATGTGGGAATTCCTTTTTGCCCCAGCCGCTGTCTCTATTGCTCTTTTGTCACAAACGGCTCAAAAAAAGCCCTAAAGCTGATGCCGGATTATGTTGCCGCCCTTAAGAAAGAAATTGCCTATACCGCAGCCATTGTGAATGAGAGGAAAGACATTGTCGAAACAGTATATATCGGAGGAGGAACTCCCACCGCCCTGAGTGCCGATTTAATGGAAGAAATGCTCTCATGCCTTGAATCCGAATTCGATTTGTCCAAGGTTAGGGAGTTCACGGTGGAGGCAGGCAGACCCGATACCATAGACAGGGAAAAATTGAAAATTATGAAGCGCCATAATGTTACCCGAATAAGTATAAATCCCCAATCCATGAACGATGAGACTCTTCATATCATAGGCCGTGCCCACTCGGCTCGGGATATCGAAAATGCAATGGCAATGGCCAAGGATATGGGCTTTGATGATATAAATATGGACGTAATCGCAGGGCTTCCGGGAGAAACCATCGATATGTTTAAATATACCTTAAATCAGGTTGAGGCTCTTGAGCCCACCGATACCACGGTACACGTGATGAGCATAAAACGGTCCTCAAGGCTCAATGAAAAAATTAGCGAATACTCTTTGACCGATGCGGACACCGTCAACCAAATGGTTGATTATGGGCGGGATTTTTTGAATTCCAAAGGTAAGAGGCCTTATTATATGTACCGTCAAAAATATCAGCTTGGAAATCTCGAAAACGTGGGTTATGCTTTGCCCGGCTATGAATCTTTGTATAATATATACATCATGGAGGAAATCCAAACCATAATTTCCATGGGCTGCGGCGGAGTCACAAAGACGGTAGACAGAGAGACCGACCGAATTGAACGGACGTTCAATGTAAAAGAGCCCAAGGACTATATCCTAAGGCTCGATGAGATGCTCCGCAGAAAAGATATACTCAGAGGGGAGACCCCCAATTTCAGACACAGAATATCCGAGTTTAAAAGGGAGCTTTGACGGGAGATTCGTCCCTTTGCGGTACTTTTACTTCAGTAGCCGTATTTTTTCCTTCTTGTCAACATAAACCGCAGGGAAACAAAAATCCCGAGGCATTCGCTTGCCACCAAGGAATACCATACTCCGTCAAGTTTCCAGATAATCGGCATAACGATTATGCATATAACCGGCAGGACAAGAGCTCTCATAAATGAAATGACAGCCGATACGGGCCCGTCGTTCAGCGCAGTGAAAAACGAGGACGTGTACATATTGAACCACATTATGAGAAACGGTGCGGCGCATATACGAAAGGCTTTGGTTGTCAAATCCAAAAGTCCTTCATCATACCCGACGAATATGGCAGAAAGAGGTCTTGCGAATCCGATGGCAAGAGCGGTGAGAACAATCGCTGAAGTGCCCAATAAAACCAAGCTTTTTTTAAGTATGTTTTTCATTTCCTTATGGTCATCCGCTCCGTAATGATAGCTCATTATCGGTGCGGCTGCCGATGAATATCCCGTGAACACTCCCAAAAAGATGAAGGCCGCATACATCACGACACCATAGGCGGCAACGCCGTTTTCACCTGCATATTTCATCAATTGGCGATTATACAAAGTCCCGGTTACGGAACCGGATACGCTTGACAGCATTTCCGACACACCGTTTGCGCAGGCTTTGAATACGGGCCTGAATTCAATCCTTGTCCGAGTGAATCGAAGGGCCGACCGATTTCGTTTGCTCAAAAACCAAAAAAACGGAATTACGGAGGCGACGAGCTGACTCAGCCCCGTAGCAAGGGCGGCACCCTCTATCCCCATTCCAAACGCCTTGTCATACATAAAAATAAAATCAAGGACCATATTGCAGCACCCCGCTATAACCACAATCCCTAAGGCAAATTTTGGCTTTTCCGCCACCACCAAATAGCTTTGAAATGTGTATTGGGCCAAGAGCGCCGTGTTGAATATCAGGCAAATTGTGCCATAGGTCACACAGTCGTCAATCATGGCCTCCGAAGCGCCGAAGAGATAGGATACGGGTCTTAGTGTAGCTATCCCCAAAACGGAAAAAAGGATGCCCGATGCCAGCATCATCCACATCATCATTGTGAAATATTGGCGAGCTCTCCTCACTCTGCCCTCGCCCAAGGTTTTGGCAACAAGGGCGCTGCCTCCCACACCCAACATGGCCCCCACACCCCCGAGAATTTGAAGGTAGGGTATTATGAGATTGACGGAGGCAAAGGCGGTCTTCCCGACAAAATTGGACACAAAAAAACCGTCGACCATGCCGTAAACGGAAGTAAATATCATCATCACGATTGACGGTGTCGTAAAACGTATCAATTTACCATAGCTGAAGTGGTCCGAAATTTGTATCCGCATCTTAACTGTCATCCCTTTTTGTTCGGCCCCGATAATTCCTTTTATATGTCGGTCTTGTAAAAATCTTTCGTTTGGTTTTTAGGTTTGAGACCTATTATAATCCGAATCGGCATAAATGTCAACCCGATGCGGTACGGGAAATGATTTTCTCCAAACTTGCGGATATTTTCGTTTTTTTGTTGACAAGGCCGGTGCAGTGTGGTATTATAATTTCGGAAAGAGATTTTCTTCGGGGCAGGGTGAGATCCCCTACCGGCGGTACAGCCCGCAAGCCATATGGTATGATTCGGTGAAATTCCGAAGCCGACGGTCAAAGTCCGGATGGGAGAAGAAGCTCGGTGAGAATTGGCTCATTGAGAAAAATTCAAAAACCTGCGCTCCGAATGAAATTTTCGGAGCTTTTGTTTTGGATGGGTTTATTTGTTATTTAAATTGCAATGACGAATTTGGTCGGAGGTCGGTTCAAAATGGATGAAAAATATATGCGCCGTGCTCTTGAACTTGCGGCAAAAGGCAGGGGAAATACCTCACCGAATCCCATGGTGGGATGTGTGATAGTGAAGAACGGCGTTATAATCGGAGAAGGATTCCACCAAAAATACGGCGGACCCCATGCGGAGCGAAATGCTTTGGCATCCTGTGTTGAATCACCGAAGGGCGCCGAAATGTATGTGACCTTGGAGCCCTGTTGCCACTTCGGAAAAACACCTCCCTGTGTCGATGCGGTAATCGAGAGCGGTATCGGGAAGGTTTATATAGGCAGCCTTGACCCCAATCCCAAGGTGAGCGGCAAGGGTGCGGAAAAACTTCGCAATTTCGGAATCGAGGTTGTATGCGGTGTACTTGAGGATTTATGCCTTGAGCTTAATAAGATTTTTATGCATTATATAAGCTATAACGACCCCTATGTTATGCTCAAATATGCCATGACCGCCGACGGTAAAATCGCCACCGTAACCGGAAAGTCCAAATGGATAACCGGAGAGACAGCGAGGGAAGACACCCATCGAGACCGAAACGCATATTCGGCCATCCTTGTGGGCGTGAACACGGTTATAGCCGACAATTCGGAACTCACGTGCCGCACAGAGGGCGGCCGCAATCCTATACGGATAGTGTGCGACAGCAACTTGCATACACCTCTTGAGTCCAAGGTAGTTGTTACGGCAAAACAGACGCCGACAATTATCGGGACCTGCGTGGGAGATGAGCATAGGACCGAGCCCTATGTAAAGGCGGGATGTCAAATTATCAATGTGCCCGGCAGGGACGGCAAGGTTGACCTAAAACTGCTCATGAAAAAGCTTGCGGAACTTGAAATCGACAGCGTTATAATCGAAGGCGGCGGCGAGATAGCCTGGTCGGCCTTAAGTTCTGGTATAGTCGATTATATAAAGTGCTATATTGCCCCGAAGATTTTCGGGGGTGCAGATGCCAAAACACCGGTCGGAGGCAAGGGAGCGGATAAACCGTCCGATGCATTTGGGATTAAAAATCCAAAAATAAGCAGGCTTGGCAGTGATTTTTTGATAGAGGGGGATGTCGAATGTTCACCGGAATCATAGAAGAGGTCGGCAAAATAGAGAGTATTTCCCGCAGCGGAAATTCCTCAAGGCTTACCGTATCGGGAAATGTGATTTTCGACGACCTCAAAATCGGAGACAGCGTTTCGGTGTCGGGCGTATGCCTGACCGTCACCGAAATCTCAAAACACACATTTATATCGGATGCAACCCATGAGACTCTCAATCGTTCGATTCTTGCATCCCTCAAATCGGGCGCAAACGTAAATTTGGAACGTGCCGTAAAACTCGGCGGCCGCTTGGGCGGACACATAGTGTCGGGTCACGTGGACGGCGTCGGAAAAATTTCCCGAATCAAAAAGGACGGAAATTCTTTTATATACACCGTCAATGCCGGAGAACTCTCAAGGCAAATCGCCGAAAAAGGCTCGGTTGCCCTTGACGGAATAAGCCTGACGGTGGCGAAAGTTTTGGGTTACAGCTTCACCGTATCGGTGATTCCCCATACGCTTGGAAATACCACCTTGGCTTTCAAGAAAATCGGCAGTCCCATCAATATTGAAACCGATTGCATTGCTAAATATGTCGAAAAAGTTTTGACGGGAAACGGCGCAAAATCCAACGGAATAACAAAAGAATTCTTGCTTAGGAACGGGTTTTAGATTATATCGGGCCGATTAAAAAAACGGACCCGAGGAAGGGGAGACAGAATATGGGTTTTTCGGAAATACCCGAAGCAATTGAGGCTTTGAAGCGGGGGAAGATCATTGTCGTATCCGACAATGAAAATCGGGAAAACGAAGGGGATCTGATCTGCGCCGCTGAATTTGCCACAACGGAAAATGTAAACTTTATAGCCAAGTATGCCAAAGGGCTCATATGTATGCCCATGGATTCCGCAACTGCCAAGCGGCTCAAATTCCCCAAAATGGTGGAGGAAAATACCGACAATCATGAGACGGCTTTCACCGTGTCCGTTGACCATATTTCCACCAAAACGGGAATATCGGCAGCGGAACGGTCCGTGACGGCTCTTAAGTGTGCCGATGAAAATTCAAAGCCGGAAGATTTCAGGCGCCCCGGTCATATGTTCCCGTTGATTTCCCAAAAAAACGGAGTTTTCGACCGACAGGGCCACACCGAGGCGACGGTTGATTTGATGCGGCTGGCAGGGCTCAAGCCCATTGGCCTGTGCTGCGAAATTATGGGTGATGACGGCACCATGATGAGACGGGACGAGCTTATGAAGTTCGCCGAAAAATGGAATTTAAAGTATATTACCATCGGCGCCTTGCGGGAATATCGGAAGCAGTTTGACAATCTTGTGGAACGGGTCGCCGTAACAAAGCTGCCCACCAAATACGGGAATTTCACCGCCTATGGATATGTAAACAAATTGAACGGAGAACACCACATCGCATTGGTGAAAGGGGATATCGGCGACGGTAAAAATCTTCTGTGCCGCGTTCATTCGGAATGCTTAACCGGCGACGCCTTCGGCTCTCTCCGATGTGACTGCGGGCAACAGCTTGCCTCTGCCATGACGGCAATTGAGAAAGAAGGACGGGGAATTCTGCTTTATATGAGACAGGAGGGCAGAGGAATCGGCCTTATAAACAAACTGAGGGCTTATGAATTGCAGGATAAAGGCATGGACACCTTGGAAGCCAATATCGCTCTCGGTTTTGCGGGCGATATGAGAGAGTATTACATCGGGGCTCAGATACTTCGGGATTTGGGTGCAAAAACCCTTAGATTGCTGACCAATAATCCGGACAAAATATACCAATTGTCGGGCTTTGGAATGGAAATCGTTGAGCGCATCCCGATTCAGATGGAACCTACCGAGAATGATATGTTTTATTTGAAAACCAAAAAAAACAAAATGGGCCATATTTTGGATTTGTAAAAGCCCAAGTTGTTTCGATTTTTTCCCAAACATTGATTCTCGGCGGAAATACGGTATTGTTGTGTATGATATATAAAAATACAAGGAGGTATGTATATTATGAAAATTTATGAAGGAAAAGTTGTCAATGAATCAAAAATCAAAATCGGCATTGTGGCGTCAAGATTCAATGAGTTTATTGTATCAAAGCTCATTTCCGGTGCGGAAGACGGCTTAAAGCGCCATGATATCCGGGATGACGACATTGAACTTGCATGGGTCCCAGGTGCATTTGAAATTCCCTTGGTTGCCTCAAAAATGGCCAAGAGCGGAAGGTATGATGCCATCATATGCTTGGGTGCGGTAATTCGCGGCGCCACATCTCATTATGACTATGTATGCACGGAGGTTTCAAAGGGAATCGCCGCAGAAGCTCTGAAATCCGGTGTGCCCATTATGTTTGGCATTCTCACAACCGACAACATTGAACAGGCAATAGAAAGAGCCGGAACGAAAGCCGGCAATAAGGGATATGACTGTGCTTTGGGCGCCATTGAAATGGTAAATCTGTTAAGACAAATAAAATAAACCCCATGGGGTTAAAAAATCGAATTATATCGGCAGCTTGGATGAATTACAAACAAGCATCAAAGGTCTGTCTTTAATCGTTTTAATATATGACGGCAACCGCTTTGAGAAATCAAGGCGGTTTTTGTATTGTGTTTATACGGGTAGCCCGTTTGCTCCGGGAATATAAGAGATTTGTTATTCATAATCGAGCCCTTTTTGAAAAGACGGCACTCCTTGGCACATTTAATGTGCTATACTGTAATCAGATAGAAAAACAAAACAAAACGAAAGAGGTGTTTTATATGGCAAATCGCCGAATGTTTTCGAAAGATGTCATATGTTCGGATCGTTTTTATGAATTGCCAATCGGAGGTCAGGCACTTTATTTGCAAATCGTTATAGCCGCAGATGATGACGGCCTGCTTGCATCGATGAAACGTCTGATGCGAGACTGTCAAGCCTCCGAATCCGATTTGGAGGCGCTGATTGACGGAGGCTTTATTCTGAAACTTGACGATAAAATTTACGCGGTAACCGACTGGCTTCTGATGAACAAAATTCAACCGTCAAGACGCACGCCGACGGTTTTTGCCGAACAATTCAAACAACTGACGGTTCTGGAAGACGGCCGTTATGAGCTATGCCGGCAAGATGTCGACAAGTTGTCAACACAGTATAGTATAGGTAAGTATAGTATAGGTGAGTATAGTATAGGTGAGGCAAGTAAAGAAAAGAGTGAGGGTAGGGAAGAACAGTCAAAGAGAGAGGAGAGAGAGGTTAGGGAAGAACAGTCAAGGAAAGAGAATAACAAAGAGAGTAATTCTAAGTATTATAATTCC
>CAZTYF010000014.1:0-48518 GCA_964617455.1 uncultured Oscillospiraceae bacterium | reverse complement strand
CACATTTTGGGAAAAAGGAGGAACCGCCGAAAAGGCGCCGCTTTTGCCGCTTGCGGCAAAACAAGCTAAGAGGCGAGTTCCGACGCCGGATCACCTCTCGTCACCACCACCCGGTAGCCTGCGGCTTGGACCCGCTGTTTCAGGCAGTTTATGCATTCGGCGGCTTCTTCTCCGGTGCAGATTTTGTTCTCATAGAGCTCATACTTCTTCCTTGTGCTTTGGGGGGAGAGGTTGGGCATAACCACATTGGCGCCGGCTTTCAGACCCATTTCCCTGCCCAAGGGGTGTATGGTGCCGAGGGCCGTGGTGGCCGGGATGAGGGCTCCCGGAAACATAAGACGCAATACGGAAATCAGCCTGAGAGTCAGTTCAAGGCTGCCGCTTTCAAATCCGCCGAAGGGGGTGTCCTTGTGGGTGATATACGGCCCGATGCCTATCATCTGAGGCCCGAGTTCCTTTAAAAATCTCAAATCGGAAATCAGATTCTCGGTGGTCTGATAGGGTGAACCCACCATAAATCCCGCTCCGACCTGGTAGCCGATTTCCTTTATGTCAAACAGGCACTTCTTTCGGTTCTCAAGGCTCATGGCCGTCGGATGGAGTCGGCGGTAGTGGCCCTCGTCGGCGGTCTCGTGACGGAGGAGATACCGATTCGCCCCGGCATCGAAAAACCTCCGATAGCTCTCTTTGGATTTTTCCCCCAAAGACAAGGTTATGGCGCAGTCCGGATACCGCTTTCGGATTTCCGACACAAGCCTTTCGATTCTTTCGTCGGTGAAATAGGGGTCCTCCCCGCCTTGGAGCACAAATGTGCGAAAGCCCAAACCGTAGCCCTCTTCGCAGCAGGCCAAGATCTCATCTTCCGCCAGCCGATAACGGTCGGCATTTCGGTTTGACTTTCGAATTCCGCAATAGAAGCAGTCGTTTTTGCAATAATTCGTAAACTCCACCAAGCCTCGGATATAGACATCCCGGCCGTACACCGTTTTGCGAACCTCATCCGCGGCAATGCGAAGCTCTTCGTCGTATTCGGTTGTCTCAAGGAGGGTTTTGAGTTCTTCGTCCTCCAAGTTTCCGTTTGCCCTGAGGCTATCGATTAAACTCATAATCTTGTCAATTTCTTATCTCTCTCATAAAGGCTTCAACCCGATTGAGGGCCTCGTTTATGTTTTGGATGGAATAGGCATAGGAGCACCTTATGAAGCCCTCTCCGCTTTCTCCGAAGGCGCCTCCCGGCACAACCGCCAGCTTTTTGCGGGTGAGGAGCGCTTGGCAGAACTCGTTGGAGCTCATACCGGAGCTTTTGATGCAGGGGAAGCAATAGAAGGCACCCTCGGGCTCGAAACATTCAAGACCGATGGCATTAAAGCCTTCCACTATGACTTGCCTGCGGTAGTTGTAGTCCTCCCGCATAACCTCGATGTCCCCGTCTCCGTTTCTCAGGGCCTCTATGGCGGCGTATTGGGCGGTGGTGGGGGCGGACATTATGGCGTATTGGTGGACTTTGGTCATGGCTTTGATTATGGACGGATGCCCGGTGGCATAGCCGAGCCTCCAGCCGGTCATGGCGTAGCTTTTGGAAAAGCCGCTGACGATTACGGTGCGCTCATA
Source organism: uncultured Oscillospiraceae bacterium (assembly GCA_964617455.1). GTDB lineage: Bacteria > Bacillota > Clostridia > Monoglobales > Monoglobaceae > Monoglobus. The sequence goes on along the minus strand of CAZTYF010000014.1, from coordinate 46,907 downwards.
CATTCCCTCAAGCTCCGCCACGGAGGTATGGCGCTCGCCTCCATAGGTGAGTTCCGCATAGATTTCATCGGAGAGAACCGCAATATCCGTGCCTCTCAGGACCTCGGCAATGGCCTCAAGGTCCGAACGGGTCATAATGGCCCCGGTGGGGTTGTTGGGATAGGGCAGCACCAGAGCTCGGGTTTTGGGAGTTATGGCGGCCCTTAGCTCTTCCGGAGTGAGGCGGAATTTGTTTTCCGCCTTGGTTTCAATGGGTTTGGGAATACCTCCCGCCAAGCGGACCAGGGGCTTGTAGCACACAAAACTGGGCTCGCATACCAAGACCTCGTCCCCCGGATTGATTACGGACCTGAGGAAGAGATCGATGGCCTCGCTGCCGCCCACCGTCACCAAAACCTGAGTCAGGGGGTCGTACTCAAGGCCAAACCGCCGCTCCAAGTATTTGCTTATTTCTATTCTCAATTCTTTGAGTCCGGAGTTTGAGGTATAGTGGGTGTGTCCCTTTTCCAGGGAGTATATTCCCTTGTCCCGAATATGCCAAGGGGTCACAAAATCCGGCTCCCCCACACCCAAGGAGATGCAGTCCTCCATCTCGGCGGCCACATCGAAAAATTTCCTTATGCCCGAGGGGGGCATTTCGGACACAGTGCGGTTCACCAAAGCCTCCGGGTTAAAGGGTTTGTGGTTTATGTTCGTATCAAAGCCGGACTTCATAGGGAAATTACCTCCCTGTCATCCTCATCGGGAAGTTTGCACACAACCCCGTCGAATTTGTAACGTTTGAGCACAAAGTGGGTGGCGGTTCCCACCACCGAATTCATGGTGGCCAAGTGCTCGGATATGAAAGCGGAAATCTCCCGAATGTTGGCCCCCTCAACGGTGATGCCGAAGTCATAGCTGCCGCTCATCAGGTTTACGGACTTCACCTCCGGGTATTGATAAATCCGCTCGGCTATTCTGTCAAAGCCCAAACTTTCCATAGGTGTCACCTTGAGCTCGATATACGCCGTCACCGAGTCGGGCCCCGCGGCCTTGTCCCAGTTGACCTTGGCACCGTAGCCCATTATAACTCCGTCCTTTTCCATTTGAGCGATGAGCTCCGCCACTTTCTCCTCCGTGCTTCCCGTCATTTTGGCTATTTCGGCCTCGGTCATTCTGCAGTCCTTGTGGAGAATGTGGAGAATTTTACTTTTCAATGTGTCGGCCATAGCAATTCCTCCTAAGTATTGATTAAGTACGGTAAATTTTCGATTATTACATATTTGCTTATTTTTGATTCTTGATTTTCGGCCCGGTTTCTTTTGAGCTTATAATATTCCGCTCAGTTCCCGATACAGGTTTTTGGCATAGCCGTCGGTCATACCGCAGATTGAGTCGGTCACCAGCAGCAGCCTCAGATACAGCTTTTCCCCTTCGCTTTTCCCTTTCGAATGAAACATATAGTTCCGTATATAGTTATCGGATATCACGCTCATAAGCTTTTCGTCTATGGAGGACAGAGGCTTTCCCGTGTCAAAGTTCACGGCCGCATATGCCAATTTGTTCAAAAGAAAACTCAGCATATTTTCGGCCCCAATCTCAAGGCGGAGAATGGGCTTTGATATAAATGCCCTTTCATAGGCTATGCCGCTTAGGGCATCGGAAATGGCCGCCGAATCGGAGACGGACAGCAAATCGGAGGTAAATTCCCCGTTCATGATGGCCTCGTAGTTGTCCGAAAAAGCCTTTCCGGCTCCCCGCAGCAGCTTGGTCTGGACATAGATTATCCAGTTTTGCACTCCGTTCACATCCGGGTCGGAGATGCCTCTCTCCCTCGCTCTGTTGCCGAGCTCCATGAGTTTTTTAACGCAGTCGTCATATTCGGCCCTCTCCCGGTCTCCCCGGCAGGCACTGAAATATCGGGGGCTCCTCAGGTCGTCCAAAAGGTCCTCGGGGGAGATTAAGCCCTTTTTCACTCCGTCTTCTATATCCGCAGTTTTGTAGGCAATATCATCGGCCGCCTCCAAAAGATAGGTCAGGGGATATCGCATATCTCCCGCTCCCGTGGCGGCGGTAATCTCACGGAACAAATCCTCCTCCGCCAAATAGTAGCCCATTTTTTTGGTTTTCACATCCCCCCCGGTCTTGTCTATGCCGGTGGAGGGAACCGGGTATTTGATTATGGTGTTCAGCAGGGCATAGGTCAGATGCATTCCGTGCTCGTCCACAAGATAGTGGAGCTTCGTAAGGAGCCGAAGGGCTTGGGCATTGCCCTCAAAGTTCAGCAAATCCTCCCGCATTCTGCGGGTCAGCAAGTGATTTGGGTCGAGGCTGTCCAAGTTTTGGGAGAACCATTCCCGAATGGTCGCCTCGCCGAAGTGGCCGAAAGGAGGATTGCCTATGTCGTGGAGCAGACCGGCACACTCCAAAATGCTGCAGGCGCTTTCCCGAACACCCTCGTCAATTTCCGGGTCAGCGTTGTCTGCCATCAATCCGGTGAAGCAGGAACGGCCCAAAGATTTGGCAAAGGATGCCACCTCAAGGGAGTGAGTCAGGCGCGTGCGGACAAAGTCTCCTCTGTCCAAGGGATAGACCTGAGTCTTGTCCTGAAGGCGCCGAAAGGAAGCGCTGCCGATTATGCGGTGATAGTCCCGCTGAAATTCGGTGCGCAAATCGTCGGATTGTTTTTCGCTTCCTCCCCCCGCCCGCTTGTCGGACAAAAGTCTGTTCCAGTTCATGTTTTCCTCTCAATCTGCCGCTTTTTCGGGGCCGCGGCTCCCCTTGTTTTTTATATCCTCTTCATGGGAAAGAAATCAAACCGAGGCTCCAAAAACCTGATGGGATGTTCCTTTTCGCCTCTGTTTTCGCAAAATTCGGTCAGGGTCTCAAAGATGTGCTCCCAGCTCCAAAATTCCTCCGGAAGGTTCAGATATTCCCGAAGGAGTTCGGTTCCCTCCGGGGCGATGGGATGCATAAGGGACATGGCGCATCTCACCATGTGCAAAGTGTCGATCAGGACTTGGTTCACGGCGGCCCTGTCCTCTCCCGCAAGGCGGATGTTCTTGGACCAGAATTTATTTGCATCTCTGATATAGGTGTCCATCAGGTTCATAATCGAGTGGAATTCGAACTTGTACATGAGCCTTTCGTATTTGAGTATCGTCTCACGGGCGTATCTTATCACTTCATCCGACACTTTGCCCATGGGCAGTTTTGACTCCCCGTATTTTTGAATCGTATAGAAGCAGGAGCGGGCAACCCGATTGAAAACCCCGGACAGCATTTTGCCTTCCCGTTCCGCCGGATCCGGGTCCTTTTCCCCCGCATTGGGGTTTAGGGGTTTCGGCATAAAGCTCACACTTTTAAGGCTGAGGCCCAAACCCAAAAAGTGGGCCCTGAGCTGCTCCGCCGTGTAGTACTCCAGCAGGTCCGCCGCCATGGGAGGCTTTATTTCGCCGCTGCTGCTGGCCTTTTTGTTGAGGAACAGGATGTGGTTGTTGGCTACAAGGGTGGGAAGAGCCATCTGTCCCTCTTTCGGCTCGGCACTCAGATTGTCTTTGCCCTGGAGGGCCATAAACATGGCCATTTCCGCTATGCCATAGAAGTATATGTTGTCCTGGCCTATGAATTGATATATTTCTCCGTCTCGGCTCAGCCAATATTTTTCCCACTCGTCGTCGGGTTTTCCCTGCTGTTTCAAATATGCCTTCGTGAAGGAGATTGGCGCCCAAAGGGATTCGGGCCAAACCCAAACGGTGAGCCCCTCTTCCCCCTCAAGGACGGGAGCGGGCACGCCCCACTCTATGTTCCCCGTGATTCTGAAGGGCACCAAGGTTTTTCCCGCCCGAAAGCGAATTCCGTTTTCGTTCAGTATATCTTTGGCCTTATCTCGATGGGCCAAATTGTCAAATTCAAGGGTGAAGGAAGATTTCTTCTCTTCCCGAATGAGTTTGTGTTTCGGCATTTCTCCGCTCAGGGCCTCATAGGTTTCAAAAAAGTCGTTTTTGACATATATCATCGGAGGCACCATAAATTCCTTGATGGTGTTGTAGACCAAGGGACGGGAGTTTTCTTTGGTTTTAAGGTTTTCGGCATATTCTTTAAGCAGGTCCGAAAACTTCGTCAAATCGATATACCAATTGGTAACATCCCGCATATCGGGAGTTTCGCCGGTTATGGTGCTTTTGGGGTTTATAAGGTCTTTGGGCATATACTGGTGTCCCACGGAGCACTCGTCCGCATAGGCCTTGTCACTGGGGCAGTTTTCCACAGGACATTTGCCCACAACCTGCCTGCCGTTTAAGAACTGTCCCGCCTTTGTGTCATAGAACTGGGAGGTGACCATCTTTTCCAAATGTCCGTTTTTGTACCACTCCTCCATCAGCTCTCGGCTGACTTGGGCGTGAATTTCCTTGGCCTCTCCCAAACCGGAGGCTCCGAAGAGGTTCAGGCTGATTTTATATTTTTCAAGGGTTTCCTTTTGGCTTTCATGGTTTTGGCGCACAAAATCCTCGATGGATCCGTCAAATTCCCCGTCCTCTTTCAGTTTGCGATAGCTTTCGACTATGGGGGAGCCGTAGCAGTCGGTGCCGGATACAAAGATAACATTCTCTTTTCCTATTCTGTCCCTCAAAAACCGAGCCAAGCAGTCCGCCTGCACAAAGACTCCTCCCACATGGCCGAAATGGAGCTCTTTGTTGCCGTAGGGCATACCTCCCGTGATAACCGCCCGCTTGGGAAACTTCGGCCTCGGCAAATCGAATATGCTTACTTTTTTGGGTATAAACTCTTCGTTGCCCCGATTTTGATTTTTCTTGTCCCGTTTACCCATAAGCCTCCTCCTTAAACATCCGATAATCGTTCATCTCTCAAATTCGGTGGGTTGTCTTTATTTTTGGGCGTTGTTGATTCGTCTTCTCATTTCATCTTCCCCGATGATTTGGCAGATTTCCCAAAGGTCAGGGGAATTTGTCCGTCCCGTCACCGCAACCCGAATCACGGAGCTCACATCGCTGACGCTGCCTTTGTAGCTCTCGGGGTTTTTCCTATAGTCCTTGGGTTTCACCGCATAGCCCAAATCCCCGGTTATATCCCGTATCTTTTGGAACCAGGCGGAGTTGTCGTCGGTTATGTCAAAGGTGTCAAGATATCGGGAAAGGATTTCCCGCCTGTCTTCCTCGGGCACCCGCTCCGGATACCCGTCCTCGATTTTGAAGGTTTCGGGAAAATAGAAGGACAGAAAATTCCTTGCCTGTTTCCAATCGGTCAAATCCTTTCTGGGTCTGTTGCCCGACCTTCCCACATCCAAAATCCGCTCCGAATATTCCCTGTTTCGAGTGAAAATTTCATAAAACTCCGAATCGTACTCCGAGAGCCACTCCGCAAATTCGTCGTATATATCGGCCGCCTTCGTCCTCAGCAGCACTTCGCGGCTCACATCCTCAAGTTTCATCAGATCGAACAAGGCCCCGGAGTTGCTCATCTTTTCAAGAGTGAATTTAAAATCCTCCGAGGGGGAGTCGGGATTTTCTCCCCGCCATTCCTCAAAATCGGAGTTCAGGACGGTCAGCAGATATTCCTCCACCGCCCGAGGGACGAATCCCTCTCTGCGGTAGTAATCAAGGCCCAGCTCCGGGTCCTTTCGTTTCGAAAGTTTCCGCTTGGTGCCTCCGTCGTTTTTCATCAGCACCGCCGTGTGGCAGTACACGGGCCGCTTGAAGCCCAAGGTGTCAAAGAGCTGCACATGAATCGGCAGGGTGGAGAGCCACTCCTCGCCCCGAACCACATGGGTGGTCCTCATCAGGTGGTCATCGATAACATGGGCAAAGTGATAGGTGGGTATTCCGTCCGATTTAAGCAGCACAAAGTCCTGATAGTTTTCCGAAAGATCAAGCATTCCCCTGATTCCGTCAAACACTCGGATGCGGCCGCTCTCCTCTCCCCGGGAGCGGAAGCGGAGCACATAGGGCATCCCCGCTCGAAGTTTGTCCTTGACCTCATCCAAAGAAAGGTTTCGGCATTTGGCCCATTTTCCGTAGTAGCCGAAGTTCAGCTTTTGGGACATTTGGCTCTCCCGCATTTCTCCGAGCTCTTCCTCGGTGCAAAAGCAGGGATAGGCCATACCAGTTTCCACGAGTTTTTTGGCAAAACATTGATAAATCTCTTTCCTGGCCCTTTGATGATAGGGACCGTAGTCCCCCGTCTCACCCTCCGAGGTGACTCCCTCGTCGAATTTGATCCCGAAGAAGTCCATGGCAGACACAATAAGCCCCGCCGCACCTTCAACTTCCCGACGGGCGTCCGTGTCCTCGATTCTGAGGAAAAATCTGCCGCCGCTTTGGTGGGCGAGACGCTCCCCTATCAGGGCGTTGTATAGATTTCCCAAGTGGACAAAGCCGGTGGGGCTGGGCCCGATTCGGGACACAACGGCTCCCTCGGGCAAATTCCTTTCGGGGTATTTTTCTTCGTAATATTCGGGGCTCTTTGTTATGTGCCCAAAGAGCAGCTCCGCAAGCTCGGTATTTTTATTCATCCGTTTCGGTTCTCCTTATTGTTATATATCTAACTTATTTTACTATTATTTGCCGAATAAGTCAAGGCCAAGAGGCCGATTCTCGGAATTTTATACTCGATAGGTTGTGATACAACGGATATGTTACAAAAAAAGAAGAAAAACGACCTCGAAAGTGTTATAATAAAAAATCGCAAATCAATATAATAAGAGGTGAGTTTTTCTTCAAGTACGGCATAACACAAAACGCACGGTTTTGTCAACGGGTAATCAAATTTTCCGAGAAAGAAGGAGTGTGACACATCATTGACACTTCTGCAAAATTTTTTAAATTTTTTGAAAATTTCCCTTGACAGGGGGGGTTCTTTGTGCTATTATAATAGTCTGTTTATAATGAGTTATTGTGCATATTTTGCAAAAAAGGCCGATTTATCGGGCTCGGGTCGGGGCGGTGAACCTACCCGAATCTCCTTTGCAAAATCCGTATAACCACAGCAGATTTTCGGAAATGACCCAAAGGATTTTTGTGAAATGACGCTTAATTTTCGAAACAAATAAACATCGCAACCCTGCCCGGTACGCTTTTTCGGAAAAAGCGAATCACCCGGGCTAAGTTTGCGATATTATATATTCTTAGAGAGGGGATCTGTTTTATGCCACATTTGGAGTACTTTGGCGAAAATGAACGCATGAGCTATGGCAAGATCGAAGAGGTTATTCCAATGCCCAATCTTTTGGAGATTCAAACCAATTCCTTTGAGTGGTTTAAGAACGAAGGGCTGAAGGAAGTTTTCCATGACATTTCCAGAATAACGGACTATTCAAACAAACTCGAATTGGAATTGGGCATACCGGGCAACGATCCGGAGAAAGAGCCTGCCTATCACTTTGAAAGCCCCAAGTACGATGTTGAGGAATGCAAGGAAAGGGACACGACCTATGCGGCACCTCTCAAGGTCAGAGTTCGACTTCACAACACAAACACGGGAGAGCTCAAAGAGCAGGAAATTTTCATGGGTGATTTCCCGCTCATGACTCCATCTGGCACCTTTATCATAAACGGTGCGGAGCGCGTCATAGTTTCCCAGCTCGTTCGTTCGCCCAGCGTCTATTATTCACAGACCTACGACAAATTGGGCAAAAGGCTGTTTTCGTCTCAGATTATCCCCAACAGGGGTGCATGGCTTGAATACGAAACGGACAGCAACGACATATTCTATGTGAGAATCGACCGAACACGGAAAATCCCGGTGACGGTGTTTATCCGTGCCCTCCTTTATGAAAAGGGCAAGGTGACCGGAACCGATGAAGATATAATAAGCATATTCGGCAGGAACCCTCTCCTTTTGGCAACCATGGAAAAGGACACCACCTCCAACGCGGAGGAGGGTATGCTTGAGATATACAGAAAGCAGCGGCCGGGAGAACCCCCCACCATAGAGAGCGCAACCACATTGCTCACCAATACCTTTTTTGACCCCAAACGCTATGACACGGCCCGGGTGGGCAGATACAAATACAATAAAAAACTGAGGTTAGCCGCCCGAATCGAGGGCCAAGTGGCCGCGGAAGACGTTATCAACGAGGCAACCGGCGAGATTCTGTGCGAGGCGGGAGATACAATCACCGAAGAAAAAGCGGCGGAGCTGGAAGCCTGCGGCATAAACCAGTTGTTCATCTTGGTTGGCCAAAATATAGGTGATGACAGAGAGAAAATTAGGGATAGTGAAAATGTAACTTTTTTGGGCCATATTGAAAATACCGGTCTTTTTGAAAAATTCAAAAAAGAAAAAAATGGTAGGAAATTCAGGACTTTAACAAAAAAATACAATCTCTCGAAAAAAGATTTCCCTGAACTAAGTAAAAAGTATTCGATCTATGATTTTGTTAAAGTAAAACCAATGATAAAGACCCTTGAAAACTTCCTGGATGTGTTGGAAAAAGCTGATGAAAATGTCACAACCTCCCATGAATTACCTCCCAAAGTAATAGATAACCTAAAAAACATTATCGATAAAGGTATAAGCGAAAGTTTGCTCGACATACATACGACCCGGGTTATTTCGAACAATATGGTCGACATTCCGGACTATATTCTTGCCACAACGGGCGTTGAGCTTGACTACAGCCCGAGAGAGTGCGAAATCACGGAGCGGGTCAGGAAAAAAATCCTCGATGAAATTATCGAGGCCCTCAGGGATTCGGAAACCGGAGTGACGGACCCGAATTCGGAGCAATTCAAAGAAATGCTCAAAGACAGGCGGGACGAGCTGCAGCCCAAGCATATTTTGATTGACGACATTATGGCATCCATTTCCTATGTGGGCAATTTGGAGGCGGGTGTCGGTTCCGTTGACGATATCGACCATTTGGGCAACAGACGTATAAGGCGCGTGGGTGAACTCCTTCAAAATCAGTTCAGAATCGGCTTATCCCGAATGGAAAGGGTTGTCAGAGAGAGGATGACCACTTCCGATTTGGATGCCCTCACGCCCCAGTCCCTCATAAACATCAGACCGGTAACATCCGCCATCAAGGAGTTCTTCGGCTCCTCCCAGCTTTCTCAATTTATGGACCAAATCAACCCTTTGGGCGAGTTGACTCACAAGAGAAGACTCTCCGCCTTGGGCCCCGGCGGTCTGTCGAGAGAGAGAGCGGGCTATGAGGTCCGGGATGTGCATCACTCCCACTACGGAAGAATGTGCCCCATAGAGACCCCGGAAGGTCCGAACATCGGACTTATCAACTCCCTGAGCGGATTTGCCAAAGTCAATGAGTACGGATTTATTGAGACCCCTTACAGAAAAGTTGACAAAGAACATAAACTTGTCACCAAAGAGGTTTTCTATATGACCGCCGACGAGGAGGACGGCTATTATGTGGCTCAGGCCAATGAGCCCCTCAATGAGGACGGAACCTTCAAAAGGAAAAAGATAGTAACCCGCTATAAGGACGAATTTGTGGAAATTCCTCCCGAACGGGTTGACTATATGGACGTTTCTCCCCGGCAGGTTACTTCCATTGCCACGGCAATGATACCTTTCCTTGAAAACGACGACCCCACCCGAGCCCTGATGGGCTCCAATATGCAGCGCCAGGCGGTTCCTCTTTTGGTTCCCGAATCCCCCATTGTGGGAACGGGTATGGAATACAAGGCTGCCAAAGACTCCGGCGTCTGCGTTTTGGCCAAACGGGCAGGTACCGTTACCTATGTGTCCTCTTCCAGGATTGTCATCGTTACCGATGAGGGAGAGGCGGATGAGTACAAGCTTATCAAGTTCAAAAGGTCCAACCAGGGAATGTGCGTGAACCAAAAGCCCATTGTGAAAAAAGGCGAAAAAATCAAAAAGGACCAAATCATAGCCGACGGCCCCTCGACCCAAAACGGAGAAATCGGTCTCGGACGGAATATCCGTATGGCCTTTATGACTTGGGAGGGCTATAACTACGAAGACGCCGTGCTCATAAGCGAAGAGTTGGTGAAGGATGATGTTTTCACATCTATTCACATAGAAGAATATGAAATCGAGGCCCGGGACACCAAATTGGGTCCGGAGGAAATAACACGGGATATACCGAATGTCAGCGAGGATGCTCGGAAAAACTTGGACGAAGACGGCATTATCCGCATCGGCGCGGAAGTTGAGAGCGGAGATATTTTGGTGGGTAAGGTGACCCCCAAAGGCGAGTCGGAGCAGACTGCGGAAGAGCGGCTCTTGAGAGCCATATTCGGGGAAAAAGCCCGGGAAGTGCGGGATACATCCCTGAGAGTGCCCCACGGAGAATACGGAATCATAGTGGATGTGAAGGTATTCACCAGAGCCAACGACGGCAGTGAGCTGTCCCCGGGAGTAAACCAGGTGGTGCGCTGTTACATTGCTCAGAAGAGAAAGATTTCGGTAGGCGACAAAATGGCGGGCCGCCACGGAAACAAAGGCGTTGTGTCCCGTATTTTGCCCGTTGAGGATATGCCCTTTATGCCCGACGGAACTCCCCTGCAAATTGTGCTCAATCCCCTGGGCGTGCCCTCCCGTATGAATATCGGACAGGTTCTTGAGGTCCATTTGGGATACGCGGCAAAGGCCTTGGGTTGGAAGGTGGCAACGCCGGTGTTTGACGGAGCCACCGAAAAGGACATCGAAGATGCCTTGGCAAAGGCAGGACTTGAGTCCGACGGAAAGAGTGTGCTCTATGACGGCAGAACCGGAGAGCCCTTTGACAATCGGGTCACGGTGGGCTATATGCATATGCTCAAATTGGCCCACTTGGTTGACGACAAGATACACGCCCGCTCCACCGGCCCCTATTCCTTGGTTACCCAGCAGCCCTTGGGCGGCAAGGCCCAGTTCGGCGGCCAGCGTTTCGGCGAAATGGAGGTTTGGGCCCTCGAGGCATATGGTGCTGCCTACACCCTTCAGGAGATTCTGACCGTGAAATCCGACGATGTGGTGGGAAGAGTCAAAACCTATGAAGCCATAGTAAAGGGAGAAAACGTGCCTGAGCCGGGAGTTCCCGAGTCCTTCAAGGTGCTCATCAAGGAGCTCCAGAGTTTGGCTCTGGACATCAAAGTGTTGGACGGAAACGGAAACGAAGTTATCCTCAGGGAAAATATAGACGATGACGATGAACCGGCGGACCTGCCCGTTAACATTGCGGGTTATGAGTCCGAGGAAGACGAAAAGAAAGCTATTGCGGAAGAGCCTTCTTCCCGGGAGAGCGAGGAGGATATCATCGAAGATGACGACTTCGATGACGAGGGCGACACCGAAGACAACCTCATAGATGAGGTTACCCAAATTCTCACGGGTGGGCCCGACTCGGAAACGGACGAATACACCGACGACTTTGAATCCGACAAGGAAGAGTTTGACGAAGATGAAGATGAGGATTACGACGAAGCGGAAGGCGAAGAAGGCAGGAGCGAAAAGGAAGAGGAATATGAAGAAATCCTCCAAATCATAGACCCCGCAAGTGCCGAGAAAAAACCCAAAGACGAGGATTTTGAATCCTATGAGGCATTGCAGGATGAGGAGGATTACGAAGACGACTATGACGAAGAGGACTATTAATGCAGGCTTGCGGCAAATTTGAAGAAAGGCGTGGTCTTTAATGAGCGAATATCAAAATTTTGAAGCTATTCAAATTGGGCTTGCTTCACCCGAAAAGATAAGAGAATGGTCCAGGGGCGAAGTCAAAAAACCCGAGACCATAAACTACAGAACCTTAAAGCCCGAGAAAGACGGCTTGTTCTGCGAGAGAATTTTCGGCCCCCAAAAGGATTGGGAGTGCCACTGCGGTAAATATAAACGGGTTCGCTACAAAGGCGTCGTGTGCGACAGATGCGGCGTCGAGGTCACAAAGAGCAAAGTAAGGCGCGAGCGTATGGGCCACATTGAGCTTGCCGTGCCCGTATCCCATATTTGGTATTTCAAGGGCATTCCGTCCCGTATGGGCCTGATTTTGGATATCTCTCCCAAATCCCTGGAAAATGTCCTCTACTTTGCCGCCTATATCGTTATGGACCCGGGCGACGCAAAGGCCGAACTTTCCAAAAATCAGATTCTCTCCGAAAAGGAATACACAGAGTACAGAGAAAAATACGGAGAAGACGGCTTCAGAGCCGGAATGGGAGCGGAATCCATATTGGAACTGCTCAAAGAAATCGATTTGGAGGAGCTTTACAACAAGCTCAAAGATGAACTGAAGGAGGCCAAAGGCCAAAAGAAAGTCAGAACCGTGAGACGCCTTGAGGTGGTTGAAGCATTCCTCCGTTCGGGAAACAAACCCGAGTGGATGATTTTGACGGTTATTCCCGTTATACCTCCCGATATCAGACCCATGGTTCAGCTTGACGGCGGCAGATTTGCCACCAGCGACCTAAATGACCTATACAGACGGGTTATAAACCGAAACAACAGATTAAAGAGACTGCTTGATTTGGGAGCTCCGGACATCATAGTCAGAAACGAAAAGCGTATGCTCCAGGAGGCAGTCGATGCACTTATAGACAACGGCAGACGGGGCAGACCCGTGACCGGACCCGGCAACAGACCCCTCAAATCCCTGTCGGATATGCTGAAAGGCAAGCAGGGACGGTTCCGTCAGAACCTGTTGGGCAAACGTGTGGACTATTCGGGCCGTTCCGTTATCGTTGTGGGCCCGGAACTTAAGATTTATCAGTGCGGTTTGCCCAAGCGGATGGCTCTTGAGCTGTTCAAACCCTTTGTTATGAAAAAACTGGTGGAAAAAGGCCTTGCCCACAATATAAAATCAGCCAAGAGAATGGTTGAAAGGGTGCGGGAAGAGGTCTGGGATGTTTTGGAGGATGTTATATCCGAACACCCCGTTTTGCTCAACCGTGCGCCTACCCTTCATAGGCTGGGAATCGAGGCTTTTGAGCCGGTGTTGGTTGAGGGCAAAGCCCTCAAGCTCCACCCCTTGGTTTGCACCGCCTTCAATGCGGACTTTGACGGCGACCAGATGGCCGTTCATCTCCCTCTTTCGGCGGAGGCCCAGGCAGAGGCCCGATATCTCATGCTGTCCGCCAACAACCTCATAAAGCCCCAGGACGGCAAACCCGTTACGGTGCCCACCCAGGATATGGTTTTGGGCTCCTACTACCTGACCCTCAAAAACAGAAGCGAACTCGGCTCTCCCAAAGAGGTGGACGGCGAGCTTCGCTATCACATATACGGCAGCCCGGAAGAGGCGGTACTTGCCTATGAGAACAAGGTTCTCGGCCTCCACGCCCCCATAAAAGTTCGGAAGAGCCAAATGATAGCCGGGAAAAAGGTGACGAGAATCATCGACGCCACCGTGGGCAGACTCATATTCAACGAAAAAATCCCTCAGGATTTGGGCTTTGTTGACAGAAGCGACCCGGAAAAGGTTCTCAACTTGGAAATCGGAGACGATGTTTTGAGCCCCACCGATGCGGCAAAATCCGCCAAAGACAAGGTGGAACCGGGAGTTGACAAAAGCCTCTTGGGACGAATCATTGATGCCAACATAAAAAATCACGGTATCACCGAGACGGCTACTCTCCTTGACGATATCAAAGCCATGGGATACAAATATTCCACAATCGGCGCCATCACGGTGGGTGTTTCGGATATGGAAATCCCGGAGGAGAAGCAGCGGTACTTGGAGGAAGCCGAAGAAGAGATTGACCGGGTTACCCGAAACTACAGACGAGGCCTCCTGACCGACGAAGAGAGATACAATCGGGTTATCGGCATATGGAACGACACATCCGACCGAGTTACCGACGCCCTGATGGAAAACCTGAGCCAGCTCAATCCAATCTATATGATGGCCAACTCCGGCGCCCGCGGAAGCGTAAACCAGATAAGACAGTTGGCGGCCATGAGAGGATTGATGGCGGATACATCGGGCCGAACAATCGAAATTCCCATTCGCGCCAACTTCCGAGAAGGACTTACCGTGCTCGAATACTTCATCTCGACCCACGGCGCCCGAAAAGGTTTGACCGACACGGCCCTCAGAACCGCCGATTCGGGATATCTGACAAGACGTCTCGTTGATGTGTCTCAGGAAGTTATCGTTCGGGAAGATGATTGCGGAACCGATGACGGTATATATGTATCCGACATAATGGACGGAAACGAAGTTATCGAGCCCTTGGTTGACAGACTTGAGGGCAGGACGATTATCGGGGATTTGATGACGGATGACGGTTGGGTTATCGCTCGGGACGGCGAAATGATTACCAGGGACAAAGCCGAGAAAATAGTGGACGCGGGAATCAAGCAAGTCAAGATTCGCTCGGTGGTTAAGTGCCGCAGCAAGGTGGGAGTTTGCTCCAAGTGCTACGGTATGAATTTGGCCACGGGCAGACCGGTGGATATAGGTGAGGCCGTGGGGATAATTGCGGCCCAGTCCATCGGCGAGCCGGGCACCCAGCTGACCATGAGAACCTTCCATGCCGGCGGCGTTGCCCAAGGCGACGACATCACCCAAGGTCTTCCCCGTGTTGAGGAGCTGTTTGAGGCCAGAAAGCCAAAGGGCGTTGCCATCGTCAGCGAGATAAGCGGAGAGGTTGACATATCCGATGCGCCTCAGAAAAGAGAGGTCACCGTTACGGATGGGGAAAACGGAGAAACCCGAGTTTATGTTATCCCCTTCGGCTCCCGAATCAGAGTGAAACAGGGGGATGTGATTGAGGCGGGCACCCCCATAACCGAGGGCTCCCTGAATCCTCACGATATCATGGAAATCAACGGCGAGACGGCGGTGCAGAACTACTTCATACAGGAAGTTCAAAGGGTATACCGTTTGCAGGGTGTTGATATCAACGACAAGCACATCGAAGTAATAGTCCGCCAGATGATGCGCAAGGTGAAAGTGGATGACCCGGGAGACACGGGTATGCTCACAGGCTCCCTTGTGAACCTCTATGATTTGGAGGCAGCCAACAAAGAGGCCGTCGCGGCAGGCAAAACCCCGGCCAAGTATTCGGTTCAGCTTATGGGAATCACAAAGGCGGCCCTTGCCACCGAGTCCTTCCTGTCGGCGGCATCATTCCAGGAGACAACCCGAGTTCTCACCGATGCGGCCATAAAAGGCAAAACCGACCCCCTGGTGGGCCTCAAGGAGAATGTTATAATAGGCAAGCTTGTCCCTGCGGGAACGGGAATGCCCCAATATAACGACATAGATGTTTACACAAGCTACGGCACCCCCTCGACGGATGCGGTAAACGAGCCTTTTATCGACCTTGATATAGAATAGACAAAATATCAATCGGGACTTTGAGGAGTGATTCCCTCAAAGCCCCGATTTGTTTTATCCTGCGTTGTTTACCGCGCCTTCCAAGTAACAGTTTTCATAGTATATGTCATGAATGGAATCGGGGTATCCGTTCAGAGGATTTATCTTCACGGGGAGCCCCGCACCTATGCAGTTGCAGTTTTTAAAGTATATATTCTTAAATTCCGGTATATCCTCCGGGTCGTCGCTTTGGACAACCGGGTCTCTGTAGTCCATAAGGTTGTGGACATAGTCCATGGTCATAATCACGGGCTGGTTTTTTATGTTTATCATCTGTATATTGTCAAGATAGATATCCTCAACAACTCCGCCTCTGCCCATGGCGCTTTTAAATCTCACACCCACATCCGAATCCGTGAAGGTGCAATTCTTGACCAAAACATTCTTAACGCCCCGGGACATTTCGCTGCCCACAACAAATCCGCCGTGGCTCTTTCCCACCTTGCAGTCGTGAACGAAAACATTCTCGCAGGGTTTTTTGAGCTTTCGGGCCTCTCTGTCCTTGCCGGATTTCAGACAAATCGCATCATCTCCCGTGCGGAAGTCGCAGTTGTGAATATGAACCCTGTCGCAGGAATCCACATCTATTCCGTCGCCGTTTTGGGCGTAGTAGGGATTGGTGATAAGGACATTCCGAACCGTCACATCCTCGCAGAAATAGGGATGAACGCTCCAGGCGGGGGAATTCTGAAGGCGGACGCCTTCCATGAGTATCTTTTTGCAATGCCGAAAACTTATCATAACAGGTCTGTAAAAGTCATAGTAAGGTGCGGCAGCGGCAAGAGCCTCCTCATCCGTGGGATAATCATCGGGGAACACCTCCCCCACATATCGGGCATCGTATATTGACTTGGACGGAACCCAAATCTCACCGTCATCGCCATGGATTATGTAATTGGACCGAGCCAAAAGCCTCTCCCACTGGATGTTGTTCATCTTCCAGCGCTTCACGGGCCGCCACAGCTGACCGCTGCCGTTGATGGTACCGTTGCCCGTGATGGCAATATTCTCCGCATACTCCGCAGTGATGGGAGACACGGTTCTGATTCTTCGAATTCCCTCATAGTCCGTAACAATAAGGGGATAATCTTCCGGGCTCTTGTCAAACAGCACCAAGGCGTTGTCGTCAAGGTGGAGCTCCACGCCGGATTTTAGGGTTATGGGAGCCGTGAGCCAAACCCCGTCGGGCACAATAACCCGTCCTCCCCGCTCTGCAGCGGCATCTATGGCAGCGGCAAAAGCCTCGGTATTGGCCTTCTTGCTGCCCTGACTGGCCCCATAGTTGATTATATCAAATTCTCTGTCCGGGAAAGTAGGTACCGAAACAGTAAACTCCTTAAACATAAGCACCCTCCTATGGTATGTTTTCAGTGTTTTGAATTATACCACAAATTCCCCATAAAAGCAACTGTTTTTTGATTTTGGCATATTTCCATAAATCGCAGAATTATTTTTTAAAATTTATGATTAGAAAAACTTATAAAAACCATAAACAATCCGAATTGATAATATATAATAAATATGATAAAATCATAGAGTACAGAAGTTGGGGGTGAATATATGTTAAAACAAATGAGATATTTTCAGGCGGTGGTGAGACTCGGCAGTTTCAGTGCCGCCGCAGACGAGTGTTTTATCTCTCAATCGGCGATTTCTCAGCAAATACAGACACTTGAGCGTGACCTTGGAGTATTGTTGATAAAACGTAACAATCGGAAATTGAGTCTAACCCCTGCCGGCGAATATTTCTATAAAAAGAGCCTGTTGATAACATCCGATCTGGACAAATTGTGCCGTGAAACGGTACGCATTTCCAATGACGGCGGCAATACACTCAAAGTATGTTACTTAAAAAGCTACGCGGGCCGGGAATTTCGGCAAGCTGTGGAGCGTTTCTCCGACACATATCCCGACGTTGTACTTGACATAAGTAACGGTACTCACGAAGAAGCATATAATATGCTCAGACTTGGCGGCGCTGATTTGATATTTAACGACCAGCGGCGAGCGTTTTCGGATGAATATGAGAATTTACTTCTGAGCGAGACTCCATGCTATATTGAAATTTCTGCTCGAAATCCGATTTCAAAAAAGCAATCGGTAAACACAGAGGAATTAAAAGACACTCCGTGTATATTGGTATCATCAAAAAGCCGGCTTGACAATGATCAAATCTATTATCGCGAAATTTTCGGCATTGTCAGTGAATTCGTTTTTGCGGATAATCTTGATGAAGCGCGTCTGATGGTTGCCGCCGGAAGAGGCTTTATTCCAATCGATGGGGGAGAGCTTTCACAGAGGTTTTCCGATAACATATCCCTTGTGCCCCTTGAACGCTCCGGAAAACCCATAAAAATCAAGTACGGAGCGTTTTGGAAAACAAATAATACAAAGCAATGTATCAAAGATTTCGCGGATATATTAAAAATTCAATTTGAAAAATAACCGTTTGAGTCAAATCAAAATTACCAAGAGAGAAAATTTATGACTATAGCTTGCAGAAAAACTTACCGAAAAAAGGAACAATATTGCAAAAATAATATAAAACCATAAAATGCAGAGGAGAGATAAATTTGAACAAAACATGGCTTATCACGGGCGTATCCAGCGGATTTGGTTTAGAGATGACAAAACAGCTTCTTGAAAGAGGGGATACGGTTATCGGCACCGTAAGGAACAGGTCAAAAGTTCAAGACCTTATTGACAAGTATCGGAAATTTGACTGCAGAATATTGGATGTTACGGATGTTCCCAAAGTACAAAAAACCGTTAAGGAAGCTTTTGAGAAACACGAAAAAATTGACGTAGTTGTCAGCAACGCAGGTTATGGGCTGTTCGGCTGTGCCGAAGAACTTAGTGATGCAGAGATTGATCGGATTATTGCCACCAACCTTACGGGTTCAATTCAGGTTATAAAGTCTTCGCTGCCGTATATGCGCAGGCAGGGTGGAGGAAGGATTATCCAAATTTCAAGCTATGGCGGACAAGTGGCTTACCCTGCCAATTCATTATACCATGCGACCAAGTTTGGCATTGAGGGATTTTGTGAGGCTGTGGCACAGGAGGTTGCACAGTTTAATGTCGGTGTGACTATCGTGGAACCGGGAGGAGCAAGAACCGAATTCCGATACGGCAGCGCAAGGGTTGCGAATCTTATGCCCGAATATGAATCCTGCCATGGATTTCTGAATATGCTTGATCCGTCAAAAGGCTTGGCACCCGGTGACCCTGTCAAAATGGCAGCGCGCATAATTGAAAGCGTAGATATAAATCCCGCACCTCTGAGAATGGTTTTGGGATCTCAGGCACTTTCCGCAACCATTGAACGTCTCAAGGAGCGTATAGCGGACTATGAGACGCAAAATGAACTTGCAGCGTCTACGGACATTTAAAAACTCGATATTGAGAATCCGGAGTTGTCATATATACCAAAAGAGGAGCTGTTCCACATGCCCCTCTTTTATTATTCTTATATTATCTCTTATTTCGTTCCCGGGTTTCGGGGATTAATATCGGGCGGGTAATTTGAAAACTTATGACGGCGATTCATAAGGGAAAAAATCAAATATTTTTACGTTGACATAATATATTTGTAGGGGTATAATCTTCATATAGTTAAACACAGAAGGTGAAATTATATGATTGAAGTTTGCGGGAAGTACAATACCGCCAAGGTATTCGCGACGGTTATTGATGACGGTTCCCTTGAGCAGATACGCAGGCTTTGTGACCAGGAGTTTGCCGCGGATTGCAAAATACGGCTTATGCCTGACGTCCACTCCGGCGCTGGTTGCACTATAGGCACAACCATGACAATCACCGATAAGATTGTGCCGAATTTGGTTGGCGTCGATATCGGCTGCGGTATGGAAACGGTTATGATAGCCGAAAAAGAGCTTGACCTTGAAAAGTTGGATAAGTTGATATACGATCGGATTCCTTCGGGCTTTGAAATCAGGACAAAACCCCACGAATACGCATCGGATTTGCACCTTGACGAACTGCGATGTTTCAAAAAAATACGCGAAAAACGTGTGATACTGAGTGTGGGAACTCTCGGAGGCGGCAATCACTTTATCGAAGCCGATTGTGATGACGAAGGAAACATATACATCGTGGTTCATTCGGGTAGCAGACATTTGGGTGTTGAAGTTGCGGCCTATTACCAAAATGAAGGATATTTGGCATTAAACTCTGCCACAGGCGATGAAATTCTTGAGCTTATCGCCAAACTCAAAGCCGAGAATCGGCACAAAGAGATACAAACTGCCATCGAAGAACTCAAACACAGCAAGCACTGCGATATCCCCAAAGAGCTTTCATACGTTTCGGGTAAGGCATTTGATGATTATATCCATGATATGAAAATAGTTCAAAACTACGCCGTAATCAACCGAAAGGCAATGACTCATGAGATAATCGAAGGATTGGGTTTAACGCCGGTCGAATCGTTCACCACGGTTCATAATTATATTGACACCAAAGAAATGATTTTACGAAAGGGAGCCGTTTCGGCCAAAGCGGGAGAAAAAATATTGATACCGATAAATATGAGGGATGGCTCTTTGATATGTATCGGCAAGGGGAATGATGACTGGAATCAATCCGCACCCCACGGAGCAGGACGAATCATGAGCCGTTCCGCAGCCCGACACAGGCTTGAGATAAGTGAATTTGAACGGCAAATGTCCGGAATTTACAGCACATCAATAAGCGAGGCGACCATTGATGAAAGTCCAATGGCCTATAAGAGCATGGATGACATTATCGATAATATTTCCGACACAGCCGAAATTGTTAAAATCATCAAACCTATATACAATTTCAAAGCGGGAGATGAAATCAAAACTCAGCCCGTGTAATTTTGAAAAACGGACAGCTTATTTAAACCGTTAGCCTCTATTATTTGTAAATTTTCCGGGAAGAAGGGCTTAAATATGGAACACATACAATTTTCGGCGAGGGGAAAAGCAGTAGATGTTTTTATAAGTGACAAATCAAATCAACCTGTAATCTATCTCAATACATTTGGCAAAGAGGGAGAACAGGTTTTGGAAATTGTGAAGAAAATGCGGCCGGGGGGCTATGCTGATTTTTCTTTGGCTGCCGTAAGCGAGCTTGAATGGGACCGAGATATGGCGCCGTGGGACATCCCTCCCATATCCAAAGATGACACACCGTGCACCGGTGGTGCGGACGATTATCTCCAACTCCTTGTTAATGAAATTCTGCCTCAAACAGAGAAGGAAATCAAAGGCACAGTTCCATGGCGGGGACTTGCCGGATACTCTTTGGCAGGGTTGTTTGCTTTATACTCGGTGTATAATACCGAAATGTTCGATGGCATCGCAAGTATGTCGGGCTCATTGTGGTTTCCGAAATTCAAAGAATACGCCATGACGCAAAAAATAAAAAAGATACCTCGTCATCTTTATCTGTCCTTGGGAGACAGGGAATGTGAAACAAAAAACAAATTCCTCAAAAGCGTTCTGGATAACACCAAGGAATTATATGACTACTACAAAGGTTTGGGAATAGATACGGAATTCGTGCTCAATCCGGGCAATCACTTTGTAAATGCCGCCGAACGAACCGCTTTGGGCATAAATTGGCTGCTGTCAAAATATAACTAACGGAGGACTAATATGCAAAACACCGTATATTCATTTTTTAAAAATATTGTGGATAAATTTGGGAATAAACCGGCAATCATAGAAAGCAAGCGTGAGTACACATTTTCTGAATTGTCGGATATAGTTGACAAAATTGCGGGAAGTTTCCCGGTGGGCACTCGAAGAGTGGGTATAGTTATGAGCCACAGAATCGAAATGATTGCCGCGATCTTTGCCGTTCTGAAGTGCGGAGCAAGCTATGTACCGGCAGAACCCGACTTCCCGATTGGCAGAATACGATATATGATGGAAGAGGCGGAAGTGGATTTCATTCTTACAGAGTCTTCCTTTGTTGGGAAATTGGGAGGTTTTCCGACCCGTTTGATTGATTGCGAAATTTGCCGATCAACCAAGGACAATGTGAATAATAAAAGTGCGGCAACTCCCCATTCTCCCGCTTATGTGCTCTACACATCGGGCACAACAGGGCGGCCCAAAGGGGTTTGCGTTACGAACGGGAATATTTGCCACTACGTTAAAGCATTTGCAAATGAATTTAAACCTGCACCGGGGGATGTAATGCTTCAGTACTCCGTATGCTCCTTTGATATATTTGTTGAAGAGGTTTTTGCAAGCCTCTTAAGCGGCGCAGCTCTTGCCATTCCGTCGGCAAATGAGAAGGAGAATATGAATTCTTTGATGAATTTTGTAAAAAAACATAGAGTTACCATAATCAGCGGTTTTCCATATTTATTGGCGGAAATGAACAAATTGGCGGAAATTCCCTCTTGCCTTCGACTTCTGATAAGCGGAGGAGATGTGTTGAGGGCCGGTTACGTCGACCGCCTTGTGAACAGAATTACGGTTTATAATACCTATGGCCCATCGGAGACCACCGTATGTGCCGCTTATTACAATTGCAGCTTGGGAGAACCTTTGGAAGACGGTACATACCCCATCGGCCATCCCGTAGAAGGAGCGGAAATACGTATTTTGGATAAAAGCGGAAAAGAACTTCTACCCGGAGAGCCGGGTGAAATATGCATATTGGGCGGCGGTGTTTCGGAGGGCTATGTTGGAGACCATGCCGAAGAAAACAGAGCTTTTGAATATTCCTCTGAGGGGGTTATGTACCACAGCGGTGATTTGGGATACATTCTCCCAAACGGAGATTTGGCGTTTTTGCATAGAATGGATACCCAAATTATGATATACGGGAAAAGGGTGGAAATAGCCGAAACCGAATCGGTGCTTTGCGGATGCGCCGGCGTGAGTCAGGGAATTGTGAGAGCGTTCAAAGACGAAGGCGGCCTTTCCTATATGATTGCATATTATGTGCCTGCAAGGAGTAATATTAAAATCTCGGAAATCCGCAAGGAAATGGCCGACCGTTTGACACCTTTTATGATACCCGAATTTTTTGTTAAAATAAACAAAATTCCCTTAAACAGCCATGGCAAACCGGACATTAACAGTTTGCCCGTTGTTATGAAAGAGGGCAGCTTGATATGAATATCGAAATTCGAGGGGCTGATTTGTCGGATATTGAACTTCTTATGAAATGGCGAATGACCGTGCTTAAAGAGGTTTTTGATATTCCGGAAAATAAAGACCTATCCGAACTTGAGAGGACAAACAGGTTATATTACGAATCTGCCATTCCCAAAGGTGAACATTTTGCATGTTTTGCGTATGCGGACGGCAAGCCAATCGGTTGCGGCGGCGTGTGCATTCATCGTGAAATGCCTTCTCCGGACAATACCACGGGAGTTTGTGCCTATCTGATGAATGTTTATATATCTCCAAACTTCAGAGGCAGAAATGCGGGAAAAGCCATAGTGGCTCGACTTACGGATTATGCCCGAGAGAAAAAAGCCGGAAAGATCTATCTCGAAACATCTGAGTCGGGCAGAAAACTTTATGAGAAATCGGGGTTCGTCCCTATGTCCGACATTATGATACTTCCAAAAACAATGCTTTGATAAACTATGGTCCGCAGATTTGATTTTCTGCGGACCGTAATTTTTATATTCCCATAAATATGACAAAAATTCAAAGAAAACTTCCAAAGATGTCAAGAATTATATAGAAATTTTACACATAAAGTTTTATAATGTAATATATCAAGGTTTGCAAAACTTCAAAGGGAGGCATTGTAATGATAAAGCTGCACTTTGAGAAGATATATAATACCGAAAGAAAGCGAGAACATATTTTTTTCGGCGTTCCCTTTGAAAAAGGCATATTACCCAAAGCCGAGGGCACCGTGGTTGATGAATTCGGGGAAGTATATCCTTCCCATGTGAGGGCTACTGCCTTTTGGGATGACGGCAGTGTGAAATGGTTGTTTGTACGTTGTATGGTCGATTTGCCCAAAAACGACAAAACAGATTACTACTTTAACCCGGGAAAAACGGATTATGGAGACTTTGAGCCCGTTGTCTTGGGATATACCAAAAAAGGAGACATCAGCACGGTCAAATCGGGCAGTATTTCCGTGTACCTGTCAAAAGCGAAAAATCGAATATTTGATGACATGGAATTTTCGGGCAAAAGCCTTGGAAATAAGTGGATTTCCGCACCAATCTTAGAGGATTCCGAAGGGGTTATTTATGAATTCGTAATCGACAAATGGTTTGTCAAAGAAAACAGCCCCATTTGCACCGTTGTGACGGGGATCGGCAAACACAAAAAAGGCGTAAAAACATATTCTGCCCAAATAAATCTGACATTTTATGCCGAAAAAAATTGGTTTGAACTGGGTTACAAAATCACAAACACCGATGACGAGCCTCTTGAAATAAAAAGTCTTTCGATTCATCATCTGCGAAATACCGCAAATACCCGCAACACCGTGTCAATTACCAATCACGATACCGAGTATATAACCGGAGAATATCCCGAACTGTCTATTACGGCAGATCGACTTTTATATGAAGCAAACGAGCATTTTTCCGAGGTGTTTTACGGCACTTTTTTTGGTGACTGTTCCGACGAGAAAGTGGGTCTTTGTGCCACATTCTTTCAACCTCAACAAAATTTCCCGAAGGGCCTGAGGTTCGTCGAGCATGGTATGTGCGCCGAAATAGTTCCCGGTGACGGCATTAATGTTGTCCTTGAGAGCGGGATGGCAAGGGAGCAAAAAATCCTGTTTCACTTTCATAATAACGAAGATTTGAAGGAACTGAATAATCGGAGCATAATATATCAAATGCCCGATAGGCCCGGGATATCCCCCGATGTATTTGAAAGAGCGGGTGTTTTTGAAGATGTATTCCCGCAAATTACCAACCCCGATATGGAAACTTTTTTGATCGGCAAGGGTGATGAACATTCAAAGTGCTATGGTATGCTCCATTGGGGAGATTCCCCCAATATGGGATATACCGACCAAGGCCGGGGAGGCGGCAAACTTGTGTGGTCAAACAACGAATATGACTTTCCTCATGCCTGCGCTTTGATGTACGTTCGGACGGGAATCAGACGATTTATGGATTATATGATTGTTTCGGGGAAGCATCAAATGGATGTGGATATATGCCACCACAGTTTCGACCCCCTCCAAGTTGGCGGGCAATGGGAACATTCCGAAAGACATTGCAAAAACAGCAAAGTGGTTTGCAGCCATCAATGGGTTGAGGGACTGCTTGATTACTACCATCTGACGGGAGATACGGAAGCCTACCGGGCAGCAATCGGCATAGGTGAAAATGTAATTCGACTTCTTGATTCGGAGCTCTCCGATAAGACAGGCTACTCAAGTGCCCGAGAAACGGGTTGGGCTTTGAGAACCCTAACGGCTTTGTATCTTGAAACCAATGACAGCAGCCTGCTCGGGTATTGCGACAAAATTGTGGATAATTTCAAAATATGGAAGGCGGAATATGGTCAATGGCTTTCGCCTTATTTGGAAAATACAGCCATTAGGGTAGTGTTTATGATATCGGTTGCGGCTTGCAGCCTTATGAGATATTACAGAGTAAATAAGAATCCCGAAATAAGAGATATGATTTTATCTGCGGTAGATGACCTTATAGAAAATGCACGGCTTGATAACGGACTTTTTTATTACAAAGAGCTGCCAAGTCTGAGGCGGCAGGGTGGAAATCCGATTATATTGGAGGCTTTGGCATATGCCTATGAACTGACAGAGGACAAAAAATATCTTGAGGCCGGTCTACCCACAATGAGATATGTTATGAAAAATGCTCCGGGCAACCCTGCGGGAGGTAAAAAAACATCAATGGACGACTGTGTCTTATGCGGAACAACCGGGACAAAGGGATTTGCGCAGATGTTTGTTCCCGTGGCAACCTTTGCCGGGGCGTGCGCAAAAGCCAAAATTCTTTAGCTTTTATTTTATACACAATCGGTATTTTATACCGAGGTAAAGCGGCAATATATCGCAATCTTTGGAATTTGAGACTTACATGGGAGGATTGAAACATGGCCAAAAACAGAAGTACAATTTTTGCGAAAAACAACACCGAGTTAATATTAAACGGCAGTATTTTCAAAGCACTGCTGCTGATTGCGACGCCTATAGTTATGACCAATCTTCTTCAGCATATGTACAACTTAACCGACACATACTGGCTTGGCAAAATAGGCACCCAGCCCCAGGCGGCTATCGCTATGGTCTCTCCGGTGCAAAACACAATAATCGCTTTCGGCCAAGGTATAACTGCGGCGGGTTCCATTTTAATGTCTCAGTATATCGGTGCCGAGAAAATGAAAAAAGCAAATCAAATGGCAAATCAGATCTTTCTGTGTGCCATGATATTCTCTTTTGTCTGCACGGGGGTTCTTGTAGTTTGCACGCCACTCATCACCTCCTGGATAGGCGCATCCGGAGAAATTTTTGACTTGGGAAATATCTACCTCCGCATTGTTATGCTTGATACTCCCCTCCTGTTCATCATCAACCTTTTTTCGGCGGTTAATCAATCTCAAGGCAACACCGTGTTCCCCATGCTGTTAAACCTGTTGGGAATTTTAATCAATATGGTCCTCGACCCGCTGTTTTTGATGGTTCTCGATATGGGCATCGGAGGAGTTGCACTCGCTACCTTTGTGTCGAAACTCCCCTGTGCGATTATAGGTATGATTTATCTTATGAACCCCAAAAACGAAATTCATCTGAAATTGCATCTGCTCCGTCCCGAAGGAAAAATGATAAAGCAAATCTTCTCCGTAGGGCTTCCTACGGCAATCGGAAGCAGTGCAATGCAATTCGGATTTGTGCTCATGTCTCGAAATGTGTATGTTTTCGGGGACGCTGCCATGGCAGCATACGGTGTGGGTAACAGGATAAACGGCATAATTACCCTTCCGTCTATGGCAATCGGCTCCGCAACATCTACGATTGTCGGACAAAATCTCGGTGCGGGGCAACTGAAGCGGGCTGAAAGAGGTTACAGAATTGCAACACTGTCCGGAGTTATTCTCCTCTTTTGCTTGGGAAGGTTTTTGTCCTACAAACCCATCGGCGCTGCGGTAGTGGGCATATTGACGGATGACAGCGAAGTTATGTCTATGGCAGTTGATTTTTTGTCAATAATGGCTTTCTGGTGTTTCACAAACAGCGTATATAACTGCACAATGGGGTTGCTGAACGCATCCGGCAAGACCAAACTTACCATGCTTGTGGAGGCAGCCCGAATATGGGTTTTCCGATTCGCTACCATATACTTCTGTCAAAAGATACTTCATATGGGTGTTGAAAGCATATGGTACTCGGTTGTCGTAAGCAACGGTTTGTCAGCCCTCATATTATTTATCCTGTATCTCACCGGAACCTGGAAAAAAGACACTCTCGGCATCGGCAAAAGCCGAGTGAACGAAGGTGTTCAATAATTACTGAATAATCAATTAATCGGCGATGTCAGGTCCTTGACCATTTTTATATGAGGGCAGTGCTCATCATAGTAGATATCGCCGATCTTTTTGTAGCCACAGCTTTCATAAAAGCCCAAGGCCCGAAGCTGGGAAGAAACGAAAAGGCGAACTCCGCCATCCTTCCTCACATTTTCTTCGATTACAGACATAATATACCTTCCGACACCTTTCCCTCTGAAAGGTTTTACAACCGCAACTCTACCGGCTGTGTATTCGCCGCTATGTTCACCCGGAAAATATCGGCAAACCCCGATTGGTTCACCTTCGCAATACACCACAATATGGACGGCTATGTTGTCGATTTCGTCCAATTCATGTTCAAAGCCCTGTTCATCAACAAAAACTTCATTTCGGATATTGCAAGCATCGGCAGGCAAACTGTGAAATTTTTTATAAGTGTAAAAAGATTTAATAATACCGCCCCCTGTATAATGCTGCTATAATTTGTTACTCCGATTTTGATTCAAAATAATAATCTATGCCCTTTGCTATGGCTTTTCCTATAGCTTCCGATTCGCTTTTTAATATCTCCAAATCCACCGGATTGTCATAGAAACCGATTTCAAGATATGCAATGGGAACCGGCAACTTGCAAAACAATATCGCTTCGGGCAATCCGTCGTATTTTCCGTCCCCCAAAGGCGGCAGAGATGTTTCGGAGTTAATTTCGGAATTTATTATATTGCCCAAAGTGTTGCTTTCGCTTACATATTCCTCGGAACCGAGTATGCCCTCTTGGTCATAAAGTCCGGACAGAGCCATATACGCAGAGCCCCTCCCTCCTCCGGCGTTTGAATGAATACAGACAAATACATCTGCATCCGGGTCCGTGTCGGTTTTTCCGTTTTTATAGCAAGATCTCAGCCTTTTGGTCATAGAGGGATTCTCCTCGTTTGAGCTTCTTGTCATACGAACTTCATAACCCATTTCCTCAAGGTATTTCTTGGCATACTCGGCGTTGCTTAAATTTATTTCCGGTTCAATATCCCTGTCACCCTCTCCGATAGGGTAAAAACATCCGCCTCCATCGGGCGCCCTGCCGGAACATCCCGTTCCCTCGCAATCCTGCCACAGGGTTCCCGACTTCCAATGTCTCCATTCACCCCATCCATTTGGGGTTTCAATCCACCCTTCGGCCGTCTTTTCTTCCTCTGTCATTGTGCCAGATGATTTTCCGTGTCCGGCGTCCAAAACAACGATCCCTTTTGCAGGAGTCGGAGTCGAGGCTGCGGGCGCTGTTTCATGAGGGGTTTCCTCTTGTTTGCTTTCGCCGGTGATTCCAAAAGTTTCTTTCGTTATTACGCCACCTACGGTAAGGCAGAAAACCACAATCAGAAACACCAAAATAACGGCCAAAAAGACCACAATTCCTATCAAGATTTTATTACCGTTTTTTTTCATACTATGTTTTTTAATCTCTTATTCGATACAAAAATCGACGTATTCTTTATCAATTGAAGCTCAAGTATATTTGCTTCGAATAACCCACGGTGCCTTGGTATGAAATTTTATAAAATGTGCTGTTCGCAGTGCCCAAATATGTGACCGTGGCGCCAACGGGTATTTCCATGATAATATTGCTGTCCGAGCTTTCGGAGGGCGAGCTTCGAAGATATATAGCATAGTCAACATTGACCACCGTCATAGTTGATGATGAATAGCTTGAGTAATTTGAAGGCTTGCTATTTGAGAGATATACCCGTTTTGCATATCCAATCTGTCCGTTGTAGTTTATTTTGGCAAATACGCTGTCGGCATTTTCGATAAAACCCACCATAGTGCCCAAAGGAATTTCACAAATTATATTGCCGTCGTTTTCCGAGGGAGCACTTCTGAAGTATATGGAGTTCTTTACATTTGCCACATATACATAGGATTGCACCGTATTGTTTTCCGATTTGACACTCGGTTTTACTTCGGATAAATACTGCTGTTTGACGTATCCTATTTGTCCGTTATAGTTTACTTTGGCAAAGGTGCTGTCGGCGTTTTCTATAAATCCCACTTGAGTGCCGAGAGGTATTTCGCAAATAATATTCCCACTGTCCTCTACGGGAGCCGAACGGAGATAAACGGAATTATTTACATTTGACACATATACATTACGGCTCACAATGTTATTCTCGGCAGGTTGCGGCGTTGCGGTAAACGTAGGCGAGGGTGTGGGTGCCGGAGCCGGAGCCGGAGTCGAGGTCGAAACAGGCTTACCGGCGACCGCAATGTCATCTTTTTTCCCTCCGAAATTAATCACGCCTGTCAGCATACAAATTATAATAACTATACCTATCACTATAACGGAAGACAAGATTGAAACTGCAACAATATACGGCGTATTTGTCTTTTTCTTTTCGGGCGGATAATATCTTCCGTTGCCGCTTCCGTTGGACTTGTATCCGCTTTGGTTATATCCGCCGGAATTATATTCGTTCGGATTATATTCGGTTTGGCCATTTCCATAGTTCTCCGGAGGCAGTGCATCAAAATCCGATGTGTTTTCCAAATTTTCACGGTCGAAATTTTCATCATTTGTATTTCTCATTGATAACCCTCCGCATTATTTTATAACGGTCATATTTTAGCACGATTTATTCGGAGTGTCAAGGCCTGACAGTTTGCAATTTATAATCGGAATTTTTTTAAAATTAGATATTGCCATTTTATAATCGATATGATAGAATGAAATAGCAAAATCGTTTTTTATAGAGCTGTGTTTCAGGAGGAGTGTTTATGTCTATACTCAAAAAATTCAGACCCGGTAAAACCAAGACACTGAAAATCATAATTGTGGGCACCGGAAAAGTAGGTTCGACTCTTGCCGGCAAATTGTCGGAAGAGGGTTGTGATGTGACCATAGTAGACAAAAACCGCGAAGTCGTTGACAACTTGGCCGAAACATATGATGTTATGGGCGTTGTAGGTAACGGCTCAAGTTACGGAACATTGATTGAGGCCGGTGTTGAGAGCGCCGATTTGATTATTGCTGTCACCGACAGTGATGAACTCAACCTGCTCTGTTGCACATTGGCGAAGAAAGTGGGCGACTGTACCGCTGTTGCTCGAGTGCGGGATCCGGATTACAGCGATGAGTTAGATTATCTCCGAGACAAACTGGGAATTTCGATTATAATAAACCCCGAATTGGAGGCTGCCAAGGAGATAGCAAGAATCCTTCATTTTCCATTGGCAATCTCCGTCAATTCCTTTGCAAAGGGCTCTGCCGAACTTATAAAATTCAAAATTCCTTACGGGAATTTCTTGGATGGCATGAGGCTGGTGAGCCTTCAAAAAAACAGCTCCTTTAATGTTTTAATATGCATCGTTGAACGGGGCGATTCGGTCTATATCCCAAACGGCACATTTGAGCTACGCTCCGGGGACGTGATTTCTTTTATAGCAACACCCCATGATGCATTTGAGTTCTTTAAACGAATAAATATTGAAACTCGAAACGTCAGCTCCGCAATGATCATAGGCGGAGGGAAAACATCGTTCTATCTCGCAAGACAGTTGGCTCATACGGGGATGGATGTTAAAGTAATCGAAAGAAACCCTGCCCGTTGCGAAGAACTCAGCAATCTTTTGCCCGATGATGTGGTTATTGTAAACGGCAACGGTACCGATGAAACTCTTTTAAATCAAGAGGATATAACCCATGTCGGCGCCTTGATTCCACTCACGGGAATCGATGAAGAAAATGTGCTTCTTTCTCTCTACGGTTTGAAAGTTGCACCCGGGATCAAAGCAATCACAAAGGTCAATCATATTAACTTCACAAGTGTTATAAACGAATTGGAATTGGGAAGTGTGGTTTATCCCCGTCGAATGACAGCCGAGAGCATAATAAAATATGTTCGGGCAAGAAAAAATACCCTTGGGAGCGACATTGTTACACTTTATCACCTGTCAAATGACAGGGTTGAAGCCATCGAATTCAACGTGCACGATGAGTTGAAACACAACGGCACCCCTCTCAAGGATCTGAAGCTCAAGGATAATTTGCTGATTGCATGCATCTACCGGGATGGTCAGGCATTTATCCCCGGAGGAAATGACACGCTTACGGCAGGCGATGCGGTAACAATTATAACAACCCACAAGGGACTCAGCAACATAGAAGAGATATTTGAGTAGGATAAATTATTCATAACGATGGGAGGCCATGGCTTTGAATTTTAGAGCAGTAAGCTATATACTGGGCTGGATTTTAAACATCGAGGGTGTGCTGTTGCTCTTGCCCTTTATGGTTGGAATGATATACGGTGAATCCCAAGCATATTCGTTTTTGATTATGGCTGTGGTATGCATAATCTGCGGTGTACTGTTAGTATTTAAAAAACCTAAAAATTTGACTTTTTATACCCGAGAAGGTTTTGCGGTGACGGCTCTCACCTGGATTGTCATGAGTCTTTTCGGCTGTATGCCCTTCGTTATAAACGGCGATATTCCCAATTTCACCGACGCACTTTTTGAGACCGTATCGGGTTTCACCACCACGGGAGCGAGCATCCTCAATGATGTTGAGGCTCTGTCTCACGCATCTCTTTTTTGGCGGAGTTTCACCCACTGGATAGGCGGAATGGGTGTTTTGGTATTTTTATTGGCTTTGATACCTATGACAGGCGGTTCACCCATGAATATAATGAAGGCGGAAAGTCCGGGTCCCACCGTAAGTAAGCTTTTGCCGAAAGTGCGGGAAACAGCGGTGGTTCTTTATGCTATCTACTTTACTTTGACTGTTGCCGAATTTCTGTTCCTTATTTGCGGCCGTATGCCGATATTTGACGCCATTACAACATCGGTGGGTACTGCGGGAACCGGAGGTTTTGGCATAAAAGCCGACAGTATGGCAAGCTATTCCCCTTACATACAGTGGGTTGTGGGAATATTTATGATGCTCTTTGGTGTGAATTTTGCGGTGTATTTTCTCCTATACAGAAGAAAGTTCCGAGCGGCCGCGTCCCATGAGGAAGCAAGATATTATATAGGCATTATCATTTTTGCGGTAGCGGTTATAACCTGCTCCCTTTATATCACAAAGTCAATGCCCGACATGGGATTCGCCGATAAAGTAAGGCATGTATTCTTCCAGGTTTCTTCCATAATAACCACAACGGGATTTACCACATTGGACTATGAGGCGCTCTGGCCGCCCTTTGCGGTTCTGATTTTATTGGCGCTTATGTTTGTGGGAGCTTGCGCAGGAAGCACAGGCGGAGGCATAAAAGTTTCGAGAATCGTAACACTCCACCGTACGGTGAAAAAAGAGATAACGCTGTTTTTTCACCCAAAACGTGTTGTTAGTGTAAAGAGCGAAGGCAAAACCGTACCGAGCGACACGATCCGATCCATAAATGTGTTCGTTTGTGCCTATGTATTCCTGTTTGTCATATCTGTACTCTTGATTTCTATAGACGGCCACGACTTTACCACAAATTTTTCCGCCATAGCCGCCACCATAAATAACATAGGTCCCGGTCTTGGAAAAGCGGGTCCTTCCGAGAGTTTTTCGCTGTTTTCGGGATTTTCCAAATATGTGATGGTTTTTGATATGCTTGCCGGCAGACTTGAACTTTATCCTATGCTTGTGCTCTTGGCACCGGAATTTTGGAAGAGTATCATATTCAATCGAAAGGCCAAACAGTAGAAAGATGTGAAATATTTTTTGCCCCGCACCCGAAAGTGTGGGGCACTGTACAATTTTTTGTATTGACAATCCTGATTTTTGTGTTATAATCTAATAAAAAATTATAAAATCAAAGGAGTTGTACATATGAAGAGATTATTATGCTTGGTTTCATCTGTTATTTTAGCGGCGTCCCTATGCTGCCCCGTATACGGAGATAATATTAATCAAATTAACGGAAGCGGAAATAACCTGAATTTTTATGATGTTCCCTCGGACTACTGGGCAAGGGATCAGATTATGTCTTTCAGCCAACGGGGAATTGTGAACGGCTATGAGGATGGCAGTTTCAGACCCGAAGCCGGAGTTACACGAGAGGAGTTTTGCAAGCTCTTGGTTGCAACATTTCAACCGGGATTGACCGCACCCGATACTCAAACTTTTTCCGATGTTGACTCACTGAGATGGTCGTATCTCTATGTTGAGGCCTGTAAAGAATTTATGACAGGATATGGCAATCCTTTCGGCGGCCTCCCGGCATTTCATCCGGAAGAATATGCCGTGAGAGAGGACATAGCAGTGGCTCTTGTGAAAATGATCGGATATAAAGATGCGGATGCCGCCGACCCAAACTATGTATTCAAAAAGTTTTCGGATGCCACATCCATTTCGCCGGCGTTGGTTCCCTATGTGAGTTTAGCGGTGGAAAAAAACCTGATAAGCGGCTATCCCGATGGTACATTCGGGCCAAGCATGGGTATTACCCGAGCAGAAACGGTTGTAATGCTTAATCGGGCCACAAAGCAGGCTGTTTCGGAAATAGAATCCGAACTCGAACTTACCGCAAGTGTTGCCTATGAAGACGGTGGGAAAACGGCTGTTATATCCGTATATTCCGAGCAAGGCGCAGATATCTCCATTTCGGGTGACGGGATAAGTGAGACAAAAATCGGCGAGGAAGTGGGAACCTATACCTACACTTTTGAAGCGGAAGGCGAAAAGGATTTCATTGTTACCGCATCAAAATCCGGAAAAACCAAGACGACTGTTGTGAATGCGAAATATATTCTCGGTGCTCCCGTGCTCAATATAACGGAGTGCCCCGAAACATCGGATACAACTTCCGCTACAATACGGGGAACGGTCAAGGATGAACGGGATAATTTCCCGAGTCTTTCGGTGAATGGTAAATCCGTCGATGTGAACTATTCCGGCGACTGGGTTACAACCGTTAAATTGAACGAAGGCGAAAATACCGTCACTATAGTTGCCACAAACGATTCGGGCAAATCAACCACTGAGACAAGGATTATTCGTTTTGGGGTGGGGGCGCCGATAATTACCATAACCCAGTGCCCCGAAGTGTCCGACACGACTTCCGTTACCATAAGGGGCAAAGTTAAAGATATCAATGACAGTTTCCCCGATGTGACCGTAAACGGTAAATCCGTTGATGTGAATTACTCGGGTGATTGGTCTGTAACGGTTTACCTAAAGGAAGGCGATAATACCATCACGATTATTGCCACAAACGATTTGGGCAAAACAACCACCGAAACAAGGACAATACAGTTTGGGGTTGGAGCACCTGTACTGACCATTACTCAATGTCCCGAGTCGTCGGACACAACTTCCGTTACCGTAAGAGGCAAGGTTAAGGATATCAATGACTCCTTCCCCGATGTGACCGTAAACGGTAAATCCGTTGATGTGAATTACTCGGGTGATTGGTCTGCAACGGTTTACCTAAAGGAAGGCGATAACACCATAACGGTAATTGCCACAAACGATTTGGGCAAAACAACCACCGAGACAAGAATAGTAAGGTTTGGGGTAGAGGCGCCGGTGTTGACCATAACCCAATGCCCTTCTGCATCAGAAACGGATACCTTGACCATAAGGGGAAAAGTCAAGGATATCAATGACCCATATCCGGATGTGACGGTGAACGGGAAATCCATTGATGTAAACTACTCCGGAGATTGGTCTGCAACGGTTTATCTCGAAGAAGGGGAAAACATCATAACCGTTACCGCCACAAACGATTTAGGCAAAACCACAACCGAGACACGAACCGTCACCTTTGATGTCGGTTCTCCTGAGATTACTTTTACCAATTGTCCCGAAACCACCAGGCAGAGCAACTTATCCATTCAAGGTCGGATAAAAGGCAACATAACCGGAATTAAACTTTATATAAACGATTCCGAGGTAACTGCGGTGGATTATGACGGGACCTTCAGCAAACGTGTTCAATTGGAAGAGGGCAAAAATGTCTTTGAAATTCGCGCAGTCAACTACTATGGAAAAACGGATGAGGTTGTAAAAACAATAGAGTACATCGAAGACTGAAAAATTTTTCCCGGGTAGTTACGTATTTTTATTCGGCAACCTTCGGTATAGGAACAATTAAGAATATCTTTATCGAAATTTCGGAGCGGTTAAAACCGCTCCGATTTTATCCTTGAATACTTGCGATTTACTCTTGATTATTGTCGGGTTTTGTGGGATAATTTAGTCATGAAAAGATATGTTATAACCAAATCCGAAAGCGGGATAAGACTCGATAAGTTTATGTTTAAGCTTTTACCCAATGCTCCGGCGAGTGTTGTGTATAAAGCTTTACGAAAAAAACGGGTGAAAGTTGATGGCAATAGGATTACCGATGGCTCTTTTCGCCTTTGGGAAGGAAATGTAACAGAGTTTTACATAAACGACGAATTCTTCGAAGATTCAAATATCGGTTTTGTGCCCGACAGTAAAATCGTTCCCAAATTTGCCTATGAGGACGAAAACATTGCCATTCTTGAAAAACCCTCAGGCATACCTTCTCAGGATATGCCGAATGCCTCGGGGTTTTCCCTTGAAAGCGGATTCAGAACCGTACTTTATAACCGAGGTGAATTCAAAGGGAACGGCGCCTATGTTCCCTCCCTTTGTCATCGGATTGACCGCAACACTTCCGGCCTTGTAATAGCCGCCAAAAATCATGAAGCCCACATAATTATCACCGAAAAAATAAAGTCTAAGGAGATTCGAAAGTTCTATATCTGCCGTGTGGAAGGTACACCCCACCCAAGCTCGGGGAAAATTCGGGGATATATCGGGAAGGTCGGAAGGAATAAATTCGAATTTTCGGAGTCAAATCCGGGCGGATATAAAAAAGCAGCCCTGAATTATAAGGTGATATCCGGCGATGGAGATTTGAGCCATGTGGAAGTTGAATTGATAAGCGGCCGAACTCATCAAATCCGTGCTGCCTTGGCATATCTTGGGTATCCTATAGTGGGAGATATAAAATATGGGGCAGAAACTCGAAAGAAAGAGTATCAGGAACTGTGTGCCTATAAATTGAAATTTGATTTCAAAACGGAGGCCGGGAATCTTGATTATTTAAACGGAAGGGTGTTTGAATATGGCAAACATTAAGATGCGGGGTATTGTGACCCGAGAGGTGAAATACAGCGAAAACAGCCGTATTCTCACCGTGTTATCCGAAGATCTCGGCAAGATGTCTGTTTTGGCAAGCCGCTCCCGGCTCAATCGTTCAGGGGCCTTGGTTGCTACTCAATTATTCAGTTACTCGGAATTTGAGGTTTTTAAAGGCAGAGATACGGGTATGGTTCGTCTCAACGAAGCCCTGGTGATTGAATCTTTCGGCGGGTTGCGTAAATCACTTGAAAAGATGGCCTATGCTTCATATTTCTGTGATGTGGCAAATCATTTGTGCTATGAGGGAACCGAGCAAAATGAAATTTTACGTCTTTTGCTGAACTCCTTAAGTAAGCTTGAAAATATCGATAATGACGATATAAGGGATGATGAAAAACCCGAGAATACAGTCGGGGGCAAAATTAATACCGAATTCAAATACTCGGCCGTAAAAATAGAGGCTGTTTTTCTTCTGCGTGCTTTAATGGAGGCGGGTTTTGCCCCGAACTGCGACGGATGTCTTTGCGGAAGCGGAGAAAAAATTGAATTGCTATGCGTCTCGGACGGAGTTTTTTGTTGTGGGAATTGCGCCGAAGAAAAGAAGGGGAAATATAACATTGCTGTCAACAATGCCGTATATAAGGCAATTTCCCACATTATCACATCGAAAGATTCGGCCGCGTTCTCTTTTGTCTTGGGAGAAAAAAACCTTAAATATTTGGCAGATGTTGCCGAGTGTTATATGACATATGAACTGGAGAATTCAATAAAAACTCTGGATTATTTAAAAGCCGTAAGGGATATGCAATGATAAGTCCATAAAATAAACTTGACTTTAAATTTTTTATTTTCAAAAATCCCCCCTTGTTTTAAAATTTTTGTTATGTTATAATTTTCTTTGCGGGAAGTTTAAAAAGCCGTTACAGAATATTACGGCCCTTTTACGGATATTTCACGGTCAATATGCTAAACGGACGAAGTGCCTGTTTTGCGCTCTTTTCCGGCGGATTTACAGGTTTGATAAAATATTTTCCGAGATAATGATTTATATCAATGAGTGTGTCAGCGGCCGGGACAGGTATCTGAATATAGCGGTTTACTTTTTGAATCGGGGACCGGGGAGGATGGTTCGTAAGGGCTGTGGATTTTGAAGATAAGGAGGGTGCTATATGATAAAGATTATAAAAAAGGAAATTCACATTGCCGAGATGCACAATATTGTGGAAGGCGCCCTCGATTTGGTCAATCCCATCAGAAAGTCATTGATGTTCCCCAAACACGCAAAACAGGTCATATTGTTTTACATACCGAATGAAAGCAGGAGATGATATGAAGGGCATAGCTATATTTGAAAAAGTCAGCCAAAATCAATTTCGAAAATCCATGGCCGACTTTGGCTTGGAAGACGAAAAAATTGATGAAATATATAAAGAGATAAAACTTCCCAGGCGGGCCACCGTCGGAAGTGCGGGATATGATTTTTTTTCGACCCTTGATTTTGAACTTAAACCCGGGGAGGAGATAACGGTTCCCACCGGAATCAGGGTGAAAATCGATGAAGGTTGGGTCCTTTGCATTTATCCCCGCAGCGGCTTGGGTTTTAAGTTTAGGCTCAGACTCAACAACACCGTGGGAATAATAGACAGCGACTATTACCGATCCGACAACGAGGGGCATATTTTTGTAAAACTCTCCATCGATGCAGAAACGGGCAAAACAATATCCGTCCGCCGCGGTGACGGTTTCGTACAGGGAATATTCACTCCCTTTGGTATAACGGTTGACGATGATGCAAAGGCTGCGCGAAACGGCGGCTTTGGAAGCACATCGTAAAAAAAAATCAAGAAATTTTTGCAAAACTCTTGCGTCCGTTAATGCCTTGGGTTATAATATAGCTTGCTGGGGGAACCGACTTGGGCGGTTGAGATAGGCAATGCCTGACCCTTTGAACCTGACGGTTAACACCGACGTAGGAAAGCATGGATAATACGATCATTTATTTATTTGTGCTTG
The DNA here is from genome assembly GCA_964617455.1 of uncultured Oscillospiraceae bacterium. Classification (GTDB taxonomy): domain Bacteria; phylum Bacillota; class Clostridia; order Monoglobales; family Monoglobaceae; genus Monoglobus. The sequence goes on along the minus strand of CAZTYF010000014.1, from coordinate 9,049 downwards.
CCCCTTTGGCAGGCACATATTTTTCGGAAGGAGTTTTTATATGAGCAGCTACGGTACCCAGATGGATGCGGCCAAGAAAGGTATTATTACGCCGGAAATGAAAACGGTGGCGGAAAAGGAAAAAATCGATATAGGGGAACTTGTATCAAAAATCGCCGCCGGCACGGTGGTAATTCCCGCAAATAAACACCATACAGCCCTTTCACCGGAGGGCATCGGAGAGGGTCTCCGCACCAAAATCAACGTCAATTTGGGAATATCAAGAGATGCGGCAGATGTGGAACTTGAACTTAACAAAGTTCGCACGGCCATCGAAATGAAGGCCGAAGCGATAATGGATTTATCGAATTACGGAAAAACCCGCGAAATGAGGCGCAAAATCCTTGACATATCCACCGCCATGCTTGGGACGGTTCCGGTGTATGATGCAATAGGCTACTGTGAAAAAAAACTGAAGGATATCACAAAAGATGATTTTATGCGGGTTGTTCGGCAACATGCGGAAGACGGTGTCGACTTTATGACAATCCACGCCGGGATAAATCGGGCTACTGCCGAAAAGGTCAAAAAAAATCCCCGCAGAATGAATATAGTCTCAAGAGGAGGCGCCCTTCTGTTTGCGTGGATGGAGATGACAGGAAACGAAAATCCGTTCTATGAATACTATGATGAAGTTATGGAAATCTTCAGAGAGCATGATGTTACCATAAGCCTCGGTGACGCTTGCCGCCCCGGCTGTTTGGATGATGCAGGGGATGCCGCTCAAATATCCGAATTGATTGTGCTGGGCGAATTGACGAAACGAGCTTGGGAAAAGGATGTCCAGGTTATGGTTGAAGGCCCCGGTCATGTGCCGATGAACCGTATTGCTGCCAATATGGCAATGGAAAAGAGCCTATGCCACGGAGCACCTTTTTATGTTTTGGGACCCTTGGTGACCGACGTGGCTCCGGGCTATGACCACATAACCTCGGCAATCGGTGGAGCAATAGCTGCCATGAACGGTGCCGATTTTCTGTGCTATGTAACTCCCGCGGAACATCTTCGCTTGCCCGATCTTGAGGATATGAGAGAGGGGATAATCGCATCCCGTATAGCCGCCCATGCCGCCGATATTGCGAAAGGCGTTAAAGGAGCAATGGATTGGGATAACAAGATGGCAGACGCCCGACGGGAAATCGATTGGGACAAAATGTTCGATTTGGCCCTTGACCCCGACAAACCCAAGGCGTACAGAGCAAGCTCCAAACCCCGGGAAGAAAACACCTGCACAATGTGCGGGGAGCAATGCGCCGTTAAAAACATGAATAAAATTTTAGGCGGCGAGGATATAGGAATATAGGGGGTATGATATGAGAAACTTATTAACAATCGCCGGGTCCGATTCCTGCGGCGGCGCAGGAATTCAAGCCGATCTTAAGACCTTTGCGGCCCACGGCGGCTATGGGATGAGTGTCATTACAGCGGTCACTGCGCAAAACACAAAGGGCGTTTTCAAAATTGAACAGGTAAGCCCGGAGGTCATCAAGGCGCAAATCAAGGCCGTCTTTGAGGATATCCCTCCGGACGGAGTTAAAATCGGTATGTTGGGGTGTTCGGCAGCTGCTGAGGCTGTGGCAGACTTGATGGAAGAATACAAACCAAATCTTCTGATAATTGACCCGGTTATGGCTTCCACCTCGGGCTCTGTTTTGGCAGACGGTGACGTTATAGATATTTTAACGCATCGGCTTATTCCGCTGGCTCGGATGATAACGCCGAATATTTACGAGGCAGAGATACTCAGCGGCATAAAAATAAACAATATAAAAGATATGGGCAAAGCCGCACAGATCATGGGAGAGATGCGTCCGGGTTACGTATTGGTAAAAGGCGGTCACTCCCGCTCGAATCCCGATGACCTGCTGTATAACGGCAGAACAATGACAATTTTCGAAGGAGAACGAATAAATTCAAAATCCACTCATGGCACCGGCTGTACTCTGTCTGCCGCAATATGCGCCAACATGGCACGGGGAATGGATGCTGTTATGGCCGTGGGAGAAGCGAAAAAATATGTGGAAGTCGGAATCAACCATGGACCCAAAATAGGCGGAGGACACGGACCCATTCACCATTTTTACAGCCTCTGGTCAACTTCCGAACCCAATGTTGAAACAGAGTATAAGATAATTGAAAAGGAGTAATTATGACAAACGAAATTCTCAAATCCGTTATTGACTTGGTTAATAACATGAAAAAAAAGAAACCCATTGCGGAGTGCATCACAAATCGTGTCACCATAAACGACTGTGCCAATATGCTTTTAGCTATGGGAGCGTCCCCCATTATGGCGGAAATTGAGTGCGAAATGGCGGAAATTATGGCCGTTACGGATGCCTTGGTTTTGAACTTGGGATTGTTGGATGAGCCATACCTTGCTGCAATGCGTGCCGCCTCAAAGGCGGCCAAAGAGCTGGGGAAACCCATAGTTTTGGATCCGGTGGGTGCCGGTGCATCCAAACTGCGGGACAACGTGTGTGCCGAAATGATAGCCTCGGCAAAGCCGGACATAATTCGCGGAAATATGTCTGAGATCCGTGCGCTGCTGGGCGCATCGGTGGAAAGCAGAGGCGTTGATGCTTCGGACGCAGATGCGGTAACCGATAAAAACCGAAAGGAACTGGGGAAGCTTGTTTCCTCCCTTGCCAAAAAGACGGGCAGCGTTGTGTGCGCCACCGGAGCAATTGATATAATCGCAGCTCCGAACGGTCGGGTTTGTTATGTCAAAAACGGCAGCGAAATGCTCTGCAGCATAACGGGAGCGGGCTGTATGTGCTCGGCCATGACGGGAGCCATGGCGGCGGCAGGTGATCCTTTTACGGCTGCTGTGGCAGCGGTTGTTATGCTCGGAATCGCCGGAGAACAGGCCGAGGAATATACGGCAGATCAAGAGACGGGAATCGGTACATTCAAAGTTAAACTCTTTGACTATGTCTACCTCATGAACGATGAGGACTTCATCAGGCGTGCGAAAATTCTTGAATGATGGGTTGAGGGTATAATGATAAACAAAAATATGATTGACTACAGTGTTTATTTGGTGACTGACACCGGTATGTGTTCCCGGGAAAATTTGATTGCCGTGTGCGAAGAAGCCATAGACGGCGGGGCAACGGTGATTCAACTCAGGGAAAAAGATATATCCTCAAAGGATTTTTATGCCGAAGCCGTAGCGCTTAAAAAATTATGCGACCGCCGAGAAGTGCCCTTGCTCATTAATGACCGGGCCGATATAGCCTTGGCGGTGGATGCCGACGGAATTCATATAGGCAACGGTGACATTCCTCTTGAGGCGGCGCGGCAAATCCTGGGAGACGATAAAATTATCGGATATTCGGCGGGCTCGGTATCCGAGGCAATTTACGCCGAAAAGAACGGTGCAGACTATTTGGGAGTCGGAGCGGTATTCCCCACATCGACCAAGGATGATGCCGAAAATATCGGAATAGATATGTTATGCAAAGTGCGCAAGGCGGTAAATATTCCCATTGTGGGAATCGGCGGCATTAACGGTGATAACATAGACCTGCTGTATGGCACGGGAATAGACGGAGTGGCAGTTGTGTCGTGTATAATGGCATCGGATGATCCGAAAGCTGCGGCGGCAATATTGAAAAAGAAGGCAAAGAATCTATGATTGAATCCAAAAATATTGACCTTGACAAATTCGATAATTATATATTCGATATGGATGGAACTCTCGTTGATTCCATGAGACTTTGGGACAATCTGCTGATTGATTTCCTTGCCCGCTATGGAATAAAGACACCGCCGGGGCTCCTGCGGGAGGTGGCTTGTATGTCACTGCTCCAAAGCTCCGCACGGGTCAGCGAAATGTTTGATTTGGGAATGAACGGTGAGGAAATATATAACGAGTGGCTGAGCATGATTTATGACGGCTATGCCCGGGAGGTTGAACCAAAACCGGGCGCAAAGGAGTTTGTGAAACGAGCCCGCAAAAAGGGAAAGAAAACAGCCATAGCCACTGCCAACTCTCGGGAGCTTACCGAGGTATGTCTCAGGCACAACGGTATGCTTGATGATTTTGATATTTTCGTTTTCGCCGATGATGTGGGAACCGGTAAATCATGCCCCGACATATACATAGAGACTCTGAACCAAATGAACTCGACTCCCGAAAATGCCGTTTTGTTTGAAGACATATACGAAGCATTGAAAACGGCCAAGAAAATAGGTCTGAATACGGTAATAGTTGAGGACAAAGCGGCTGCTCCCGATCGGGAATTTCTGAAAGAGGAAGCCGATATATACATAAAAGATTTTACGGAACTGTTATAATTGTCATAAGGAAAAGGAGTTGCGGGTCTGCCCCGTAACTCCTTTTTAAAGACTTCTTTATAATGCTTTATAAGGTCTCGGTAAAATGCGATGCCGTGTATTAATACATTCCACCGCCGCCGCCTGCTGCCATCGCTGCGGCTGCCGCCGCATCGGCTGCCGGATCCGGCTTATCGGCAACGATACTCTCGGTGGTAAGAATCATCGCCGCTATGCTTGCCGCATTCTGAAGGGCGCTTCGAGTAACCTTGGTGGGGTCAACGATTCCTTCGGCTATCATATTCTGATACTTGCCGTTCAGTGCATTGTATCCCACTCCTTCTTCATTGTCTTTTACCTTGTTTACTATGACACTGCCCTCTGCACCTGCATTGTAAGCAATCTGCTTAACGGGTTCTTCAAGAGCATTTAACACAATCTGGGCTCCTGTTTTTTCATCGCCTTCCAAGGTTTCCATAACGGCCTGTATCGCAGGCAATGCATTGATATATGCCGTACCGCCGCCGGCTACTATGCCTTCCTCAACCGCAGCGCGAGTAGCGGCAAGAGCGTCTTCGATTCTGAGCTTCTTTTCCTTCATTTCAACTTCGGTAGCGGCACCTACTTTGATTACGGCAACGCCGCCCGAGAGTTTTGCGAGGCGTTCTTGAAGCTTTTCTTTGTCGAAATCCGATGTGGTCTCTTCAATCTGGGCTATTATTTGATGTACTCTTGCGTCAATCTCGCCTTTGTCGCCCAAACCGTCAACGATGATGGTGTTCTCCTTGGTTATCTTAACCTGCCGTGCCTGTCCCAACTGGTCAATCTGTGTCTCCTTCAGGTCAAGACCCAACTCATCGGAAATTACCTGTCCGCCTGTCAAAATGGCAATATCTTGCAGCATTTCTTTCCGCCTGTCGCCAAAGCCGGGCGCCTTAACCGCCACGCAAGTGAAAGTGCCGCGGAGCTTGTTTACTATCAAAGTGGAGAGGGCTTCACCTTCAACATCCTCCGCAATGATAACCAGCTTTTTGCCCGACTGAACAATTTGCTCCAGCAACGGCAAAATCTCTTGAATATTCGAAATCTTCTTATCTGTAATCAAGATATATGCATCATCAATGACCGCTTCCATCTTATCGGTATCCGTAACCATATAGGGCGTTATATATCCTCTGTCAAATTGCATACCTTCAACAACTTCGGAATATGTCTCCGCCGTTTTGGATTCCTCAACGGTGATTACGCCGTTGCTCGTAACTTTCTCCATCGCCTCTGCAATAAGATCTCCGACAGTCTCATCGGCTGCGGAAATAGAAGCAACGCGGGCAATGTCCTTCTTTCCGTCTATGGCCTTGCTGCTTTCCACAATTCTGTCAACAGCTGCATCCACCGCCTTTTGAATACCCTTCTTTACTATCATGGGATTGGCGCCGGCCGTAACATTTTTGAGACCCTCTCTGACAATGGCCTGCGCCAGCAATGTTGCGGTTGTTGTACCGTCACCGGCCACGTCATTTGTTTTGGTTGCAACCTCTTTTACAAGCTGAGCACCCATATTTTCGAAGGGGTCTTCAAGCTCAATGTCTTTGGCAATGGTAACGCCGTCGTTTGTAATCAACGGAGAACCGTATTGTTTGTCAAGAACCACATTTCTGCCCTTGGGTCCAAGGGTTACTTTGACGGTATCCGCCAATTGGTCAACACCGCTCTGGAGCGCCTTTCTGGCGTCCTCACCGAATTTTATTTCCTTTGCCATAGTAAAATACCTCCTGAAACCTTAAATTTAAACTACTCAATCACCGCAAGAACATCTTTTTGGCTGATTATGACGTATTCTTCGCCATCCAACTTAACTTCGGTACCCGCATATTTGCTCATGATAACCTTGTCACCCACTTTGAGTTCCATCTTGACTTCTTTGCCATCGACTACTCCTCCGGGTCCCACAGCTACAACTTCGGCAAATTGGGGTTTTTCCTTTGCGGTCCCTGTCAGGATAATGCCGCTTTGGGTGGTTTCCTCCGCCTCAGCCATCTTCGTGACAACTCTGTCTGCCAACGGTTTAATGTTCATTATGTATGCCTCCTTCAGATTTAAAATATAACCTTTTTGTTAGCACTCGCTCTTTGAGAGTGCTAACTATATTCTACTCACATTTTAAGATTAATCAAACCTGTTTAATCGGCATTATCCGATGTTATAACTGATTATATTCGAAAAATTCAAGATTTTTCCCATTATCAAAGAATTTTTTAATTTCTAATTTTTTTCTTTATTTATTTTAATATTGATTCCGTCGTCCAAGGCCGTTTTTTCGATTTCTTCGGGAGAGGGGTCGGAACGGTCGTCAATGGAGATATATTCAAGCCTTTTTACGGCGCTCTTATATGCCGGGCGAATTATGCGTCTGCCGACTACAACTTCCTCGATTCTGTGTGCACACCAACCCACGATTCTCGCCATGGCAAAAATAGGAGTGAACAATTCCCGGGGTATTTGCAGCATTTGATACACAAATCCCGAATAGAAGTCAATATTTGCACAAATGGGTTTATCGGTGCCCTTAACATCCTTAAAAGCAATTGGGGCCATTTCTTCCACCGAATCGTACAGTTTAAACTCGTCCATATGTCCGGTGACCGAGGCCAATTCCCGAGCCCTTTCTTTGAGAATAACCGCTCGGGGGTCCGACAGGGTGTAAACCGCATGACCCATGCCATAGATAAGACCTTTCCCGTCTCCGGCTTCTTTGAGCATTATCTTCTTAAGGTATTCGTAGATTTCATCTTTGTCTTCCCAATTTTTGACGTTGTTCTTGATTTCATCCATTTGGGAACACATCTTTTCGTTGGCTCCGCCGTGCCTTGGGCCTTTCAAAGAACCGAGAGCTGCGGATATTACCGAATAGGTATCGGTTCCCGTGGAAGACAGCACGTGAACGGCAAAGGCGGAATTGTTGCCGCCGCCGTGTTCAGCCTGAAGCAAAAGCGTAAGATCGAGGATTTCGGCCTCAAGAGGTGTGAAACTGTTATCGGGTCGTATCATATGCAAAAAATTTTGGGCTGTGTTGTATTTCGGAACCGGATTGTGAAGTATCAAACTTCGATTGTCATAGTAGTGCCTCTTGCTGGCATAAGAATGAGCAATCAGCATCGGGAATCTTGCAATGAGCATAAGACTTTGACGCAGCAAATTGGGTACTGATATATCATCGGGATTGTCATCATAGGAATACAGTGCAAGGACGCTTCTGGCAAGTTTGTTCATAACATTTTTGCTGGGAGCCTTCAAAATCATATCCTCGGTGAATTCCGGAGGCAGCATCCTGAAATCGGCCAAGTTTTGCTCAAACCGTTCAAGGAGTGTGCGGCTGGGCAAAAAACCGAACAGCAGAAGGAAAGCGGTCTCTTCAAAGCCGAATCTCTTTTCCTTTCGGCACCCGTCAACAATGTCTTCAATGTTAATGCCTCTGTATCTCAAACGGCCCTCTACGGGCATTTTGTTTCCTTCGTCCATAACATAGCCATGGACCTCGCCTATGGATGTCAGGCCCGCAAGAACACCGGTACCGTCGGCATTTCTAAGGCCCCGCTTTACATTGTTTGCATCATAGTATCGCTCGGGGATCTTGTTCCATCGAGAGTTCTGACTCCTCAAATAGTCAATGAATTTTTCCATATTTGCATTAAAATCGCTTGATTTGGTATTCAAAATTTTCCCTGCCTTTCAAATTTACTTATCAAAGTAATTATATATCATTTTTTCGGAATATGCAAGACATTTGAAAGCAAAATAACCACATCCGCAAATGCGACACCCTGAAGTACATAAAAGACGGCACCTTGGAGGAAACCCTGAAGACCCAATTCGGCCTGTAACCCCAAAACATCCATCATCCTACGAATTACATCCATAACAAACACCCTATCACCGATTCCTAAATCTATTATAACAAACAATTCGTGCCTGTGCGTGCCATCTTTTTATTTTTTCGTATGGCGGACAAAATCGTCCTCCAATAGGGGACAAAACCGTCCTCCAATGGTGGACAAAATCGTCCTCCAATAGGGGACAAAACCGTCCTCCAATAGGGGACGTAAATGTCCTATAGAATAGATAATATAATAAATAAAAGAATAAGAGAGAGAATCACTAACCTCTCTCTTTTCTTTACATCTCTTCTCTTCTCTTTTTTCTCTTACCTTCTCCTCCCTTCCCTTCTCTTACGCTGCGCAAGGAGGCTGCACAAGGAGGCTGCACAAGGAGGTTGCACAAAGCGGCTGCCTAAGACGGCTGCACAAGTAGGCTGCACAAGGAGGCTGCACAAGGAGGTTGCACAAGGCGCTCGTCGGAACTCGCCTCTTAACTCGTTTCCTCGCAAGCGAGAAAAGCTTCGCTTTACCGGCGGTTCCTCCTCTTTCCCCAAAAGTGCACTTCGCCCAAGCTTTTTGGAAGCCCTAAATGCGCCTCTTTTGAACAACTGCCGCAAAGCGACGCTGCGGGAGGCTCCCCTTTCAGGGGCGCCTTTCCCGGCGAATCACATTACAAAACCAAATATCATCTCACAAATCAAACCTACAACGCTGACATTCTCCGTATAGTATTATACTCTCTTTATTTACTCTTATTATCTACTCCGGTGGAACTTTTCTTCCATACCCCCCGGGAACATTTCTTCCATACCCCTATGGAACATTTCTTCCACACCCCTATGGAACTTTTCTTC
>CAZTYF010000013.1:0-54560 GCA_964617455.1 uncultured Oscillospiraceae bacterium | reverse complement strand
GCCACGGCGGAGCCCGAAGCATCCGGCGAACCCGAAGCACCCACAACGGCTCCTGCCGAAATTCCCACTGCGGCACCGGTTCAAGGTTCATCTCAAATATTCGAAGATGTACCTCCGGATTACTGGGCATATGCCTACATCATGGACCTTTACAATTCGGGAATCATAAACGGCGAGACGGCAACCCTGTTTGCTCCGGATGACCAAATCACCAGAGCGGAGTTCACCAAGATGGCTGTAATACTCTTTGGAATAACTCCGGGAGGAGAGACAACATTCACCGATGTTGCACCGACGGATTGGTATGCGCCCTATGTGGCCGCAGGCCAAGCGGAAGGCATAATCAACGGCACCACATCCACCACATTCAGCCCCAATGACAATATCACCCGCGAACAAATCGCGGCGATAGTGGGACGGAGACTTGACTTAAGTTCCACATGGAGCATGAGCTACAGCGATGTGGCGGAAATAGAAGAGTATGCTCAGCCCTATGTGGCAGCCCTGAGCGAGCAGGGAATTTTGACCGGTTCGGACGGAATGTTTAAACCCAAAGACCCGGCCACCCGAGCGGAGGCTGCGGCAATAATGTCGAGAGTCAAAAATCGGTAAAAGACATCATATCCCGCAGGGCAAAAGCCCTGCGGGATTTTAGGGAAAAGATAATTCGGCCCGATTACAATGAGGTGATTTTGTGAGAAAGTATATTATGCATTATCTGTGCTTTATCTTGTCTTTGGCGTTGATTCTCGGCTCAACTTGTGTCTCTGCGGAAGGTTTTGCGCCTTATGATACGGATTCCTTTTCCGACTTGGTTGACTTGGGGATTGTGACGGGTGACCCGGACGGGAATATGAGGCTTGAGGATTCCGTAACCCGTGCCGAGATGTCTGCAATAGTGTGCAGGCTCTATGGCGAATCCGAAGCCTCGGAGGCTGCCGAGACAACCTTCATCGATGTGAAAAAAAATCATTGGGCATCCGGATATATAGCTATGGCTCAATCCATGGGCGTGATAGAGGGATACGAGGACGGAACCTTCAGGCCCGAAAATGATGTGACCTATCAAGAGGCTGTTAAAATGATAATATCCCTTTTGGGATATGCCCCCAAAGCCGAATTAACGGGAGGCTATCCCGGCGGATATATGCTGATTGCCCTGCAATACGGGCTTACAAGCGGAATTGACTACACACCCCCCGATCCGTGTATTCGGAGGGATGTTTTCACATTTGTCGAAAGGGCCCTTGATATGCCGATGATGCTCCGAATATCTTCCGAAAGTCCGGATTATGTTATTTGCAACGGCAAAGACGGCCTGCCCCTTGTGACAATAAGAGGAGAGATTTTCGGTATAGCGGAATAAGGGCGGCCAACCCGCCCTTTTAAATTTGAGAGGGTTTATTCCCCGATGTTATCCAAGTCAAATATATCGAAATTTTTGTATTGAAATATGGACATTGTTATGGTATAATTAGAGGCAGTCAAAGAACATAGCTCGAATATTAATCGATTGTGTAGGAGGTTTTATTATGGCAGAGGAAAACAAGACCCCGAAGGATTTGGAGGGGCAGAAAACAGGCAGTGTAAATATTTCCAACGACGTTGTGTCCATTGTGGCATCCCTTGCGGCCAGCAGCGTTAAAGGTGTTTCGGGGATGGTGAGTTCCATGTCCGGCGGAATAGCCGAACTCCTCGGCAAAAAGAATATGTCAAAGGGTGTGAAGGTCAGCGTCAACGGCAAAGATGTCACCCTCAATCTTGCGATTATTGTGGAGTACGGCGCCAAGATTCCGGATGTTGCCTGGGAAATTCAGGAAAAGGTCAAGAGCGAAGTGGAGGCCATGACTGGCCTCAATGTTGTGTCCGTTAACGTAAGCGTTGAAGGAGTCAATGTGCCCAAAAGCGACACGGGCAAAATCCCGTCTCAGCCCGTGAAAATAAAATCGGCTTCTGCGGAAACACCGACGCCCGATAAAGAGAACGGCGAAAATGCCGAAGAAATTTCGGGAAATGCCGAGGAAGACACCCGAGAGGCGCCCGAGAAAGCCTCGGAGGAGATTCAAGATACTTTGAAAGACACGGAAGACGAGATATATATCGAAACGGAAGTATCGATCACGGCCGATGATGCGGACGGTGCGTCGACGGCCGAATAAAGGCGGTTATATAATAAAAAAATGGACAGAAGAAAAGCGAGAGAATACGCCTTTATTATGATTTTTCAATACCATTTTCGCCCGGATGATTTGGAGGATATACTTTCGGATTTTTATGAGAAAAACAATCCCGAAAATCAGCGAAAATATATTGAGAACGCCGTGCGGGGGACAGTCAAAAACCTATCGGCCATCGACAAAAAGATTTCGGAATATTCCAAAGGTTGGAGTATCGACAGAATAAACGCCGCAGGCCTTGCGGCCCTCCGCTTGGGTGCATATGAGCTCCTGTTTTGCGATGATATACCCGACCCGGTGGCAATCAATGAAGCGGCCAACCTGACTCGCAAATTTGCGGGACCCGAAACGGTGAATTTTGTCAACGGCATTTTGGGACATATGAAGCCGAAGAACGGAGAAGAGGCGGCTCAAACCGACAATCCATAGGAGGAAGGTACAGACAAAAATGAATTACCTGCGTGAACCGCTGACCGTAACCCAAGTCAACTTGTATATTAAAGATATTTTGGGTCGGGACGATTTGTTGAACAACATACTCGTAAAAGGCGAGATTTCCAATTTCAAGGCACACTCCTCCGGCCATATGTATATGTCCCTGAAGGATGAGACCGGTGTAATGCGGGCCGTTATGTTCAGAAGCGCCGCCGCAAGACTCACCTTTCGTCCCGCCGACGGTATGAAAGTAATAGCGCGAGGCAAAGTGGGCGTTTACGAGCGGGGCGGACAGTATCAGTTATACATAGAGCATATGGAACAGGAGGGAATGGGAGACCTCCACATCGCCTTTGAACGGCTGAAGAGAAAGCTGGACGAGGAGGGGCTCTTTTCTCCCGAGCACAAAAAGCCCCTGCCGAAATATCCCAAGCGCATCGGTGTTGTCACCGCTCCAACGGGAGCGGCCATACGGGATATACTCAATGTGTTGACCCGCCGCTTTTCCTATTCGGATGTGGTGCTCTATCCGGTTTTGGTACAAGGCGAAAATTCCGCCCGCAGCATAGTTGAGGCCATAGAATATTTCAATGCGGTCGATTCCGTGGATGTGCTTATCGTCGGCAGAGGCGGCGGATCCATCGAGGATCTGTGGTCCTTCAATGAGGAAATCGTTGCCCGTGCCATATATGCCAGCCATATTCCCATTGTGTCCGCAGTGGGTCATGAGATAGATTTCACCATTTCGGATTTTGTGGCAGATCTGAGAGCCCCCACACCCAGTGCGGCGGCGGAGCTTGTGGTTCCGTCTCGGGTTGAACTCAGGGAAAAGTTTAACAATGTCTATGCGCGGCTCTATTCCTGTGCCAACAGGATAGTGGAGCGGGGCAGGCTGAGGCTCAAGGCGGAAAGCGAAAGTTCCGCTCTGAAAAATCCCATGGTCACCGTTAACAACAACCGTATGTATTTGGATTCCCTGGCCAGAACCATGGAAAGCGCCTATAAAAATATAATGTCAAACAAGCGGAGAGAAATCGAAGTGGTTGCGACAAAGCTTGACGGGCTCAGTCCTCTCGGCGCCCTAAGCCGAGGATTCTCACTGACAAGAGACGAAAGAGGGACTTTGGTTAAAAGCGTGAACCAACTGAGACCCGGAGACAAAATCACCGTTACCCTAAACGACGGTGCCTTCGGGGCAACCGTTGATGCCGATTGAGATGTGCCGAGGGGATATTGTCCCTTTCGGTTTGACAGCGACTATATAATTTTACGGAGGAATTATGGATAAAGCAAAAGATACAAAGGATTTATTTGAGAAAAATCTAAAGGAACTTGAAGGTGTTGTGAAAACCTTGGAGGGCGGCGATGTCACCTTGGACCAAATGCTTGAACTGTTTGAGAGGGGCATTGTCCTCACCAAACAGTGCACAAACGCCTTGGACTCCGCAGAGCAGAAGATTAATATATTAATAAAAAACGATGAGACGGGCGAGGTCACGGAACAGCCCTTTGATGGTGCGGGTGAATAATTTGCGGAGTATGGCAAAAAATACGGGAGAATTCGAGGCGACCCTTAAAAAAATCACCGACGGAGTGAATGCCAAACTCGAAGCCGTAGCCGAAGTGCCCGATGTGCCTGAATCCTCGGTGTATGAAGCTATGAAATACAGCTTGCTTGCAGGAGGCAAACGCCTGCGTCCCGTTTTGCTTACGGCGGTTTCGAATATGTTGGGCGGAAATTTCGAAGATGCTTTGGCTGTGGGATGTGCCGTCGAATGCGTGCACACCTATTCGCTGATTCACGACGATTTGCCCTGCATGGACAATGACGACCTAAGGCGGGGCAAACCCACATGCCACAAGGTCTTCCCTGAAAATATCGCCCTCTTGGCAGGGGACGGGCTGTTGAATAAAGCCTTTGAAATCCTGTCGGATGTTTCAAACTTCACTTCAATCGATGAAAATACACTGCTGAAGCTCATCGGCATATTGTCCTCCGCTTCCGGCACAAAAGGTATGATTGGCGGCCAGGTGATAGACCTTATGAGCGAAAACGAAAAAGATGTGCCCGAGGAATTGCTGCTCAGGATGCACAGGAAAAAAACGGGAGCGCTTTTTGAAGCCTCCGCATTGATGGGTGCGGTTATAGGCGGCGCCTCCGAAAATTCGCCCGAGTATGAAGCAATCGGAAATTATGCCCGTATGTTGGGCCTTGCGTTTCAAATCAAAGACGATATTTTGGATGTGATCGGAGACGAAAAATCTCTCGGCAAGCCCATAGGCAGCGATGAGCAAGAAGGCAAAACCACCTTTGTCACCCTTTTCGGTATTGAGGGGGCAACGGAAAAAGAGCGGGAATATACCAAAGGGGCAATCGATGCCCTTGAGATGTTCGGCGAAAAAGCCGCATTTCTCACGGAGTTGACCGAAAGGCTTACATATCGGAACAGATAGTATATACGGAGCACCGCATATACGGGGTAGAAGTATAATGAGACTGATACACGAACTTTTTAGTAATGAGATATTTTTTATCGTATTCTTTGCGTGGCTTACATCCTGCCTGCTCAAAGGTTTGATTGAGGTGTGCAGAACCAAGCATATAAACTGGGGATGTTTTTTCGGCTCAGGCGGAATGCCCTCGTCCCATTCGACCATCGTGGCCAGCCTGGGTACCTGCATCGGAATCTATGAGGGATTCGACTCGCCTCTATTTGTGGTTTGCTGCGTTTTGGCTCTGATTGTCATGTATGACGCATCGGGAATTCGCCGCGCCGCAGGAGAACATGCAAAGATAATCAATATAATCGTGGAAGCTTGGGAAGAGGCCTGGGAGAGTAAAAGTCCGTTTTTGAGCGACGAAAAACTCAAAGAGATATTGGGCCACACGCCTCTGCAAGTGGCTGCCGGTGCAATCTTGGGTGTGACATTTGCCATAGTTGCATGCGCGATTATAGGCGTCTGAGACAGGCTGCCATACCGTTTTTTGAATATCCTTTCGGAAGAGACCGTACGTAGGTTTCTCGTTTTTCATTGAATATTTTGAATTTTTGAGGTGGAGATATGATCTACACGGTCACCTTCAATCCGGCAATAGATTACGTGATGCACTTAAATTCTTTTGACGTCGGCAAGGTCAATCGTGCCTGCCGGGAAGAGGTTTATTACGGCGGCAAAGGCATAAATGTTTCAACCGTCCTTAAGAATTTGGGCCAAAAAAGCGTAGCACTCGGATTTGTGGCGGGATTTAGCGGGAAAGCCCTTGAGACAAACCTTAAAAATTCGGGAATAGCAACAGATTTTATAACTCTCACCGAGGGCATTACACGGATAAATGTCAAAATAAAAGGGGAATGTGAAACGGAAATAAACGGCGGCGGCCCCCATATTCCACCCGAGGCGATTGGCCGTTTGATGAATAAGTTGGATTCTCTCAAAAAGGGAGACTTTTTGAGTTTGTCGGGCAGTGTTCCTCGGTCCGTACCCGACGATATGTATGAAAGAATCGGGAAAATGCTTTGGGGACGGGGAGTAAACACGGTCATCGACGCCGCCTCGGAGCTGCTTTTGAAGACGCTGAAATATGAACCCTTTTTGATAAAACCCAATGTTTCCGAGCTTGGAGAGATATTCGGAGAAACCCTCACAAACCCCGAGGAGATTTGGGAATGCGCCGAAGAGCTCAAAAAAATGGGCGCCCGCAATGTGCTTGTTTCCATGGCGGGGGACGGTTCCCTTTTGGTTTCCGAAAAGGGTGATATTATATCCATGGATGCTCCGAAAGGCACGGCGGTCAATTCTGTGGGAGCGGGGGACTCCATGGTTGCGGGATTTATTCTCGGCTACATGAGGAGCGGCAGCTATACCGAGGCGGTTAAGTTGGGTACGGCCTGCGGCAGCGCAACGGCTTTTTCACCGGGACTCGGAGAAAAAGAGCTGATTGAAGAACTGTATGGAAAATTATAAAGTCGATTAACTATATACTATATAACAAAAAGGAGGAGCAGTATGGTTTCAAAGACAGTTACGGTAACAAATCCCGACGGTTTGCATATGCGCCCCGCCGGGGAATTCACAAAGGCGGTGGCACCCTTTGATGTAAAGGTGAAAATCAAATTCGGAGGCAAGGACTATAACGGCAAAAGCATTATGAACATTTTGGCTGCCGGTATAAAGTGCGGCGATGAGATTGAGGTTGAATGTGACGGCGCCGATGAACAGACCGCCCTCGAAAAGGCTTTGGAAGTCGTGACGGCGACGGAGTAGGTTTCGTGGATACGGATAAGAAAAAAACCATACTTACGGGGATTGGGGCCTCGGAGGGCATCGGCGTCGGAGTTGCGGCTTTGATTGAGGAGCCCCGAATAAGCTATGAGCAAAAATCCCGTCTTTCGGTCTCCGATGAGGCCGAAAGGTTTGAGGTTGCCGTCAGAGAGCTAATCAAAAAAACGGATGCCATGGCGGAGGATATGCGCAAAACCGCAGGTGAAAAAGAGGCGGAAATTTTGACGGGCCACTCTTTGATGCTCAAAGACCCTGACATGATAGAGGAAGTCCATAAAATAATCGGCGGCGGCGCCACATCCGAGGCGGCAGCGGAACAGGTGTTTGAGAATTTTGCGTCAATGTTCGAAGCGACCGGCGATGAATTGATTACCCAGCGTGCCGCCGATTTGAGAGACATAAAAAACGGAATAATCAAAACTTTGCAAGGTGCGGAAGATACGGACATAAGTTCTCTCCCAAAGGGAAGCGTGATAGTTGCAAGGGAACTCACACCATCCATGACCTCGGGAATCGTCAAAGAAAATATTGCGGGAATAATAACCGAGGCGGGCGGCAAAACCTCCCACTCCGCCATCATTGCCAAAGCTTTGGAAATCCCCGCAATCCTCGGCGTCAAGGGAGCCATGAAGATTATCCCCAAAGGTGCGGATGTGATTGCGGACGGAATTTGCGGAAGAGTTATCGTTGACCCCGCTCCCGAGGAAAAAGTCGATTATCTTGAGCAAAAGGCGAAGTTTGACAGGGAAAGAAAAGAGCTTGAAAAACTGATTGGAAAGCCCACGGTGACAAGGGACGGAATCAAGGTCGAATTGGTCTGCAACATAGGAAAGCCCGAGGATTGCACCGCCGTTCTTGAAAAAGACGGAGAGGGCGTGGGCCTGTTCAGAACCGAGTTCCTGTATATGGATTCTCGGGAAAAACCCGATGAGGAGAAGCAATTCAAAGCCTACAAGAGGGTTGCCGTAAGTCTTAAGGGCAAACCTATCATTGTCAGGACCCTTGATGTGGGCGGAGACAAGGATATACCCTATTTGGGTCTTGAAAAAGAAGAAAATCCTTTCTTGGGTTTTCGGGCAGTGAGATATTGCCTGGCTCATGAGGAGTTGTTTCGGGAGCAGCTAAGGGCGCTTTTGAGGGCGTCGGCATTTGGCAACATAAAGGTGATGATCCCGTTGGTGACTTGCGTGGAGGAAGTGCGAGCCGTAAAAGAACTGATTTGCGACCTTATGTCGGAGCTTGATGAAAAAGGCATACCCTACAATAAAGATATAGAGGTGGGGATTATGGCAGAGACCCCCGCCGCATCGGCGATAGCCGATTTGCTTGCGGAGGAGGCGGATTTTTTCAGCATCGGAACCAACGACCTGACTGGCTACACAATGGCCGTCGACAGAGGTAACGAAAAAGTCGCATACCTGTACTCCCCATATGAGCCCGCCGTCCTCAGAAATATAAAGCGCATAATCGATTTGGGAACCGAAAAGGGAATTCCCGTGGGTATGTGCGGCGAGGCGGCGGCGGACCCCAAGCTTATACCCCTTTGGATATCGTTCGGCCTAACCGAATACAGTGTGAACCCCGGAGCGGTTCTTGCCACACGAAAGGAAATCGGCAAGTGGACCAAGGCGGAGGCGGATGCTCTTGCGGAAAAGGTTATGAGCTGTGCCACCGAGGCCGAAATCTTAAAAGTCTTGAATGAAAGCAGAAAATAAACCGATTTTTGAAATTCATAAATTTGCCTTTTCACAAACCCCGAGAGCAACGGAAAAGCCCCGGGGTTTTGCTTATCGAATTGAATTTACTTTTTGAAAACGCCAAAGAAAAAAGAGCAGCCAAGCTGCTCCGGGTGTAGTAGAATTTTGACTTCATGTGTTTTATATCGCAATCCGAAACCCAAAAGCGAAGGGCTTGCCTCTGCGATACAACCCATGTCCGAATTTCGAAATATGGGCTGTGTTTCAAATTCAGCTTAATTGCTTGATTATTTAGAGCTTGTTCAGCATATTTGCATACTGACTCTTCCTGCGGGCCGCGGTATTCTTATGGAGAATACCTTTTGCCACAGCCTGATCGGTTTTTTTGACAAGTGCTCTGTACGCTTCGGAGGCAGCATCTTTGCCCTGCGATAACGAGCCCTCAAACTTCTTGATGGCGGTCTTGAGCTGAGACTTGTTCATCTTGTTTCTGAGAGTCTTTGTCGCAATAACTTTAACTCTTTTCTTAGCTGATTTAATGTTAGGCATCTTTTCACCTCCAGACAAAGTTCAATTTGATTTTTTACATCAGTAAACGGTATTATATCACTATGTTTTCAAAATTGCAAGGGTTTTATTCAAAAATTTTCGGAACTTTCCAAAAAATTTCAGAAAAATCGAAATTCCTTCTTGCATTATTGAAATCCGTGTGGTATAATGTTCATCTGTGCGAATGAGCACAGAAAAAATACACACGTCTCGGGATTTTTTCGGCGGTGCCGCAATCCCATGTCGGTTCCGAAATAAGTTGAACGGGGCGGAGGTATAACATTACGGAGGTGTAAAATCATGGGAGTAGTTCAAATGAAGCAGTTATTGGAGGCCGGTGTTCACTTCGGACATCAAACACGCCGCTGGAACCCGAAAATGGCAGAGTACATTTTCACGGAAAGAAACGGTATTTATATCATTGACCTTCAAAAAACCGTGAAGAAAATCGAAGAGGCTTATTTCTTTGTTCGGGACATTGCCGCAGAAGGCGGCACGGTTCTGTTTGTGGGAACCAAAAAGCAGGCCCAGGAAGCCATAAAAGAAGAGGCCGAGAGAACTGGAATGTTCTATGTCAATGCAAGATGGCTGGGCGGAATGCTCACAAATTTCAAAACCATCAAGCAGAGAATAGGCAGATTGGAACAGCTTGAAAAAATGGCGGAGGACGGCACATTGGATCTCCTGCCCAAGAAGGAAGTTATCAAGCTCAATCTTGAAAAAGAACGTCTCGAAAAGTTTATGGGCGGAATTAAGGAAATGAAGACCCTCCCGTCGGCCGTTTTCGTTGTTGATCCCCGAAAGGAAAGGAACGCCATAGCCGAGGCCCACAAGCTGGGTATACCGGTGATTGCCATTGTTGACACAAACTGTGACCCGGAAGAGGCGGATTTCCCCATCCCCGGTAACGACGATGCCATTCGTGCGGTTAAACTCATCGTCACGACAATGGGAAATGCAATCCTTGAGGGAAAACAGGGTGAGCAGCTTGAGGACAATTCCGAGAAAAAAGAGGATGATGTGAACCTCGATATGCTCGACGAATAGCATAGACATAAGATTGACTTTTGATTCAATCCAAGGCACAAAAATACGAAAATACGAAAGGAAGATACAGAAAATGGCATTTACTGCGAAAGATGTTAAAGAACTCAGAGAAATGACCGGTTGCGGTATGATGGACTGCAAGCGGGCGTTGGTTGAAACAGACGGCGACAAGGACGCCGCAATAGAATATTTAAGAGAAAAAGGGTTATCCAAGGCTGCCAAAAAGGCCGGAAGAATCGCCGCGGAGGGAATAGTTCTCTCCCACATCGAAGACGGTGTGGGCGTTGTTGTTGAGGTTAATTCCGAAACCGACTTTGTCGCCAAGAACGAAGATTTCAGAACTTTCGTTTCGGATGTTGCAAAGACGATTGCCGCAGAGGACCCTGCGGATGTGGAGGAACTCAAGACCAAGACCATCGCGGGGGGCACCCAAAATGTGGGTGATGCCCTGACGGAGAAGATTGCAAAAATCGGCGAAAATATGAATATCAGACGTTTCGAGAGAATCGCCACGGACGGCGTTGTGGTGGATTATATCCATGCCGGAGGCAAGATTGGCGTTATGGTTGAGGCAGAGGCTCCCGCCTGTGATGAGGTTACGGAGTGCCTCAGAAATGTCGCCATGCAGATTGCGGCTCTCAGCCCCAAGTATCTGTCGAGCGCAGACGTGCCCGAGGACTATAAAGCTCACGAAAAAGAGATACTCATTGCCCAGGCCAAGAACGACCCCAAGAATGCTTCCAAGCCCGAAAATATAATCGAAAAGATGATAGCGGGCCGCCTTGCCAAGGAACTCAAAGAGGTTTGTCTCCTTGACCAGCCCTATGTTAAGGCAGTCGGCAAAGAGACTGTTGCGGACTATATCAAGCAGGTCGGCAAGGAAATCGGAGCGGATATCAAGCTAAAGAAATTCGTTCGCTTCGAAACCGGCGAAGGCATAGAGAAAAAGCAGGACGATTTTGCATCCGAAGTTGCATCGATGATAAAGTAAAAACACCGAAATCGGCTCCCCCAAATCGGGGGAGCTTTTTTAAGCAGGGACCTCTTTAAGAGATAATAACAAAATGATAAAATCCCTTGAAAAATCGGCGCATTTGATGTATTATAGTATCAGTCAAAAGGGGTGTGACTATGAAGAAATACAGGGGCGCGGTATTTTTTGACTTTGACGGAACCTTGGTTGACGAAAAGGAAGATATATATAAGCCCACGGAGATTACGAAAAATTCCATAGAGCGGCTGAAAAGCAACGGGTATATGACATGCCTCGCCACCGGACGGGCAAGATGTTACGTGCCTGAAATCGGGTTTGATTTCGATTGCTATGTGACCTCAAACGGGGCTTGCGCCATTGTGGACAATGAGTTTGTGCTCAATGACAAAATTTCGACCGACGACCTTCTTGAGCTCAAGGATTACTTTGCGGAAAACGGTTACGGATTTGTTGCCGAAAACGATGAGAAATGCTATTACGGCCTTGACCATATTGAGGGATTTGTGAGAATGATGGAGAAATTCAATCTCAGTATGAATTGCTTTTATGAATTTCCGGCTGACCCGAAAATCGTGGCAGCCAACAAATTGATGTTCACCTATGAAGGGGAAGAAAGTTACAAAAAGCTTCTGGAGAGATTTGGAGATAAGTATAACATCAACCGCCATCGCTCGAATCCCTCCGGGGATTTGGTGAAAAACTACATATCCAAGGCCTACGGTATCAGGGCGGTGGTTGAGGCATATAACTTAAACCCCCGGGATACCTACGGATTCGGAGACGGAGAAAATGACTATGATATGCTCTGTGCGGTAGGCAACCCAGTGATAATGAAGCGGCATGCCAAAAAGCTCGAATCAATCGGAGCTTATGTGACCGATTCGGTGAAAAACGAAGGCGTGACCCAAGCCCTTGAGCATTTTGATTTGATATAGGGGTGAGCCCCGGAACCCGGGTCCAAATCCGAAAACCGCCGGTATAAATTAAAAAACAATGGCAATATAATAAAGCAATAAAGCAAGTATTAAGGAGAAAACCGTTATGAAAGCTATACTTTCCGTTATGGGAATAGACAGAAAAGGAATAATCGCCAAAGTCAGCACTTTGCTGTTTGAAAACGGCATAAATATATTGGACATAAATCAAACCATTGTTCAAGATATTTTCACAATGGTCATGTTGGTTGACTTGAGTGATTCCCCATCGAAGTTCGGAGAGATTGCCGACAAGCTCAACAAACTCGGCGATGAACTCGGTGTGGAAATCAGGATTCAGCATGAGGATATTTTTAAATCGATGCACCGAATTTAGCAATATATCTGCGCTTTCGAAAGGATAAGGTTATGATAAATATAGACACACGGGAAATTACCGAAACCATCAAAATGATCAGGGACCAGCATTTGGATATCCGCACGATAACGCTGGGAATATCCCTCCTTGACTGTGCCGATGAAAACCCAAAAGCCGCCTGCCGAAAAATCTATGACAAAATCACGAAGATTGCCGAAAAGCTGGTGCCGGTAGGTGAGGAAATCGGCAAAAGATACGGTATTCCCATTATAAACAAAAGGATTTCCGTCACTCCCCTGTCCATTGTGGCGGCGGCAAGCAAAACGGACGATTATTTGCCCTTTGCGAAAACCTTGGATAGAGCCGCAAAGACTCTCGGCGTTAATTTTATAGGCGGCTATTCGGCCTTGGTCTATAAGGGATATACCGAATCGGACAAGAAGCTTATCGCATCGATTCCGGACGCCCTGTCCTCTACGGATTTCGTCTGCTCATCGGTGGGTGTTGCGACCACGAAAGCGGGAATCAATATGGACGCCGTGAAAGAGATGGGCATAATAATCAAAAAAATGTCCGAGATGTCAAAAGACAGCGATTCCTTGGGCTGTGCCAAATTCGTGGTGTTTGCCAATCCGGTGGAGGACAATCCTTTTATGGCGGGAGCTTTCCACGGTGTGGGAGAAGGAGACTCGGTCATAAACGTGGGAGTCAGCGGCCCCGGAGTTGTTAAGCGGGCCCTTGAGGATGTGCGGGGCAAGGATTTCGGAGCGGTTGCGGAAACCATAAAGAACACCGCTTTCAAGATTACCCGAATGGGTCAGCTGGTTGCCCGAGAGGCGTCGAAAATGCTTGGGGTGCCCTATGGCATAGTTGACCTGTCTTTGGCCCCGACCCCTGCGGTAGGGGACAGCGTGGCTCACATCTTGGAGGAAATGGGCCTTGAAAAATGCGGCACTCACGGCACCACTGCGGCTCTTGCCCTCCTGAATGATGCGGTAAAAAAAGGCGGCGTTATGGCATCGAGCTATGTGGGAGGCCTAAGCGGAGCATTTATCCCGGTCAGTGAGGATGCGGGAATGATAGACGCGGCAGGCAGCGGGGCACTGACCTTGGACAAGCTGGAGGCCATGACCTGCGTATGCTCTGTGGGCCTGGATATGATTGCAATACCCGGCGATACACCCGAGTCAACCATTTCCGCCATCATAGCCGACGAAATGGCAATCGGCGTCATAAATCAAAAGACCACCGCAGTGAGAATAATCCCCGCCGCAGGGAAGAAAGTCGGAGACAAGGTCAAGTTCGGGGGCCTTTTGGGAGAGGCGCCGGTTATGCCTGTCCACCGATACGGCGCCGAGGAATTTATCGCCAGAGGAGGCAGAATCCCCGCCCCCATTCACAGTTTGAGAAACTGAGTTTGGCGCCGATAATTCGGGATATAATAAAAAAGTTACATAAAACCCTTGCAAAAACCGTAATATTGTGATATAATAGCGTAGATTTTGGAGAGTGAATACACTCTCGCGTACGGATTTTGGGTCATTGCCCAAAGAATTTTTCACCCGATGAACCGACGGGCGGGGTCGGCAATACGCTCGTTACGTTTTCGGAAAAACAGTGCAATAACAGGAAAACCGACTGCGGAAAGGTCGAAACATAAAATCCGCTGTCGGGGTGTTTTGTTATGCCAAACCGATTATCTGCATAGGCAGCGGAAAATACATAAACCTCCGTCCGATAACCAAGCGGTTCGGTCTTGTCGGTTTATGTCGGTAAGTCCGAAAATTTAGGGGGTGCAAAATTCGTTCCGTTACAAAATCGAATACATTTTTCGGAGGAATATTTTGAAACACAATAACAACGCCCGACAGGGCGGCAAGCAAAGCAAAAATGCCGCCGACAAACCGGCCCATAGGGTTGTCGACAAAATCACAAAATTCGGCACCGGCGGAGCGAAATCGAGCGAAAAGAGTAAAGTAAATCCCAAGGTTTCGTCCAATGGGACAAACGAGGGAAAAGGCGGCAAGAAAAAAAACGGGGCGGAAAAGCGAAAGACCGAGTCTCCCAAAACATCCAAGGGAGCCAAAGCCGCCAAAACCGTGAAAAACGAGAAAACCGCAAAGAAAACCAAATCGGTGAAAGATGAAAAGACCAAGGAAATCAAAACCGTCAAAGGCCCGAAACCCGTGGCCCCGGTGAGGATTGTTCCCTTGGGAGGACTGAATGAAATAGGAAAAAACCTGACGGTGTTCGAATACGGCAATGACGCCATGATTTTGGACTGCGGAATGGCTTTTCCCGACGATGATATGCCCGGCGTTGACATAGTGATTCCGGATATAACCTATTTGCACGACATCAAAGAAAAGCTGCGGGGCATAGTTTTAACCCACGGCCATGAGGACCACATCGGTGCTCTTCCCTATGTACTGAAGGAATTTCCGCTGCCCGTATACGGCACGCGGCTTACCTTGGGCATTCTCAAAAATAAGCTCAAAGAGCACGGCCTTGACACCAAGGCCAAACTCCATACCGTGAATGCGGGAGACAGGGTGAAGTTGGGAGTATTTACGGCGGAATTTATTCATACAAACCACTCCATTGCGGATGCGGTGGCCATAGCCGTTCACACGCCCATAGGCATAATTTTCCACACCGGCGACTTTAAGATTGACTCCACTCCCATTGACAGCGATATGATTGACTTGGCCAGAATCGGTCAGCTGGGCAAAGAGGGTGTCCTCCTTCTTATGTCGGACAGCACAAATGCCGACAGACCCGGAATAGCATACAGCGAGAGGAAAATAGGCAGGACCTTTGACAGCCTGTTTGAAAAAGCGGATAACAACAAACAGCGCATTATTGTGGCGACGTTTGCCTCAAATGTTCATCGGGTTCAACAGATTATGGATGCGGCGGTGAAATCAGGCAGGAAGGTGGCGGTGTCCGGACGCAGTATGGAAAACGTCATCGAAGCCGCCATAGAACTCAAATATATGCATGTGCCCCCCAAGACCCTGATTTCTCTTGATGAAATCGACCGCTACCCCAAGGAGCAGCTTGTGGTCATTACCACGGGAAGCCAAGGGGAGTCCATGGCCGCTTTGACTCGTATGGCTTTCACCAATCACAGGGCCATAAACATCGAGCCCGACGATTTGGTGATAATTTCGGCCAGCCCGATTCCGGGAAACGAGAAATCCGTGGCCAATGTGGTCAACGAGCTCCTGAAGCAGGGAGCCGAGGTGGTTTATGAAAAACAGGCCGATGTGCACGTCTCCGGCCATGCCTGCCAAGAGGAGCTGAAGATGATTCTCTCTTTGGTGAGACCCAAGTTCTTTGTGCCCGTTCACGGCGAATACCGTCATCTTTGCAAGCATAGGGATTTGGCCATAGAGACCGGAATACCTCAAAAGAATATCTTCGTGTTGGATATAGGCCAGGTTTTTGAACTTACCCCCAACTCCGCCAAAGTGGTTGGCACGGTGCCTGCAGGCAAAGTCCTGGTTGACGGGCTCGGTGTGGGCGATGTGGGCAATATCGTACTCAGAGACCGCAAACATCTGGCCGAGGACGGTATCATCATAATAGTCATGACGTTTGACCAAGTGACCGGAGACCTGGCGGCGGGACCGGATATTATTTCGAGAGGTTTTGTGTATGTTCGGGAGTCCGAAGATATGATGGGTGAAATAAAATCCTGCGCCGAAAGGGTGATAGACAGATGCCTCTCAGGCAAGGGCATTGACCGTACGGCCCTGAAAACCCGAATCAAAAACGAGGTCGGTAATTATCTGTATGTGAAAACCAAAAGGAATCCCATGATTCTCCCGATTATAATGGACGTTTAGAAAAATACGATATCGATTTTGCGGATGGGCATAACTCCATATGCCCATCCGCAGTTTTTCAATATATATCCCGACACATTTGAATGTAGTCGCGGAAATTGGTGCCGAGAATATAGTTCGTTATCAGGAAGTCATCAATGGGCGTGGTGTTCAAAATGTCCGTAATTGTTTGGTCAAATGTTCGGGCGTCTATCACGATGATTTTGCTGTATGAAGCCGCAAGCCAAGGAATGAGCGCATTTGAATATGAGTCCTTGAGCATGAGCAAAGTTTTCTTTGTCAGGCCGTTTGTGTTGATTTCGATGTAGGGCTGGTCCCCTCCCAAAAACATGGTATATGATGCGCCCCGGTTTGTGTCAAACATTACACCCTTATATGGGAAAGCCTGCCCCGGGATGTAGCTGTAAGTCATACAGTCGAAAGGTATATCGTTGATGTCGTTTTTGTAGTATTCGATTGTGTCTCGGTGCTCATAGAGATTGGGAGCCTCCGCCTGGCTGTATAGATAGCCCGTGAAGTCTTTGATTTCGTGTTTCTCAAACTCTTCGAGGAAGAGAGGCATAAAGTTCATGGCCTCCGACATTTTGTGATAGGCATAGTATGCTCCCAACTGGGTCCAGTGATGGTCCGTTCGGAAGTATACATATTCGCCTTTATCGAAATGGGCCTTTAAACTGTCGTATACGTTGATATTGGTAACCCGCTCGTTAAAGTTGTCGTAGAGATAGTCGATAGCCTCCCTTTCGTTGTCGCCCACTGTGTTATAGAAGGGCATAAAATCGATTTGGGTCGGTATTATCATAGAATACATCTTTATGCTCTCGGGGAGTTTTTTCGCATAGAAATCCACCATATCCACATATTCATCCTGGGCGGTTTTGTCTGCGGTATATATCTCCATAACCCGGTCATCCGTGACCAGAAGCTGTCCTATTCCGCTTCCCCCGGTGCCCATATCCGCATTGCTTTCAACGATTTTGCCGAAGGAATTTATGCCCTTTCTGTTTTTGTATTCCGCCGACAAATCGGTGAATTTACTGCGATATCCCACATTGTCCGAAAGGTAGGTTTCAAAATCCGAGGCAAATTTGCCGGAGGTTATGTTTTGAAAGCTCACCTCGGGGAATTCCGCCAAGGCGCGGTTTTCCTTTTGGGACGCCGATTCGTCTCGGGGCAATATGACCACCGTCACAAAAGCGGCAACAAGGAACAGCACAAAGACGGTTACGGTTATGATTCTTTTCGCGGTTTTCATTTATATTTTCCTCTCGTAATAAAATCTCAACTTATTCATATTCCGTCCGTTTGCAAGAACGGCCGGGTTTCTTGTTTGTTTTGTCAGAATCTGAAGTACAGGAACGGATTGTAGCTCTCGCCCACCAAAAGCACAAAGCAAAATGCCAGAAGCACAAATACCAAAATGGGTGTGATGACCATATTGGCGGCTTTGCACTTATCCGAGAACCACAGATACAGCTTTCGTATAATCGGCGTGGAAACAACCCCGCAGACAATGAGCAGCCAAAGGTTCGACATAAGGGTGGTGAAGCCGCCGAAATCGTAGAGCTTTCCCGTTCCCCCGAAGGCGCACACGAACCAGTTTCGCAGAGCCCCGAAGTCCGTGTAATAGAACAGCACCCAACCCAGGACAAAGACGACTATCGTATACAGATGGGCAAAAAACGACGGGAGCCGCATCAGTTTGCCGTTGAAGGCCTTCTTTTCTATGACCAAAAGAATACCGTAGTAGAGGCCCCACAGTACGAAATTCCAGCTTGCCCCGTGCCACAGACCGGTCAGCATCCAAACGAAAAGGATATTGAAAATCTGATGCTTCCGATTGCCGCCCAAGGGGATATAGACATAGTCTCTGAAGAAGGTGCTCAGGGACATATGCCAGCGGCGCCAAAACTCGGTGACATTTTTGGAAATATAGGGATAGTTGAAGTTTTCGAGAAAATTAAATCCGAACATTCGGCCCATACCTATTGCCATATCCGAGTACCCCGAAAAGTCGAAGTAAATCTGAAAAGTATAGGCTATTATGCCCACCCAAGCGGAGAGCACGGAGGACTCAAGCATATTTCCGCCCAAAAGGGAGGATACTATGGCTCCCGTTCCGTTGGCAAGGACCACTTTTTTCAGCATACCCTGAGTGAAGCGGAGGATTCCGTATTCAAAGCCCTCAAGAGTCACTTTGCGGTCATTGATTTGCTTTTCTATGTCAATATATCGAACAATGGGTCCCGCCACCAATTGGGGGAACATTGAAACATAGCACAGGAAATTGAGAGGGTTCTTTTGAACCTTGACCTCGCCTCTGTACATATCGATGCAATAGGACAGGGTTTGGAAGGTGTAGAATGAAATTCCCAACGGAAGGGAAAAATTGAAAAACGGTATATTCAGATGAAATGCGGAATTGATACTGTCAACAATCCAGCCTGTGTATTTGAAAACCGCAAGCTGTCCCAAATTGATGACAAGAGCCAATATAAGGGCCATCTTTGCCTGCCATTTCCCGAAGTATTTATTTATGGCAAGGCCGCATCCATAGGCAACGGCGGCGCTGAGAATCAGCAGCACAACCCAAACCGGCTCGCCCCAGGCATAAAAAACCAACGATGCTATAACAAGCACCACGTTTCTGTAGGTCACATTGCCGTTCCAGAAGTAGAACAGCAATACAATCGGCAGAAATATGCACATAAATAACAAACTTGAAAATACCATTTTCTCTCTCCGATTTTTTGTTACGGTGCCCAGCCGGCACGCCCGTATTACATCACCGCAAAATTATAGCACTTTTTTGCAAAAAAGTCAAATCTTTTGATTCGGACCCGCAGACGGCGGGTTACATCTCAAGATTTTGCGCCTTGTGGGCCTTTCGGTATGCATCCGGAGTCATTCCCGTGTATTTTTTAAAAGCCGTATAGAAGTAGCTCCCGGAGTTTAATCCCACTTCCTTGCCTATGTCTCTTGCGCTTAAGTTGGTCTCAATCAGCATTTTGCAAACCTGGTCAAATCTTTTGCGGGTCAGATATTCCGAAATCGATATGCCTCGGCTTTTTTTGAAAATGCTCCTTATGTAATTGGAGCTCCGATTCACTCCCGCCGCGATAACTTCCACGGACAGGGATGAGTCGGTGTAGTTTTCGTTTATGTAATTCAAAATGGATTGCACGATGAACTCTTTCTTGGTGTCGGATTTTGATTCGCAGATGATGTTCATCACTTTTTCGCAGCAGTCATTCACAAATTCCTCAAGGTCGTCCACGGACTCAAGGGATGTGAGGGCCTCTATTATGCTGCCCTCGGGCAAATCGATCCCCTCTCCGCTCCCAATCATTCCGTTTATCCCAAGGAGCAGCCTTGCGGTGTGGAGCACAATGGTGTCATAGGACATATTGTCGATTGTTCCGATAAAGGAATCGATGGCGGCTTTGAGAGCCTCTTTGTCATTGGACCGAATGCACTCCGATATTTCCCGCTCAAGAAGCAGAGGATACTCACAGCTGAGACGGGACATGGAAACCGTGTCCTTGTAATCGATAATGGAATAGGGCTCGAAGGAAAGCCTGTAGAGCATGGCGTGGCGGGCTTTTTTGCAAAGCTTTGAGCAGTCGTCGGCCGTGCAGTCGCCGGAAGAGCAAAAGGAAAGGGTGGCATTTATGCCGAACAGTTCCTTTATGTGCCGCTTCAAATCCCGAGACTGCTCCTCAATGAAGGCCGGATTCTGCCCGTGGCTGCATAAAAACCCGATGGTCATTGCCTCAAGTTCCGCACCGTAGCACTCGGAATAGGCCCCGTACAGTTCCTCGCCTATGTTGCGTATGGCATAGACTATGTTGGGGATGTCGGACAGAGCCACATCCTTGCGGTTCACCCGCACGAGAATAACCGTGAAATATCGGGATGCGAACCTTATCCCCAGTTCCGCCGAAACTTTGGGATTGAAATCTATGCTCCCCAGCATAAGCCGCCTTATAAATTTTTCTCTCTTGACAAGAGCATTTTGATGCTCCAATGTGGTTATTTGAGCCTTTTGATGGGCCCTGATATCGTAAGGTTCCGAATTCATACCATAGCCGCCTTTATTATATAAATTTTCGCAATAATTCGATAGCATATGTTTGTTTTTTTACAAATCACAGCTTTCTATTTTAACTGTTTTAATACTATACCATACAGTCAATCCTTTGTAAATATGTAAAATTGCCCAAAAAACACAAGCATAAACCCCCCATAGACGTCGCAGTGCGCCTCTTGGCTCGTTTTGCTCTTAAGGCCAAAGCTTAGCCAATTTCCCAACCGCATATAATTCGTTACAAACGGAGTTGAACTTCCCGATAACGGAATTAAAAATTGAGAATTACTCTCTCTCTTATTCTCTTATCTATTCTTTTATTTATTCTATTATCTATTCTGTGTGACATTTTTGTCGTACCCCCTGCGACAATTCTGTCGTACCCCTGCGACATATTTGTCGTACCCCCGTGACATATCTGTCGTACCCCTGTGACAATTTTGTCATACCCCTGTGACATATTTGTCGTACCCCCGTGACATATCTGTCGTACCCCTGCGACATTTCTGTCGTACCCCTGCGACATTTCTGTCGTACCTCCCGTGACATTTCTGTCGTACCCCTGCGACAATTTTGTCGTACCCTGCGACATTTTTGTCGTACCCTCAAGAGGGTTTTCTCCGGCACCAATCAAAATGCGTCGTTGCTTTCCGACCGATTAGGCGGTAATAAGACCCCTCGCATCAATCCGAATCAAGCAGTCCCCCGACCTTTGGTATATATACATTATACCACATAAAAAGTGCCGCAGCGTGCCGACTTTTCAATCGGGACATCGATTGGCGCAAAAGGCCCGTATACCGAAAAATCCCCCTACGGCAGGCAAAGGAGAGACCGGGGACCCTCAAAATGCGGATAAATGCGGATATAGTATTTCCCTATATCCCCTTGACAAAGCTGCCGCCGCAATATATACTTGTCTTAAAACATACAAAATACATAAGTTTTACGTAAATTAATCCCGGGGATTGCCGTGAAGAAAGGAAGATGGGAATATGTCAAAAACAATGACAAGGGATGAAGCATGGGAACTGCTGTGCAAATGGAACAAGGAGGCTTTTCATCGGAGGCACGCCGTTACGGTGGAAGGCGTTATGAGATATTTTGCGAAAGAGCTGGGCTACGGCGATGAGGAGGAATTCTGGGGTATTGTGGGCCTGCTCCACGATTTGGATTTTGAAGCCTATCCCGACGAGCACTGTATCAAAGTGCAGGAAATCCTGCGGGATTACGGCGCAAGCGAAAGGCTGATTCACGGAGTTGCCAGCCACGGATATAAGCTCACGGTGGACATCAAACCCGAACACGAAATGGAAAAGGTCCTGTATGCGGTTGACGAACTCACGGGACTTATCGGTGCCGCTGCGATTATGCGCCCCTCCAAAAGCGTGTCCGACTTGGAGCTCAAATCCGTTAAGAAAAAATACAAGAGCAAGAACTTTGCCGCAGGATGTTCCCGAGAAGTGATTGAGCGGGGAGCCGAGATGCTGGGCTGGGACCTTGACGATTTAATCAGCCGAACAATTCTCGCCATGAGGAGCTGCGAGGAAAAATATTCCGAGATATAAAACCCGTGTCTTGCCCGATAAAACGGCCTTAGGGCCTTAAAAATCCATATTCAAAATATTCAAAAGGAGGTTCTGTCATGAACACATTGGAAATCATAAAACAGAGGAGCTCCACTCGGAGCTACAGCGGCCGTCCCCTAAGCGAGCAAGAGATTCAAACGCTCATTCATGCGGGCTTGCAGGCACCCACCGCCACCAACCGTCGGGAGATACATTTTTCCGTCCTCAAGTCGTCAAACCCGATTTTGGGGGAAATAGAGGCGGAAAAAAACCGTCTGAGAGAGGAAGAGCCCGCTCAAAACTTTTACTATGATGCCCCCACGGTTATAATTCTCGGTGCGGAGAGCGCCTTCAAATGGAGCCCTGTGGATGCGGGAATCGCAGTGGAGAATATTGCCCTGGCGGCCGAGGATTTGGGCCTTGGCAGCGTTATCATAGGCTGTATTTACGATGCTCTGCGGGGGGAGAAAAGCGAATATTTCAATAAGGCCCTGAATTTCCCGGAGGGATACGTCTATGAAATTGCCATCGCAGTCGGCTATAAGGCCTCCGAAAAGGAGCCTCACACCTATGAGGAAGACACTCAAGTGACCTACCTGGATTGAGGACTTTTCGATTTCTGTTGACTTGTTCGGCTTGGGATGTTATAATACACCTATGAACATCGGTGATTTTTTGCCCGTTTCGACGGACGATATGAAAGCGCGGGGTATAGAGCAGCTTGATTTTGTATACGTGATTGGGGATGCCTATGTGGACCACTCAAGTTTCGGTCACGCCATCATCTCCCGTGTTTTGGAGAGCTGCGGCTTCACCGTGGGTATAATATCCCAGCCCGATTGGCACGGTTGCAAGGATTTTACGGCCTTGGGAAGGCCCCGCCTGGGCTTTCTGGTCACCTCCGGCAATATAGACCCTATGGTGAACAGATATACGGCCGCAAAGAAAATCCGAAATGAAGATATGTATTCCCCCGGCGGCGTTGCCGGCAAGCGCCCCGACCGGGCGGATATTGTGTATTGCAACAGAATTCGGGAGGCATACGGCGATGTGCCGATTATAATAGGCGGCATAGAGGCGAGCCTCCGCCGTTTTGCCCATTATGACTATCACAGCGACAAAGTCCGCAGAAGCATTTTGTCGGACAGCGGCGCCGATTTGCTCACCTTCGGAATGGGAGAGCGTTCGGTTGCGGAAATAGCCGGGCTCTTGGACGCAGGCGTGCCCGTCTCCGAAATAAAGAACGTTCGGGGCTCCGTCTATATGGAGAAAGATTCGTCCGCCCTGCCGAAGGGCAGTGTTATGCTCCCCTCCTATGGGGAAGTTGCGGAGGATAAATACAGGTATGCCCTTGCCACAAAGTTGCAGTATGAGGAGCAGGACCCTGTTCGGGGAAGGCCCTTGGTTCAGCTTGACCAGGACAGATTCGTTGTGCAAAACCCGCCCGGGGAGCCTCTCTCCCAAAGGGAGCTGGACGGCGTCTATGAGCTGCCCTATGCGGGAACCTATCACCCATCCTATGAAAAATTCGGCGGAGTGCCCGCCATCAAAGAGGTGGAGTTTTCCGTAACCTCCTGCCGAGGCTGCTTCGGGGGCTGTAACTTTTGCGCCCTCACCCTTCACCAGGGCAGGACGGTGACGGCTCGGAGCCGAGACTCAATAATCCGAGAGGTGACAGGGCTCACCAAACGGGAAAATTTCAAAGGCTATATCCACGATGTGGGCGGGCCCACGGCCGATTTCCGCCACCCCTCCTGCGCCGAGCAAAAGGAGCGGGGCCTGTGCAAAGACAGGCAGTGCCTGTTTCCGAAACCCTGCCCGAATCTTAATGCTGACCACGAGGACTACACGGAGCTGCTCAAGGCGATTCGCCGAGTTCCGGGCGTTAAAAAGGTCTTCGTCCGCAGCGGCATCAGGTTTGACTATGTGCTTGCCGACAAGGACGACACCTTCCTGCGGGAGCTCACCGCCCATCATATCAGCGGCCAGTTGAGGGTTGCTCCGGAGCATATCTCGGACGATGTTTTGTATTATATGGGCAAACCGAAGCATTCCGTATATGAAAAATTCCTGAAAAAGTTTGACGAGATAAACAGCGAATGCGGCAAGGAGCAGTATGTCGTGCCCTATTTGATGTCATCCCACCCGGGCTGCACTCTCAAGGACGCCGTAAGCCTTGCCGAATACCTGCGGGACAAGAGCATAAGCCCCACCCAGGTTCAGGATTTTTATCCCACCCCCGGCAGCATTTCGACCTGTATGTATCACACGGGCATTGACCCGAGAACCATGGAGCCGGTGTATGTGCCCAAATCCTATGAGGAAAAGCAGATGCAGCGGGCCCTGCTCCGATACAGAGACCCGAAAAATTACGATTTGGTCAAAAAAGCCCTAATCAAGGCGGGCCGCAGGGATTTGATAGGCTATGATAAAAGGTGTTTGATAAAACCCTATAACAAATACAACGGCAAAAATGCCGAGAACGAGCACGGGAGGAAAAGTAATGGCAAAAATTCTCAGCGGAAAAACGGTGTCGGCAAGGATAAAAGAGGAACTCAAAATCGAAACGGCGGAGCTTAAGGCCAAGGGCAAAACCACCGGTCTTGCCGTAGTCTTGGTGGGAGATGATTCGGCCTCCAAGGTCTATGTGCGCAACAAGGAAAAGGCCTGCGAGGAGCTGGGCATATATTCCGAAATGCATATGCTGCCCGAAAATACCTCCGAGGCGGAACTCTTGGCCCTGGTGGATACGCTCAATCGGGACGACAAAATCGACGGAATTTTGGTTCAGCTGCCCCTGCCAAAGCACCTTGACGACAGCATTATCATAAACAACATCAGGCCCGACAAGGATGTTGACGCCTTCCATCCGGTGAATGTGGGAAAGATTATGATCGGCAATTTCGAATTGCTCCCCTGCACCCCGGCGGGAATTATGGAACTCATTCGGGAAAGCGGTGTCTCCGTTGACGGGAAGAACTGCGTCGTCATCGGACGCAGCAACATAGTGGGAAAGCCCATGTCAATGCTCCTTTTGCACGAAAACGGAACGGTGACCGTCTGCCACTCCCACACTCAAAACCTCGGTGAAATCACCAAAAGGGCGGACATTTTGGTGGCTGCCGTGGGCATTGCGAAATTTGTCAAAGCCGATATGGTAAAACCCGGCGCTGTGGTTATCGATGTGGGCATGGACAGGGACGAAAACGGAAAACTCTGCGGCGATGTGGATTTCGACGCCGTGTTCCCCGTTGCGGGAGCCATAACACCGGTCCCCGGAGGCGTCGGTCCCATGACCATAGCCATGCTGATGAAAAACACGGTTACCGCCTCGAAAAACCATATGAAGAAATAAACACCCCCTCCTCCTCTCAGGAGGGGATTTTTTTGAAAAATTTGTCCGAAAAATTTTGAATTTTGTCTTGCAATAACTCTCAAAATACTATATAATTAAATGGGTGTAACAGCTTATAATTTTGTGCTTTTTTAATAAAATGCCGAGATTCGGAAGCCGATTCGGAAATCGAAGCCCCAAAACGGGCGGCGAACCGAATCCGATGCCCGAAATTGAGTGTCAAAGGAGGAACCGAAATGATAAGAAAAAGATGGCTCTGCATGGCTCTGATCCTGTCCATGCTTGTTTCTCTTGTGCCCGCAACGGTCTTTGCCGCAGAGGATACCGATGCTCTGACATCCGTCAATGTTGACTTTGCCGCGGGATACGCAAACGATGCCGTGGATATTACGGAATTTATTTATTCTGCCGAGAAAAAACAGGGCTTTGTGGGAAAGTCCGATATGATTATGCCCAAAGATCAAGAGCGAAGTGTTACGACTCCAAATCGTATGTTGCTGTCACTCGATGATAACGGTGTGTCCGTAACGGAACAAACCGGTCGTCATCTGAGCGATGATGAGGCTTATCCCAATCATGGAGGTTTGATTTACAAGGCGGATTTACCTGCCGGTGCATATCAGATTGAGGTGCAGTTGGGAGGAACCAGCAATAAGGACAACACCTGGGTCACTCCCACGGGAATGGAATATGACCGTATCAGAAGAACCTCCGGATGGGACGATGCGGGGAATGTTACGAGAAACACCACCGTCACTTGGGATAATAACAACACCCTGTGGAAATTTGATTTTGCCACCGGCCAGGATTTTGTGGAAATCGATATAGAGCCCGCTGAGTTGCCCACAATGGAAAATCAACAAACGGTCACCGTAAAGTCGATTTCAATCACTCCCATTCCGGTAAAAACCCCGGAGGCGGGCGACAAACCCACCATATTCATATTGGGCGGTTCCACCGAAAAATCCTATACCAACGACTCTCCCTATTCCTCCTGGGGACAGGTTCTCGGATATTATTTCGATCCGGACAAAATCAACGTGGTGAACTATTCCATGGGCGGCCGCAGTATGAAGCGGAGCTACACCGAGGGCAGATTCAACGACATTCTCCTGACCGGCAAAGAGGGAGATTATGTATTTTTAACATCCGCTCAAGGTGACGAGGCAACCGCATTCACCCGATATGACAGAGGTCTGAATTGCGGCAGCCCCGAAGAAAACAACGCCCTCTACAGAAGGTGGCTTGATATGTATATCAAAGCCATAAAAGTTCGGGGTATGCACCCGATTTTGGTCTCCCCGGTTCCACGAGGCAACGGCTTTTCCTTGGAAGGTCAAAACAAACCCAACGGCTTCAATCCGGACGCCCCCGGCATTATGCGGGAGGTGGCAATTGCCGATGACGAAGTGGGCTATATCGGCTTGTATGAAGGTATCAAAGAATATGTGGCAAAATTGGGCAGAGCCTCAAGCGAAGACGGCTCCCAAAGCAGCGAGTCCGGGGACGACCCCCGAAATGAGGCAACCTATATCTTCAGCTCCTATGAGGCGGGAGAGACTCCTGCGGAAAATTCCGCCAACGGAGTCCCCAATGCAGACGGCACCACCTATAAGCCTGCCGCATCCAAACAGTTTGCCCGAATTTTGATTGAGTATATCCATGATGCGGCCAATACCAGTGATGAATATAACAGCAAAGAGTTTATGAAAACCCTGTTCGGTTATTTGCACCCTGCGGTTCAGACGGCGGCCAATGACGATGATTGGACGCTCCCCTTCCCGGAAATGGCGGCGGATGTGAGTCAAGTTGACGTGGTGCCCGGGGCCACGCCTCTCCCGGAGGATAATTACTACTACAGAGACAGCATCGAGAGAATTTTGAGAATCGGGGCCCTGAAAAAGGACAGCGAAAATCTCTTCAAACCCAACGAAGAGATTACCGTGGGCGACTTTGCCCGGGGAATGGAAACGGTGTTCGGCCTTGAAAAGGGCGCCCTTTCCAACTACACCCTGACCTATTCGGAGCTTGCGGACAAGTACGGACCCGAGGTAGAGGCGGCGGCGGAAGAACCCTCGGCGGAACCTTCCGCAGAGCCCTCCGCAATGCCCCAACACAATGTGACAATCAACCAATCCGACGGCGGCGTTATCACGGCATACAATGAAACCCAATTCGACCAAATCACCGAGGATATTTCCGAAACCGCCAAAGTCGGAGACGTAATCGAAAACGATTTTATGAAGGTCACCCTTCCCACCGCAAACTTCACCCACGGCAGCGACGATAATGCCACGTTCTTGAACAGCCAAATTTCTCCGAGTTATATTCAAATAAGGGATACCAACCCGGAAAAGCCCGTAAAATATCAAGCCAAGGCGGCGGGCAAGCTTGTTGCCTATGTGCAATATGTTGACAACAAAACCATAGAGCTCGCAAACGACGGAGACGGCACAATCCAGGCAGGATATGTGGGCGGCACCGTCAACGGCAAAGGCCAAAAAATCTACGGCGAAGTGGAATTCGACGTTGAAAAGGATACGGAATACACTCTCACCGCCCGAGGCGGCAACGCAAATCTCTTCGGCCTCAGATACTATTCCCAAAACTATCCCCAAAGCACTGATGTGCTCACGGTCAATGAGGGAGACGAGGTCAGAATTTCCGCGGTTGCCTCTCCCGGATACCTAAACGACAAAATATTGATAGACGGGGAAACCAAAACCACCGAAAGGGAATACAGACTCAAGGTGGACAAAGACATAACCGTCTCCGCCCAATATATCAAAGAGCCCGATTTTGTGGACACGGGAGCCATCGCCTCCGATGCGGCCCTCACTCGGGAAGCCATGGGCGCGATCCTCTATGATGCATACTATTTGAAATACGGCAAAGACGAATCGGGAGCCTGGAACAAGGTTGACTATATGAGGAACAACGGCGGCCTGCCTGCCCCGGGAGATCCGGACTATGACCTCAACGCCATATACAAAGGAACCCCCTACTTCCCCTTGGTGGGCTGGGGTGCCCTGACCGACAAGGATCAAATCGCTCCCGAACTCTACGGCAAAGTGAAAGAGGCCTATGATTTGGGTCTGATGAGAAGCGAACAGGGAATTGCCAGAGGCGCGGTCCAATTGGGAACCGTTTTGGAGCCCAAAGCGAAGGTCACCCGTGCCAAAGCCGCAAAGACTTTGCTCTTTGCCTATATACTCACCCTGCCCCCCAACGAAGTCAGTCAAATTCCCCAAAACCATGCAACCGAAACGGCGGAGATAGTGCCCCCCAATCCGGATGTGGATGCCCTGCCCTACAGAATTGAAATCACTCCCACACCGGCACCTACCCCCACACCGGCACCTACCCCGGTTGTGACTCCGGAGCCAAGCGAGGAGCCAACCGAGGCGCCTACGGAGGCTCCCCCCGCACCTACGGCCACAGCCACAGCCACACCGGAGCCCGTCAACCCGGAATATCCCTATGTGATTTCCGAGGCGGCCTACGGCCCGGACGGCACCCTGTCCGTCAAACTCGACTACTACGGCACATCGGAGGCTCCCGCCGCCAAGCTGCTTATAGGCACCTATGACGGCGATTCCATCCTCCTGTCCGCGAATATCTATGACATAAAAGGCACGGAGATAACGGCCCTGAATTTCAAAAAGCCCCCAATCGGCACGGTGAAACTCTTCATCTGGAACAGCGAAAAAGGTGCCAAACCCCTGAGCCTACCCAAATCAATCGAATAAAACACCGCCGGCCCCCGTTTGGGGGCCGGCAATTTCTTGGGGCTCTTGATTATCTGTCCTCAAAGCCGAAGTCGGTTATTCTCAGGATAGCTTGCCGCCCGAAAGCCTCCCCCGGAAGGGGCGAAGCCCCCACAGGGCTCCCGCAAAGCTTAAGCGAAGTGCACTTTGTGGGGCGCGGATTGCCGGTGGCAATCAAATAGCGCTGACCGAGGCGGGAGCCGAGACGAGGAGCAGTCGCCGGAAAAGCGACGATTTTGCCCGAAAGGGCAAAACGAGCCAAGAGGCGAACTTATTCAGGGCTCCCGCAAAGCGCCAACGGAGTGCGCTTTGTGGGAAAGAGGAGGAACCGCCGGTAAGACGAAGCTTTCCTCGCTTGCGAGGAAACGAGTTAAGAGGCGAGTTCCGACGACGGAGCGGGGTTGACAATTACACTGCTTTTGTGTTATAGTTAGGCTA
Source organism: uncultured Oscillospiraceae bacterium (assembly GCA_964617455.1). Lineage (GTDB taxonomy): Bacteria > Bacillota > Clostridia > Monoglobales > Monoglobaceae > Monoglobus. The sequence continues at coordinate 25,018 of CAZTYF010000013.1, read as the reverse complement.
TGGAATTCATTTGCGGATAGGCCCTTGGGGCGCGGGAAATTCGGGAGTATTGCGGGATTGTGGGAGGAAGGCTTTGGAAATGTCCAAAAAAAGTCAGACAAAACAAAAGAAAAACCGGGATGATGTTTTGAACTTGGAAAATATCCTGTTCAAATGCCGTGACATTCTTCGCCAGGCTCGAAACTCCGGCTCTTTTTTTGAAAAGCGCGATATGATGTTGACTTTGGTTTTTTTGCGTTTTATCGGTGAAAAGTTCGATGACGGAATCGAAAAACTCCGCCAAACTCTTGAGGAAAACGACCTTGATCCCGATGACCCGGAGATAAACGAGGCGTTCTTCAAAGATGACATCACATTCCCCGATGCCACTTACTATTTGCCCCCCGAGGCGAGATGGTCAACGATTATAAACACCCCTGCACCGAAACTAAACGGGGCCCTTGATACCGCTCTGAGAGAACTCGCCAAAAGCGACAGGCAACTTAAGGGCTGTTTTGTTGAAGGCACATTCACCTCCCGCAATCTCAGCCCCAACGATATCAAGAAAATCGTTGACGAAGTGAGCAAAATCAGCCACAAATCCTTCGGTGAGGAGAAAGATCTTATCGGAAGGGTATATGAATATTTCCTCAAGGAATTTGCCGTCAATGCCACAAAAGAAGAAGGCGAATTCTATACGCCTCACGATGTGGTGCAACTCATCGCTGCAATGATCGAGCCCTTTGACGGGACACTGTATGACCCATGCTGCGGCAGCGGCGGAATGTTCATTCAAAGTGCGGATTTGATTCGGGCCAAACAGGGTGACATCAGCCGCATAAACATATACGGTCAGGAAAAAGAGCCCGCCACATATCGCTTGGCGAAAATGAATCTGGTGCTGCGGGGTTTGAGCCACGATTTGGGGGATGAAGCGGATTCCACATTTACCCACGATTTGCACAGAGGGCAATTTTTTGATTATGTGATGGCCAATCCGCCTTTTAATCTCAAAAACTGGTATAATGACAATCTGAAAAATGACCCGCGCTGGGTGGAGTATGCCACGCCTCCCAACAGCAACGCCAACTATGCCTGGATTTTGCATATTTTGTCCCATCTGAAATACACGGGCACGGCAGGCTTTTTGCTGGCGAACGGAGCTCTGAACGACAACGATGCCTCCGTTTTGACAATTCGCGAAAAGCTTATCAAAAAAGACAAAATCGAAGCCATTGTCATTTTGCCACGGGAGCTGTTTATCACAACGGATATCAGCGTCACCCTTTGGATTTTGGCGGGCAACAAAAAGGAGCGCGAATATCACGGCCGAAATCTCCGCAACCGGGAGGGCGAAATCCTGTTTATGGATTTGAGAACCTGGACGGAAAACGCCGTCAAAGGCGAGCAAAAGAAGAAGGTGCGCCTGAGCAGCGAACAGATTGAGCGGGCGGCGGATATTTATCACACCTGGCAGAACGAGGGCACGGACGGCAAAACCTATGCCGAGCCCGAGCTCTACAGAAGCGTCGCCATGGAAGAAATCATCGCGAACAACTGTTCACTGATACCAAGCAAATATATAGAGTTTGTCGACCATGATTTGGAAATCGACTACGATGCCGAAATGAAGCGCATACGGAATGAAATGCACACGCTCCTGGATGAGGAGCAAAAATCGCAGGAAATGCTGAGGAATGCGTTTAGGGAGATAGGCTATGGGATTGAGTAAATATAAACTTGGGGAGCTTATAGAACCCGTTGACGAAAGAAACAAACACGGATTTACAGATTTTTACGGTATTAACAAAAACAAGGAATTGATGCCTACGGTAGCCAATACTGAAGGTATTGATTATTTTAACTATAAAATCGTTAAAAAGAATAGATTCGTTTTCAGCGGCATGCAAACAGGCAGAGATAAATGCATAAGAATTGCCCTTTATATGAGTCCAAAACCGGTAATAGTTTCTCCTGCATATACGACATTTGAGATTATTCGCAATGATATTGTTATACCGGAGTATTTTTTTATGTTCTTTTTATCACCGGAAAGAGATCGTCTCGGCTGGTTTTATAGCGACAGCAGCATAAGGTCGAATCTTGATTGGGATAGATTTTGCAATATTGAATTATCCCTCCCGCCTATAGATATACAGCAAAAATATGTCGATATCTACAAGGCGTTGGTGGCGAATCAAAAGGCATATGAATCCGGAGCCGAGGATCTGAAATTGGTATGTGATGCCTATATAGAGGATTTGAGGCGAAAACTGCCTTGTGAGAAAATAGGGAAGTATATAAGAGCTTGTGATGAGAGAAATACCGATTTATCCGTTACATTGGCTCAAGGTATAACCGTAAACATGGAATTTGAAAATCCCAAAAGAATCGCCGAAGACACCAATGCAACGAGGATAGTGCGAAGAGGACAGTTTGCTTATAACAAGGTAATGAAATCCAACAGGACAAAATTACCCATCGCTTTAAGAACCGGAGATGATTGTATTGTTTCTGGTTCCTATCAAGTTTTTGAAATTAACGACCCAAAAACTCTATTACCCGAATATTTAATGATATGGCTTATGAGGCCCGAAACTCAACGTTTCGCCGGCTACCGGTCTTGGGGAAGTACAAGGGATGTTTTTACATTTGACGATATGTGCGATGTAAAAATTCCCATACCGGATATCAAAATTCAGAGGGCCATTGCCGATGTATATAGGGTTTATAACAAACGGAAAGAGCTGGCCGAAAAACTTAAAGAGCAAATAAAAAACATATGTCCGATTCTTGTACGGGGCGCAATCGAGGAGGGGGAAAATGCCCGAATTAAGTAAAAATAACGGCAAATTCTTCGAATATGAGTTTGAAGAGACCTTTATATCCAAACTTGAAGAAGAAGGGTGGATACACACTCCGGGAAGCGAGTTTTCGTACGAAACCGTGAGCAGAAGCGATTTGGGCCAATTCCTCAGCACCGCATATCCGGATTTCACCGTGGGGGAAATCGACGAGATTATCGACATAGTCCAAAATGTGGGCGCAGACACGGAATTTGCCGCACTGCATAAGTTTTATAACCTGACGATAAACGGCATAAGATTCACTCCTCGGGACGGTATGCCCCGAATGATTTATCCGATTGACTTTGAAAAACCGGACAGTAATATTTTTCGGGCCGTGAATCAACTGACGGTGAAATACCGCAATCAAGGCAGGGAGCACACCCGCCGTCCGGATATAGTCTTGTATATAAACGGCTTGCCTCTGTGCATAATCGAATTGAAAAATCCCGCCAACGAGGACACCACGATCTTTGAGGCGTGGAAACAGATAAACACTCGGTATATGAGAGACATCCCCCACCTGATGCATTTTATACCTCTTGCCTGCATATCGGACGGCAGCAACACGAGATTGGGCACGGTGCACACTCCCTATGAACATTTCTATGCCTGGCGCAGAGTGAATGACGACGATAAGCTCTCAACGGGCGCTTTTGACGAGTTTGAGTGTATGCTCCGAGGCGTATTTGCCCCCGAACGGTTCCTGGAAATTTATCGGGATTATATCTATTTTCAAGATACCGAGTTTGATCCCGAAGAGAAGATGATAGTCTGCCGTTATCCGCAATTTTTCGCTGCCCGCCTGCTCAAAAAGAGTATCATAAAATCCGTTAAGAAAAAAACACACAAAGGCGGTACCTATTTCGGCGCCACCGGCTGCGGAAAAACCTTCACAATGGCGTTTTTGGCGAGACAGCTTGCCATCCGATGCACGGATGTTCCGGAAATCGGTTCTCCGACGGTTGTCCTTATTGTTGATAGGGACGATTTGCAGGAGCAGGGCGCAAAACTTTTCACAAAAAGCAAGGAGTTCCTGCAACTGGGAGATGCCCGAAAAGTGGAAAGCCGCGCCGATTTGCGCAATGAGCTGATGACTCGAAAAAGCGGCGGATTCTATATTTGCACAATACAGAAATTCTGTGACCGAGCAGGCGATGAATTGGGGTTGATAAACGACAGAGCAAACATCATCTGCTTTTCAGACGAGGCACACAGAACGCAAACCGAGCATGCCGAAGCGATAAAATACAGCAAGGACACCGAAGAAAACATGAGGGCAATGGTGTCAAAGCCCTATGCCAAAGTACTTCGGGAGGCGTTTCCCAATGCCACCTTTGTGGGTTTTACCGGCACACCCACCGACGAATCGTACCATACATTCGGCGAGGAAATAGACCGCTATACCATGGACCGAGCGGTGGCGGACGGCCTTACCGTTCCCATCAAATACCATCCCCGTATTTCAAAAGTTATGCTTGACTCAAAGAAAGCCGAGCAAATCGAGAAATATTACAAAACCTGCGCCGAAAAAGGAGCCTCTGCGGAGGCAATCGAAGCCAGCAAGATAAGTATGAGTTCTCTTGAGATTATACTCAAAGAGCCCGAGCGTCTCAGACGTGTGGCCGAGGACATACATGACCATTATACCCGGTCTGCGGAAGCGGACCCGGGCAGAATTCAAAAAGCCATGGTGGTATGCTCAAACCGGGAGATAGCTTTTGAGCTGCTGAAAATTTTCAAAGACAAATATCCGGAGTGGTTTGAGGAGAAAAAACACCCGGACGATGTCACCGTATCCGACTCGGAACTCAGGAGCCTCGCCGAGATGCCGTTTATGGCAATGGTGGCAAGTGTCGGCAAAGATGACAAGCCGGATTTATACAATTACTTGGGCGGCACGAGGAATCATGAGCGCTCCATACGTCTTGCGAATGCATTTAAGCAGGAAAAGTCAAACTTCCGTATCGTAATAGTCGTCGATATGTGGATAACGGGCTTTGATGTTGAAACGCTGACCTATCTCTATAACGATAAGCCCCTCCATAAGCATATGCTGATTCAGACCATAAGCCGTGTCAACAGGAAATATCCGGGAAAAGAATTCGGCTTGGTTGTGGATTATATTGGCATCCGGGACAATTTGCGGCAGGCCCTCAAAATATACGGCGGTGAAAACCAAATTGCCCCCAAAGATGATGATGTGGCAAAATCCGTATTGATTTTCAGAGATCATCTCGAAATACTGAAGGCGTTGTTCGAAGGCTATGACCTGTCGCCCTTCCTTGACCCCGACACCGATCCCGTCAAACGTTATGAACTTTTGGCCAAAGCTGCCGAGTTTGTCTTTTTCTCCACTCGGGAAATGAGTGTTGAGCGAAAAAACAAAAAGGGAGAAAACAAAGTCCCCTTTAAAACATATTTTCTGAATATGGTAAAAAAGATGCGCAGTGCATACGACATTTGCCAGCCGGCGGGAGCACTTGGAAGCGAAGAGTCGGCCTTGGCGCAGTGTTTTATGGCCATAGCGGGATTTGTGCGCAAAATGAGCGGCACAAGCGGCCTTGACACCGAAACCATGAACAGAACGGTGGAGAAAATGGTGGAGGAAGCATTGAAATACAATAAGGTTGAGGATATACTCGAAGAAGGCGAAACGGAAGACATATTGAGCCCGGAATATTTTAATTCTCTCACGAATGTGAAAATGCCTGCTTCCAAATTTGAATTGCTCACGAAAATACTCCGTAAACAAATCGGCGATTTCAAAAAGACAAACTTGGTAAAAGCAAAAATCTATCAGGAAATGCTTGAAAATACAATCAGGTCTTACCATGAGCGCAGAAAAAAGCTCAGCGAGGAAGAAGCCGGGGAAGTGCAGGACTACGCTTCCGAAGAAATTATCAAGAATGCCACGGAACAGGCACTCGACATACTGAAAAAGGTACAGGCGGACCGGGAAAGCTACAAAAAAACAGATCTGACCTTCGAGGAAAAAGCTTTCTATGACATTCTGATTATGCTCCGGGATAAGAAAAACTTTGAATACGGAGAAGATAAAAAATCGGGCGATGTTATCGTCAATGAAAAATGCCGTTCCCTTGCGAAAAAAATAAAGAAAATAATCGACGACGGTTCCCAAATAGGCGATTGGCTCAATAACAAAATAGTCCGCAACAGACTCAAACTCCGAATCAAAATCTGCCTCATAAAAAACGGATATCCCCCCAAATTCAGCAGCGAAGTATTCGAAAACGTGATGGAGCAGGTAGAGAATTTTAACGAAAACAATCGGTAACCGATTTCCTCCTTTGTGAGGATCTTGAATCCCGGCCGGTCTTTCCCGCTCCCTGGTTGTCTGCAAGCAGAAACCGCCTCGTCAATTACAAAAAATTGTCACAAAAACCCACCCCGGTCGTAAAATAAAACGACAAACACTTTGCAACCCCGACCACAAAAAGCGCCCCCAACAAATAGCAGCTACCTTGTGCAACCGTTGTAAAGGGCTCACGCAAAGTGCACTGCGCCCAAGCTTTTTGGGAGCCCTAAATGAGCCTCTTTTGAACAACTGCCGCAAAGCGACGCTGCGGGAGGCTCCCCTTTCAGGGGCGCCTTTCCCGGCGAATCACATTACAAAACCAAATATCATCTCACAAATCAAACCTACAACGCCGATATACTCCGTAACGGTAGTATACTCTCTTTATTTACTCTTATTATCTACTATAGTGGAACTTTTGGTGTATACCCCCCGGGAACTTTTGGTGTATACCCCTCGGGAACATTTCTTCCACACCCCTATGGAACTTTTCTTCCATACCCCTATGGAACTTTTCTTCCATATCCCCCTCCGGTTTGGATTTGAATCGGTCTATGCAATCCCGGTTAAATTTTTCCACAAAGACTCTGTAAAATTAAGACTAACTCTCTCTTATTCTTTTATATTATTATATTATTATATTCTGTGTGCCGGATTTGACGTAGGTGGTGTGCCGGATTTGTCGTAGGTGGTGTGACAACTTTGTCATACCTTCATACGGAAATATTGAAAAGAAGGCACTCCGCGGCACTTTTTGTTTGTTATAATAGAGTCGGGAATCGGGAATATGGTTCAAGGGGGCGGGCGTTGCGGAAAGAGTGCAATTTAATAAATTCACCCCCTCGATATTTTTATATTTACAGAATCGGGAATATGTGATATTATATCCTAAGCAAACTTTGAAAGGAAAGCGTATGAAAGAATTAGCCGAACTTTTTTTAACCTTCGCCAAAATCGGCGTGATGACCTTCGGAGGCGGGTATGCCATGCTGCCCATGCTTGAGCGGGAGGTTGTTGCCGAAAAAAAATGGGCCACAAGCGAAGAGCTTTTGGATTACTTTGCCGTAGGCCAGTGCACCCCGGGCATAATCGCGGTCAACACGGCCACATTCATAGGCTACAAAAACAAGGGAATCCCCGGCGCCATTGCCGCAACTGCGGGAGTAATTTTCCCGTCCTTGGTCATCATAATCCTCATTGCGGCATTTTTGCAAAACTTTGCCGAATCGGAATTCGTAAAACACGCCTTTATGGGAGTGCGCGCCGTGGTTGCCGCCCTTATTGTCGGAGCCGTGATAAAATTTTTCAAATCCGGTGTCAAGGACCTGACGGGTCTTGTTATATTTCTCTTGGCCTTTGTCCTCGCCGGGATTTTGGGCATATCTTCGATATATGTGGTGATTGGAGCCCTGGCGGTGGGACTCATTGCGGGACGGATCGGAGGTCGCGGTGAATGATGAACTGCCTGCTGCTGTTTTATGAATTTTTCAAAACAGGTTTGTTCGCCGTGGGAGGCGGGCTTGCCACCCTGCCATTTATCTATGATATGTCCGCAAAATATCCCCAATGGCTGTCTGTTGACGACATCTCAAATATGATAGCCGTTTCGGAATCCACTCCGGGACCCATGGGAGTGAATATGGCCACCTACACGGGATACACCGTGGGAGGAATTTTAGGTTCGATTTCCGCCACGGTGGGACTTGTGTTGCCCTCTTTGATTATAATCATCATAATCGCCAAGTTTTTGCAAAAATTTCGGGAGAACAAAACCGTGAAACACGCCTTCTACGGCCTGCGCCCCGCCGTTGCGGGTTTGATTGCCGCCGCCGCATTTCAGGTTATAAAAGTGGCAATCCTGACCCTTGACAAATTTGCCCAAAATCCCTCCATCCGAAATTTGGCGGACCCCAAAAGCCTGATTATATGCATCGTGACCTTGATATTGCTCCATGTCAAGCCTTTAAAGAAGATACATCCCATAGTATACATCCTATGCGGCGCCGCCTTGGGCGTGATGATATATTGAAAATGCCCCGAAAACCGAACAGCGGTTCTTTTGCGGCCCCAAGCATCGACGGATACCGTGAGGCTTCGGACTCGCCCTCGGCCGACGTATCGGAGGGGAAAATCGATTTGCCCGGTGGGAGTTATAAAATCAAAAGAGCCTTGATATTACTCTCGGCTCTTTTGTTATTTTTATGGTATTATATTGTCCCGATTGGGATACTCCTTATTTTTCCTTCTCGGCCTCTGCGATGATTTTGTCGACCACATTTTGAGGAGCTTCCTGATAGCGCTCGAATTCGAATTCAAAATCGCCTCTCGCCTGGGTCATTGAGCGCAAATCCGACGCATAGGTATGCATCTCCGCCATGGGGATTTCCCCTTCTATCATTGTCATACCGCCGCCTATGGGCTCCATACCGAGCATCTGGCCGCGGCGCTTGTTGATGTCGCCTATTATGTCTCCCGTATAGCTGTCGGGAGCATATACCTTCAGGTGTCCTATGGGCTCAAGGATTGCGGGGGATGCCTGGGGCATACCGGCTTTGTAAGCCAAAGATGCCGCCGTTTTGAAGGCCATTTCCGAGGAGTCGACTTCGTGGTATGAACCGTCCACCAATGTGGCCTTGAGGCCCACCATGGGATAGCCCGCCAAAATTCCGTGTTTCATAGCCTCCTGCAGGCCCTTTTCCACAGCCGGGAAGTAGCCTTTGGGAACGCTGCCGCCGAAGATTTTTTCCTCGAAAGTCAAGCCTTCTTCGGTGGAGGGTTCAAACTCAATCCACACGTGTCCGTATTGACCGTGGCCTCCGGACTGTTTCTTATGTTTTCCTTCAACTTTGACCTTTTTGCGAATGGTCTCCCGATAGGGAACCTTCGGCGTCTCGAAGGAAATGTCAACTCCGAACTTATTCTTGAGCTTTGATACGATTACATCGATGTGCTGGTCTCCGAGACCTTTGAGAAGCTGCTGGCGAGTCTCCTTGTTTGTTTCGAAAGCAAAGGTCTGGTCTTCGTCCATAAGCTTGATAAGGCCCTGAGCAATCTTGTCCTCGTCGCCCTTCTTTTTGGAAACAACCGCAAGCTCCATATTGGGCTTTGAAAATTCGATTCCGTCCAACATACAGGGGCTTGCCTGACGGCTGAGAGTATCACCGGTCTTTGTCTTTGAAAGCTTGGTAACGGTGCCGATATCTCCCGCATTCAATTGGGAAATTTCGGTCTGTTTCTTGCCCATCATTGTGTAAATCTTGCCGATTTTTTCGCTGCAATCCCGATTTAAGTTATACACGGCGGTGTCGGGTGTCATAACTCCCGAGAACACCTTGAAGTAGGACAATTTTCCCACATAGGGGTCGGCAACGGTTTTGAAAACCAGTGCGCTCAATGTTTCGCCCGAGTCAACCTTAAGCTCGATTTCCTTATCCCCGGGGCCTTTGGCCGCAACGGTCTCTGCTTTGGCATCGGGGGCCGGGAAGTAGGAATTAACCGCATTAAGCAGCGAGGGAATTCCCAGATTCTTGGTGGCGCTTCCGCAAAGAACAGGAACAATATCCCCTTCCAAAACTCCGGAGCGCAACGCCGAATACATTTCGTCAAGAGTGAATTCTTCTCCCTCGAAATATTTCTCCATCAATTCTTCCGACTGCTCAGCAACCGATTCTTTTATCGACTCGCGAATTTCTTCCAACTCGTCTTCCATATCTGCGGGGATATCGCCTGCCACCGTGTTGTTGCCGTTGAAAATCCTCGCCTCTTGTTCAACCACGTTCACGAAACCCTTTATCGAATCGCCGTCTTTTATGGGCAGCTGGAAAGGCGCAATCTTCTTTCCGTATTTATCCTGGAGTTCCTGGAGCACCTTTTGATAGTCGACGCGCTCGTCATCGACCTTGTTTATGAATATCATCTTGGGAATGTTATAATCCTCGCAATATTTCCAGGCTTTTTCGGCGCCTACCGAAAGGCCCGCTTCTCCGGAAATGACGATAATTGCCGCATCAGTAACCCGCAGCACCTGCTGGACCTCTCCCACAAAGTCAAAATATCCGGGAGTATCGAGGATGTTTAATTTATTCCCTTTCCACTCGCAGGAAGCCAAGGCGGCGGAAATGGAAAACTTGCGCTTGATTTCCTCGGGGTCAAAGTCCATCACGGCGGTGCCGTCCTGGGTTTTGCCCATTCTGTCGATGTTTCCCGCAGTGTAGAGCATAGCCTCCGCAAGACTGGTCTTTCCCGCATTGCCATGGCCCAACAAACAGAAATTTTTAATCTTTGAAGTTTCATAAACTTTCATATACTTACCTCCGATATGTGTTGTGTAATAAATAAATACCCATTGAAATTATACCTAACCATATAATTTTACTATATTAAGCGCCAAAAGGCAACCTAAAAATAAACAATAATCAGAAAAATTTTTAGGCAAAGTGCACAAAATTACTGTTGATAACGACCCTCTTCCGAAGTGTGAAATTTTTGCCCGGTCTTCACAGACATTTCATTGCTTTTTCCGCCAAGGGAATCAGCATACAGCCTACGGCATTGCCGAGGATTACAAGCAAAAAGTAGAGAGGTGCCGAGGAAAAATCGGCGCAGCGGCTGATGAAGAAATATCCCATATCGGCAATACTGTGGTTAAAGCCGCACAGGATAAACACCATAACGGGCAGGCACACCATGAAGAGAGCCCCCGCAAAATTCTTCGACTCCCGCAGGCGGCGGCTTCCGTCAACGGCGGTAAACATCAAAACTCCGCAAAATACCGCCAAGACAAAGGCGCTCAAAGGTCCGTCGTTCATTTTTCCACTCATAAGCTCCGCTGCCTTCGGAATCAAGGCACCGCCGAACCGTGTTGCGGAAAGCAAAGTGCCGCCGATTGCGGAACCGATAAAGTTGCCGAGGAGCACCAAGGCCACCTCCCCTATGTAGGACGGAGGGTTTGTGACTATATATCCCGCTTTTCCGGTGAAAAGCCCGAATCCGAAAGTTATAATGGTGAACAATCCCAGGCTGAACAAAAACGCTCCCGCGACGGCATTTTCCACCGAAAGTTTAACGGCGCAGCTTATGGATAAGGCAAAGCCCGCCATAATGCCTCCCACAACCATTCCAAAAAATTTCTTCAAGATAATCCCTCCGTATTTATCGATTTTGCAATAATGTCCGAATTTTGATTTAAGATTTATATGTTCTTGCACCTACGGCTTCTGAGTCAGTTCAATCCGTTTGTTGTTTTTCGACTCTTTGTACAGCACAAACTTGTTGCCTATGACCTGCACCACATCGGAGTCGGTAAGTTCCGCCAATTCGGAGGCCGCCTCCCGTGCCGTCATAAGTGCCGTGTCGAGAACGTGAAACTTTATCAATTCCCGCGCTTCCAAAGCGTCCGATGTCTGCCTCACGGCATTTTCGTTTATGCCGTCTTTTCCTATTTGATACAGGGCGGGGATTCCGTTGGCAAGCCCCCTCAAATACGCTCTTTGCTTTGTGGTAATCATTTTGTGTCTCCCGATTTTGATTTTTTGTTTTATTCCCGAGGACTTGTCTTTTCTTTCATCTCAAACAGGACCTTTGTCATAACCCCGTATACCTCTCTTTTGAAGGGCTCGGTTTCGAGGCACTCCATATGGCGCCGTATGGTATCCGTATCATTTCGGGCCACCGGGCCGGTCAGGGCTTTTTGAGGGCCCTTTTCCGTTATGTTCTTCATATTGTTTTCCATAAGGGGAGTCAGAGCATCAAGGGCCTCCCTTTCGGTGAAGCCGCAATTTTCCAAAAGTTCGCAGGCAATGTCAACAAGTCCCACCGCAAAATTGCTGGCAAAAACGGCGGCGGCATGATAGCGGACTTTCTGCCGAGGGGCTATAGTTTTGTATCTGTTCCCGCAAGCCTTCAATATCTCCGCGGGTTTTTCAAAGTCCCCTTCAACGGTGAAAAAAGCCCGGGTAAAATCACAGTCTCTGCCGCTCACCGCCAAAAGCATATGGGCGCTTGCAACCTCGGCACCCCTTTGTTTCAGGGGATTCAGCACATCATCGCTTGAAAGGGCTCCCGAGGTGTGGCAGAAACACTTTCCCTCGAGATTTATGTCAAGGGACGCTGCTTTTCGGGCCACATCTTCAATGGCACCGTCGGATACGGTTATGAAAATCAAATCGCAGTCCTCCGTGAGCGCCCTCAAATCGTCGTAACAGCGGCTTCCCGTATATTCTGCGGCCTCTTTGGCATGAGCCAAAGTCCGAGACCAATATCCCTCAAGATCCAGGCCCCGGGTTTTTAAATACCGACCGAAAGCGGTGCCGACTTTGCCGGCACCGATAAATCCCGTTCTATACATCGATATAATGTCTCCTATGGCAGCGGAACTCATCGAAAGGCGCATAGAAGGTTTTGCCCTTTCCGCCAAAGGCATACATCCCCACCATGGCGCCGGTGAAGCGCTTTCCCTTTTGGATGGCTTGAGCGCACAGGTAGTAGATATTTTCTCCCGTATAGGCCTTTCTGTAATTTTTTCCGTCTATGCTGTAGGAGAAAACACGCCGCAGCCCGTCGGTCTCGATTTTCAGGTATATTGAGTCTGAGAGGCCCGGCAGGCCCACATAGTGGGTATACCGCTCCACCTCATCAATCTTTTCGAAAAGTTTTAGGGCATAGCCTCTGTCCCCGTTTTTGTAAATGCCGTATGTGAAATAAGTCAATTCATCATAATAGCCCGTCATGCCGTAATTTTGCCCATATTCAAGGTCGGGCAAAACATCCATCTTGCAAATAACGTCAAAATTGAAGTCAGGCTGGCGGCGTACGATGAAGTTTACGGCATCCCTTGAACTGAGGGGCTCCACAGAGCCTTTAATATAGAGCCTGCTGTTTTCGATTTTAAAGCCGTCAGGCTCCGGGATTCCCGAAAACATCCAAAAAGGCTTGATTTTTCCGTCGTCGAAACTGTCATAGCTGGCGCCGGGCTCATTGGGCGCAGGCTTCAGAGACGGCTTTTTCTGGAGGGAACTGGGGCCCTTCAGTTTGTTGATGACAGGCCAGCCGTCCGCCGTCCAGGTTATCGGATCAAGGCAGGTCTCTCTGCCCAGCATGGCATATTTTCCGTCCAAGCTTCTGTTGCAAAGATACACCGCATACCAGTCACCGTTTTGAGTTTGAATGGGCTTTGCGTGGCCGGTGCAGGTTATGGGGTCGGAAAAATCCCGCTGAGTCATTATCGGATTATAGGGGCACGGCTCATACACACCCATAAGGGTCTTGCTGCGGGCCACGGAGACGCAGTGAAACTCTCCGGTGCCGCCCTCTGCCTGGAAGAGGTAATAGTATCCGTCCTTGTATATCAAATGGGGGCCTTCCGGCGCCCTTTTGTTGTCACCGTAGTACAAAAGCTTTGCCTCGGAAATTTTTTCGGTGGCGTCCTCGTTCAATTCGAAAATACGGGCGCCTCGATTGAGGAGCATATAGCGTCTGCCGTCAACATCCGTAAACAATGAGGGGTCTATGCCGTCCTCATCGATAAACACGGGCTCCGAATAAGGACCCTCGGGCTTCTCGGAGGACACGATTATCTGTCTGCGCTTTACCTTTTCGCTGTCGTTATATCTGAGTGTGGCGGTTATGTAGAACTTTCCCTTATAATAGGAAATGTCAGGCGCCCAATAGCCTCTTCCTCCTTCCAGGCCGTCAAGATGGGCCCACTCGGGTTTCGTGATGGCATGGCCGATACTCTGCCAGTGGACAAGGTCGGTGGAATGAGATATGGGGATACAGGGGAAGAAAACAAAGGAGGAGTTTACCATATAATAATCCTCTCCCACCCGCACAATGGATGGGTCGGCATAAAATCCCCTGCGCACCGGGTTTTGATACATATCCGTAAACTTGCAGCCCACCACCTGTTCAAAATATTCCTCAATGTCTTTGAAACCGTGGACAACCGCCAATTCGAATGGGGTGATCAAATTCCTGTCCCCTTGGCAAGGGTCAAGACCCACCCGCTCCGTAAGGTATTTGACTATTTCAAGGTTGCCGGTCATAACACCCTCATGGAGGGCGCTGCGGTGTCTGAAATCGCACTCATTGAAACTGACAAAGGTGTATTCCACCAAGAACTTAACCCAATTTATGTCCCCGGTTCTGATCATATGGAAAGCCGCGGAAATTCCGTTTTCGTCGCACTCGTCAACCAAACGGGCTCTGTGAGACAAAAGCTCCTTGACGCCGTCCATATCCCGCCGCTTGATACATTCGATAATTTCACTCATACTTACACCTCAACGCTTTCATTATCTCGTTTTTATACGGTACTCTTATTGTAACAGCAGCTACCTAAAATTGCAATAGCCAAAATGTATATAATTTTATAAAAAGCGGGTTATTTTTATGGCAAGAACAATACAAGGGCCCAAAAAGGACCCTTGATACATAAATTCGGGTTTTGAGACTATCTCTCACTCCTCTGTTCCCCCGTCGGTTTCGGGCTCGGCGAAGATTCGGATTCGTCGGAGTTTTTAAGCTTTTCCACCGTGGAGGGCCACAGGTCCGTGTAAACCTTTCCCGGCTCAAGACCGCCTATTTTGGCCTTGCCCATCTCCGTCACTGTCACCAGCTGATATCCCTCGTCCATCAGAGCGGGAATGAGCCTTTCGGCCGCATCTGCGGTGGACTCGTATATATCATGAAGCAAAATAATATCCCCGTCGCTGACATTGCTCATAACCTTTTCAAAAATCGCATCGGCATCCTTTGAATCCCAATCCAAAGTATCGATGGACCAGAGCACAATGGGCTCGCCGAATTCTTTTGCAAGGTCTTTGACCGTGTCGTTATATGAGCCGTAAGCGGGCCTGACCACCGAGGGAGCCTCGCCGGTAATATCATTCAAACTCTTTTCGGTCATTTCGAACTGTTCCTTTGCGGCATCCTTCGGAATGCTTGTGAGGTCCGTGTGGTCGTAGGTGTGGCTTCCGGTCTCGCAGCCTATTTCCCGCATACGCTTCACATTGTCCTCCGCCTTATTCATACGGTTACCCAACATGAAAAACGTGGCGTGGGCATTGTTTTCCTCAAGAGTGTCAAGGAGACGCTTCGTGGTATCCGTGGCGGGTCCGTCATCAAAGGTGAGGGCGACCATGGGGCCGTTTGGGTCGAACTTTCCGGTTCCCCTCTTCCATCCCTCGCCTATGTAAGATTCAACCTCGCTTCTGAGTACATCCTTGACCTCCCCGGTCTCCGGTTTGAACACCTTGGAAAACACCGATGAATAGTTGTCGGTGTATCCTTCTTTTTTGTATTTATTTATGTCGCCTTTGTAGACCACAATGCTGCTGCCGTCCTCTTTCCACATGGTGGCAAGGACATCGCTGAATTTGTCGTACCATCCCACCGACTTCTGCTTTTCGGCCTCTTTTGAGTCGAACTCCTGCCTCCTGCCGTCTTCGGAATACATGGCCACGGTCTCTTCACCTTGGGGCTCGCTCTCATCAACCGAGACAATCCCCTTTGCCCCCATACAAACCATAAGAGTTAACGAGAGCAGCGAACATATTACTATCTTTCTCATAATACTCTGCCTCCGATTTGTCTCTATTATATCCCATTTCCGCCTCTGCGTCAACCGTTTTGTTGAAACCGATTTCGGAAAAATCAATCGGCCTTTTCGCCGCATAATCCGGGGTGTTTGGCCTCGTTTAAATATACAACGGGAGATTTTTATATATAATCGGTGAAAAACACGAAAAATTTGTCTTTGTTTGAGAAATTATGACCTATCTATTGACTTTTTTATGGCCGGTAAGTAAAATATTGGTATGAGTTTTGTGCCGTTTTCACAAATTTCGCGGCATAAGGAAAAGGAGGACATTTTTATGTTTAAAAGACGACTGCTGAGCCTGATTTTGGCTGTTGCGATGGTTGGCACCATGTTCACCGGCATGACCGTGTTTGCCGCCACCGATGACGGCGAAGTTCGGGCAGCTGCGGCGGCTACACTGACGGTTGATCCGAATTCCCCGGAATCGGACACCAACTTCAATACCATCAGCGGGGCTGTTGCCAAGGCAAAAGAACTGAATCCTCAAAGCGAAGCCGACAGGGTGACCATAAATGTAACCCCGGGAAACTATGAGGAACATGTTGACATTACCAATGCAAAGTTTATCACCTTGCAGCAAACCCCGGGAACTTCCGGCAAAGTAGACCTACACTGGTATTACTGTACGGGATACTGTGCAGGAGACTGTGATCTTAACGGAATGTATGACCCAAAGATAAACTGGAGCGATAAACGCACATGGACCGGCTATAACCCGGGCGACGAACAGTTCCCCGAGTACAAATTAGGTCAGGTGCTCAAGGGTGCAGGTTTGGACTATACAAATGTTACGGCGGAAGGAAAGGAAAAATTTTCCAAGGTAGATGTAAAAACAATATCATACTATGACACCGACGGCGTAGCTCATAGAAATGTCGAAGTCAAAAAGGCTCACCTGGGTGATTTTACCGATCAGGGTGCGATGTTTATTTACAATTCCTCGAATATCGTCGTTAAAGACTTTAATATCGTGAACTCGGTGCCCGTTATGGTAACCGAAGGCGAAAAGAGGGTTGGAGTTGCACCTCAAGAAGAAAGAACAGCCGATTATTCTACGAATTATGTTCTCCCTCACAGAGACAATTTGGTTGTTTGCGATGAAGATACGGCTGAAGAAACCACCGATGCCATCGATGATGCATTCGCAGTAAAAGATGATAATCAAAAGGTAAAAAAGCTTGATGCTCTGAAAGACCTCACTGCGGAAAACAGCGCATATTTGGCCCGTTCCAGCAAATTCAACGAGCGCGGTCATGCAATCTCCACAAAGGGAGCGGACATGATTACCTTTGAGAATGTGCGGGCAAGAGGTAATCAAGACAGCGTCTACATAGACGGCGGCAGACATTACTTCAAAGGTTGTGACCTTATCGGGGGTACAGACTATATCTACGGTGCCGCATCCGCTATATTTGATTCGTGCGAACTCGGTGCCGCAGGATTCACCGACAAGGAATATGGTGCAACTATTACAGCTGCCAACCATGATGCCGCAAATCCCTATGGATATCTGTTCTACAATTGCACGCTGTACAATGTGCTGAGCAACATCAAAACAAGCAGCTTGGGCAGGCCTTGGAGACAGGATGCACAAATTACTTTCTATAACTTAGCGGTTGACGACAAACCTGCGATAGGTAAGAGTGCGGCAAGTGTTTCCGATAAAGGCTGGGACGATATGAGCGGTGCCTCGGCTGCGAAGGCCCGGTTCTTTGAGTACGGAACCCACAAACTCAGTGACAATTCTCCCGTTGACACATCCAAGAGATTGAAGAACCTGTCCAAAGAAGAAGGCGGACAAGGTATGGGCACCGTGCTTGACGAGTGGCAGATTCTTGAATTTAACCCCTATAACTACTTTAACAGTGATTACTGGCTCACAAACAAGAAGAAACCGGAATGGGATCCTATGAACTTTGGAGAAAAATTGGCGAATGTTAAGAGCGCCATCGATTCCATTAATCTTACCATACCCGAAAACGAGCAAACAGTAATTGACCTCCCCGAAGCACCTGCCGGCGTTACATACAAGTGGGAGTCAAACAGCCCCAATGTTCAGGTGTCAAGTGACGGTACCAAGATTACGGTAATGCGTCCTGCGGCAGGCGAACCGAGTATTGAAAGTTCCATTATACTCTACGCAATGGATAATACGACAAAAGCGGGTTCCAAGGTAGAACTTCCCGTTACCATAACTCCAACCACCAACAAAACGGACGTGTTTAATATCCCCGTTAAAATCTCATCTTCACTTACTCTCAAAGAAGACAATGATTTCACTATCACAATTTCAAAGAACGGTGCTACAATTAAAACTCAGGTAATAACTATGAAAGCAGGACAGACGGAAGTTACGGATACTATCGAAAATGTTCCCGCCAACGCCGACGGAATTGAATATAATGTTAAAATCGTTTCGACAAGCAATGACCTTTCGATTTTGTCGCCCGAAGGAGGCGTGACAACGATAACAGGTATTACGGGCCAAGATGTGGAACTCAATATTTCGGCTCAAATGGTTATTGATGAATCAGTTAATTTGGGGATAACATACAATTCAACGGACAAAAACAAAGTCTATGATTTGATTGACCTTGCTCAGAAAGCCGGAGCAGATGCAAAGGCTCTTGCGGGAAGTGATATAGTTACCGTGGAATATACCCTCAATGTTACCAACCCTGCAACTTCCGGCGACAGCTTTATCGATTTGGTTCACGGCACACCGACCGAAAATGTTACAAACGGAAAGCTTGACAACAGATTTGTACTTGCCAAACTCGGACACTGGACACAGCTTGACACGGTTGACAACACCCAAGGCTTCAGCGGATCGAACAACAGTGAACATCAAGTTCTGAATGTATCGGGTAAATTTGACGGAACCACTCCAAACAAAGTCGCCGTTACAATCAACTATAAAGATCAAACCGTTTCTCTTGACGCAAACGGCAGCGGCAACGGCAAGACAGCTACACCTGTCACGTACGGTTCTTTCCCATCCGGTGCAACTAAGGGCGATCTTAAGATGGCCATATATGCCGGCAAGGAAGAGTTTAATATTGAGGGTGTTAAAGTCATCTACAAGAAGCTGGTTGAAGGCGAGCTGCCCGAAACTCCGGAAGGTCACGGAATTTATCCGTTTACCGATGTTGTCGGCGGAAATCAGTGCGATGGCGATGTCGGCGGATTTAAGTTCGTAGACGGTGTTGACCCGAAGGTTGCCGGATTGTTTGAAGACGCCAATGATTCCTCCGTTATGGATACCAAATTCACCGAACATTACAAGAACTATGTGGGTGGCACGGGCGATAAAGCCACACATCCGACCATAGAGCTTGATGCTCCCGCAGGCAAGTATAAGATATACTATGTGGGATATAATAACGAAAAGAATATCCAGGCAAAGGTAAACGGCAAGACCTACACCGCAGGTGGAGGCACACCTCTCGCGGCCCAAGTAAATAATACGGGCTATGTTCTCAAATACTATACAATAGACATTGAGATGACACAGGACGACAGCATTATAACCTTTGACTCTTCCGAAGAGTGGCTGCCCGATACCTACTGCGTGGTAGTCGTAGGCAGTGCGGAGGAATTGGGCGCGCCCGATGTAACACCGGCACCGGCAACCGAGGCACCCGCTCCCGCAACGGAGTCACCGGCACCCGAAACCGAAGCACCCGCACCTGCGACGGAGGCTCCGGGTACGGCAACCGAAGCACCCGCTCCCGCAACGGAGTCACCCGCTCCCGAAACCGAGGCTCCCGCTCCCGCAACGGAAGCACCGGCTACGGCAACCCCCACCCCGGCAGCGACTGCGGAACCGATGGAGCCCATTGCGGATATTGACTTTACGAAGATGACCCAAGTTCCCGTATACAGTGCGGAAAGCAAAGAAGGCTTTGTATCCGTTTCGGATGCCATAATGCCGGATGCTTACAGGAGAAAAGTCTCCGACACCGGCAATATCACTATCGGAGCGGATGGCGCCGTCGTGACGGAATCCAACGGCGATTATCTGTATAACAAATCTTCCGAAGACTATAACTACGGCGGACTTATCTACAGAGTAGATACGGGTAAACCGGGCGCATACCATCTTGAGGTTGAGGTGGCTGACGGAGCAAATACCCGTGTGGCTCCCACCGGCATGGATGCGAGCAGACTGACAAGCACAAACAATTGGGACAACTGCTTGCACGTTCCCAGAACCGTATCGGCGAAATGGGAAGGCAATGTATGGTCCTATGACTTTGCAACCGGCGAAGATTTTGTCGAAATCGAAGTAGAGCCGACAAAACTGCCCACAGCGGATGCACCGCTCACCGTTGGTATTAAGTCCTTAAAGATTACTCCTTTGGGCGTTAATCCCGCAGGCGATAAGCCCACGATCCATATTTTGGGCGACTCCACTCAAAAGTCCTACAGCTTTAATGAAACCATAAGCTCTTGGGGACAGATGCTTGGCGAGTTCTTTGACCCGAGCAAAGTTACGGTTGTAAATTACTCAATGGGCGGCAGAGCCATGAAGAGTAACTACAACGAAGGCAGAACCATGGAACCCCTCATCAGAGGCAAGGCAGGAGACTATGTATTCATTCACTCGGCCCACAATGACGAAACGGTCAGCACAGGCAGATTCGTTCGCGGTGCATCGGTCGGCAATAATCTTGAAGAAAATAATGCCAACTATGACAGATGGCTCAATATGTATGTCAAGATGATTAAAGCCCGCGGTATGATTCCGGTTTTGGTTACCGCAATGCCTCGAACGGGAGACGGCAAATACAGCGAAAACAGTGCCAAACCCAACGGTTTCAATCCCGATTCACCGGGCAGAATGCGTGCAAAGGCAACGGAAGATTCCGAAGTGGGCTTGGTTGAACTGTATGCCGGAGCGAAAGATTATATTGACAAACTGGATGCGCATGAGGTTCTGTATATCTACCATACATACGAATCGGGCGAGACACCTGCCAATAACAACGCCAACGGATCGGAAGGAATGAAACACGACGGAACCCACTACAGAGAGGCAGCTGCCAAGATGTGGTGCCGTATTATGCTCCAGAGCATCTATGACCAGAGCGTGGCGTCAACAGACACCTATACCGACAAGAACATAATGGCCGATTTGGTATCCTATATGCCCGCATCGGTTCAGGATGCAGCCAAGAGCGGCGACTGGACCGCAGTATTCCCCGAAATGGCAAGCGATGTCAGCGGAGTTGATGTGGTTCCCGGTGCAACGAAACAGGCGGAGGCAAACTACTATTACAGGAATAACATAGAGAAAGCATTGCAAATCGGTGCCCTTCATAAGGACAAGGACAATAACTTCAAACCCACCCAAACAATCACCGTCGGTGAATTTGCAAGAGGCGCAGAGAAGGTATTCGGTCTGCCGGAGAACACCTTGAACAGCTATGCTCTTACCTATGACGAACTTCAAAAACAGAATGCAGCACCCATAGAAGCGGCCTCAATTGACGAGGAGACTGCCTCCGCAGCGGAAGGAGAGGTTACCGTAACGGTTGAACAGCCTTCGGAAGGCGGCAAGGTTGTTGTATACAACGAGAGCGAGCATGATGTTGCCTATGGCGATGTGCCGGCAAGTATAACCGCCGAACAGCCTATGGTAGACAACGAATACTTCACATTGACCGCTCCCAAAGATATAACCACAAAGAATCCCGGAAATGACTCAAGTGTATCTTTTGAAGACGGCAAAATAACCGGTAATTATGTATACTACAGAAACAAGAACGATGCCGAGGTTATCTATACAGCCAAAGCCACCGGCAAACTCACTATTTATGCTTCTTTCCACGCAGAAAGACCGGTAGAGCTTGTCAACGTCGATGATAAGAGCGATATTCAATCACAGTCCGGCGGAGGAAAGACCAGCGGCAGTCTGACATTTGATGTTCAGGCGGGCAAAACCTATAAGCTCTATCAAAGCGGCTCAGACCAAAAACTGTATGGCGTTAAATATGAGACAGAAGCCATAGGCAGCGAGACATCAATCAAAGCCACGGCCGGAGATTCCATAAGAGTTTCCGCAACGGCAGCGGAAGGCTATACATTAAACTCGATCCTTGTCGGCGGCGAATCCGTAAGCACAAGCCGCGAATACACATTCACTTTGGAGGGCGACACCACTGTTTCCGCCAAATTTGACAAGGAACCCGAGATGGTTGAACAGACCCTCATCGCTTCCGATGCAGCTTTGACAAGAGAGGCAATGGCGGCAATACTGTATGACGCATATACAAAGGCCAACGAAGCAAACGGAAAGTGGATTACGAACGCAAAGGTATACATGAGCCAGATGGGTGAAGCACTTTCACCGGATGATCCGAACTATGACCCGAACCTTTCCTATAACGGCGGAACATATATGCCGCTCACAGGTTGGGGCGCTCTTGAGGACACCGACCAAATTAACACAGGCCTGTATGCCAAGACTAAGGCAGCCTATAATCTCGGTCTTGTAAGAACCGAAGAAGGTATAGTAAGGGGCAAGATGCAGAACGGCACCAAGCTTGAGCCCAAGGCCGAAGTAACAAGGGCGAAGGCGGCAAAAGCATTGGTATTCTGCTTCATTTTGGGACAGTTGCCCACCGATGAAAACCACCTTATCTATATGGAAAATCAAGCCGCGCTGACCGTTGCGGATATTGCGGCTCCCAATCCGGCTGCTCCCACAACGCCTTTCACCGGCGTATCCGATTTACCCACACCGGTTCCTGCAACACCCACACCGGTACCCACCCAGGCTCCCACAGCGGCGCCTGCCGAGACGGCAACACCTGCACCCGCCGAGACGGCAACACCTGCACCCGCCGAGACGGCAACACCCGCACCCGGCGAGACGGCAACACCGGCACCTACCGCGACTCCTCAGCCCCTTGATGACCAGAAGTTCGACGGTTCGGCTCCCGCCGATGTGGTTATAACGGTTCCGGATACCGTGAAAGATATTAAGGGAATCAAAGTCAACGGAGTGGAAATTGCACCGAGCAACTATACCTTCACCGACGGAAAGATAACCTTCACTCAGGAATTCCTGCAGTCTCTGCCGGCCGGAGAAACTGCGGTTGTTATCGAAGCCGCAGACGGCACTTCCTACTCCTTGAAGATAAATGTCAGCAACACCGAAAGAGAAGCCTTCGGTGCTACGGTTGATGTAACCGGCGGCACCGCAACCCTCACCGGTGAGGGCGTAACAAAGGGCGCTGCGGCGGCAGACCTTGACATCGCCGAGGCTGCGGCAGACAGCATTACTTCATATACGACACCGGACGGACTGCTCCTCAGCGACAACACGGTAATCACGGAGGATGGCAACATCACCGTGACGGCTCGATTTGCGGGAACAACCGGAGACGCAATTGACGATAAGCCCGGCGAGGCCATAACGATATTCGGCAAACCCTTCACCAAATTCATAAGAGTGAGAAGCGCAAACAGCAAGCCGAAATCGCTCGATGATTTGACATTCTTTGAGTCAACCGGAGCCACCGATGAAAACGGCAACCCCACAAGCTTTAACTGCACTGTCCTTGATATAGCGCCTCATGTTGACGGCGAGTTCAAGATTTACTACAGACGCCAAAACGACGGCGGAACAAGCGGAACACCCAATCAGTTCACGCCGGACGACGGCAAAGATGTCAAACTGGCAACCGCCGATTCGGCTGCACTTGAAGGAGCAACTTGGGATCTTGATTGGTCATCCGATGACGGCGCTTGGGGCTATGGCACCAAGACTTGGACCCTTGTCAAAGACAACCCCTATGCTCTTTGGGCAGGCGGAACAACCGGCACAATATACGGATATGAGTTCATACCGGCAGGCGCTACCCAGCCCTCCGAGCCTACGGAGGCACCGGCACAGCCTACGGAAGAGGCTCAGCCCACAACCGCACCCGCAGAACCCACCGACGCACCCGAGCAGCCTACGGCACCTCCGGTTTCGGGTGATGGCTACAGCATTCTCGAAGGCTCTCTTGTTGCCGTGGAAGTAACGCCGGATGAGGGCAAGACAAATGTGACAATCACCGTAACGGCTAAGGATAACAGCGATATCCCCGTGACGGACAGCAAGTTCATTATGCCCTCTCAGGATGTAACGGTCAAAGTCGTATGCGAAGAGCCGCCCGCAGAGACGCCCGCACCTACCGAGACCGCAGCCCCGGCTACGGATACACCCGCTCCCACACCGACGGCAACGACCAGACCTCTTGAGGACCAGAAGTTTGACGCATCTGCCCCCGGAGACGTTGTGGTAACATTGCCCGAATCGGTATCGGAAGTTAAGAGCGTTACGGCAAACGGAATTCAGGTAAGCGAAAACAGCTATAAAGTTGAAAACGGAAAGATTACATTTACTCGGGAATTCTTGAGCTCACTTCCCAACGGAACAACCGAGATTATAATCGAGGATGCTCAAGGAAATACCTATTCCGTAAAAATCAATATAACGAATAACGCAGAAGCCACAGGAACACCGGCTCCGGAAGGAACGCCGACACCGGGAGAACCCACATCGGCACCTACGCCCACCAGAAGACCTTCCGGCCTCCCCGCAGGCGGTTCCGCCCCCAACTCCAACTTCAGCACGGGCGGCACAAGTGCGGTAACCCCGAGACCCGCTGCTACGGCGGAGCCGACAGCGTCCGGCGAACCCGAAGCACCCACAACGGCTCCTGCCGAAATTCCCACTACGGCACCGGTTCAAGGCTCATCTCAAATATTCGAAGATGTACCCGCAGACCACTGGGCATATGCCTACATCATGGATCTCTACAATTCTGGAATCATAAACGGAGAGACGGCAACCCTGTTTGCTCCGGATGACCAAATCACCAGAGCGGAGTTCACCAAGATGGCTGTAATACTCTTTGGAATAACTCCGGGAGGAGAGACAACATTCACCGATGTTGCACCGACGGATTGGTATGCGCCCTATGTGGCCGCAGGCCAAGCGGAAGGCATAATCAACGGCACCACATCCACCACATTCAGCCCCAATGACAATATCACCCGCGAACAAATCGCGGCGATAGTGGGACGGAGACTTGACTTAAGTTCCACATGGAGCATGAGCTACAGCGATGTGGCGGAAATAGAAGAGTATGCTCAGCCCTATGTGGCAGCCCTGAGCGAGCAGGGAATTTTGACCGGTTCGGACGGAATGTTTAAACCCAAAGACCCGGCCACCCGAGCGGAGGCTGCGGCAATAATGTCGAGAGTCAAAAATCGGTAAAA
>CAZTYF010000012.1:0-62369 GCA_964617455.1 uncultured Oscillospiraceae bacterium | reverse complement strand
AGCATCTGCCTTACAAGCAGAGGGTCATAGGTTCGAGCCCTATAACTCCCACCAATATGGTCCGGTAGTTCAGTTGGTTTAGAATGCCAGCCTGTCACGCTGGAGGTCGTGGGTTCGAACCCCATCCGGATCGCCATTTGCCTCTGTAGCTCAGTCGGTAGAGCAGGGGACTGAAAATCCCCGTGTCGGTGGTTCAATTCCGCCCGGAGGCACCATCTTGCGGGAGTGGCTCAGTGGTAGAGCGTCACCTTGCCAAGGTGAACGTCGCGAGTTCGAATCTCGTCTTCCGCTCCATTTGATAAAAGACGCATATTGCTGCGTCTTTTATCATCTCAATAAGGCGCCATAGCCAAGTGGTAAGGCAGAGCTCTGCAAAAGCTTTATACCCCAGTTCAAATCTGGGTGGCGCCTCCAAATGCAGCGGCAGTCTTTTTGGGGCTGCCGTTTTTGTTTAGTTTAAAAATTACAATAAGCTTAAAAAATCAAATAAGGTATTGACTTATATTCCTCCAAAGTGTTATAATGTTCTCTGCAAAAATACGGAAAAATCGTATTTTGCAAGGATTTTTTTGGAGTGATATATTTGAGTATGGGAAGGATTACTCACACACCTACAGGAGTTGCTGATGTCCTTTGGGATGAGTGTGAGCTGAAACTTCGAATAGAGAACAAGGCTGCCGAGGTCTTTGGCTCGTTTGGATACAGACCTGTCCGGACGCCTACGTTTGAATATTTTGATGTATACAACGTGACCACGCCTACAAGGGCGGAACATATGTTTAAATTTTTCGATACCAACGGAAGGATGTTGGCCCTTCGGCCGGATATAACAACTTCTGTGGCGCGGATGGTTGCCACTAAGGCAAGGGACGAGGATTTCCCCGTTCGCGTTTCATACCTTGGCAATGCCTTCCGCAACGAGGAAAATTTCAGTCAGGCTCGTCAGAGGGAGTTTACTCAGATGGGTGTTGAATTGATAGGCGACAAAAGCCCCTCGGCGGATGCGGAGGTTATTGAGGTTGCCATAAAAGCTTTGATGGCGTCGGGCATCAAAAATTTTCAAATAGATTTGGGCCAGGTTGAATTTTTCAAGGGATTGGTGGAGCAAGCAGGCCTTTCGAGCGATGAGAGTGACGTGCTCAGACGTCATATAAACGATAAGGATTTCATCGCTGTCGAAAATGATATGTCCGAAATGGGTGTGAGCGGAGATATGAAACATCGTTTTGCGTCTCTTGCTACCATGTTTGGAGGTATAGAAATCGTTGATGATGCCATTGATGATAAAAACCTGAATCATCGGTCAAAAGATGCTTTGATTAACCTAAAAGAAATATATCATATATTGTCTCAAAAGGGCCTCGATAAGTATGTCTCTTTCGACCTTGGAATGGTACAGAATATAGATTATTACACCGGAATAATAATCCGCGGCTTCACCTATGGAGTGGGTTTTCCTGTATGCAGCGGAGGCAGGTATGACGGCCTTCTTGAAAAGTTTGGCCGTGATATCCCTGCCACCGGGATAGCTATTGGTGTGGAACGGGTCCTTGCTACCCTGCATGATGAGGAGATGTCCGAAGACCTTCAAAAAGACAGTGACTATGTGACGGTAGCTCTTGCGAAAGGTCGCTTAGCCGAGCTTTCCGTTGATATATTCAATAAAATAGGCTTTGATGTAGCGGAAATCAACAATGAAACCCGCAGACTTATATTTTGTGATGAGGAAAACAAGATAAAATTTATATTGGTGAAAGCCTCCGATGTTCCCACCTATGTGGAATACGGTGCGGCCGATATGGGAATTGTCGGCAAGGATACTCTGCTTGAGAGTGACAAAAACCTTTATGAAGTTTTGGATTTGGGCTTCGGTACGTGCAAGATGGCCGTCGCGGGGCCTGCGGAGCTTCGAGACAGTCTTGGCAGTCGAAATATAACAAGGGTGGCCAGCAAGTACCCGGATATTGCCAGGGAGTATTTTCAAAAAGTCAAGGGAAGAACCGTTGATATAATAAAACTCAGCGGGTCGGTGGAACTCGGTCCTTTGGTCGGTCTGTCGGAAGTGATTGTGGATATTGTGGAGAGCGGCTCAACTCTCAAAGAAAACGGTCTTGAAGTTCTTGATGAAATTTGCGACCTTTCTGCCCGTTTGGTTGTTAATCGAGTCAGCATGAAGCTTAAACGGGATAAAATTATGGACATAATACTTCGCATCAAGGAGGAAATACCAAAATGACAATATATCCCGCCATTGATATATTAGACGGCAAATGCGTGCGCTTAAAAAGAGGAGATTATTCTCAAAAGACCATATATAAAGATGACCCTCTTGGGGTTGCACAGGAATGGGTAAAACAAGGAGCGGAGTTCATTCATATTGTTGATTTGGAGGGGGCCAAAACAGGGGATATGCCCAATTTTGATGTTATTTCAAAAATAATTAACTCCGTGTCGGCAAAGATTGAGGTCGGTGGAGGAATCCGCAACATGGATGCCATTGACAGATATATGAATGCAGGTGCTTACAAGGTAATCCTCGGCACCGGTGCGCTTAAAAACCCGGCCTTTGTTCGGGCAGCGGTTCAAAAATACGATGAGCACATTGCCGTTGGAATTGATGCCAAAGACGGAAAGGTAGCTGTCAGCGGTTGGATGGACGTAAGTACGATTGATGCAATTGAATTTGCAAAAGAGATGGAAAAGATTGGGGTCAAGACCATAATTTATACCGATATCTCGACGGA
This sequence comes from uncultured Oscillospiraceae bacterium, assembly GCA_964617455.1. Classification (GTDB taxonomy): domain Bacteria; phylum Bacillota; class Clostridia; order Monoglobales; family Monoglobaceae; genus Monoglobus. The sequence goes on along the minus strand of CAZTYF010000012.1, from coordinate 59,625 downwards.
TGGTATGTTGGCCGGACCAAATATAAAAGATGTCGGAAAACTGGTTGATTCCGTCGCTACGAAAGTAGTTGCATCCGGAGGAGTTTCGAATCTTCGCGATATAACCTCTCTCAGAGATGTCGGAGCAGAAGGTGTAATCATAGGTAAGGCTCTTTATACCAAAGATATCAACTTAAGACAGGCTATAGCTGCAGTAAAAATCCCCGAGGAGGATGTGAAACCCGTGGATAACAACAACGAAAAAATTATTAAAGACTTGAAATTTGACGAAAATGGACTTATCCCCGCTATTGCACAGGATAGTGTGAGCGGCGAGATTCTTATGCTTGCTTACATGAATGAAGATAGTGTTAAAGCGACTCTCAAGACGGGACATGCCACCTATTTTAGCCGCAGCAGACAGCAACTTTGGGAAAAGGGTGCAACAAGCGGAAATTACCAAGAAGTTATGGATATGTATGTTGACTGCGATAAAGATGCAGTTGTTATCAAGGTTAAGCAAATCGGAAATGCTTGCCACACCAATCACCATTCTTGTTTCTATCGGAAAATCAAAAATGGCAAACTCCAGGAAATAAAGACGGGGACATCCGCCAAACCAGGAATTTTATATGACATTTACAATGTCATTGTTGACCGAGTTAAAAATCCCCGAAGCGGTTCCTATACCAACTATTTATTTGATAAGGGCATCGACAAGATGTTGAAAAAGGTTGGCGAGGAAGCGTCGGAAGTTATTATAGCATCCAAGAATTACGTTAAATCAGAGGTTCAATATGAGGTTGCCGATTTGCTCTATCATTTGTCGGTTGTTCTTGTGGAAGAAGGTCTTACATGGGATGATATTTTCGTCGAATTACAAAAAAGATATAAATAAATAAAAATATTCTTAGGAGGTAATAAAAATGATTGGTATTGAACATATTTGTATTTGTTCAAGAGACACAGCCGCACTTAAGGATTGGTATATGGATATGTTTGGCTGGAAAGTTGTGTATGACAACGGCAAGGGAACCTTTTTCCTTAAAGCGGATGACGGCGGAATGATTGAATTCCAAAAATCCGACATAGAAGGCACAAAAGATGAGATGAAAACTGTCGGCATTCGGCATATAGCCATTTCTGTTGATGATTTTGACGGCATGGTTAAAAAGCTCAAGGACGCCGGAGTCAAGGTCCTGATTGATGCCGCTGTAAGTGCCAAAGGAATCGGCACTATGTACTTTGAGGACCCCGACGGCAATGTGCTTCACATAATCCACAGAGTGACACCTCTTTAAAGACCAAAACCAGTTTGTTGCCGGCAGGCGAATAATCCGCCTGTCGGCGTTTAAAATTAAAACGGTATGAAATCATGAAACAGAGTTATACCTCGGCCGAACTGAAAAAGCTCAGCTATAATGATCTTTATGGTTTGGCAAAAAAAATCAGGGAATTCATTATCTCTGCAGTGTCCAAACACGGTGGACATTTAGCCTCATCCTTGGGTGTGGTTGAATTGACCATAGCCCTTCATCGGGCTTTTGACCTTAACGATGGTGACAGCATAATTTGGGATGTGGGACATCAATGTTATGCTCATAAAATCCTCACCGGCAGGGGAGAGGGTTTTGGTAGTTTGCGCGAATTTGGTGGCCTCAGCGGGTTTCCGAAATTTGAGGAGGATAGACGGGATGTGTTCAATACTGGGCACAGTTCCACCTCAATCTCTGCTGCTCTCGGAATTGCCAAAAGCAATGAATTGGCCGGCAGAAAAGGAACAAGCATTGCCGTGATAGGCGACGGTGCCATGACCGGCGGAATGGCTTTTGAGGCTATAAATCATGCAGGTCATAACGCAAAAAATCTGATAATTATTTATAACGATAACGGTATGTCAATTTCAAAAAATGTCGGTGGTTTTTCCCGTGCCATGAAACGCCTCAGAACTGCTGCCTCCTATTTGCGTTTCAAGGATGAGTTTAAATCTGCTCTTGACAATATTCCGATTTTGGGCGCGCCGACGAAAAAGGGACTAAGCAAAATCAAGGACGACCTTAAAAATATGGTTGTTGAGAGCAGTGCTTTTTTCGAGAGCATGGGGTTTTTCTACATGGGTCCCGTTGACGGCCATGATATTGAACGCCTTGAGGCGGCATTTAATTATGCCAAAACCGCTACAAAACCGGTATTTATCCATGTTCGCACAAAGAAGGGAAAGGGATATGCACCCGCAGAAAGTGACCCGGATTTGTATCACGGTGTAGGTGCCTTTGATGTGGCAACCGGGAAACAGATAAAAAAATCAAATCGAGAATGCTGGTCTGATGTTTTTGGAGATGCAATATGCGCCTTGGCAGAAAGGGATGATAAGGTCGTTGCAGTAACTGCTGCAATGCCTCTCGGAACCGGTCTTAAAAAATTTGCGGAAGAACACCCGAATAAATTTTTCGACGTGGGAATTGCGGAACAACATGCAACGACTTTCTCCGCAGGAATGGCCAGAGGTGGACTGAAACCGATATTTGCGGTCTACTCTACTTTTCTGCAAAGAGCTTATGACCAGTTACTTCATGATGTGGCCTTGCAAAACCTTCATGTGGTTTTGGCAGTTGACCGTTCCGGTCCTGTTGAAGGTGACGGGGAGACACACCAGGGTGTGTATGATATATCCTATTTGTCTCATATGCCGAATTTTACCATTCTTTCACCTTCAATCCAAGATGATTTGGAACAGATGTTAAGTTATGCACTTAATATTAATGGCCCCGTTGTTATTCGATATCCTCGAGGCGAGGCACCGACAGAGGACGACATAGGCGTTAAAGTGCCTAAACTCGGTAATAATACTTTGTCAACCAGAATAATTATAAAAGCCAAAAATCCCGATGTTCTTATTGTGTCTGTAGGGATAATGCTGAAAAATGCTACCAAAGTAGCACAAATTCTTGAAGAACACGGATATTCCGTTTCCGTGGCGGATGCGGTTACTATAAAACCTTTTGATAAAAAGCCTATAGAACGTATGGCTAAGCAAGCCAAAATCGTTGTTTCGATTGAAAACAACGTTACAACGGGGGGCTTTGGCAGTATTTTGGAGGATGCTCTCGGAATGAAAATATTAAAATTCGGCTATCCCGATGAACCTATTTGCCAGGGGAAGATATCCGAAATAGAGGATAAATACGGTCTAAGTTCCGAAAAAATTGCAAAGAGTATAGAAACCGTTTTTAAAATAAACAAGCAAAATCAGGCGAATTGAAAAATAGATTATGAATGAAAGATTGGATAATTATCTGGTGAGCCACGGGTATACGGAGACGAGAAGCCGAGCGCAGTCTTTGGTTATGGAAGGCTGCGTGTATGTCGATAACCAAAAGGCGCTGAAAGCAGGTATGCCTATCAAAGGCGAAGAAAAGATTGAAATTCGCAGCCATTCGCTTAATTATGTGAGCCGAGGTGGTCTTAAACTCGAAAAGGCTTTGAAAGTGTTCCCGATTGATTTAGATGGAGCCGTATGTATGGACATAGGAGCGTCTACCGGTGGTTTCACCGACTGTATGTTAAGGAACGGAGCCGAAAAAGTTTATGCAATCGACGTAGGATACGGTCAGCTTGCCTGGAAACTCAGACAAGACAATAGGGTTGTAAACTTGGAACGAACCAATTTCAGATATGTTACACGGGAACAGGTGCCGAATCCGGTAGATTTTTTCTCGGTGGATGTATCATTTATATCTCTTGCCCTGATTTTGCCTCCTGCATATGAACTGCTCAGAGAAGGCGGCAGCGGCGTGTGCCTGATTAAGCCTCAGTTTGAGGCAGGTCGCGATAAGGTCGGGAAGAAAGGCGTTGTGCGTGACGAAGTCGTTCACATTGAAGTGATTGAGAAGACTTTGAAAATTGCTGCAAAAATTGGCTTCGAAGTTATCGGCCTTGATTATTCGCCGATAAAAGGTCCGGAAGGTAACATAGAATATTTGATGTATATAAAAAAATCCTCCATTGACTCGGAGCGACCGGCTATTACCTTGGAAAATATAAGGAAAATTGTTGAACAATCCCACATAGAGACAAAATAATAAATTTAAAATCAATATGTGACATAAAATGTCTTGCTGCCAATAAATTTATCCACTTTACGGAAGGTGTTTCACTATGAAAACTATTGCATTGGTACCCAATATTCAAAAAGATAAGAATTGCAAAGAAACTATTAACTTGATTAAATATTTAAAAAAATTTGATTGCACTTTACTCATTGAAAGAAACTTTGCACCCTATCTTGAATTTTTTTGTGAACATGTGGGTATTAATGCCCTGTTTAGCGATCGGAAATCGGTGTTCTCCGGTGCAGAACTTTTGATTGCTTTAGGTGGAGACGGCACAATTATAGAAACAGCAGTAGATGCAGCGAAATATGAGTTGCCGATTGTCGGAGTCAATATGGGGCATTTGGGGTTTTTGGCTCGAATTGAAAAGGGCTGCTACAGCCCCCTTGACGATGTTCTTGAAGGGAAGTGCGGCGTTGAAAATTGCACAATGCTCGACATAGAAATTTTAAACTCATTTGGGGATGCTTATGAGCGATATATGGTTTTGAACGACCTAATTATAAGCGGCGAAGACTACAAAATGGTGACGATAAATGTTGAGGTGAATGGCATTCCCATGAGCGAATATGCGGCAGACGGGATGATTATTGCAACTGCGGTAGGTTCAACGGCATATTCTTTGTCTGCTGGGGGTGCTGTGATGCATCCGGAGGTAGACGGGATGATAATAACACCTATTTGCCCTCATACATTGAAGGCAAGAAGTGCGATTATCCCTGCGGACCGAGTGGTAGAACTTAGGCAGTGTGAACCTTACAGGTGCGGCGCCATTGTCAGGGCAGATGGGAAGATAATTCATAAGCTTGAAGACAGCAGCGAACGTGTGAGAATAAAGAAGTCAAAATACAGTACTCAGCTTGTAAAACTTAAGGGAACCTCTTTCTTTGATGTCCTTCATAATAAACTGTCCGATTGATGGCGGACTTAGCAAATTGAGGTGAAAATATGCTTTCCGAACTTGAAGTAAAAAATGTTGCAATCATCGAACATATAGATATAGAGTTTGGCGACGGTTTTAATGTGATGACGGGCGAAACCGGCGCCGGTAAATCGATTTTGATTGACTCAATAAACATGGCTTTAGGCGGCAGAACTTCCAAAGATTTAATCCGAAACGGTGCGGATTATGCTTTTGCTCAGGCCGTCTTTGAAGTGAGCGATGAAGTCGAAAAAAACCTTGCCGAATTTGAAATAGAGGCCGATGACGATATTATTGTAATGTCTCGCAAGATTACAGCGGCAGGCAAGAGTATCTGCCGTATAAACGGAAGGGTGGTTCCGCTAACCATTGCCAAAGAAATAGGGAATCTTCTTTTGACAATTCACGGTCAACTTGACAACCAAGCTCTGTTAGTCCCCTCAAAACACAGAGAATTTGTGGATGAATATGCCAATAATCAAAAAGAGAGAGAGGATTATGCTCAAAAATTTGCAGAGTACACCGATCTTATATCGGAATATGAAGAACTGCTCAAATCCGAAGCAAATAAGGAAAATCGAGCAGACCTCCTGAGATTTCGGCAAAGTGAAATCGAGGCGGCAGCTTTGAAACCCGGGGAGGAGGAAGAGCTTGAGTCTCGATTTGAATTCCTGGAAAATTCCGAAAATATATTAAACAGTGTGTATGAAGCATATAATTGCATTTACGGCGATGGGGATGACGTCTCTGCTTATGATATGCTCATTGATGCCGAAAGAGCCCTTGAGAGCGCCGCAGAGCACGATGAGCGTTTAAAAAGTTACGGCGAAACAGTCAGTTCCGCTGTTGCCGATTTGGATGATGTTACTCGTGAACTTAAATCCTATATCGATCATGCAGATTTTGAAGCGAATGAAATTGACAGAGTGCAAGAAAGGTTGGCACTGATTTCGGACTTGAAACGCAAGTTTGAATGTGCAGATGTTTCGGAGATTATTGCTTACGGAGAAAGTTGTAAGAATGAATTGGAATCCATTGAGAATCTTGAAGGTCGCCTCGAAGAAATAAAAAACAAAATCGATAATGCAAGACAGGAAACAGAAAAGGCAGCAGGGGCGCTGACCTCCACCAGGCGAGAGGCAGGAGAAAACCTTTCAAGACTTATTATGAAAGAACTTTCGGAGCTTGATATGAATCGGGCTGTCTTTAAAGTTAACATTGAGCCCACCGATTTTACCGTAAATGGCGGAGACAATTTGGAATTTTTGATTTCCACCAATCCCGGAGATGATTTGAAACCATTGAATAAGGTTGCCTCCGGCGGCGAGATGTCTCGGGTTATGTTGGCAATCAAGTCTGTTCTTTCAAAGGGCGATATTGTTGATACATTAATTTTCGATGAAATCGACACCGGGGTAAGCGGCAGAGCTGCACAGCGTATTTCCGAAAAAATATGCAAGATTTCCCAAAACAAGCAAGTTCTCTGCATTACCCATTTGGCTCAAATTGCCTCCATGGGAGACAGGCATTATTTAATTGAGAAGAGCAGCAGCAACAGCGAGACAACGGCTTGCGTACGCTTGCTTGGCGAGGCGGAACGAGAGTCCGAGTTGAGCCGTATAATTGGGGGAGTATCTGTGACCGAAATAACCAAAAAAGCGGCAGCGGAAATGCTTTCCCAGGCTGAAAATTTGAAAATGAATATGAGATAATGTAACGATAAAAGTCATATCATATTGACACAATATATAAAACGGATTATAATAATCTAAAAGTTTATCATAAGTTATTGGATTTTTTGAGGTGAAACCGATATGGAGCAAACAGGATATGTTATTTCCGCAGGACCCGAAGGAATAAAAGTTCGTGTTGACCGAGAATCAGCCTGCGGCGGAAACTGCGTCAGTTGCAAGGGCTGTCCTTCAAGTGCCGTCATTGTTGACGCTGTGGACAGTGTCAATTTGGAAATCAGAAAAGGCGATGTTGTAACCTTATATGAGGATACAAAAAAAGTTTTGCGTAATGCCGCTATTGGATACGGTTTGATGGCTTTGCTTCTTGTGGCAGGTGGCGTTTTGGGCTTTATGCTCACAAAAAAAGATTTTATGGCATTAATAGGTGCTGCAGTTGCACTCTTAGTTGGGTTCTTGATTGTAAAGCTCTTTTTCAGAAATGTAAAGTCTGTTTTCAGAGTGACCGAGATAAAAAACCGGAGTGATGTTGCGGCAGACTCGGAGAGTTGACATGAGCTTTTGTAATAGAGCAAAGAGAATAACCATAGTCACCGGCCATTTCGGAAGCGGAAAAACCGAATTTGCGCTGAATTATGCTTTGAGATTGGCGGATACGGGAAAAAGGATATTGATAATTGATTTTGACCTTGTGAATCCGTACTACCGCGCCAAAGATGCCGAGAATTATCTGAAGAAACATGGTATTGAAATTATTGCGCCGGGATTTGTCAATTCAAATGTGGAATCGTTGACTTTGACGGCGGATGTAATGCGAGCTTTTGATGATAAGAGCAAATATGTTGTTTTCGATGTTGGCGGAGATGATGACGGAGCCGTTCCTCTCGGAGTATATTATGAACATTTTATCAAATCGGATTATGATATGTTCTTTGTGCTCAACGAAAGGCGCATGATGACGAATGATATAGGCGGCTCCTATGAGATTTACCGCGATATAGCAGGAGCTTCCCGCTTAAATTTTACCGGCATTGTAAATAATACTCATCTGATGAATTGTACCGAGCATGATACAATATATAAAGGTGAGGAACTTGCAAATGAATTTTCAAAAAAGGTCGGGCTGCCTGTTGTTTGCACCTGCATTTGCCACGAGTTTCTTGATCGGATTGGAGATATGAATGATCTAAAATTTGAATTGTTCCCCTTAGACCTCTTTGTGGGACCGGATTTTCAAACATATAAATTTATCAATTGAAACAAATCATACAAAAGCTGATTTACAAAAAGGCAAATATATATCGAAAGAAGGAGAATAGATGGCAAAAATTACCATAAACAAAGAGCGTTGCAAAGGCTGTGGCTTGTGTACATCGGTATGCCCCATGAAAATAATTGTTACAGATATGGCATCTCTTAACGACAAGGGCTATCGTCCTGCTAAAGTAACCGAACCCGAAAAATGCATAGGCTGCGCTTTTTGCGCAACTATTTGCCCCGACTGTGTTATTACCATAGAGAAATAAAGTACATGAAAACTTCGTAAAGCGAGGGATATCAGAGCACAGTTGCACAAATCATTTTCGGACCATGTCCTTGCTTTATTGTACTTGTACCGAAAGGAGAAAAAATAAATGTCGAAAGTATTGATGAAAGGTAATGAGGCATTGGCAGAAGCGGCCATGCGTTGTGGATGCCGGTTCTTTTTTGGCTATCCCATCACGCCTCAGACCGAGCTTGCTGCATATATGGCAAAAAATATGGAGAAAAACGGTGGTACATTCCTCCAGGCTGAAAGTGAAATTGCTGCAATCAATATGGTATACGGAGCAGCGGGTGCCGGAGCGAGGGTTATGACATCCTCATCAAGCCCGGGTGTCAGTTTAAAACAGGAGGGTATTTCGTATATAGCCGGTGCCAATCTGCCGTGTCTTATAGTCAACATTGTCAGAGGTGGGCCGGGACTCGGTGGGATTCAGCCTGCACAGTCGGACTATTTTCAAGCGACAAAGGGCGGAGGACACGGAGATTATCATCTCTTGGTTTTTGCCCCGTCTTCCGTTCAGGAGCTTGCGGATGTGACTTCCCGAGCTTTTGACAAAGCCGATGAGTACAGAATGCCTGCGATGATTATGGGTGACGGAATGCTCGGTCAAATGATGGAGCCTGTGGAGTTCAAGGCCCCAATCGATCCAAATTCCCTTCCCTCAAAACCTTGGGCAACAACCGGCACGGGAATGAAGCGAAAAAAGAATATCATCAACTCTCTTTACTTAACTCCGGAAGAACTTGAATATCTCTGCATTGAGCGAGAAAAAAAATATGAGAAAATCAGAGCCACAGAGGCGCTCTATGAGGAAATTTGTACAGAGGATGCAGATGTTATCATCGCTGCCTATGGTACAATAGCTCGAGTTGCCATGTCCGCAATTGAGGCGGCCAGAGCAAAGGGAATAAAAGCAGGACTTATTCGCCCAATAACTCTTTGGCCATTCCCTACCGATGTGTTTGCGAAGCGGGCTGAGACAGCCGCATGCTTCCTTAGTGTAGAGATGAGCATGGGTCAGATGGTAGAAGATGTTCGCTTGTCTGTGAACGGGGAAAAACCGGTATATTTTTACGGAAGAACAGGTGGCATGGTGCCTGAGCAGGATGCCATTGTGGCTGAAATCGAGAAATGTCTCGAAAATTCCCGATAAGGAGAGGAGTAATCAGATGAAGAAGATATTTGAAAGACCACATTCCCTCAGCGATTTTGTTTTGTCTTATTGCCCCGGATGTACTCATGGCATTATAAATCGCTTGATAGCGGAGGTAGTTGACGATATGGGTCTCGAAGGTGATACGATAGGTGTGTGTCCCGTTGGATGCAGTGTCACCGCATATAATTTTTTCGAATTTGATATGCAAGAGGCGGCTCACGGCAGGGCTCCGGCTGTTGCTACCGGAATTAAACGAGTTCATCCCGACAAGTTGGTTTTTACTTATCAGGGTGATGGCGACCTTGCGGCGATTGGAACGGCGGAAACTATTCATTCCGCTGCAAGAGCCGAAAATATCAGCATAATATTTGTGAACAACACAATTTATGGAATGACCGGAGGTCAAATGGCGCCCACATCTTTGGTGGGTCAGGTCACCCAAACCACCCCCTATGGCAGGAAAGTGGAAAATCAAGGCTATCCCATCCATGTGTCTGAATTGGTATCGACATTGCAAGGTGCCTGTTATGTGGAAAGAGTATCGGTGGATAGTGTGCCAAATATCAAAAAGACAAAGCTGGCAATTCGGAAGGCTTTTGATTGTCAGATGTCTGGCAAGGGATTCTCTCTTGTTGAGGTTCTTTCAAGCTGCCCCACCAATTGGGGGATGTCACCGGTAGATGCCCTTGAACGAATCAGAACCGAAATGATGCCTGAATTTCCTCTTGGCGTTTACAAAGATTGTACCGAAACAGGAGGTGTCAGATAATGTATGAGCAGATAGTTATTGCGGGATTTGGCGGTCAGGGTGTCCTTTTTGCCGGTAAGATATTGGCTTATATGGGAATGGATACGGGCAGGGAAATATCATGGCTTCCATCCTATGGACCCGAAATGAGGGGTGGAACATGTAACTGCAGTGTTATAATTGCGGATTCTCAAATCGGATCCCCCGTAATTCAGCGTCCGGATGCGCTGATTGTTATGAATAAACCCTCTCTTGAAAAATTTGCGGATTCCGTAAAGTCCGGAGGCATTATCGTCGTTGATAGTTCTCTGATAGATTCTAAAGTCAATCGAGATGATGTAACTGTTATATACGTGCCTGCGGTGGAAATTGCAGAAAAAGCCGGAGCAGGTACTTTGGGAAATATGGTAATGACTGGTGCTTATATAAAGTCAAGAGACGATTTTTATAATATTGATGATCTGTACAAAAGTGTTCGCAACCATACTTCGGCTAAGCGAGCTGCCCTTGCCGAGAAAAATATTGAACTTCTGAAGGCGGGTTATGAATACAAGCAATGCTGATTTCCATTTCTCACTTAAATAAAAGCTTCGGAGAAAACGAAGTGCTTAAAGATATCAATTTGACCATAGAGGACGGAGGCCGCTATGGTCTTGTTGGCGTTAATGGTGCTGGCAAGTCGACCCTTCTTTCTATCATTATGAAGGAAACAGACTATGATTCCGGTGAGCTTTACACTGCGCCGGATCTGACAATCGGATATCTGAAACAGAACAGCGGGCTTGACCGAGGTTCAACCGTAATCCGAGAAAGCCGGAATGTGTTTTCAAATGTGCTTAAAGTTGAAAACGATATGCGCTTGTTGGAAAAAAAGATGCAGGGAATTGCGAATCACGGCACGAGGGAATATAATAAGCTTATGGGGGAATATTCAAAAAAACAAGCGTATTTCGAGAGTTGTGACGGATATAACATTGATATAAAAATTAAGATGGTTTTAAACGGTATGGGATTTTCCGATATGGACCTTGATACGGAAATTACAACTTTGTCGGGAGGAGAAAAAACAAGATTGGCAATAGCAATGCTTCTTCTCAAGGCTCCAAAGCTTTTGATCTTGGATGAGCCCACAAACCATTTGGATTTCAGAACTTTGGATTGGTTGGAAAATTATCTTTCCGATGAGTATAAGGGAGCACTGCTCATTGTAAGTCACGATAGGTATTTCCTTGATGTGACGGTTGAGAATATGTTTGAAATCGAAAAACATAAATTGTATACCTATAAGGGCAATTACTCAAATTATGTTGATCAAAGGGCTCAGAGAGTTGCCAATTGGCAAAAGGAATATGAGAAACAGCAGCTTGAAATCGAGAAAATGCAAACCTATGTTGAAAAAAACATAAACCGAGCGTCAACCTCCGCAATGGCGAAATCTCGCATGAAGGTTTTAGAAAATATGGAAATAATCGAAAAGCCTGATTTTGAAACTAAACCAATAAAACTTAAATTCGAGATGACCAAAGAACCATATAAGGATGTTCTTACCGTATCAGATCTTGATGTTTCTGTTGGGGAACCTCCCATGGTTTTGTGCCAAAATATTGATTTCGAGTTAAAACGAGGTGAAAAAATAGCTTTAATAGGCGACAACGGTATCGGTAAATCATCCTTTTTAAAGACTCTCCTAGGTATCAATCCGCATTATAAAGGTGAGGTTTTGTGGGGGCGTGGCACAACCGTTAGTTATTATGAGCAAGAAAATTTGAATTTAAATCATGAAAAGCTTGCCATAGACGAATTGCGAGACAGATTCCCCCAAGTGCCCGATGTGATTATCCGAAATATGCTCGGTGGAGTCAGATTGACAAAGGAGGATGTTTTTAAACCCGTAGGAGTGATAAGCGGGGGGGAGCGGGCCAAACTTGCCTTTTGTATAATTATGCTTGAAAAGTCCAATGTGATTTTGTTTGATGAACCAACCAATCATCTCGATTTACCTTCAAAAGAAGTCCTCGAACAGGCAATGCGGGATTATGCGGGAACGCTGCTTTTTGTATCTCATGACAGGTATCTTTTAAACAATGTGCCGGATAAAATCGTTGAAATGACAAAAGACGGATTTGTGCTATATGATGGAAATTATGAATACTATAAAAGCCGTCGGGATTGGCTTGCCCGAAGAGAAACCGACACAAAATCGAAAAAAAAATCAAAACTCGCACCTAAAAGAACGGGCGGATACCGTTCCAAAGAACAGCGCAGAGCGGAAGCTCATCTTAAACAGCGAATAGCAGAACTTGAAAATTTAATTACAAAAACAGAGGAGCATATCGCAGAAATAGAATCTGAAATGGCAAATCCCGAAATATTCTCCGACTATGCTACAATGAACGAAAAGACACGTGAACTTCACGTCGAGAACGAAAATCTCGAACAATACTACAGAGAATGGGAGGAAATTGCGGAATAATGACTAATTTTTTAGAAATTATGTTTCATTTTTAAAAAATGTCGATCTATTTCCTCCTTTGCTGCTGCGGGGATTTTTGATATAAAGGCTATTCCTGGGCAACTAACGCTATTTTGGCCAAAGAATACAACGTTACGAAAAAACTCGTTTCGCAACGGATTCAAGAGCTGAAGTAACAAGGGCTGATTCATACCGAAACAGTCAAGAGCAAAACTGGGACCGAGAGGCGCATTTATGTGACCGATGTTGTGGGATGTATGGAAGAAATGTTCCGGGGGGTATACACCAAAAGTTCCGCCGGAGTAAACAATAAGAGTAAAAAAAAAGAGAGTTTAGTAAGAGAGATTATAATTCCCTTATCGTGAAATTCAACTCCGTTTGTAAGGAATTATCGGTGATTAAGAAATTGACCGACGGTCGGAAAAAGGTGATAGACGGATTTGTAGGAGAGTTTGGATAGGATGCTTTTGATGAGCTTTTTCGTCGCAGCTCCCTACGCTTGTTCGCTTCCGCACAAAGGGCGAAAGTCTCACCCGCTCCGGGTCGTCTCCTCTTTCCCGCAAAGTGCATTTCATTGGCGCTTTGTGAGAGCCCTAAAAATGCCGTCAAGGTTTTGGAAGACAGATACGGCGATTGGATGGAGTGTTTTATTAGGGAGCTTGGATCTGTAAAATATTCTTTACACCTCTACAAATTTTTTCTGATTAATTTAGTTCAACCTCTTGAAACCCGTCAGACCTATTGGTATAATAGTGTAAGCGTAACCGATTCAAATTGAGGTGATAAAGTTGAAAATTTCCACAAAGGGCAGGTATGCGGTAAGGATGCTCCTGGATATTGCAGAGCACAGCCATGATGATTTTATTTCGTTGAAGGATATAGCGGAGAGACAAGGTATCTCCAAAAAATATTTGGAGCAAATTATTTCATTGTTTAATAACAGCAATATTTTGCAATCCAGCAGAGGATTTAAAGGCGGTTACAAACTTTCGAAACAGCCATCGGAGTACACAATAGGTGAAATTCTCAGAATTACCGAGGGCAGTATTGCACCGATTACCTGTCTTCAAACAACCCCCAACTTGTGTGAGCGTAGAGATTCTTGCAAAACTTTATATGTTTGGGAAGGTCTATATGATGTGATATGTCAATATCTTGACAATATCACAATTCAAGATATTATCGAACATAATAACAACTTGTCCGGCAATGACTATGTAATATAACTTATATTTTGTGAAGCCCTGTCTTATTACAGAATTTGATGAATAATATCTTGACCCGTGATATATAATAATATATAATTAATTCAAGAAAATATATAACTTTGTCGGCACAGATCACAATGTGAGAATCATATGAGGAGGTATATTATGGACACAAACGCTATTTATAAAGTGGGATACGGACTTTATGTTCTTTCTGCTTCGGACGCCGGGAAAGACAACGGCTGCATAATAAACACGGTTTTGCAAATCACTTCAAACGCCCCCTTGAAGTTTATCATATCGGTCAACAAATCCAATTTGACTCATGATATGGTTAAAAACAGCGGCAAATTCAATGTTTCCATCTTGACCGGAGAGACGCCTTTCTCGGTTTTTAGAAACTTCGGTTTCCAAAGCGGCAGAGATGCGGATAAATTTTCTAATATTGATTTTGTTGAAAGGTCAAAGAACGGCCTTCTGTATCTGAACAAATATACAAATGCGTACCTTTCGTTTGATGTAATTGATACGGTCGACTGTGACACTCACACGATCTTTTTGGCTGAATTAACGGATGCCGAATCCCTTTCAAACGATGAAAGCTTGACTTATGCTTACTATCACAAACACATAAAACCAAAACCCGAACCGGCCAAAAAGGTGACCGGATGGCGTTGCAAAATTTGCGGATATATTTATGAGGGGAAGGAATTGCCGCCCGATTTTATATGTCCCTGGTGCAAACACGGATCTGCAGACTTTGAAAAGATTGAGGAATGAAACACGACAAAAGCCGGAGTTTATCGACCCGGCTTTCGTATTTGGTTTTAATTATTTTGCAAGAGCATTTTGTGCATTTATTTCCCAAAAGGCATGATGCTGTTGCCGTCCTTGTCAACCAAATTTTTGTGGTGGTAATCTGCTGACGCAAGGTTTCATCGGGATGAAAATCGACATGACAATCCATCGTATTGCCCAAATTTCGGTTTACGCCCATTTCTTTTTGTATTACTTGGCATAACCGCCTCTTTGTCCACACCTATATCCGAATCCTCGGCAGCGTAGCCGACAATATTTTCGGGAAAAATGAGAGTCCCGGGAATATGGATTAAAACTTGGCCTTTCGGTCGAGTAAATAAACAGGATTCATATGCCATATCCAAGCACGACGGAACTGCTGTGCGTTTACTGTCATAAAATACAGCGAAAGGTATTGCAGCTTGAGGTGCCCCGGAGCAGACGCTCCTGTTATCCTTTTTAAATATCGCCGTTGCACAAAAAATTTTATTTATGTGGAGAAAATTTTATGCAATGAATTTTTACGGAAAAGCTTGATATTTGTTATTTTTGATAGTATAATGTTTTAAATTAAAAAAACTTTTTAAGGATTTGATAATATGAGTGAAAATATGACATATACCATACCTCTTGTACCCCTCCGTGGGATTGTTGTTTTCCCCGAAATGATCTTGCATTTCGATGTGAGCAGAGCCAAATCAATTGAGGCTGTGGAAAATGCCCTAGCCCATAATAAATTGGTGTTTTTGTGTTATCAAAAGGATTACCTTATGGAAAATCCAAAGTTACCCGACCTTGCCGAAATGGGAACAATTTGCGAGGTCCGTCAAATTTTGCACCTTCCGGATGGAAATGTTCGAATTCTTGTTGAAGGAACACAAAGAGCAAAACTTATCAACATGACAGATATGGGTACTTTTGTAAGTGCGGAAGTACTTACTATTGATGACGAGGTAGACGATGACGAAACATATACTCAATTGCTGGTACGTAAAATTCAGCACTTGATAGAAGAGTATCTTGAGATATATGACCGGATCCCTCAAGAAGCCATAGCAGCACTTATGTCCATCGAAAATCCGGGCGAGATGGCAGATATTGTGATTTCGAATTTGCCCATCAAGGCGGAATTAAAGCAGTCGGTTTTGAATTGCACCAATGTCAACAGCCGGATGGAAAAACTCATTGCCATTCTTGCCGACGAAATTGATCTGTTGGAGATAGAAAAACATGTGATGGAGAAGGTGCAACAGAATCTTGATGAAAATCAAAGAGATTATGTGTTGCGCGAAAAGCTCAAGGTTATTCGGGACGAATTGGGCGAGGGAGAGGATCCGGATCAAGAGATTACAAAATATAAATATAAAATTTCCAAAATGCATCTTGCAGACGAGATAAGTGAAAAATTGTATGATGAACTCGACAAAATGGCCAAAATGGGACCCAGTTCGCAGGAATATGCCTTAATTCAAACATACATTGACACAGTTTTGGCACTGCCTTGGGATAAATCAAGTAAAGAAAAGCTTGATATTTCAAGTGCGCGAGCGCATATGGAAAAAGACCATTACGGTCTTGAAAAGGTAAAGGAAAGAATCCTTGAATATATTGCAGTCAGAAAATTGGCAGGTAAAACTTCGGGAAATATCTTATGCTTGGTGGGGCCTCCGGGAACCGGAAAAACATCAATAGTGGGTTCAATGGCCAACGCGCTTGGCAGAAAATATATACGCCTAAGTCTTGGCGGAATTCACAATGAGGCAGAAATCCGCGGTCATCGAAAGACTTATATAGGCGCCATGCCCGGAAGGATTATGGATGCCATGAAACGGGCGAGAGTTAATAACCCGGTGATATTGCTTGATGAAATAGATAAGATGACATCCGATATAAGCGGAGATCCTTCTTCGGCCATGTTGGAAGTGTTAGACCCCGAACAAAACAAGGAATTTAGAGATAATTATATTGAACTTCCTTTTGACCTATCAAATGTTATGTTTATAGCCTCTGCAAACGATGTCACAAATATACCGAAACCTCTTCTTGACAGGATGGATGTTATCGATGTCTCCGGATATACGGAAGACGAAAAACTAATAATTGCCAAGAAATACCTCGTACCAAAGCAAAGAAAAAGAAACGGAATCACCGGAAAAAATTTGACATTTACTGCAAACGGCCTTAAGGAAATTATTGACGGATATACCAAAGAATCCGGAGTCAGAAATTTGGAACGGGAAATTGCAAAAATATGCCGCAAAACAGCTGTTCAAATCGTTGAAAATCCCGAATATAAGGTCAGCATAAAGAAAAACACCGTTGCAGAATTTTTGGGTAAGAGGAAATTCAACATAAGTGCATCCGAAAAATCGGACAGTATCGGCACGGCTTTGGGTCTTGCTTGGACGGAAGTCGGCGGAGAGACGCTGCTTATCGAAGTAAATATCATGGACGGCACGGGCAAATTAGAGCTTACCGGAAATTTGGGGGACGTTATGAAAGAATCGGCAAAAGCTGCCTATTCATACATACGCACCAATGCTTACAAATATGGCATCAAGTCTGATTTTTACAAAACTCACGACATACATATTCATATCCCCGAGGGAGCCGTTCCCAAAGATGGCCCGTCTGCGGGAATTACCATGACAACTGCCATGATTTCTGCACTCAGCGATATTCCCGTCAAACACGATGTGGCAATGACCGGTGAAATCACGCTCCGAGGAAATGTGTTACCTATAGGAGGGCTCCGGGAGAAAACTTTGGCAGCGCTCAGAGTCGGCACGAAGAGGGTGATAATACCTTTCGAAAACAAGGGCGATTACGAAGAACTTCCCGATATAGTAAAAAATGGTATGGAATTTAAATTCGCAAAAAATATGACCGAAGTTTTGAAATTCGCAATGGCAAAACCTTTCAGACCCATTCTACCGATGGGCGGAAAACATAAATCGGGAATTGTAAATGTTGATGTTGTAAGTGACTTATCAGGGAAAAGAGATATTCCGAAGATTTAAGGAGATTTATATGGATTTTGTTGATGCAAAATTGCTAATTACCGCCATAAAACCGGAACAGTATCCGAACACCCTGGTCCCGGAAATCGCACTGGTCGGAAGATCTAACGTCGGCAAATCTTCTCTCATCAACTGCTTGACAAATCGCTCCAAATTAGCGAGAACGAGCAATACTCCGGGGAAAACATCTACAATAAATTTTTATGAAATTGGTAAAAACAGATATCGTCTTGTGGACCTGCCCGGATACGGATACGCAAAAGTTTCAAAAGAAGAGCAAGAGAAATGGGCGGACATGATAGATAATTATCTGTCAAACAGGTATAATCTCGTTCAGGTCATTCAATTGGTAGATGCTCGACATACACCGACCGAGCAAGATTTGATGATGAGCGATTGGATTCGCCACTATAATTTTCCACAAATTGTTGTGTCCACAAAAATCGATAAATTGAAAATAACTCAAGTTGACAAAAACTTACAGATTATATACGAAAAACTTAAAATGGATGAAAACAGTATTTTAATACCGTTTTCATATGTAAAGCGTATCGGCAGAGACGACATTATTGAATTAATAGATGATTTGCTTGAGTAAGGAGACGACACATGAAAATTGGTAGAATAAAATTAAACAACAACCCCGTATATGTTAAAGTTGTTGATGGCCGAGGCCAAATTCTCCGTGGAAACATATTTGGCAAATACTCGGAGACGGAAACGTTTGTTGATCTTAAAGACGCAGAATTTATGCCTCCGTGTGATCCCACAAAGATCGTAGCTGTCGGGCTTAACTACAGAGACCACGCCGAAGAGATGAGTCTTGCTATTCCGGAGTTTCCGGCCCTATTCATAAAGCCTTCCTCTTCCGTCGTTCCTCATATGGGCAAAATAATATATCCGCCAATGTCAAAACAAGTGGATTATGAAGCGGAGCTTGCCATAGTGATTGGCCAAAAAACATCATATGTCAACGAAAATGAAGCGGGTGACTACATTTTAGGATATACTTGTCTAAATGACGTAACGGCACGAGATCTTCAAGCACTTGACACTCAGTGGACCCGAGCGAAGAGTTTTGACACGTTTGCGCCTGTAGGGCCGGTTATTGAAACCGAACTTGATGCCGATGATACGGAAATAACATTGAAACTAAACGGAGAAATAAAACAACATTCCTCTACCTCAAACTTTATTTTTAAAACTCGAAAATTAGTCTCACTCATATCAAGGGTTATGACCCTTTATCCCGGGGATATAATTACAACGGGAACTCCGTCGGGTATTGGTCCTATGAAGCCGGGCGATAAAGTTGAAGTGAAAATTGAAGGAATAGGAACACTGATAAACACTGTGAAGGAGAAATTTAATGATTAAAAAGCCAAGAGGAACCGAAGATATTTTGCCCGAGGAATGTGCAATATGGCGTAAAATCGAGCAAAATGCTCGTGATATATGTCACAAATATGGTTACAAAGAAATCAGAACACCGGTATTTGAAGAAACGGCTTTGTTTAGCAGGGGTGTTGGTGACACAACAGATGTGGTTCAAAAAGAGATGTATACTTTTGAGGACAAAGGGGGGCGCAGCATAACCTTGAGACCGGAAGGAACCGCATCATTAGCAAGGAGTTATATTGAAAACTCCCTTTATGCAGCTCCGCAACCGACTAAGCTGTACTATCTTATCTCATGCTACAGATATGAAAAACCCCAATCGGGAAGACTTCGGGAATTTCATCAGTTTGGAATCGAATGCTATGGAGCGGAAGATCCAGCGGTGGATTGCGAAGCCATTGCCTTAGCCCTTGATTTTTTTAATAGCATAGGCATAACCGGACTTGAACTTAGCATTAACAGTATAGGTTGCGAAAAATGTAAACCAAATTACAACAAAAATCTTAAAGAATACTTTTTAAAATATGAGGATAAGCTTTGCGAAACATGCCGGGACAGACTCCAAAATAATCCCATGCGTATTTTTGATTGCAAATCTCCTATTTGCCAAAAAATTGCTCAAGAGGCGCCAAAAATTCTCGACTATCTGTGTGATGATTGTAAAGACCATTTTGAACATTTTAAAGAGTATCTTGATGTCCTTGGAATTAAATACAAAGTGGATCCCAATATTGTGCGAGGCCTTGACTACTATACGAGGACGGTTTTTGAAATAATCTCAAAAGACCTCGGGGTGCAATCAGCCCTATGCGGCGGTGGACGATATAATGGACTTATTGAGGAACTTGGGGGAAAACCCGCTCCGGGTATAGGCTTTGCCATAGGAATCGAACGACTTCTGATGATAGTAAAAAAGCAGGGCATAAAGATATCCGAAGCCGAGGCGCCCGATATTTTTGTGGTTACTATAGGAGATAATGCTCAAACAGAAACACAGAAACTTGTTTATAAATTACGCTGCTTGGGCATTTATGCAGAGCGTGACCTTTGTTTCAGAAGTGTTAAAGCTCAAATGAAATATGCCAACAAAATAGGTGCAAAGTTCTGCTTGGTTATGGGCGACGATGAAATTAATTCGGGACAAGGCAATGTAAAAAATATGAAAACAGGCGATACAATCTTGACCGAACTTAACCCGTATAAAATTTATGATATTATAGCTCACGGGGAGGAAGAAGATGGAATTTGAAAATTTGAATGGGTTTAAACGTACCGACATGTGCGGAGCCCTCGGTCTAAACGATGAAAACAGAGAGGTCGCACTCACCGGTTGGGTTGCAAAAAACAGACGCCTTGGCGGCGTGAATTTTGTGACGCTGCGAGACAGAACGGGCATAGTACAGCTGGCCTTCAATGATAGCACGGAAAGAAGTGTTTTTGAAAAATCGGAAAAATTGAAAAGTGAATATGTTATTGCTGTTCGCGGAAAAGTCATCGGCAGGACCCAAGAAAACATCAATAGGGATATGAAAACGGGAGAAATCGAAATTTTTGTCACAGAACTCAGAATTTTGAACAGCTCCGAGACACCCCCATTTTATATTGAGGAAAATATTGACACCAATGATGCGCTGCGCCTTAAATACAGATATCTTGATTTGCGCCGACCGGATATGCAAAGGAATATGATACTCAGACACAAGGTTGCCAAAATTGCAAGGGATTATTTTAATGAAAAAGGGTTTCTTGAAATTGAAACTCCCATGCTCACCAAAAGTACTCCCGAAGGCGCCAGGGACTACCTTGTGCCCAGCCGCATTCAGAAGGGTAAATTTTATGCCTTACCTCAATCTCCTCAACAATACAAGCAACTATTAATGCTAAGCGGATATGACAGATATTTTCAAATAGTTAGATGCTTTAGGGATGAAGATTTACGTGCAGACCGTCAGCCGGAATTCACTCAGTTGGATATGGAATTGTCTTTTGTGGACATTGATGACATTATTTCAATAAATGAAGGTTTCCTAAAAACGGTATTTAAAGAGGCAATGAACATTGATATAGATACTCCGTTCGTTCGTATGCCCTATCGAGAAGCAATGGACAGATTCGGTTCCGATAAACCGGACACAAGATTTGATATGGAATTATGTGATTTATCTGACATTGTTAAGAATTGCGGTTTTAACGTGTTTTCCGGAGCCGTTCAAAACGGAGGCAGCGTTCGCTGCATAAAAGCTAAAGGTTTGGGCGCGAAACTCACCCGCAAGACTTTGGACAGCTTGGTTGATTACGTCAAGACATACAGAGCGAGGGGCATGGCGTGGATCGTGGTTGAGGATGGAACTCTCCGCTCTCAGATAACAAAGTTCCTCACGGACGATGAAGTTAATGCAATAATCGACCGCACGCGTGCGGAGCCGGGAGACGGCATCCTCATAGTTGCCGACAAAAACGAGATAGTTTATGATGCGCTTGGCAATCTTCGTCTTGAGGTTGCCCGCCGCTTTGACCTTATCGACAAGAGCAAGCTGAACTTCCTGTGGGTGACTGATTTCCCGCTGTTTGAGTATTCCGAGGAAGAGGACAGATATGTGGCCAAGCACCACCCCTTCACCCACCCGGTCGACGAGGATATAGACAAACTTGAAACGGAGCCGCAAAACGTCTGCGCTGAGGCGTATGACATAATTCTAAACGGAAATGAGATAGGTGGCGGAAGCCTGCGAATTTACAATTCCGAGCTTCAGGAAAAGATGTTTAAGGCTCTCGGGTTCACACATGATGAGGCTTGGCAGCGTTTCGGACATTTGCTTGAAGCTTTCAAATATGGTGTACCGCCTCACGGGGGTCTTGCCTACGGATTTGACAGACTGATAATGATTATGGCGGGCTGCGATTCAATACGGGATGTTATTCCTTTTCCAAAAGCACAAACGGCATCGGAAATTATGATGAGCTCGCCAAGTGAGGTCGACAAAACACAACTTGACGAATTGGGAATAGAAATAATCAAAAATGAATAATTTTGCGGAAAATACATCAACACATACCGTTTTTTCAGAGACAATTTCATTTTAAAACGGATATATATATTAATATAAATAGTTAAAGTAAAGGGGCAAAATTTAAATGGGCGATAGAAATGTTTTTGATATATTAAAGGAACGGGGCCTTATTGCGCAAACCACCCATGAAGAAGAGATCAGGGAATTGCTTGGCAAGGAAAAAATAACATTTTATATAGGCTTTGACCCAACAGCAGACAGTTTGCATATAGGGCATTTTATGCAGCTTATTGTAATGAATCATATGCAAAAAGCCGGACATAGACCTATTGTACTATTGGGCGGAGGCACAACTATGGTAGGTGATCCAACGGGAAAGGCGGATATGAGGCCTATGATATCACAAGAGCAAATCCGTCATAATGCAGATAACTTCAAAAAACAAATGTCAAGATTCATCGATTTTGACGGCGAAAAAGCGATTATGGTTAATAACGCAGATTGGCTGCTGAATCTGAATTACATTGATTTTTTGCGTGAAGTGGGGGTTCATTTTTCGGTTAACAGAATGCTAACTGCCGAATGCTTTAAAACACGGCTGGAAAAAGGGCTTTCCTTTTTGGAATTTAATTATATGCTTATGCAGGGATATGACTTTTATAAACTACATCGGGATTATGGAGCTGTTATGCAATTCGGCGGTGATGACCAATGGTCAAATATTATAGCGGGAATTGAGCTTATTCGCCGCAAAGACGGAAAACAAGCCTATGGTATGACCTTTACTTTGCTTACCACAAGTGAAGGGAAAAAAATGGGCAAAACCGAAAAAGGCGCACTATGGTTAGATCCCGAAAAAGTTTCGCCTTATGAATTTTATCAATACTGGAGAAATGTTAACGACGCCGATGTTATACGTCTTTTAAAATTAGTAACTTTCCTACCAATGGAGCAGATTGCCGAATATGAAAAATGCACAGGTGCGGAACTGAATCAAGCCAAAGCCGTTTTGGCATATGAAGTTACGAAAATGGTGCATGGTGAAGAAGAGGCTCAAAAAGCCGCCAATGCTGCGACATCAATATTCGGTGGTGGTGGAAATACCGAAAATATGCCATCTGTCCGGGTAAACTCTGCAGAAATACAAAACGGTATAAATATACTTGACCTCTTGCTTAGAGTTAAGTTGATTCCGTCAAAGGGCGAGGGCAGACGCTTGATTCAGCAAAACGGACTATCCGTAAATGGTGAGAAAGTGAAAGACATAGGAATGACTATAGACAATTCCGCATTTAAAGATGACGAAATGATAGTCAAAAAAGGCAAGAAAACCTTTTTGAAAATTATCGAATCGTAAAAGTTGCAGCAACTGTTCTGTATACTGTTTTATATAAAAGAATCAATGAAAATAAGAACTTGTTCACATATCATTGATTCTTTTTGTTTACCTGTATTTTTTTCTGTTAAGAAACCTGTCAAAAATAAAATCAATTACTGTTTTTAATCCCCATAAAACCGGTATGGTTGCAAGAATAAAAACAACCAAAATTAAAATACACTTTGCACTCATCGCTGTCATACCGAACATCTCGCTCAAAAAGATTGAACATCCGAGCCATCCGCCAATCATAAAAGAAAGTAAAACAATGTGAAAGGCATTCATCGGTTTTGAAATATTATAAAGAACCATGAAGCCCACCAGCGAAACGAGAATGGTTGCGGCAGTGGATATGCTTGTATCATCAACTCCGAACACTTTGCCAAAAATCACCAATCCTGCCACAATCAAAAAATCGGTCAATCCTGCCGGCAGAGACTGTTTGAATACATTGGTCAAAAACCGCCCTTTGATAAGGTTGTGATTAGGTTCAAGGGACAGGAAAAATGCCGGCGTGCCGATTGTAAACATCGCAATCAGCGAAACCTGAGAGGGTTCAATGGGATAGCCATAAACCGTCACCATTGAGAAAATTGCCAAAAAAAGGGAAAATATGTTTTTGACAAGAAACATACCGGCTGTTCGTTGGATATTATTGACAACTCTTCTTCCCTCGCCCACGACAGAGGGCATTTTTGAAAAATCGGAATCAACTAAGACAAGTTGCGATACTTGAGATGCCGCTTCGCTTCCGGAGGCCATGGCAATGCTGCAATTTGCCTCTTTCAATGCCAGAACATCATTTACACCGTCACCGGTCATTCCCACGGTTTTTCCGAGAGACTTTAATGCAATTACAAGTTGCCTTTTCTGCTCGGGAACAACTCTCCCGAACACATTGTACTTTGTACACGCATCCAATATTGCTTGGTCAGATTTAAGAGTTGACGCATCTATGTATTTATCGGCTCCGGCTATTCCCGCTTCCTTGGCGACTCTTGAAACCGTGGCAGGATTATCACCGGAAATCACCTTAACATCAACGCCTTGACTTGTAAAATATTTGAAGGTTTCCGACGCTGTGGAACGGATGGGATTTTCGAGCAATACAAATCCCAACGGATTGGTTATGCCAGTCAATTTTTTTCCATCCGGCTCACCATTATATTTTGCAAAAGTAAGGACTCTATAACCTTTTTTGGAATATTTTTCAACAATTTTTTGATATTTTTCAAAATTATCCGTAATTACAAATTCCGGAGCGCCCAACACATATCCGCATCCACCGATTACACAACCGCTGTACTTGTATTTTGACGAAAAGGGACAAATCTTATCCGGTTTTGCACCGACTGTATTTATAAAATATTTTTTAAAGGCCGACATTGTTATGTTATCATCATCCATTCCGGAAACCATTGTGGCAATGAGAGATTCAACATCTTGCTTATCATATTCATCGACAGTTATCAGTTTGCTGACGGACATGGTATTTTCTGTAATGGTTCCGGTTTTGTCAACACACAACACATCAACTCGAGCCAATGTTTCGATACACTTCATATTTCGCACAAGAACCTTTTTCCTGGCAAGACGCATTATACTGACAACCATTGCAATGCTGGCAAGAAGATAAAGTCCTTCGGGGATCATGCCGATCACGGCAGCGACCATTCCCGTAACGCTGTCGCGAAATCCTGCGTGACCAAAAAACATTTGTTGGATAAAGAGGGTGAGGCCTATCGGTATAATAACAACGCCAACAATTTTAACAAGTTTATCCAAAGCTCGAATCATCTCTGATTCTTCTTCTCTCTTGTCACTTGTGGCTTTTTTGGTTAATTTTGATACATAAGAATCTTCGCCGACTTTTGTAAGCTTTGCTACACATTTTCCGGATACAACGAAACTTCCGCTGAGCAATCCAAATCCGGATATTTTATTCACCTCGTCGGATTCTCCGGTAATAAGAGATTCATTAACATTAATCGAGCCGGATATCACAACGGCATCCGCCGGTATTTGCTTGCCCGCAGACAAGACAATTAAATCATCAAGGACAAGTTCATTTACAGGAACTTCACATTCGGCGCCGGATCTTATAACAGTGGCCTTTGGATCGCTGATAATTTTAAGTTTATCTAAAGCATGTTTTGAACGAATTTCCTGAATGATACCGATTAAGGTGTTAAAAAAAATGACAACCATAAATGTCAAGTTTCTAAATGAGCCCACCAAAACCAACAAAAATGCGAGCACAACGAAAATTAAATTGAAATAAGTAAACACATTGTCCCGGATTATATCCTTGTAAGAACGGGTCGATGTTGATACAGCTGTATTTATTTTTCCATCTGAAATTCTTTTTTTGACCTCATCATCGGTTAAACCCGATAAATTTACGTTAGGACTGCGCATTTCTTTGTTAATATCCATATGTTTAATTTTTCCTCCCGGGTTTGCTGATTTCCCATTGACGCTTAAGTAAAACATCCCAATGAGGCACCATATCACACAATTTAATATGGTGTATTATAAAATAGTGCCGGACATTTGTCAAGCACTAAATGATATGACGGGGGAAAATATAAATTTTAAATTAAACGAATGAAAGAATATGAAATCAGACGGTGGTGTTGCTAAGATATTTTTTTACCTCGTCAATATATATCTCGCCTATTTCGCTGAGGTCATTGTACTTCTTGGTTATATAACCGATTTCCATCACACTGTTACTGTGCTCATCATCGGATTCAAATGGCACCGCAACGTAATTGGTACCGTTAAGTTCATTGCAAATTATACCCGAACAAAGAGTATAACCGTTCAGGCCGACCATTAAATTCAGCATTGTGGCCCTATCGCAGGTTTTTATGCTTCGCCCGTAGTCATATGTGCTTAAAATTTCCTCGGCTAAATACAGAGAACCTTTATCGCCTTGCTCGAAAGAAAGACATGGAAACGGCTTCAGCTGATCGAAAGTGATTGAATTTTCTTCAGCAAGAGGATGATTTTTCCAAATATAAACATAGGCATTGCACTCTTTTAAGCTGTGGAATTCAAGTTCGTTGTCCCGCAAAAATTTTTCGATTATTTTCCGATTAAAATCACTTAAGTATAGAATTCCGATTTCGCTTTTCATTGTTCCAACATCAGTTATTACATCATAAGTTTTCGTCTCTCTGATAGCAAAATCATATGTAAGGGTATCAAATTTTTTGACAGTCTCAACAAAAGCTTTCACAGCAAAGGAATAATGTTGAGTTGACACTCCGAATTTACGTTTGATTGTACCGGTGCTTCCATACTTGCTCATGAGCAATTCATACTGCTGATATACCTGACGGGCATAAGTCAAAAACTCCGCACCATCCTTGGTGGGAGCAACCCCTCGACCGGTTCGATTAAAAATTCTTATACCCGCATCCTTTTCGAGTTCCTTAATTGCGCCTGTCAAAGACGGCTGAGATATAAATAATGCCTCAGCCGCCTTATTCATAGAGCCCATATCGGCTATTTTAAGCGCATAAAATATCTGCTGCAGTGTCATGGAACTATGCGGAAAACATAGGAGTAGAAAGATATCTCTCTCCCGTATCCGGTAATAGAGCAACAATCACTTTTCCCTTGTTTTCGGGGCGCTTGGCCAATTTTGTAGCGGCAAACACGGCTGCACCCGATGAAATACCCACAAGAAGCCCGTCTCCCCGAGAAAGAATTCTACCTATTTCAAATGCCTCATCATTATCAACGGGTATTACTTCATCATAGATGCTTGTATCAAGAGTTTCCGGGACAAAGCCGGCTCCTATACCCTGTATTTTATGAGGGCCCGCTTTACCTTCCGAAAGAACCGGAGATCCTTTAGGTTCAACAGCTACAACTTTAACATTGGGATTTTGCTCTTTCAGATATCTGCCAACACCGGTAATTGTACCGCCCGTGCCGACACCTCCGACAAAAATGTCAACTTTACCATCCGTGTCATTCCAGATTTCAGGCCCGGTGGTTTTATAGTGAATAGCAGGATTTGCCGGATTTTCAAATTGACCCGGGATAAAACTGTTTGGAGTGGAAGCTGCCAATTCGTCCGCTTTGGCAATGGCACCTTTCATACCTTTTGCCCCATCAGTCAAAACAAGCTCTGCTCCGTATGCCTTAAGAAGATTACGACGCTCAATGCTCATGGTTTCGGGCATAGTGAGGATGATCCTATAACCTCTTGCTGCCGCAACCGATGCAAGGCCGATACCTGTATTGCCGGATGTTGGCTCAATTATAACGGAATTCGGCTTCAAAACACCCTTCTCCTCTGCATCATCAATCATTGCCTTGGCAATTCTGTCCTTAACGGAGCCCGCCGGGTTAAAATATTCAAGCTTAGCCAAAATCGTTGCTTCAAGATGATTGTTCTTCTCGTAATTTGTAAGTTCCATAATCGGCGTTCCGCCAATTAAATCTGTTGTGCTTTTATAAACCTTCATGATAAAACTCCTTAAAATTATAAATTTTTCAGATTTAATAAAAATCTCTTTAAAATTATCTGTGCGAAAGTGTCATTATCAAGCACCAACATCGTTTATTCATCTTTGATTATCCTCCTTTTTTGTTTAAAACCTACTTTTTATATAGGAATTAAGGGAATTATACCACGAACGCACAGCTTTGTCAATAGTTTTTTTAAATTTAAACAAAAACTTTTTAATGCATTTTACAGCATATTATTTTCCATTTTGGTAAACGATGGTATTTCTCGGATTTAAATCTTTGCTCGAACCGTGTGCAAAATAAATCGTAACGGTGCCGGAGGAAGGAGTAAATATAAATACTCTGGCGGGTTTTGCTTCATCTAAATGTTGATTTCCTTCCAAGTTTTATTCTTCCCGGGAATTCAAGTTCTCCGACTTTGCCTCCCGACGCATAAGCTGATTTGCTATCTGTTGTTATATATGACAAACCGTTTCCGAGATCAAATATGCTTGCTTCGATTTCCATATCGGTACAATCACCGAATGTCCAGAAGATCTCATCTTCGGTAATCGGTGGCTGCGTGGAACAGATTGCGTGGTGCTCAATGCGACATTTTGTATGATAACTTTATGTCTCAGCCCGGATATTACTATTTTGATCAAATTCCTATGAGATACAATGATGAGGAAGAATCAAAATTCCGGGATTTGGAAGTGGCTCTTAATGCCAAGAGAGATGAATACATACAAAAGTTTTTCTCGGGTAATGCCGATCCGACAAAGGACTCCGATTGGCAGCAGTACATTTCCGATATGAATAAAGTCGGACTGCAAGAATTTGTGGAGCTCCAAACAAATGTTTATGAGAGAACCAAAGAAATAGTTGAAAAGGAAAAACAGGAAATGATGAGCAGTGGAGACTCGAGAAGCGCAGAATCTGATATACAATCTGAAGATGAATAAGCTAATTTTTTAATTTCAACTTACTCCTTATTATAAACAAGGACCGCAACCAGATGGGCGGTCCTCGTTTGTACCTAATCGCATATATATGTCATTATATAGTCATCCATAACATATCCGTCGCCAATATCGGTTATGGCAGTGGAAGAGGTAGTAAATCCGAATTTTTTATATGCGGAAATAGCTTTGAAATTATGCTTGTTCACGGTTAAGTAAAATTCGCTGTATTGATTTTTAAAATCGGATTTGACTCGCTCAAAAAGTTCTGTGGCAATTCCTCTGCGCTGATAATTAGGAAGCACATATACTTTGCTGATAAAGAGTCGTTCTCTCTCCTGTTTAACTCCGCAAAAACCGACACAAGTGTCATCCGTCTGATACAGATAGTACCTATAGTTATTATTTTCCAAATCTTTTTTTATTACATCAAAACTCTGAAATTTTTTTAGCATATAGTCAACTTGACCTTTGGGGAGAAGTTCATCATATGCATTATGCCAGGATTCTTTGGCACATTTTACAATTTTTTTAATATCATTATCCGTTTCGGCGATTGTAATTTTTACGTTCATACTTAAGTCACCTCACATTTCGGTTCTTGAATTAAGTGCTCTTCCCAAAGTAATTTCGTCGGCAAATTCGAGTTCGCCACCTACCGGGACACCGTGAGCAATTTTCGTAATTTTAACGCCGAAAGGTTTAAGCAGTTTTGAGATATACATTGCGGTGGCCTCACCTTCAAGGTTTGGATTTGTGGCCATTATAACTTCGGATATACCTCCATCCGACACACGTTTCACCAGTTCCTTGATTTTGATATCATCGGGAGTTATGTCATCCATAGGAGAAATTGCTCCATGAAGTACGTGATACACTCCTCTGAACTCATTTGTCCCTTCCATTTGCATGACATCACCCGGGCTTTCCATAACACAGATGATACTGTGATCTCGATTGGGAGATGCGCATATATTGCATATTTCTGAATCCGTAAGATTCTGACAGACCTTGCAATATCCGATTTTATTTTTGGCGTTTATTATGGCATTTGCCAGTTTTTCCGACTTTTCCTTTGGAAGATTGACAACATAAAAAGCCAACCTGCGGGCAGTTTTTCTGCCTATGCCGGGCAATTTATTAAATTCTTCAATCAAATCGCGCAGAGGCGCAGCATATTGTTCCACAAGAATTTGCCTCCATTCATATTCGAACAAAAATAAAATGCTTATTTATCTAAAATATTTTAAGTTTATCCTTTAATCCCGAAAATCTGTTTCGAACATTTCCGTTTGCAACATAGGAATCCATGACATCTTCGAGTCCCACCAAAACAACCAAAGATTTGGCCCGGGTTACAGCTGTGTAAAGCAAATTCCTTGTCATTAAAAGACGAGGTGCAGGAAACATGGGCATAACCACCGCATCAAATTCGCTGCCTTGACTTTTGTGAACGGTTATGGCATAGGCCAGCTCGATTTCATCCAACATGGAAAAGTCATAGTCGACATATTTATCATCGAATAGGACCTGTATTTTCCCGTCGATTTTGTTAATTTGCGTAATGAATCCGCAATCACCGTTAAAAATTCCAACACCATTTTCATCGCCACGGTGCCAATGTATCTGATAGTTGTTTTTTGATTGCATCACTTTGTCGCCTTCACGGAATATACATCTACGTGTCAAGTGTTCTGCCTTGTCAGGAGAGGAAGGATTAAGGCAGCTCTGCAATATGTTGTTAAGATGTCCGACTCCGATTGAGGTTTTCCTCGTTGGTGTCAAAACTTGAATTTGGCTTATACTGTCAAGACCGTAATATTCGGGAAGCCGCCTTATGCACAAATCTGCGATGGTGTTTGGCAATTGCTCAGGATAATCCCTGTGAACAAAGAAAAAATCGTTGTCCGTATCGTTCAGAAAAGGCTTTTGTCCATGATTAATTCTGTGTGCATTGACAACGATCATACTTTCCTTGGCTTGCCTGAAAATTTCCTTTAGCTTAATGCATTCTATTATTTCGCTGTCAATTATATCTTTTAGGACATTGCCTGCGCCGACAGAGGGAAGTTGATCCACATCACCAACCATTATCAATCTTGTGCCTTTGGGAATCGCATCAAGGAGGCTGTTCATAAGCATTATATCCACCATTGACATTTCGTCGATAATCAGAACATCACATTCAAGAGGATTATCCGAATTTTTGGCAAAATAACCGTCTGAAACATCGCTGTCAACTCTGATTTCAAGTAGCCGGTGTATCGTTTTGGCTTCAAAATTACATACCTCGCTCATTCTTTTGGCCGCTCTTCCGGTAGGAGCGGCAAGCATAACGGTGGATCCATTTTTTTCCATGGCTTTTATTATTGTATTTATGATTGTGGTTTTTCCCGTACCGGGACCGCCCGTAATAACCAAGGCGGCATTTTGAAAGGCACAAATAACCGCATCCCGCTGGATTTCATCAAGCTCAATTTCATCGTCCGTTTCACTGATGAGCTTATCTATAAATTTTTCATCAACATCAAAACATACTCCTGACATTTCTTTGAGTCTTTTTGAAACATTGCATTCTGCATCATAATATGACTTAAGATAAACTGCATCAAAATCATCGTGAGACTCGTTTATAATTTCTCCATCCGAAATAAGTTGCGAAATACCGGTCATAATATAATCTTGATCCACGCCCAAAAGTGAGCAGGAGGAGGTAATAAGCATAGACATGGGCACATATGTATGTCCCCTGGTGTATGAAATGTTTTTCAGTGTCGTTTTGATGCCGGATTTAATCCGAACCTGAGCCTCGGGCTGAAATCCGAGACTGATTGCTATTTCATCGGATTTGTCAAATGTTACACCATCAATAAATTCCTGTAAAACATAAGGATTTGATTCGATAATTTGCAGAGTTCCGGGTCCGAAAAGTTTATAAGCTCTGGCAGCGTAGGAGGGAGACAAATTGAATTTTTGGAAGTAAATCACAATTTGGCGGACCCCAATTTGCTCCAAATAGGTTTCATAAATTGTTTGAACCTTTGAAGGAGTGAGGCCTTTGATTTCAAGCAGCCGTTCGTGGTCATTTTCGATAACATCCAAAGCATCGGCACCAAAAGTTTCAACAATTCGCTTTGCGGTAATTTTGCCGACATAAGGAATTATTCCGGATGATAGATATTTTTCGATTTCTTTTTCGGTTGTGGGCATAACTCGTTCAATATATTCAACTTTGAATTGATCTCCATACTCGCCATGAGTTACCCAGGAGCCGGAGGCTACAATATTTTCTCCTACAGCAATGTTAGGCATACTTCCGGTCATAGTCATAACTTCACCGTCAGAGGCAACCTCACACACAGCATAACCGTTTTCAGGATTATAAAATATCACCGATTCAATACTGCCTTTGATTTTTATCATTCAATTCTCCCCCTATACATATAATTATATAATACCTACATACAAATATCAACAGAAAAAACAGCATGCCGGAATTTGTAACATAAATTTAATAAAAAATAACTGGAAATTTAATATGAAGGAGGATATAATATTTTTATACATTATTGCACAAAATAAAAATTTTGTGCAATGTTGAAGAAGGAGTAAACACGTATGGATAATATAAAATATGCGCCGGAACCTATGAGGTCGTTTCTGATTTATCTTGAAAGTATTCAGGGCAAGTCTCGTAAAACAGCCAATGAATATTTTTATGACCTCAGATGCTTTTACAGATTCATTAATTATGCTTCGGGAGAATACAACTGTGACTTTAATAAAATAGAAATCGATAACATTACACTTGATGATTTGAAAAAAATAGATATTAATTTTATATATGAATACGCCAATTTCCTAAATCGGGATTTGGCCAATTGTGCCCGTACTCGAGCTCGTAAGATTTCCGCTCTTAAATCCTTCTTTAAATATTTACACAGTAAGGTAAAACTTATTGATGAAAATCCCACTGCAGATCTAGATACGATTAAAATCGAAAAACAGCTTCCCAAGTATTTCACTTTGGATGACAGCATCCATCTGCTTGAATCTGTTGATAAACGAAATTACGAAAGAGATTATTGCATATTAACGTTATTTTTAAATTGTGGGATGAGACTTGCGGAACTAGTCGGCATAAACATAACCGATATCAAAGGTGACACCCTTGTGGTTGTGGGCAAGGGTGATAAAGAAAGAACTATATATCTGAATAACGCATGCCTAAGCGCAATTGAAAGCTATATGAAAGTACGCAAAAAAATGAGTCCGGAATATAAAGACAGGAATGCCTTCTTTCTGTCGGAAAGAAATACAAGGATAAGCCGCAGAACCGTTCAGTATACCGTAGAAAAATATGTAAAAAAACTTGGTCTTGACTCCCACAAGTATACTACTCACAAACTTCGTCATACGGCAGCCACTCTTATGCATCAATCCGGTGTTGACGTGCGGGTGCTCCAGGAAATTCTTGGTCATAAACAGTTGAGTACAACGGAAATTTATACACATATTGACAATAAAGAACTTCGAAGCGCTGTGGAAAAAAATCCTCTTAATAAAAATCACGATTCCGAAAATTAATTCGCAGAAAAACTGTCAATTAAAGATTTGAAATAAGTCTCCATAATACTGCGTATACTTTAAAATTAATTACAAGATATAGCTTGTAAAGTAAAATTGCTTTATATGGAGTAATGCTTGTAATGGTATACTACTTTACATTAATATTTGTAAAAAATGCCTATTGGGTATTGACTCAAAGCATAAAATAGTATAAAATAATAACAGGTGATGGCTGACGAGGTTAAACATATGAAAAGAAAAATTACAGAGGTTTCTGTTTTTGAGTTCTTCCTTTGCATATTTGTTATTTTAATACATTTGCTGTCGGAGGGCGTTAATGTTTTTCCAAAATGGAGTGTTCTATCGATAGTATTTTTTACGGTCACAAGACTCCTGACTTTTGCTGTACCTGCCTTTGTTTTTACAAGTGCATTGAAACTGTTCTACAAGTTCAGCGAAAGAAAATTTTCATATATGCCGTTCTTGGTTGATAGGATAAAAAAAATCTATCTTCCTTATATAGTTATGGTTATCGTATACTATGTTGTATTTATATATGCTTTCCATATATATGAGTTTAACCCGGTTTCTCTTATAAAATATATCTTAAACGGAGACCTTTCGGCACAATTTTACTTTATAGTTCTTATTATGCAATTTTATCTTTTGATGCCGTTTTGGATTTTACTCAGCAAGAATAAAAACAAGGTATTTAACATAGTTATAGTAACCATTTCAATAATTTGTTCCGTTGCGGTTCGTGTGATTTTATCGGGCGAGGATTATGCCCATAAAATTTTCCCGTCATATTTGGTTTTTTGGGTTTTGGGAATGTATGCGGGAATGTATTATAATAAATTTATAAGATTCCTAAGCAGGTCAAGACTGATGATTTATGCAGGATGGCTTATATTTGCAATTCTTCATTGCGTTACATCATACATGGAATATGGTGGTATTATAAACAATTTCCTGCCAACGATTTTTGTTGTATTTTTCTGCCTTTTTTCAACCTTCGGCTTTTATCAATATGCATATGGACTAACCGAGTCTCTTGAAAGTCGCGGCAAAGGCTTTTTTATAAGCATTTCCGGAGCTTCATACAGCATTTATCTTGTACATTGTTTGATTATAACTTCAACTCAGGAAATTTTAAATTCTCTTGGCATTCAAGATACCATGGTCAGATTTCTTATAACCACCGTTATAACCTATGTCCTGTCAATTGTGTCATGTGTACTATGGGCAACTTTTCATAATAATATCAAACAAAGAATGTCACGCCTATCAACAAGAAGATCCCGCAAGAAAGCCGCTCGAAAACGCTATTTGTAGATTAAATCCGCCCGTATAGGCGTCAACATCCAATATTTCTCCGGCAAAACTGAGTCCATCAACCAATTTTGAATGCATTGTAGACGGATTGATTTCTTTGACCGATATTCCTCCGGACGTTACTATTGCCATATCAATTGGGCAAAAGTTTGTCACGTGAAACATTATGTGCTTCATAATATATGTAAGATATGCTCTTTCCTCCTTCGTAATTGAGTTTACCTTTTTCTCCGGGGGAATATTTGACATTTCCACTATAGTGTGGATCATACGCTTTGGAAGAAGTTTTGTCAAACTGTTACCAAAGTTTTTGTTTATATTATCTTTGAAATCCTTAAGAATTCTCCTATTGAGTTCATCCTCCGACAAGGCCGGTTTCAGATCAAGTTCAATCGTGTATCTTTCGGTTTTCATATTGCGCATATGTGCACTGGCACTTAGGATTATCGGTCCCGTTAAACCAAAGTGGGCGAACATCATCTCACCAAAATCATCATATACCTGCTGCTTTTTTGAGTTTCGAACCGTAATTTTGACATTTTTAAGAGTTAATCCGACAAGTTGGGAAATCCATTCCTCTTCAATTTGCAAAGGTACAAGAGACGGGATTATATCTGTTATGCTATGACCCAGCTTTTCGGCGAAATAATATCCGTCTCCAGTAGAACCGGTTTTGGGATACGACATTCCTCCGGTTGCAATTATAACTCGTTCGGCTTTAATAATGCCATGATTTTTACACCTAACGCCGGTTATTTTTGGTTTTACCCCCGAACTGTTGCCTAATACTTCGTCAACTCTATCGTGTATTACCTTAACACCGTTTTCCGTTATAAATTTTGTCATAGCATTTACTATGTCAACACTTTTATCGCTTACGGGGAAAACTCTGTTTCCCCGCTCAATTTTAGTGGGGACGCCAAGGTTATTAAAGAAATCAATAACATCGTGGTTTGTAAAAGCACAAAATGCACTGTACATAAATCGCGAATTCTTTGTCGTATTTTGAATCAAATCATCTATGTCCTCGCAAGCATTGGTAACATTACAGCGACCTTTTCCCGTTATCATAAGTTTTTTGCCGAGTATTTTATTTTGTTCAACTAAAATAACATTATGTCCGCATTTGGCAGCCGTTCCCGCTGCCATCATTCCGGCCGGTCCGCCTCCTATGACCACAACTCTCATAATTTTTTTTACCTCTAATACAGCGCAGTTTTGATAGCTTCCACATTTTCATTCATAAGTGACAAATATGTGGCACCCTTGTTAAATTCATCCACGGTCAAATTATGGCAAGAGTTAAGTTGCATCGGCACGCTGTTTGATGACTCGCAAATTGTTACGGCGACTTTTCGATTTGAGAGTTCGGGATAAAATACAACCGGTATTTGCTCCTGTCTTACTTTGTCTATCAAGAAAGCTACGGTCTTCGCATCTGCTTCTGTTTCGGCAGAACAACCCGGAAAAGCAGCGTAATATTCAAGATCATATTCATCCGTAAAGTATCTGAACGGAAAACGGTCGCCAAATACCAAAGTCTTTCTTTTACCCTTTGATATCGTTTCTCTGAACCTATTATCAAGTTTTTTCAATTCGGATACATAGTCCTTTTTGTTGGTCATATATGTTTCCGAATCCTTTCCATTTGATAAAGCCTCGTCAACGATACTTTGACATATTGTTTCTGTTATTTTTATGGCATTGATAGGAGAAGTCCAAACATGTTCGTCATATCGTACGCCATCCTCATCATCTTTTTCGACTTGCATACCTTCCGCTTCCTCTTCCTCTACGGCCTCAATACTATCCATCATAGCCACTATTTTTATATCTTCTTTGTCAATTGAGTCCAAGATATTGTGTGCCCATTCATCAGATTCACCACCGTTATATATAAATATATCACAATTTTTTATATCTATTATATCCTGAGGTGAGGGTTCATAGGAATGGACCTCGGAACCGGGCTTTAAAAGCAGTTTTAAATCAAAATCCTCGCTATCCCGTATTATCGCTCTGGCAAAATCATATGCGGGAAATACGGTGCATACTATTGATATTTTGTCGTCAGAGTCAGTCATTGTTGGATTATTTTCGCATGATGTGAGACACAATAACACAGAAAGGATAATGGAAAATAACAAAGGAAATTTTTTCATTATCGGTTTTTCTCCTTATTTTTGGAAATATCGGAATTGTCCGAATTCACTTCATGTTCGTTAAGTTTAAGTTCCGGGAAAGCAGCTTGAATACGCCGTCCCGTCATAGGCATATTGTTGCGCATTTTGTTATACTTCTTTTGAAGTTCCGCCTTTTTCTGAACTAATTCTTCCCGTTTTTTGTTATGCTTGGCTTCTGCAGTTTCATACTTTTCTGCCATTTGCATTGACTTCCCGGATATTTTACTGCCGATAGAATCGGAGATCTCATGGAGTTCGCTTGCCACCGCCCTCATGAGCTTAAGGTGTTTATTGGTTTTATTTATTCCCAAGACAGTTATAACCACATCGGAAATAACTGCAAAAATCAAGACCAACAAGAAAATAAAACTAAGTCTGTTGGGTAAGAGTTGCACAAACTCTCGTATTACGGGATGCACTATATCAACAACGATAAGGCAGGCAAACCCCCAAATTAGGGAGAATTTGAGACATATGTACCCACCTATGTTAAAGTGTTCTTTTGAGTAATCCCACCAATGCTTGTGAAAGAGCTTGTCAAGTATAAAACCCGTAATGAGTTCAAGGACAGATGTAATAATTACCGAACCTATGTACAATAGCAGAAAATTATCACGGACGGGCTCTAACAAAATCAGAACTATTACAACACCAACTCCATAAATCGGACAAATTGGGCCGTTCAAAAAGCCCCTGTTTACAAATTTGCCGTGATTGATTGCAGCAAAAACCACTTCTGCGCACCAGCCGAGAAAAGCATAAATGAAAAAATACCATCCGATAAGATAGAAATTCCTTATAGCCATAATAACAATACTCCCTAATATCCCCTAAATTTCTTCTATATTGAAACGGCAGCCGTTGAATTGTCGCATAAACCAAACTCGGGTGAGAATTTCGGTCAATTCCCACCCGGGATGTTCTTTCCAAGTATATCGCTTTGTTCGAAATTATTTGTCTATACTTTTTTGAGTTCTATTTCCATTTTTTCTCCGTTTATATTCCACTCTTTGCCGTTATTTTTTGCATGCTCAATTGAGTTTGCCAAGGCTTGGGTTTTGATTTCCCAATCAAACTTTTTGAAAATTTCGTTTATTTTTTTACTTCCGCTGTATTTAACCGTTATCCTATCCTGAACTTCAAAGCCTGAGTCCTTACGCATATTCTGAATTTTGCTGAGAATTTCTCTCAGAAAGCCTTCGTCTATCAGTTCATCATTCAGATTTGTGTCAAGGATAACCGTAAATCCGCTGCCGGAATTGCTTACCAATCCGTTCATTTGTACGGTTTCAACAAGAACATCGTCCTTGTATATTTCAACATCGGTACCTTGCACGGTAAGACGAAGGGGATCCCCCGAATTGAGGGTAGCCATAACCGCAGCGCCATCCAATTTGGCAATCTCGTCAAAAATCGGACGCATCAAACGACCGTACTTAGGGCCCATCGTCCTCATCTGAGGTTTAAAATTATAAGCAATAAACGAGCTTGCATCATCAACAAATTCAACCTCTTTGATATTCAGTTCATCTTTGATTATATAAATATAATCGGGATTTATTTCAGTATCCGACTGAATATATAACTTATACAGAGGCTGTCTGTTTTTTATGTTTGCCTCATTACGGCAAGCACGCCCCAAAATGACAATTCTGCGGATTGCATCCATGTCCGTTTCGATTTCAGGAAAATCGAAATCTTTACAAGGTTTCGGAAAATCGCACAAATGTATGCTCTCCGGGGCATTTTTGTCAACCGACAACACTATATTCCGATAAATTTGCTCGGTCATAAACGGGATAAAAGGTGCACAAACCTTTGTAAATTGAACAAGCACAGTGTATAGTGTCATATAGGCACTTATCTTATCATCGGTAAGCTCACTTGTCCAAAAACGCTCCCGGCATCTGCGTACATACCAGTTTGACAGTTCATCGGTGAACTCGGATATAGCCCGGGTAGCTTCGACGATTTTGTAATTAAACAGATTTTCATCGGCCTCACTTATTACACCGTTAAGCTTTGACAAGATCCACTTATCCATAACCGAAAGTTTTTTTGGCTCGAGGTTATATTTGGTTGGGTCAAATTTGTCAATTTCGGCATATAACACATAGAATGCATAAGTATTCCACAACGTGCCAAGGAATTTCCGCTGTGACTCGGAAACATTCCCGGCGGAAAATCTGTTGGGAAGCCACGGAGCCGAGTTGGAATAAAAATACCAACGGACGGCATCGGCGCCTTGATCATCCAAAATATCCATAGGCGCAATAACATTACCCAAATGTTTGCTCATTTTCTTCCCGTGTTCATCTTGAACATGGCCCATAACAATAACGTTTTTATAGGGTGCCTTATCAAATAGAAGTGTGGATATTGCCATCAGGGTGTAGAACCATCCTCTTGTTTGATCTATAGCTTCACTGATGAAATCTGCCGGGAAGTGTTTTTCAAACAGTTCCTTATTTTCAAATGGATAGTGGAATTGGGCAAAAGGCATAGAACCCGAGTCAAACCAACAATCGATAACCTCCGGAACACGCTTCATCTCGCCTCCGCACTTAGGGCAGCGCAATTTCACTTCATCCACATAGGGTTTGTGCAATTCGATATCATCCGGGCAATTGATTCCCATTTCTTTCAGTTCGGCGATGGAACCGACAACATGTTTGTGCCCACATGAACACTCCCATATAGGCAAAGGAGTTCCCCAATATCTTGAACGGGACAGACCCCAGTCAATAATGTTTTCTAAGAAATTTCCGAATCTTCCGTGTTTGATATTGTCGGGAAGCCAATTAACCGTCTCATTATTTTTGAGCAACTCATCCCGCACAGCTGTCATTTTTATGAACCATGTATCGCATGCATAATAAAGGAGCGGGGTGTCGCATCTCCAACAAAACGGATAGCTGTGTTCGAAGGGAATTACCGCAAATGCTTGCCCTCTTTCTTTAAGGTCGCGAATAATGAGCTTGTCGGCGTCTTTTACAAACATACCGCTAAAACTACCGCACTTGTCGGTGAATTTACCTTGGCTGTTTACCAAATTGATAAAGGGCAAATCATAATCCTTGCCGACACGATTATCATCCTCACCGAATGCAGGCGCTATGTGCACGATTCCGGTACCATCCTCCATGGTTACATAAGTGTCGGATACAATTCTATATGGATCTCCCTCCGGTTGCTCAAATTCATACAGAGGATCGTAGTGTATTCCAACCAAATCGTTCCCTTTGTATTTTTCAAGAACGGTGTATTCACCGTCTATTATATTTTCAATTAAAGCCGTAGCCAAAATATATATTTCATCACCGAATTTAATCTTTTCATATTCTTCATATGGATTTACACACAAGGCCACATTAGAGGGCAGTGTCCAAGGTGTGGTTGTCCAGGCCAAAATATATTCGTTTTTGGGAGCATCTTTGATATGGAATTTTACGATAACAGAACTTTCTTTTACATCCTTATATCCTTGAGCCACCTCATGACTTGACAAAGCCGTGCCGCACCGAGGGCAGTAAGGCATAATTTTATGCCCCTTATAGAGAAGCCCCTTATCCCAAATTTGTCTGAGCGCCCACCAAACCGATTCAATATAATCGTTATGATAGGTTACATAGGGATTATCCATATCGGCCCAAAATCCAACCCGGTCACTCATCTCCTCCCAATCGCTTTGGTATACAAAAACGCTGTTTTTACATTTTTTTATAAATTCCTCAACGCCGTATTTTTCAATCTCCGGCTTGCCACTGATGCCGAGACTTTTTTCCACCTCAAGCTCAACCGGCAGACCATGGGTATCCCAGCCGGCCTTGCGCTCAACCAAATATCCCTTCATGGTTCTATACCTTGGGATCAAATCTTTTATGACTCTTGTCAAAACATGGCCAATATGCGGTTTACCGTTAGCTGTGGGCGGGCCGTCATAAAATGTGAACGTTTCCGCTCCCTCGCGGTTTTTTATACTCTTTTTAAATATATCGTTTTCTTTCCAAAAATCAACGATTTCCTTTTCTCTGTCAACAAAAGAAAGGTCGGTTGACACCTTACGATACACTTATATCCCTCCAATTCCGATTTAGTGCTTAGTCTGTTGTTATTATGCTTATTTTTCGTTTATTTTATGAGAAACATGAATCAAAGCTTGATGAATTATGTCGACAACATGTTCGTCGTCCAAAGAGTAAAAAACATTTTTGCCCTCTCGGCGTGATTTGACATGGCCTTCAAGCTTCAGCTGCCTAAGTTGATGTGATATCGCCGAACCGGAAACTCCCAATAAATCAGATATATAGGACACACACATTTCCTTGCCGTACAGTGCATACAGAATTCTTACCCGAGTTTCATCACCTAACACTTTGAAAAAAGACGTAACTCTTCGAATCAAATCTGGATCCAAAATTTCGCATTTGCGAATATTTTCATTCATCTGTTATCACCTTTATTCCTCAACCGGGTCGTCCCGGGCAATGCCGGCCATATGTTCGTAAATCGTGATTGCATTATTGTGAGCTGCCCGTTTGTCGGCCTTGCCGTCATCTGCGGGATACAGGTCTCTGACCATTAAATAATACTCACCCGAGAGCCCCAATCTTTCCATCAAAGGCGCATTTTCTCCCATGGGATAAATGTGGGAAAAACATTCTGCGTAATCATCTTTCATCAGAAAATTATAGTATTCCTTGTCTACGATGTAGAGATCATTACTTCCCGAATTAAGTTCACTCATCAAACGGGTTTCGACGGCCACTGCCTCCTCGCTTCCGTCTTCTCTGCTGCCGGACATAGGCGTCACCGATACGGATTTTACTCCATCTTGGTTGACGTCATTACAGTATTCGGTGATTTCGTTACGAATGTTTCCGGCCACATCTTCGGTTACGGCATCACCGGTGTACACTGCCACAAGAACATCATATGGTTCAACGTTTGTGATTTCATAAACTGTGAGAACAATTGTAAAAACGATAAGTAGGGCAGCAACCACAAACCATTTGCGATAGAACCAAAAATTTACAAGCCTTTCTTTGAATGGCAGTTCTTTTGTCATTTTTTTGGCTTCTTGGGCTTGACTATCCATAAAATCAACTCTTTCCACATTACTTAGATTTTAAGCTTTCGATTCTACTTCTTATCGATTTCTAATCATCACCCTGCGGCTTCATTGTGGGAAACAGCAATACATCTCTTATTGAACTGCTATCGGTCAACAACATAACCAAACGGTCAACACCGATGCCTAATCCCCCCGTGGGAGGCAATCCGTACTCTAAGGCATTTATATAGTCTTCATCCATCATATTTGCTTCATCATCTCCCGCTTCCCGCTTTTCAACCTGCTTTAAAAATCTTTCTCTTTGGTCAATGGGGTCATTTAATTCGGAGAATGCATTTCCAAACTCACGGCGGGTTATGAATATTTCGAATCTTTCGGTAAAATCGGGGTTATCTGCATAACGTTTTGCCAAAGGTGAAATTTCCACCGGATATTCATATATGAATGTGGGCTGAACCAACTGTTCCTCAACCTTTTCTTCGAAGACACGATCTATGATTTCTCCCTTTGACATTTTGGAACAATTTTCGTCAAATTCAACCCCTATGGCTTCTGCCATAGCTCTTGCCTCATCGGACGTCTTAACCGTATGCAAATCAATACCGGCATATTTTTTTATGGCATCCAACATAGTAAGCCGCTGCCACTTGCCACTTAAATCAATTTCCTCACCTTGGTACGTAAGCTTGGTAGTACCGATTGCGCTTTTTGTGACATATTTAATCAGTTCTTCGGTGAGATCCATCATATCCTCATAATTTGCATATGCTTCATATATTTCAACCGATGTAAATTCCGGATTATGCTTAACATCCATACCTTCATTGCGGAACAGACGTCCCAGTTCATAAACTTTTTCGAAACCGCCAACTATAAGACGCTTTAAATAAAGTTCGGGAGCGATGCGCATATACATATCGATATCAAGGCTATTGTGATGGGTGACAAATGGCCTTGCCGCGGCACCGCCGGGTATGGTATTAAGGATGGGAGTCTCAACTTCCATAAAGCCTCTATCATCGAGAAAACTCCTGATTGAACGAATAATCGCAGAACGAACTTCAAAGGTTTTGCGTACTTCGTTGTTCATAATGAGGTCCACATACCGTTGTCTGTATCTTAAATCGGTATTTGTCATGCCATGATATTTTTCCGGAAGCGGGCGAAGGGATTTTGACAATAGCTTTAAACTTGAAACTCTGACCGTAATTTCGCCAACTTTGGTTTTAAAAACCTCGCCGACTACGCCGACTATATCACCGATATCGTATTTCTTATATATTTTATATTCATCGTCGCCAAGTTCATCCCGCTTAACGCAAAGTTGAATCCTGCCGCTGCAATCGGACAGATCGGCAAAGGACATTTTACCCATAACCCGTTTTGCCATAAGCCTTCCCGCTAAGGTGACAACCTTGCCTTCATAGGCTTCATAATTTTCTTTAATATCTCCTGCCATATCCTTCCGGTCAAAGGATGTTACCGTAAAAGGGTCACGCCCGATTTCCCGAAGAGAATTAAGCTTCTCACGGCGTATTTTTAGGATCTCGGTCAATTCCTTTTCCGATTGTCTGCTGTTTTCGTTCATCTCTTCCTCCATAGTATATCAATTACGAAATTGTTAAAATTTTGTATTGAAAGACTTTTTCGGGTGCATATACATCGACTGTGTCTCCGACACACTTGCCCAGCAAGGCAACACCCAAGGGAGATTCATCGGAGAGCTTTCCCTTGTCCAAATCGGATTCTGTTGAACCTACGATTTTATATGCCACCGTTTCATCGAATTCAATATCCAAGAGTTCCACCTTGGCGCCGATATCAACCTTTGTTTTATCCCGATCCTCTTCTTTCATAACAACAACATTTTTAAGGTCATTCTGTATAGAAAGAATTTCCGCCTCTACATGAGCCTGTTCCTTCTTAGCCTCATCATATTCG
Organism: uncultured Oscillospiraceae bacterium; assembly: GCA_964617455.1. Taxonomy (GTDB): domain Bacteria; phylum Bacillota; class Clostridia; order Monoglobales; family Monoglobaceae; genus Monoglobus. The sequence goes on along the minus strand of CAZTYF010000012.1, from coordinate 15,654 downwards.
GCATTTTCGGACAAGTCCCCAAATCCCCGGGCAGTTTTTATTTTTTCGGAAACCTCTTTTCGTTTAGTGGTTTTCAAATATTCAAGTCTTTCCTCTAATTGTTTCAATCCGTCTTCGGTCAATCTAACCTGTTTTTTATCCATGTTTCATTACCTCCGGTAATATAAAATATTCAAATATCAATTCAGACAGCCAATAAATTATACCCTAACACGGGGACATTGTCAACCACCGTTTTCTCTGTTGTTTAGGTAGTTGACTGCCGCGGACAACTGCTCGTCTTCCGATAAAGTCAGTTCATCGAGGTGGGCATATTTATCCATTTCCATCGCTATTGTCTCATCGGGTTCTATGCCGATTTCGTGGATACATGAGCCGTTGGGAGTGTAATATCTCGCAATCGTGACAGACGCAATTCCGCCTATTCCTTCAAAAACTTCTTGAACAATTCCCTTGCCATAAGACTTTTCGCCTATCACACGGGCAAGACCGTAATCTTTGAGAGCACCTGTCAAAATTTCTCCGGAGGATGCGGTACCCTGATTAATCAACACAGCCAAGGGAAGGTAATACTGACTTCCTTGGGATGTGTAACTTTCTTTTTCACCGTCTTTATCCAAGGTGTAAACCACCTCTTCGCCGGACTTAACAAAATTCGATGCCACATCAACCGCTGCATCGACATATCCTCCGGGATTATTTCGAAGGTCGATAACAAGATCTTTCGCACCGGAACCCGTGAGCTCCGCAATGTGCTTGCGAAATTCCTCGCCGGTTGTTTCGGTAAACTGAGATATTGCAATATATCCCGTATGGGTACCCTCTATCATTTTTGAAGTAACCGTGGTAACATCAATATGCCGCCGCTCTACCGTAAGGGTCACTGTCTCGCCGGTGGCTGCCTTAAGGACAGTAACATCAACCGTGGTTCCAGATTGTCCCTTCATATTTTTTACTGCTTCGTTAAGCTGTTCACCGGTGTAATTTACTCCCGACACAGCCAATATTTTGTCGCCGCTGACAATTCCCACTTCCTCCGCAGGGGAGTTGGCAATTGCCGAAACCACGGTTATTGTGTTATCTTCGGTATTGTTTTCGATATAGACACCGATGCCCTCAAAGCTGCCGCTTATATCTTCGTAGTATGCATCCGCCTCATCTCCGTACAAAAAATCGGTGTACGGGTCACCGGTTCCCTCGGCAAAACCGGAAATAGCACTGTTTACATAATCGCCAACCGGAACGTCTGCATAATATTTGTCCTCAATGGCGTCCGTCATGATATCAAACTTCAAAAAACTTAAAAAATGCGTGAATCCGAAGGGATTCACAATTCCGATCGCTATAACAGAAGTCGCTATGATTAACAAGACGGCCAAAAGAATCAGCGTCCTCTTTTTTATGTACATATTCCGCTCCTTTGAAAATTATTAATTTTCTTATACTTTGTTTTAGGTTCAAATTAAATAAAAAGCGGCTAGTCCGGCGCAAATTCCCAAAAAGAACACGGTAGCAATGATGACGGCAGTAATTTTTATCATCCTTTTGCTCATGGGTCCTATGTCCCCCCAATCTAACAAAATCATAGGGACGGACAGATACAAACAGCCGTCCCGGAGAACTATATCACAACTTAAAAATCGACGAACCGCAGTTTTACAATCTTGTAGGTTGAGATGACAGGTATTTGTTGACCATCATAGCAACCTTAAATATGATAGCATCATCAAATTCCCTTAAATCAAGACCCGTGAGTTTCTTGATTTTGTCAAGTCTGTAAACCAATGTATTTCTGTGAACAAACAATTTCCTTGAAGTTTCAGACACATTGAGATTATTCTCAAAAAACTTCTGAATAGTGTAGATTGTCTCACTGTCAAGAACATTTATAGACTCTTTTTTGAATACCTCATTCAGGAAAAGTTCGCACAAGGTCGTGGGTAGTTGGTAAATCAATCGTCCGATACCCAAGTTATCATAGCTTATTATATTTTTCTCCGTGTCAAACACTTTTCCGACCTCAAGAGCAATCCTTGATTCCCTGTAGCACTGGGAAAGATCCTGAATTTTCTCGGATAAAGTTGATACTCCGACAAGAGGTGTTATCATAGCCTCTGCTCCGAGAGTGTCAAATATACTTTGAGCTACATTCAAAATTTCGGCTTTGGTGGGCTCGGAGCGAAACTCTTTTATTACAACAGAATCCTTTTCGTCAATTCTTATAACATAATCATTGGCTTTGTCCGGGAACATATTGTTAAGTATGTCCATATAACTCCGATCTGTCTCTTCGGCAACTCGAACGAGATATACAATCCTGTATCCTTCGACACTAATATGGAGATCTTTTGTACGATACAGTATGTCTCCCGGTAATACATTATCCACAATGATGTTCTTAATAAAACTCGACTTGTCATATTTTTCGTCGTAGTATTGTTTGATAGTGAGAAAGTTTACCGCCAAAAAAGAGCAAGCATTTCTTGCTATGTCATCATCACCCTCACAAAAAACTATATATTCGCATTTGCTAAAGGTTTCAATTTTTTTATAGCAAGCCCCGGCAACCGTTTTGACCTCTCCGGTTGCCGAAAAAACGGTAAATATGTTGTCAACCGTGTTACCGATTTTTTCCTCATCACTGCATGCAATGATGGTATCACTGTCATCAATAACTCCCAAGGTTCTTTGGACCTCTTTCTTAAGCTGCACAAGCGTGTTCTGAAATACTCTTCCTTGCACACTAACACCCCCTGAATCATGATTTTCACAATCACTTTGTTACATTATATCCCAAATAAATAAAAAAATCAATAATATAATTATAAATAATTTCAAGATTTAAAAATTTTTCTGCTTCAAAATGTCTTATGACGTCTCGAACGAACTGAATATTGTTGAATAAAATTCCTTCGGCAGTTCTGGTTTGAACTGCCGGAGGAATTAATCTTTTTATGAAATTATTTGTATATGAACAGTTTTTTACAACTTAATTTTTGGGCTTTAGAGTGCCGTCCCGATAGGCATTCAATAAAATTTTCAGATCTTCTATTCTCTCTCGGATTTCAGCACCCTTGTCGGTGTCGGATACCATTATGCGTTTTCCCGTCCGTTCGAGGACCACATTTTTTGAATGAATATCAATTTCATCTCTTACAGCTTTTTCTTTGGATTCAAAGGGTTCGTGGGAGACCAATATCAGACCGTGAGAATTATAAAGCAGGGTGTAGCCTGCAATTCCGGTTTTGGGCTGGTATCCTTTTGAGAGTCCGCCGTCTATTACAAACAGCTTTCCGCCGGCTCTGATGGGACTTTGTCCTTTTTTTATTTCAACGGGAACGTGTCCGTTGATGATGTGAGAATTTGCGGGTTTCAGCCCAAACTCTTTTAAAATCATAACCGCAACTTCTCTTTTGGCCACGTGGCGGTAATAGGGATTTTTCTTCTCTATGTGTAATTCGGGGTCCGAAATAAAGTAATTTTCAAATGTTGCAATTCTGTCTTTGCCATAGAGAGGGGATTTTGCACCGCACCAAAGATACCACATCAGGTCCTCTGCCGCCGTATGCTCTGCCGTACCGTCCTTGGTCTTTACACCAATGCGAACCCTGAAATCGATTTCATCAAAGAGTGCCTTCCCTGCAAGGGATGTACCGAATAGATTTACTTTTTCAAATTTGCCGTCCTCGGTCATAGGTATGCAACCGTGATACATAAGATTAGAGTTGTATAAATTATAAAGTGAGCCGCAATCAATCAAAAAACGCATATGCTTTTTCAGACGGTCACTGCTCATAAATGCCTCGCGAAGGCGGCTGACGACCTCTTGTTCACCCGATGTAAGCACATACGGATTTTGAGGATCGACAGTGGGGAAATTTTTGTCAATCAGATCATACTCCTTGCCGTCTATGGTTATGGTGCCTTTTTCGTAATCAATCAATTCAAGCAATAAGCGGTCGTCCATTCCGTATTCGGGATGACGTTTTATGATCTGACCCTCAAGCTTAAACTGAATTACGGTAATTGCCTTGTGGATTTTTGAAATAAGCTTCTCATCGTGTTTGCTGTATTCCGTAATTTCCAAATGTTTCGGCATAAAAACTTCACAAGGGTCCTTAGCATATGTTTCCATGGCAAACACCGCCAAGGGACGTATACTTATACCATAGTCTCCTTCTATGGTTTGCATATTATCATACCGGGAACTGAGACGAATAACATTCGCAATACATGCCGGGCTACCGATGGAAGCACCGAGCCACTCGATATCATGGTTACCCCACTGAATGTCAACGCTATGATGTTGCATCAATGTATCCATGATAATCGGTGCTCCCGGTCCCCTATCGTATATATCTCCAATTATGTGCAACTTTGCAATTGCCAAACGCTGGATGAGTTCTGCCATGGCAACGATAAAGGCATCGGCTCTTCCAATGTCTATTATGGTTGAGACTATCTGTTTGTAATATTCGTTTTTATCGATTTCTATATCCTGCGTATGCAAAAGTTCATCTATGATATAATCAAAACCTTCCGGTAAGGCCTTGCGCACATCGGAACGGGTATATTTTGAAGCGCTTGCCTTGCAAACTTCAATCAATCTGTGAAGAGTCAGCATATACCATTCTTTCAGATCGGCGCTTTTCTTAAATTCCTTCTTAACGAGCTCTAATTTTTCCTCGGGATAATAGATCAGAGTAGCAAGAGATTTTCTCTCGCTCTCCGGCAGAGTATTTTCAAATACCAAATCTATCTTTGATTTGATAACGCCCGACCCATTTTTCAAAATATGGGTAAAAGACTCATATTCACCGTGGATATCGCTGAGGAAATGTTCGGTACCCTTGGGTAAATTCAGAAAAGCACTGAGGTTTATTATCGCTTCGGATGCTTTCCTGATGTTGCCATAGCGCATATGCAGAAGGTTTAAATATCGCAAATCGTTTTTTTTCATGGTTGATTCTCCCCGTTAAAGCCGTCTCATTTATATAGTAATTCGCCGTCATATCCATGTAATAAATCATCACAAAGATGAGCCAATGCAGTATGTAACGATAAAAAATCATGACATTTTTGCCCGTTTTGCTTCTATGTTTTCTTTTATCATCATGTCTTTGACTTTCATCAGACGAATCTGAGTCGATCGTTCGTTTTCGTCAAGTTTCATAGTGATAAATTTTATCTGTCTTTGGTATTCCGGTATCATAACATGTTCAAGAGCATTAACCCTGCGGCGGGTCTTTTCGATTTCATCGGCCATCAATTGGCAGGACTTTTCGCATTCGGCAAGTTTTAAAAGCTTTGGAAATATATCGCTCAGGGAGCGAACGGCATCATCAAGATCGCCGGATGTGAAAGCAAACCCGTATGAAAAAATGTCATCCTGCCGCGGTGAAGATGTTTTGTAGTCCATAACGGGGATGTTCACGCTCATAACGTTTTTGGCGGTAACATTTACGGAAACATTCTGTTTCGGTGCGAGCATTGCGGTCTTAAGAGCAGGATCGCTCATAACGGCAGACGCCAAAACAAAGCGGCGATTGGCGGCCTTGATCCCCTCCTCCACCTCTTCTCTGAGTTGTTTGTTTTGCCTTACCAAGTCCAAAAAACGACGCATAAGTTCATCGCGCTTGTCCTTGAGCAGTTTATGTCCACGCAGAGCAGTTGCAAGCTTGCTCTTTTGGCGGGTAAGTTCCATTCGAGTCGGATTGACCTGGGTCATTGCCATTGGTTTTCCTCCTTTAAACCGCTTTGTGTCAAAATATTACAGTCAGTATCGAAAAAACGTCTATTCTTTGGTCTCTTTATAATATTTGTCAAGATACTCATCTTTGATACGTTTAAGCTCACTGCGCGGAAGCATTCCCAAAAGCTCCCATCCGATATCCAAGGTTTCCTCTATGCTACGACGGGTCTGATAACCTTGGGATACATATCTCTTTTCGAACTCATCGGCAAAATGGGCATATTTCTTGTCTATTTCCGTTAGGGCTGCCTCACCGAGAATAACCATCAATTCCTTTGCGTCCTTGCCTCGGGCATAAGCGGCAAAAAGCTGGTTCATAGTGTCGGCGTGGTCCTCTCTTGTCTTACTCTCACCGATTCCTTTATCCTTAAGTCTTGAAAGGGATGGCAATACATCAATCGGTGGCATAATATTCTTTCTGTAAAGTTCACGAGACAGAATAATTTGACCCTCGGTAATATATCCGGTCAAATCCGGTATGGGGTGAGTCTTATCATCCTCGGGCATCGTCAGTATGGGGATCATGGTTATAGATCCTTTTTTGCCGTGCTGACGTCCGGCTCTTTCGTAAAGGTTGGCAAGATCGGTATACATATAGCCCGGGTATCCTCGGCGTCCCGGAACTTCTTTCCGGGCGGCAGAAACCTCACGAAGGGCATCTGCGTAGTTGGTAATATCGGTCATAATAACCAAAACATGCATATCTTTTTCAAAAGCCAAAAACTCGGCAGCTGTCAATGCCATTCGGGGGGTTGATATTCTCTCAACGGCAGGGTCATTTGCAAGGTTAACAAACATGACGGTCCTGTCCAAGGCTCCGGTCTCTTTGAAACTTTCTACAAAGAAATTCGACTCTTCAAAGGTGATTCCCATGGCGGCAAAAACAACGGCAAATTGTTCGTTTGTTCCCCGCACTCCGGCTTGTCTGGCAATTTGAGCTGCCAAATTTGCGTGAGGCAGACCGCTTGCGGAGAATATGGGGAGCTTCTGTCCCCGAACCAAAGTGTTGAGCCCGTCTATGGCAGAAATACCCGTTTCGATAAACTCCTCGGGATAACTCCTTGCTGCAGGATTCATAGGCAGTCCGTCAATATCGAGTCTCTTTTCCGGCAGGATTTCCGGGCCGTTATCTATCGGCCGTCCCAAGCCGTCAAATACCCGTCCAAGCATATCTATAGAGACACCAAGCTCCATACTTCTGCCCAAAAAACGGACTTTGCTTGTGGAAATGTTAATCCCGGTGGATGGCTCAAACAGTTGAACCAAAGCATTACTGCCGTCTATTTCAAGAACTTTGCAGCGCCGCTTCTCTCCGTTAGCCAAAATTATCTCGCCCAAATCGTTAAAATTAACATTCTCAACATTCCTGACCAACATCAAAGGACCGGCTACTTCCTCAATTGTTCTGTATTCTTTTGGCATATCAGTCAACCTCCCTTTCGGAAAGAATTTGATTAATCTCGCTTTTGATTTCGTCCCGAACTTTTTCGTACTCGCCCTTTATGTCGTCTTCATTGTAATATTTAAACCGTCCGATTTGTTCTCTGACAGGCATGGCAACCAAGGCTTCCACATCCGCTCCGATGTTGAGGGCATCCGAACAGTTTTTATAGTAATCCATCATGAGCCTCATCATATAGTACTGTTTCTCAAGGGGAGAGAATGTGTCGATCTCATGGAATGCATTTTGATGTAAGAAGTCTTCACGAATACTCCGTGCCGCCTCGAGTTTAATTCTGTCCCCGGCAGAAAGAGCATCCATACCCACCATTTTTACAATTTCGTCAAGTTCGGACTCTTCTTGGAGAAGACGCATAAGGTCATTTCTGAGACTCATCCAGTCGTAATGAACATTATCATTGAACCAGCTTTCCATGGTGTCAAGATAGAGAGAATAGCTGGTAAGCCAATTTATCGCAGGGAAATGCCTCTTATATGCCAACCCCGCATCGAGACTCCAAAAAACTTTGACAATCCTGAGTGTTGCCTGAGATACGGGCTCGGATATATCACCACCGGGTGGGGATACGGCTCCGATTACGGAAAGGGCCCCCTCCCTCTTGTCGCTACCGATTGTTATAACTCGTCCGGCGCGCTCGTAAAATTGAGCAAGACGGCTGCCTAAGTATGCAGGATAACCTTCTTCGCCGGGCATTTCCTCAAGTCTGCCGGACATCTCACGAAGGGCTTCGGCCCAGCGAGACGTGGAATCAGCCATCAATGCAACAGAATACCCCATATCCCTGAAATATTCGGCAATGGTAATTCCGGTGTAAATCGAAGCTTCTCTTGCCGCAACCGGCATATCCGAGGTGTTGGCAATCAAAACGGTCCTCTCCATCAAAGACTTTCCGGTCTTTGGGTCAACCAATTCCGGGAATTCGTTCAACACATCTGTCATTTCATTGCCCCGCTCGCCGCAGCCGATATAAACAACTATGTCGGCATCCGCCCACTTTGCAAGCTGATGCTGAACAACGGTTTTGCCGCTGCCGAAAGGACCCGGAACTGCAGCCACGCCGCCCTTCGCAATCGGGAACATGGTGTCGATAACTCTTTGGCCGGTAACAAGGGGCATCTCCGGCGGCAGCTTTTCGCTGTAGGGCCTACCGCGCCTTACGGGCCACTTTTGCATCAGGGTGACTTCTTTTTCACCTTCTTCGGTTGTTATAAGGGCAATGGTTTCATCTACTTTACAGCTTCCCGATTTTATTGATTTTATTGTACCCGAAATATCGGGGGGTACCATTATCTTTTGGGTAACGACATCGGTCTCCGCAACGGTTCCGAGAACATCACCGCCGATTACCTTATCGCCGACTTTAGCGGTTGCCTCAAAATCCCAGATTTTGTCTCTTTTTAACGAGGGAATTTCAACGCCGCGGCGCAAGTTGTTGCCCGCAATTTTCATAATATCATCAAGAGGCCTTTGAATTCCATCGAAAATACTTCCGATTAAACCGGGGCCAAGCTCAACACTCAGAGGCATATCGGTTGATTCAACCGGGGTACCGGGTCCCAGGCCGGATGTTTCCTCGTATACCTGGACCGATGCTCTATCGCCGTGCATCTCGATAATTTCGCCAATCAAGTGTTGGTCTCCGACGCGAACAACGTCATACATATTACACTCGCGCATACCCTCTGCAACCACAAGAGGACCGGCGACCTTCTTAATTATTCCTTTCGCCATATTTTATCACATCCTAAAATTCTAAGTTATTCTGAATTCATCACAAATATCTCAATTGACGCTAAGGACCGTCATTGAGACGTTTCAGTCATTGTATATTATATCGGACCCGACAGCTTTTTCCACCGAACGTTTAACCCTCGCAACACCGCTGCCGGTGTTACCGGACACTCCCGGAATCGGTATAATCGCCGGAATCATCATTTCACTGTATTTGTCTATTTCGTCGCCAATCATTGCGGCAGCCTTTTCGGTGATAAAGATTACTGCATACCTGCCACCGGAGGCAAGCTGTCTGAAAACCTTCTTGCATTCCGCAGCCTCATCGGTATAATGAGTCTCAATCCCCAATGCGCCGAATCCGGCGACGCTGTCCTTGTCACCCATAACTGCAATGTTATACATACAAATCACGTATCCTTCCTCTAATCAAGTCCATGTCAAGATCGTTTTTCTTACCCGAAAGGACGATTCGAATGGCCTTTGTTTCGTTGATTTTCCCGAGGACATATGCAAAAATCGGCGCCAGGGTAAAAGGATTCGCTTTTTGGCTTCGGATCATCTCCATAATTCTATTGTCCGACCATTTTTCGAATTCGGACATCGAAACTTTGAGAGCATCCACAGCATCTCTGTAATCGGTATGTTCCAAATAGTTATAAACTTCATCGATACTTTTGGATGCAGCATCGGACAAATCGTCTGTGTCAAGGCTGCGGCAATCTGCAAGGGCCCTTTCGACAAATCCCTTTGTTTTGCCGCTGTTAGCGGATCTTACTGCGATTTTTATGTCGCTCAGTGCCGTGAGAAGTTCCCCATAGCTCAGAATAATATCGACTCCGGACTCCTTAGCTTCTTTCAGAATTGTTTCGAGACAGGCACGGTCAACAGCTATGTCGCATTCTTGACCATCACCGGTTTTCAGAAATATTTCCACTGCTTCCTCGGCAGTGCCTGCTATAAAATTCGGAAGTTCGGTATAGTTCTTGAGTTTAACCGCCTCGACAATCACATTCGGTTCTATGCTTCCGCCGATTTCAAGACAATCGTCAAATTTTTCGGAGGTAAACACGGCTTTTATCGCAGCTTTCAGATTTTGAAAATCCGTTTGTCGCGTTAAAATTTCAAAAGACTCCGGTTTGGGTATCAGTTCATGAATTAAGTCCCACATTTTGCCAATCTCGTCCCTAATCATGATTTCAAAATCCGTATATTCGACTCCCAAGCCATAGCCTTTGCCTTGGAGATATCGCATGGCTTCGCCATAATCCGAACAGCCAAGCAATTGTTCCATATCGGCCGAATTTATCAATTCCATCTCTTTCGCATGGATTCTCGACACTGCATAGGTGTATAGCTCTGCCACAAAATCATCCCTCCCGATTAAGCAAAAATCTCATTTTGCGCCTTTTCTTTTATGACATCCATTGCGGACTCGGTCAATTCGGATAAGGTGCAATTTTCCTCAACGTCAACATCATCGTAAGTTATAATGAAGCCCGAATCCACATTTTCCCCAAATTTGATTCTGAGATTTGGATAATCGGCCGCAAGGAATTTTTTAAAACTATGAGGCATACCTTTGACGTCACGTTCGCTCAAGAGCAACTCTCCCGCTCCGTCTCCGGCATATTTTTTTAAGAGAGCCTTGAGGAAATCAAAGTATTTTTCATCGTGTGAGTCATTAATGCCGGCAATAACATCGTCAATGATGTTGTCTAAAAGCTTTTGTTTTTCTGAAAGTAAATTTCTGCTCAGATCATGATCCATAGCGCTTTTATCCCGTTCGATAGTTTCCGAGTAAATTTTATCGGCAACCGCTTTTGCCTCGGCTACAATCCTGTCGGCTTCGTCCTTAGCCTCCGAAATTATTTTACTCGTTTCACTTTCAGACGTTGATTCAATACCGGCAATGACAGCCTTTGATTCTTTTTCTATTTGACCTATGATAACATCAAGTCCGCCGACTTGGTTTTGCATACTATCACTCCTTTGTCACATTCCGATATTAGCTATCGGATTCTATCTTCTAAAGATTGAGGCTTCCTATACCTGTGATTGAAAGAATGGAGATAAGCAATGCCAAAATAGCATATGTTTCAACCATTGCGGCGAATATCATGGATTTACCCATTTGGTCGGGACGCTTAGCCACAAGTTGAATACCGGAAACGGCAGCTCGGGCTTGTCTGATTGCGGACCAAAGACCCACAAATGCCATGGGCAAGCAGGCCGCCAAGTATAAAAGACCCTTTGTAACGGATATATCGGCATTTCCTCCCAGTATTCCTATCTGTGAAAGAGTGATAAATGCAATGAGCAGACCATAGATTCCCTGTGTACCGGGCAGAAGCTGAAGAATAAGCACCTTTCCAAATTTATTGGGGTCTTCGGTAACAACACCCGCCGCCGCCTCACCGGCCATGCCGACTCCTATTGCCGAACCGATTCCTGACATAAGTGCCGCCAAAGCCGCACCGGTCAATGCAAAAACAACTCCTAAATTTTCCATTCTCAATTTTCCTCCTTGAATTTATAATATTTTGTATTGGCAGTAAAAGGCTTAAATTTCCTTCCGCCGCCTTCATAAAATTTACCGAAGAATTCCACAAACTGAAGCCGGTTTGTGTGTACATATGCTCCAAGCAGGTTTATTGCCATATTTAGGGCGTGGCCTACGATAAACACGAGCGTAAAACAAATTGCGCCTATCACTCCGCCGCCAAACATACTTCCCATTTGATTAAATACCTGGGCTATTACACCTGTGGCAAGTCCCAAAGCCAACAATCTCGAGTATGACAATATATCACTTAAATAGCTTGTGACACCGTACAGCTCATAGAGACCCTTGGCCACACGTTTTGCCGGATTTCTCGAAGCACGGCCACCGAACAGGATAATACCGACGGCACCTATTCCTGCGCAGACGGCAGCAACCGAACCTACCGCAGAGGGAAGTTTGAAACTCAACCCGGCCATTTCGACAAACATCTGAGTCGAAATCAAAAACACGATTCCGCCGCCAACCAACATATACCAGAATACCACATCGTATACGGCGCCTTTAATATCGCCCTGTTTTACCATTTGATAAAATTTTATGCCAAGCCCCACAAAAATATGCAAAATTCCCACCGCAAATGAGAATATAAGCATACGCATGGGATCCTTTATGGGTTCAAACCATAATGGCGGAATACGCACCTCATGGTCAAAAAATGTTCGGGAAATTACCTGAACCGCATCCCCAAAGAAACCGCCAAACAGCAGTCCCCATACAAACGTGGAAATTCCGCACCAGAAGAACATTTTAAGCGCCTTTTTTGTTCCCGGAGCCATATTTGGAAATCTGAGAATCAGGAAAGCACAGCCCACAATCATCAGGAGTCCATAGCCGGCATCCGAAAGCATCATACCGAAAAGGAAATAGTAGAAAAGCGACATAATGAACGTAGGGTCGATTTCAAACTTTCCGGGCATACTGTAGGTTTCAAGGACCGACTCAACCGGAGCGGAAAAGGGGTTGTTGTGAAGAAGAACCGGAGGTTCATCCTTTTCGTACGAATCACCGATTTCCACGGCGGCATCATATTTTCGCATCAATTCTTCCGCAAGGCGGGCACAATACTTCTCGGGAACATAGCCGTATATAACAAAAAATTTATTACGTTGGTTTATGTCTCCGAGAGTTTCATACTTCTCAATCCTCATGGCATAGTAATCAACCATAAATTTGAGCAGGTCCCTGTGTTTTGTTTGGGTCTCGATTCGCTTTGTGTTTTTTTCGATCAATTTTTCATCATTGTCAATCTGTTTAAGGAGCAGCTCTTTTTCCTCCACGGGAGGTTTTTTTGTCACATATTGGGGTTTCGCAAAGCCCAAATCCCTCAGAGCGGTCTCGATCTCATGTCTTTTTTCCTTGCGGCAAAAGACACAAACATTCGAAAAACTCGTCTCGGAATGAAGCACATTGACATCTGCCGCATAAAGAGGGTCCTCCGACTCTTCGGCAGTTAAATTCTTACTTATACCAATTAATATATCCGCTTCCGTCATAGGCTCGGGAAATGTTCCGATGAGGGCCGCGGTCTTTTTTGTACCCCTGAAATTCATCGGTATATCGAGTCCCAGCCAAGATTCAAGGGAAGTTATGGCACCTTCGCATTTGGCAATATCCGCTTCAAGCTCATAGTTTCGTTTTGATAAGTCGTTAATTTCACGAGCTATATCAAGAGCCCTGTTTGCATTTTCAACGGTATTGTAATATTGACTGACACTTAATGTCTTTTTTCCGCTTAGCATCGACAACAGAGGCACTTTTTCCGGGAAATACCTTTTCAGAATCTCAAGGGCATTTCTTATGGTATCCTCAGCTTTGGCAAAGGTCGCAGCGGACTTGGAGGTCTCCATTTTTTCAAAACCCATTTCGCTTAAGTCCTCACTTATGGGCTCCAAGACGCCATAGCGCTGCAGTGCTTCCAAAATCGCCTTCCTACGGGTTTTGAGACCGTAAATCTCAACCCGCTTCATGGGAAGCTTCGCCATACACTCACCTCCTAAACCAATTCTTTCAAAATAATCTTGGCAACTTTGTCTTTTGCATCTTTCATCTTAGATGCAAGAGCATCCGCTTCTTTCTTAAACCTTTTATCATAGTCCGCCTTCAGCACTTTGGCCTCTTCTTCTGCCTTTTTTTTTGCATTGACAAGCAATCGGTCTGCCTCTTCCTTGGCCTTTGCGACAATTTGGGCGGCCTCTTCGTGAGATTTTTTCAAAGCTTCATCGGCAGCCTCACGGGCCATAGCCTCGTTTTTTGCTGCGGTATTTTCTGCTTCCGTAAGCTTTTTAACAATATCCATTGGCATATTATCTCAATCCTCCGAATAATTTTCTCATCGTAGGTATTATAATCCAAACATAACACATTGTAAAGTCTTTTTGGGTATTTTATTGCGTAAAATTTCAAATTCGCTCCGTTCAAGCTCCGCCCGCCGGAGTAAAACATAATCAGAGCAGGAATTGAGCGAGTCAACTCCTGCCACGGATAAATCCTACTACATTACCATTTTTGAGTTTACACAGAATCGGAAATAGGCTGTCGGGGTGTTTGGCTTTCACTGTATTAACATATTATACCTCCACATATTCATCACCGTTTGTCGGCTCCCCGGGCTGACAGGGAGCCGATTTTGGATTATTGGGAAGAAATTAAGTTTTACTTCATTTATTTGTCGGCTGTCTCCGGCAGCGTGCGTATTGACGGTTTTACCGGCATATTTGCCATGCCATTTGGAGGGCTTGGCTTATTTATTGCCTTTGGCTCGGTTGTGGATTATACACAGCATGGTGCAGTTTTTTATATTCGTTGCGCCTCCCTGGCTCCAGGCGGTGACGTGGTCGGCTTCTATTTCTCTTTGTTTATAAATACGCGTTTTGTTATTGTCATTTCCGATTGCACACAGAGGACAGTTGGAAATACCTTTCGCCTTGGCCTTAGCCGTCTGTTTTTCATAGACCGTATGCTTTACAACATCGTCAAAAACACGCACTTCCAAGAGTTTTGTGTCCGCACATCCCCCCAAGATATATTCAAATATGCCCTTTTTGTTACGGACATAAAAATCTCCGTACAGTTCCTCCAATTTGTTGTGAACCCCGTTTGGGTCATAAGCATTCGTATGGTATTTCTCATACATTTCGCCCCAGTTCAGACCCCGCATCTCTTTTTTTACATCGACAAAAACGCCCGAAACCCAGTCAATCACGTTGTTAAAATAAGTCCTGAGCTCGTTTATATTGTCGTCATATCTGTGGCGGCTCATATAATCGTCTATATTTCCCCGGCTGACCCAATTCAGGGCTGTTCGCAAATAATCCTGCCGTTTCACGTCTCCGCTTATATAGGCAGACCATTTTTGGATATTGGCATTTTGACTGTTGGAAAACTCCTCCTTCGCCTTGGTTACAAAGGGCCCGGAATGAATGGCGTTGGACAGCTTTTGCTCGTTTAAGGGTATGCTGACTATATTGATGGTCTTGAACCACTCCTTGATTTCGCTTTCCGTTCCACTGCATTCATAAATCGTGAGCCTCGTTTTGAGGATTTTTTCCTTCAAATCCTCCGCCAGACCCCTCCCTGAAATATCGAGGGACACCGTCCCGCCCAATAATGGGAAATTTGCCGCCAATCAAATCGCCCCCATACTCTGTTATTTCCGACACATATTATACCGCAAACTCAAATTTCGTTCAAGAGCAAAAAACCGCACCCCCAAAAGCCTAGGACGTCACACTCCATTCCCCATCTCTGATTTCTAAACCTATTATAACATAAAATTCGTGCCGGTGCGTGCCATCTTTTCATATTTCCGTATGGAGAGGTATGACAAAGTTGTCACACCACCTACGACAAAACTGTCACACCACCTATGACAAAATTGTCGCACCACCTACGACAAATCTGTCACACAGAATATAATAATATAATAATATAAAAGAATAAGAGAGAGAGTTAGTCTTAATTTTATAATGCCTTTGTGGAAAAATTTAACCCGAATCGCATAGCCCGATTCAAACCCAAACCATAGGGGGTATGGAAGAAAAGTTCCCGAGGGGTATACACCGAAAGTTCCGGAGGGGTATGGAAGAAATGTTCCCGAGGGGTATACACCGAAAGTTCCGGAGGGGTATGGAAGAAATGTTCCCG